>JAKSDI010000264.1 GCA_022360175.1 Chitinophagales bacterium
AGCACCACAGCCTTCAGCTGTTCCTGCATTACCAATTGCATTTCCTTTCTCAATCACTAGGCCATTAAGAAGAGTATATTGGTTAGCATGCTTGATTGTTACAACAGTGAATGCATTATCATATGCATTTTGCTTGTCAGCGATTTCGCCACTTAATACTGTGAAGTTATTTTCTAGATTGCGCTGATTAATATCAGTCTCTGTACCTGCAAATCCACCATATATTTTTACACCTTGAGGTATTACGAAAGATTTGTTTTGATCATTATCTTTTGTAGTGAAGTACTTACCAGCAGCTACCCAGATTGTATTTCCTGCCTTAGCGCGATCTAGTGCGGTATGTAATGAAGTTATAGGGGTTGACCACGACAATCCATTTCCTTGTTCATGGGCATTAATATTTACATGAATAACCCCTGACCCTCCTCCAAAGGTTTTGTTTGTGTATCTGTTTTTATTAGATATAGTGTTTTTCTTTAACAAGTATTGAGTGAACTCAGGTCTGTATACATTATTTGTAAAAACAAATGTGGCATTTTCATCATTGGTACTGAATTGTTTGAATAAATAATTGTGAGATTCAAGTGATGATGCTATTTCATGAATAGTAGTTACGGAATTAAGATGAGGATAGTGACGGTTTAAAGAAGTTATCAAATCATTGATAAAATCAGAAGAATGATTTGAATTAGTTGAAAGTAATAATCTTGATTTAGATACTCTATGAGTGGTGGCTAATTCTTGGGGGGTATTCTGTGTATTAATGAACTTGTTTATTTCCCTTGCGTCAATTAGCTGACCACTATCGGCATTGTTTACTAATAAAATATGATCACATTTGATCGCATCTAAACTCACTATTAAAGAATCATAATTAATTGCTTTAAGAGTAATGTTTTTATCATTAGTTACATCCCTTGGCAGAAAAAAGCTTGCTCCTGTTTCTTTTAGTTCATATCCGACACCATCTAGATAAAATAGAAATTGTCCAAAGGGGCTTAGTTTATGATTTTCATATGCATACTGAATAAAATCCAATTTTCTGACTATTTCGAAAAGGGAAGGATTGTATAAAGTATCTACTTTGAAACCATAACTACGGTTTAACTCTTTCTCAAGAAGATCAACTTTTTTTAAAGAAGTATTACTTGAAATTTCTGGAGCATCATAGTTCTCTACTGCGATAAGAAGAGCATAGTCCATGATTTGATTAGAGGAGTTATTGACATCATTTAGTTTAGATATTTTATCGTTTGCATTTTTCACAAAAAAGCCATTAGAGTTGTTGTATTTATATTCCTCATACGCTATGACATCATTTTGTTTTTGTGCATACTCCCAGTCTTTGAGATCATAATAATGTAAAATAGGGGTTCCCCATTTCGCCGATAATTGGGTTGCTTTATAAAAACTGTATTTTGCTTTTTCCAGATTATTGTTGAATACATTTGCAACACCCAATTCATTGTATAAATAACCTGCAAGAGGTTCCAGTTCAATAGCTTTTTCTAAAGAGTTGATAGCTAATAGCCAATCATGTGAATCATCATAATGTGTTTGTAAAGCACTTGTGAATAATAATCTGGATTTAAAGAGGCTAAAGAAATAATCATCAGAGGTGAGGATATCCAATGCTTTGTTTAAATGATTAATGGTGTTACCACATTCAAATTGATCAATATTTTTGATCCCATTATCTATGTATTCTAAGATGATCTTAGTAGAACTTGATTTTAATTCCTCAAGCACCCTAATCTTCATCTTTGCTTTTGTTTTAGCATAGGATTCATCAGAAGGAAAAATTTGATAATAGTGATAAGCACAAGAATCAGCAGGTTCAATGATTCGCTTGTCTTTTATTGATTCCTGAAAGTTTTTAAAAATTTGTTTTACATCTGTAGTAGAAGTGTCTTTATCTGAGTGGTTCGGATTAGCGTTATTACCTTTAGGTCGTGGCTTAGAAAAAGTACTTAGATCATTTTCAGCTTGTGGCATTATTACATTACTGGAACATGTAATTATTTTTTTATCAGGATCACCTCGATGCATTGGTATTTGCCCTTCATTGCTTTCATTTTTAATTTGATCACGTAAATAATTTCGAAGGTCATCAATTAATATGATATGATCGTCATCTATATCTGCATCTCCTTCTAAGCCTTTTATCAAAAAATAAGAAAACAATCCATGTTCGTACTTAGATAACTCTATCGAAGATTGATCTGGTTTACAAGAAACAAAGAGAGTATGCTTTTCAAATAACTCAAGAAGTGTATTGAGTGAAATACCAGACCCTTCTGGATTATCTTTTAAAAGAGAACCTGATCGACATGCATCCAGGAAGATAAAAACTTCCGCTTCTTTTTTTAATGTACAAGACTTCAATATATCATATAGTCTTCTTACAGAAAGTGCGCTTACGAAATAACTATTAGGTTTTGTCTCATATGAAAGTAAATAACCAGGGTCATTCGATTGTTTATTGTCACAATCTCCGTGTCCTGAGAAAAAAAAGAAAACAGTATCCCCTTTGTTGACATCAATGAGAATGTCATTTAGAGCTATTTCGATAGATGTTTCATCTGCTAATGAATCGGTATATAGATAAGTTTTTGCTCTTGGAAAACAATTTTCAATGTACTTTTTGAATATAATTGCATCATTGTGTGCGTATTGTAAATCATTGATGCGTTCTTCATTATAGTTTGAAATACCTATAGCCAAACTGTATACAGTAGGGTCACTAGAATCGTCAATAGCGAATTCTTGACAGCATAGGGATAAAGGGAAACTTAAGATTAGTAATAATGGCAAGTATTTCATTGGGGTAGTTTTAAGATTAAATTATTACATTTTTTCTTTAAATAAGGTGAAAACTATTTTACCTATATATACTCCTACGAAGCTTTCGACAAGTGCCAGCATAGCAAAAAGGTTCTTATAACTGGGAATTCCCTGCATATTCTGTTTGCCAGGGTCAGGAATTGCACCAATAGTATTAAGATACAAGACTAAAAATATTCCAAGGTAATAAACGCCAAAAAACAGAAAAGAAGAAACTTGTACACTTCGATTAACACGTAGTTTATCGTTGGAAATATGTTGATGTCGATTTTTAAGAATTTCTTGATAACTTAAAGATAAATATGTAGCAAAAACAGGAAAAACAATTCCCATTGTTCCAAGAAAACCATCAAACGTTAGCCCACCTGACTGCCAGATCGTAAATATGAATAGGAAAATCGATAGTTTACCTGCTATCAGCAACCACATTATTTGTTTTTTGAATTTACGTTCGCTAATTCCAGGTAGTTTTTTATGCGGGATGCTATTATCTACTGTGTGTTTTTGTATTTGATCGACAAGATTAAGAAGAGCTAAGCTAATGTTAACCCGGGTTCTAGCTAAGTCTGAATAATCTGTAGAGCCTAAGTTTTTTTCCTTCTCGTATTGCTGTAGTCTGCTGGATTGAATTACTATTTGATTATTTAGATCTGCTAGGCCAAGTTGTTCTGTTAGGCTATGTAGTTGTATAATAGCCTGTTTCAAGTTATTCTCTGCAATAAGCTGTTTTATTTCTGTAGGGGTAATATCCATAGTGAATGTTTAGTCCTTGCTTAAAATTTCCTGCCGTATTAATTCTTTAAAAGAATCAGCATATCGTTCTAAGTATTCATCGAAATCAACTTCCATGCTAAAGTATCCACTTCGCCCTACATTTTCATACATACCTGATCCGTACATTCCATCGATTGTAATATGTATGTTAAAACCATTAGGAATTTCTTCATATGCTATTAGAATAGTAAGTTTTTCACGTTTTATCCAATTGCAATCATAGTTGGGTATTTTCTTCAAGAGATCACATAAAATTGGATTAGCCGCATCGGTGAGTACTTCTCTACACAAATCTACTACCTCAAATCTAAGCGTTTCACTCTTTTCCAAGAGTGTTACTTGAGGGTTTCGGTATTCGCATTTCTTGCGCTTTTTTTGTTCAAAATTGTGTTTGGCAAATTCATAGATGAGGGAAAAAACTTTAGATTTATTATAAAGAGTGTCGAACTTGCTAACTGTTATTTTTTTAGAATCTCCTTCTAATTGGTCAGCAGAAAAAGTGACAGTCCGAATTTTAGATTTAGGATTGTCCTCTTTGATTTGTACTTTTCCATTGTGGAAAAAAATTCCTCTAAAGAAGAAGGATGTTTCAGAATCGTAATTATCATAGATTGCTACCCTGATTTGTGCTTGGTCAACATCCATTAAGTGAATAGCCTTATAAAGTAGTTGTTGCTCTAAAGTTATAGGGCTTGATTTTTCGTATTCTCGTTTTAAGAAATTCCATGCGCTAAAAATTGAATCAATATCAGAATATGGAATTTCCAGATAAAGCGTAAGATGTGCTTCATTCACATCTAGTTGCTTCGTTTTAAGTATGCCTCCTAAACCAGAGTGACTTAACCATTTTTGGTAAAGCTCCATTCGTTCTTGGAAGAAATTTATTTCATTAATTAAACTGTCATTCTGACTGTAAGAAGAGTAAGAGACAAGTAATAAAATAGCTAATGCTATATTTGAAAATACTTTAGGCATGGGGTTTGAGGTTTGTCAAAGTAAATTTATATTAAATGTTACATATTAAAAAATTGGCAGTAATAAACATTGTGTGGTTTGTACGAGTTGAAGCTATTTAATTTCTTAATTGAGTTGCGTTGTCCTTAATAAAAACTTTTCCTCACTTATTTTTCGTTATATCAATAATACCAAATGAAACAAACATGATACTTTTTGCCACTGATAGGAAATATTATGGAACCACAGAAAATTTTTAAACAAAAAAAATTAATATGTATACCAACCCCAACCACATCAATCGTCAGCTTCGTAAGGCTGAAGATAAAATGTATGCCCGTGATATTAATAACTTCAAAGGCAATCTAATTGCAAGTGGTGAAAGCGGGCAATTATATGTCAGTTGTTATAATGCTTGTGGGTATTTGTTTATGAAGCTGACTATTATTGGAAAGTTTCGGGCAGAAATGGATGAATTGAAAGTCCAGTTTTCCAGCAAATCGAAGGAGATAGAGATAGAAACAGATCACCGAGATATAAGAACTGATTTTTCTCCCTCTATGGGAGTGGGAATCACACGTTTTGATATGCTGGTAGAAGAAGAGCTAATGACGTTTATACAAAGTGAGGATCTGGCAACGATTTCGGTTCTTAAGCGGTATATGAAGGGATTCTGGAAGCCAAGAGAAGAAGTAATATCCTACAATTTTAATTTGGAAGATAAAGATCAATTAAAAAAAGAGATTCTGGAATTTAAAAAAGATACTTCATGTGGCAAGTAAGCACTCATCAACAAGATAACGTACATCACTTTCAAATAACACAAGATGGCATTCCTATAAGCTTTCAAATTTTCATCGACAACTTAATACATAAATCTCCCTTCCGTACTTTTTACAATACGGTGCTAGCTGAGGCAGCCTTTGAAGGTTACTTTTGGGAACACCCTCCAATATCTGCTGCTACTGTGGATCAAGCTTATGAATTTGTATTGATAAAAAACCGTTTAGCCCATAGAATGAAGGCAGAGCCAGATACTTTTGCAGAGTATTTTTCAAAAGCAAAGCAGGTTGTTGATTTTCCGAATCTAAGAGGCGACGCACATCTTATCGCTCCTACTCCAGAAGCTGAACCTAAGTACTATAACCATCTCGGCAATTTTGTACGCTATGCTCCTGCACTTCAACAAGATGTCTTTTGGCAAAGGGTAGGAGAGATTTATCAGGCAAGCATTCAACAAGGTAGGCGTTGGTTGAGTACCGCCGGTATGGGAGTATACTGGTTGCATGTGCGGGTGGATACGCGGCCAAAGTATTATAGATATGATATATATCGTGAGGTATGAATAAAATGTTGATTATTTTCAACAAAAAAGCTATTTTTGTTGAAAATAATCAACATGTCTGTTCCGAAAAAACAAATACTTTTCCCTCGACATCAGCAAATATTGAGTCAAATGGGGGAACAAATAAAATTAGCAAGAAAAAGACGCAAATTAACTACCGTGCAGGTTGCAGAAAGAGCTAGGCTGGATAGGACAACTTTGTATTATATAGAACAGGGAAAACCTAGTGTATCAATAGGCGCCTATTTTAATGTACTGCGGGTATTAGGCCTGCATAATGATTTCCTGAAGTTGGCAGCTGATGATGAGTTCGGTAGGAAGTTGCAGGATTTGGAATTGCTGTCAAAGAAATAGTAATGGCTAAACAAAGTAATAAGACTGATATCTGGGTATATGCCCATTGGAGAGGAATGAATGCTCCCAAGTGTATCGGTGTATTATCCGCGCATCAGGCTAAAGGAAGGAAGGCTTTTAGTTTTGAGTATGATGCTCGATGGATACATTCAGAAGAGCAAATTTTGCTAGATCCCGATATTGGTTGGTACACTGGGCTTCAATATCCACTGAATAAAGAAAATTTTGGGATATTTCTGGATTCAATGCCTGATCGATGGGGAAGGACTTTATTAAAGAGAAGAGCGGTTCAGAATGCACGTATTTCGAAAACTTCAGTACCTGTATTATATGACATTGACTATTTATTGGGTGTTTTTGATGGGAGCAGAATGGGGGCATTAAGATTTAAATTAATCCCTGATGGCCCATTCTTAGATGATAACCCGCATTACTCCATCCCTCCCTGGTCTAGTGTAAGGACATTACAGTATGCAGTAGAACAAGTAGAAGAGGAAGGTGATGTAGAGGGATTGCAAAAATGGTTAAACGTTCTTATCGCACCGGGGTCTTCTTTGGGAGGAGCAAGGCCAAAGGCAAACATTCTTGATGAGATGTCTCATCCGTGGATTGCAAAATTTCCATCAAAAAATGACGAGATAGACAAAGGTGCCTGGGAGTATTTAGCTTATACATTGGCTACTGAAGCGGGTATTGATATGTCTAAGTCAAATATTGAGAAACTATCAGGCAAGTACCATACTTTTTTTACCAAGCGTTTTGACAGGGAGAAAAAAGAAAGAATCCATTTTGCCTCAGCAATGACTATGTTAGGCTATAATGAAGAAATATTGAAAGGCTATATGCCTAGTTATTTAGAAATTGCAGAATTTATTCAATACAATGGAGCCGAACCTTCAGCTAATCTTCACCAATTATGGAAAAGAATAGCTTTTAGTATTGCTATTTCAAATACAGACGATCATCTTAGAAATCATGGCTTCTTGCTTACAAAAAAAGGATGGGTGCTATCACCTGCTTATGATATCAATCCATCGACGGATAAACAAGGATTGGCTTTAAATATTGATATGGATGATAATGCACTGGATTTTGATTTGTTGATGAGCGTAGGAGTGTATTTTCAATTGAGTAAGACTGAAATGAAAGACATTTTGGATAGCCTTAAGAAAGTGATATCAAAATGGCATCAAAAAGCAGAAGAAATTGGAATATCACGCCATGAAAGAGAGTTTATGAGAAGTGCCTTTAAATGGAGCTAAGTAGATTTTTTAACTGCTCACCGTAACGAATTACTAGAAAACAGCATTCATATATACAACCATAAACCAAAAGGAATGCAACAAACAATTTTTACTTTACTATTGATAACGATTCTTTCAATCAACCTCCGTGCACAACGCTCTGTCAAGAAGTACTATAATGATCAGATTGGAGCCTCTGAAGTGTTTATGGGAGGGGATGTTCATTATATAAACATTCAAACGGCAGAGAAATCGTTTGTTAAAAAAGTATATTATCCTGAAAAGAAGATATTGACCCATTATATAACCTATGCTGATCGCCGATTTAAAGAACGCGATGGAATATACAAAGAGTGGTATGATGATGGCCGTCCCTGGAAAGAAGGACTATATAAGAATGGAAAAAAGGCAGGTACCTGGACCTACTATCCTTTCGATGATCTGGGACAAAAGCGCAGAGGGACTTATGCCAATGGGCAAAAAGATGGTCAGTGGGTATGGCTGGATACATTAGGTCAGGTCGTAGAGGAACGGAACTATCAGAATAATGAATTGCATGGGATTGCCAAAATTTTCGACTCCGAGGGACGATTGGTGATTATGCGTACTTATGAGAAAGGTGAACTGATCAGCGAAAAATATTTCGAGACTGATAATCCTATAGATACCATTAAAATGATCCAGCAGATGCCTATGCTGAAAGGCTGCGATGAGGAGGATTTGAAAGCCCGAAAGCAGTGTAGTGATTTGAAAATGCTACAAAATATCTATTCGCAAATAAATTATCCTCGTTTTGCAAGGGAGAATGGAATAGAAGGCACTGCTTTATTTTCTTTTAATATTGGAAAAGATGGTACCCTCCGTGATATTATTTCCATTCGCGGCCTGTGTGCAGATGTAGAGGCAGAGTGCTTGAGAGTGATCCAACTGTTGCCTGAATGGAATCCTGGCGTACAGAATGATGAAGTAGTAAAAGTACAATTCAAGCTGCCGGTGAAGTTTAGGCTGGAATAACAATACAAAAGGTGTAATTTTATCGCAAATTTACTAAGGTTTGATTTTGCGATCATTGCACCTGAATTTGTATTTCACCGGTGTTTGTTTTATACCTATGTATTAATCTTTACCTTGTCCTGTTGCCAAAAAAAGCGTATCTTTTCAGTTACGAAATGATCAAAAAACGAGTAGTTTATCTTTTGATCTGCACTACAATAGTTTTTTATGCCTGATACAGCAATTAAAATACCGCTCACCCTCGAAGAACGTCTCCCTTATGGTGAAGAATTTATAGTGGAGGCCGATTGGGATACTTTTCTTAATATACTAGAGAAAGGAGAATATCCTGTGCAATACGACGAGGGAAAAATGCTCTCTTTTATGGGTTATGGAACAGAAGAACACGAAGCACTTGTAGGTGAAATAATTCGCCTTTTAGGAAATCTATTAGCAAATCAATCTTATAAGGTTTACGGAAGTAATCTTGCCTTGCACCTCCCTGGAGAAGGGAAAAAATATTATAATGCTGATTGTAGTATTATAAAAGGCCAGCCAGAAAAGATTTCAATCCGTGGAGAGATGAAAGCTATTGCCAACCCAATATTTTTAGTAGAAGTCTTATCAAAAAGCACACATAACTTTGACCTGGGGCAAAAGTTTCAGCGATATAAGACAATTCCTTCTTTGCAACAATTATTGTACATAGATAGTCGGGAGCAGCGAGTGATTAGTTACAGAAAGCAGGATATGAAGGGAACCTGGTTAATTGAAGAATTTGTTGACAGCGAAGCCTCTGTGCCTGTCTTGGAAGAAGGAAACTTGATTGTAAAAGATATTTATAAAGCGCTAAAATAGAATACCAGGCATTATGCAATTGCCTGGGAGTGAAGTCTTTTATCTGATAGAATTACTCATGGAACCAAACAAAACGACTAACAAGGAGCTGGAATTGGCATACCAGTACGTTTGTTTTACCAATAAATGTATTTTTCTCACAGGAAAAGCAGGGACAGGTAAAACAACTTTCCTACATCGCCTAAAAGATACGCCTCCTAAAAGATTGGCAGTAGTGGCTCCTACAGGAGTTGCGGCTATTAATGCTGGTGGTCAGACGATACATTCTTTGTTTCAATTACCTTTTGGGCCTTTTTCGCCTGGTAATGCACGAGAATCTGCACGCCAACGACGATTCACCAAACGCAAGATTAAGCTTATCCGCAGTCTCGACTTGCTGATCATAGATGAAATCAGTATGGTGCGAGCAGATTTGCTAGATGGTATCGACGATGTGCTGAGGCGCTATCGCCATTCATCTCAAGCTTTCGGAGGAGTACAATTACTGATGATTGGTGATTTACATCAGTTGCCTCCTGTGGTGAAAGACCACGACTGGGATTTGTTGCGTGAGCATTACGAAACGCCTTATTTTTTTAGTAGCCATGCATTACAAAAGACAGAACCTATAACACTTCAACTTAAACATATCTACCGCCAGTCTGATGTTGATTTTATTGCATTACTCAATCGGGTGCGCAACAATCAAATGGATGATGAAGTATTAAGCCAGCTCAATAGCCGATATGTACCAGCCGATAAAATTCAAGATGACGAATCTTATATCACGCTTACTACTCACAATGCTACCGCTCAGTCTATCAATCAGAAAAAACTGGCTGTTCTGCCAGGGAAAACGATTAAATACGAAGCTGTAGTAGATGGGGATTTTCCTCCTCATTCATATCCGGCAGAGCAGGAACTGGAAATAAAGGTAGGGGCACAGGTTATGTTTATCAAAAATGATCTTACTCCTGATAAGCGGTACTATAATGGTAAAATTGGTAAGGTCATTAAAATAAATAAAGAGGAGGTATTGGTGCAATGCCCTGGGGATGAATCGCCCATTGATGTATTACCTGCTGAGTGGTCCAACCGAAAATATAAACTCAATGAATCTAGCAAGGAAATAGAAGAAGAGGTCATTGGTACTTTTGTGCAATACCCATTGCGTTTGGCATGGGCTATTACTATTCATAAAAGCCAGGGATTGACTTTTGAGAAAGTAATATTGGATGCAGAAGCGGCCTTTGCACATGGACAGGTATATGTAGCATTAAGTAGATGTAAGAGTTTTGAGGGAATTATTTTACGATCAAAAATTACCTATTCCAGTGTGAGGACGGACAATAAAGTTCGTCATTTTTCAAAAGTAGCCGAAGAGAATGCACCCAATGAAGCCCAACTAAATATAGCTAAAACTGCTTTTCAGCAATCGCAAATTGTAGATTTATTTGATTTTAGTGCTTTTCGCAAATATATGGATCGCATGCGCCGAGTGTTGATGGAGTATGAAAGTAGTCTATTGCCTGGAGCAATGGAACCATTTAAGGAACTGGACAAAATAGTAGAAGAGGTATATCCTGTAGAGCGTAAGTTTTTATTTCAGTTGCAGCGATACTTTCAGCAGGAAGGCCTACCAGAACGAAATGAAGCATTGCAGGAGCGAATAGGCAAGGCTGCTAATTGGTTTTATGTACAGCTAACGGATGCTGTAAAAACAACAGCCAATAAAATAAATATTGTCACTGATAACCAGAAAGTAAAAGGGCTGGCAGAAGAAGCTTTGGAAAACCTTCAAAAAGAGCTATTTACTAAACAATTGTGTTTACGAATGGCACAAAAAGGATTTTCTTCAAAAGATTACCTTCGATTAAAGGCAGATGCCGATATAGATTTTAAGAAAAGCCCAGTAAGAAGGACTGCCAAAGAACCAGGCGTAAGAACCGGCCCGTCTACAAGCGCTCATCCTGAACTACTGCGCATCCTGACCAAATGGCGGTCCGAATTATCAAAAGAGGAAGGCTTGCCAATGTATCGAATTCTTCCTACAAAAACACTATGGGGAATTGCTGAGAGCCTGCCAGTTGGTCGAGGTTCATTAGAGAGCATTGATGGTATTGGCCCTAGCAGGCTGAAAAAGTATGGAGAAGAATTGATTGAAATGGTATTGGATTATTGTGATGCTAATGGTGTAGAGCCGGGAAAAGATATTCCATATCAGGAAACCATTCCATTATCTAAACCACCCAAACCTGATACCAAGCAAATTACTTATGAATTGTACCAGCAAGGGAAATCAATAGAAGAAATCGCAGAGGAAAGAAGCTTAACAACGGCTACTATAGAAGGCCACTTATCGCATTTTATAGAACAGAGAACTATTGATGTTACAGATTTCCTTCCAATAGAGGATGTACAAGCTATTATTAAGTATGCAGGCGAGATGAAAGAGGTTAGGCTTTCTGAAATTAAAGCACATTTCGAAGACACTTACACTTATGGGCAATTAAAGATGGCGCTGGCTTATCAACTTTCCCTTAAGGTTGAAGAAGAATAGGTGAATTTAATATCAATTGTAACATAAACAGAATATGAAAATCTTTACTTGGAGCATTAAAGCTTTTATCGCATATAGTTTAATGCTGTCAAATTCAACTAATCTATGCGCTCAAATAGATGATATAAATACTGTTTACGAAGATTTAAAGGTTGTAAAATTTTATTCTGTTAGTATGAGTTCTTCAAGAGATGGAGGAATAAATACTTATACAGTCAATAATAGGAAAGTATCTAAATCAGTATATGATAAGTACCATGATACATGGGACGATATGTCGACTTGCTGCCCATGTATTTTGAAATCCTATGATGAAAACGATATTTTATTATCAGAAGCAGTTTCCTGTACGGATTGTGGGGTTGGATACTATAAAGAGTTTTATCCGGATGGGAAGCTGAAATTGAAAGGACAATTCAAGGAAAACCCGACAGATGACTGGAATGATATCTATAAACGAGGATATTGTAGTGTAATGGATGGGAAATGGCTCTTCTATAGTGTAGGAGGTGAGGTTGAATATATTGAAATATGGGATGGAGGAGAATTTATCAAACAAGTCCCAGAGAGTGGAAAAGCTGAAATATGGAAAGTCGAGTTATTATTAAATGGAATGGTCGTTGATACACAAAAAGTAGCACTCAATGAATTCCACAAATTGGAAGTTTTGCCCTTGTATAAAAATTCAGCTGAAAGCTCTGAGTTGAAAATAAAACTTAGGGTGGTTGGGAGAAAATTTATAGAAAAAGAAGTGATGTTACATGAATTTAAAAATATCAATATTCATGATTTAATTGAAAAAGCAGCTATATCAGAAATAGAAAAGAATATTGTACAAATTGGCATTTATAATGGGAGAAGGAATATTTGGAATTTTCCCGTTAGCTTAAAAAAATAAAGCAAGTTGTCATCGTATTAAATAACAACACAAAAAGTGTATCCCTGCTAGGCAGAAATACACTTTCCGAAATAGACAAACCACTTTGGTATAAAAACTTGCTAGAAATTAGGCAAGTTTTGCAACGTGCTTCGTCAATTTGCTCTTAAGGTTAGAAGCTTTATTCTTGTGCCAGTTACCACGCTTAGCCAATCTGTCTACCATGCTAATTACCTTTGGCAAGAACTTCTCTGCTTCTGCTTTATCTTCCATGCTACGCAGGCTGCGAATAGCCGTACGAGTAGTCTTTTTATAAAAGCGGTTATGTACACGACGCTTAGCATCCTGACGAATACGCTTCTTTGCTGACTGATGGTGTGCCATATTAAATGATTTATCTGTCTATTTTCAAACGAGGGGCAAAAGTAAGACTTATTGTTCTAAAAGAAAAGCCCTGCGCTAATTTTTATTTGTCTTGTGGTCGAAAACATGTCATACTTCTGGCAAATTGTTAAACCAATTTCTGTGATCACAATAAATACAGGAACAAATAGTATCTTAACGCCCCGATAAGCAAAACAGGAATGTTTTAAGTTACACATACGCAAAAAAGAATTCCGTATCTATGAGAAAGATTTTTACATTATTTTTTTTGGCTTTTGTCTTAAACTTTCAGGCAGATGCCCAGGTATGGCTTGAATTAGGAGCTAAAGGTATGATGGGCTTCACTGGTTTTACCAATGCAAATATCAGTAGTGACTCCCAACATGATAGTTCGCTTGGCTTAGGGACTTCAGTAGGAGGGCTGGCGTGCATAAACTTTGGTGATTATCACGGCCTGAACTTTGAAATACTTTCCAACACTCACCATCAGTCTATGACTTACCGTGGAGGAACGATGAATCAGGCAGTAAATATAGAATGGCAGAGCACAGACATTTATTTGATGTATCGCTGGTATCGTGATAATGGTGCTTTCCTTGAAGCTGGAGGTAAGTCTACTATTATCAATGAAGCGCAACAATCATTAGGTACCGAGTGGGCAAAAGTGAATGATAAGTATACTGACCGTTATTACTCTGCAGCCTTTGGCGTTGGAGGTTTTGTAACCTCTAATAAGGTGTTAACCGTAAAGACTGGAATCCGTGCAGAATATGCTTTGACAGATCTGATATCTGATGAAGGGCAGGCGGAAGGTTATCCAACTTTCTACACAACTTATGACACCTATGAAGAAACCCGCCCATTTAGAGTAGGTTTCTATCTGGAGGTTACTTTTGGAGTTGGTGGTATTGCACAATCACAATGTGGCGCACGCGGCGTAATTTTTGGTACTGGGTATAATTAATCAGATACTATTAAAGAATAATCAATCCCGAATCTTGGAAAACTGAGGTTCGGGATTTTGTATATATGGCCAATAGGAATTCATTCTATAATGTAAGCCGGAAGTATATTTTCCTTTTTTATAGTTTTTTTCGGTCAATAGACTTTTTCCCCCCGTAGTATTAGCCTAATTTTGCGGACGTATATATTTTTGTATATATTTCATGTTATATAAAGAGCCGAAAAGGAAGGCTAAGTCTAAATAGAAGCGATGAACGATTATTCTTTTATAAGCAATGCTCATCCAAAGGTCATAGAGGCAATGTATGAGCAGTACCAACAGGACCCTGCACAGGTTGAAGAAAGCTGGCGGGCATTTTTTAAAGGATTTGATTTTGCTCATAGTGGAAATGGGCAGGAAAGAGCTGCTACAACGGAGACTCTTTCGCCAGAAGTATTAAATAAAGAATTTAAGGTGTTGGCCTTGATAAAGGCATTTCGTAACCGCGGGCACCTACTCTCTACTACTAACCCCATTCGCGCACGCAGAGATCGCAGGCCCAATCTAGACTTAAATGATTTTGGGCTGTCAGATGCAGATATGGATGTTGTATTTGCTTCAGGCAATGAAGTTGGCTTAGGTAATGCGACTTTGCGGCAAATAATTGCGCAGATGCGCAAAGTATATTGTGGCAATATAGGAATAGAGTATCATCACATTCAAGATCGTGCCAAGCGTCGTTGGATCAGAGAAAAGATAGAACAATCAACTCCTGACAATGGCTATGACCATAATATCGAGAAGAAACGTAGGATACTGGAAAAACTGAATGGTGCTGTAATTTTTGAGCGTTTCCTGCATACCAAATATATCGGACAAAAACGCTTTTCACTTGAAGGAGGTGAAACGGCAATCGTTGGTTTGGACGGGATCATTAGTAAAGGTGCAGAAGATAAAGTAGAAGAGGTAGTAATTGGTATGGCTCACCGTGGCCGATTGAATGTACTGGCCAATATCATGGGGAAAACCTACGGTCAGATATTTAATGAATTTGAAGGTACTGCTGTTCCTGATTTAAGTTTTGGAGATGGAGATGTGAAATATCATTTAGGCTTCTCCTCTCAGGTGGAAACACCCTCTGGGAAAAAAGTACATCTCAAACTGGTACCCAATCCTTCTCACCTCGAATCGGTCAACCCTGTAGTAGAAGGTTTTTCCCGTGCTAAAGCAGACCTCCTTTATGATAGCGATTACGATCGTATTCTACCTATCTTAATACATGGTGATGCGGCAGTTGCTGGGCAGGGGGTTGTGTACGAAACCGTGCAAATGAGCCAATTGGATGGCTATTTTACAGGAGG
This sequence comes from Chitinophagales bacterium, assembly GCA_022360175.1. Classification (GTDB taxonomy): domain Bacteria; phylum Bacteroidota; class Bacteroidia; order Chitinophagales; family Saprospiraceae; genus JAKSDI01. The sequence continues at coordinate 15,471 of JAKSDI010000264.1, forward strand.
AACTATTCATTTAGTAATTAATAATCAGATAGGTTTTACGACTGATTTTGATGAAGCTCGATCTTCTACTTATAGCACGGGAGCTGCTAATGTGGTACAGGCTCCGGTTTTCCACGTTAATGGAGATGATCCAGAAGCAGTTTTATATGCTGTAGAATTTGCGGTAGAGTATCGTCAGAAGTTTAACAATGATGTGTTTATAGATTTGGTGTGCTATCGCAGGCATGGACATAACGAAGGAGATGATCCCAAGTTTACCCAACCAGAGATGTATACTTTCATTAATAAGCACCCTGATCCCCGAGAAATCTATTCCAAGATATTAATGGATAGAGGAGATATTGATAAGCAACTAGCAGAAGAACTGGAAAAAGAATTCTGGGGGCATTTACAAAAACGCCTTGATGAGGTGCGTGAAAAACCACTTCCATACGAATATCAGGAGCCTGAACAAGCATGGCGTGCACTTACTAAAACGACGGACCCTAAAGATTTCCTAAGCTCTCCTGAGACAGGGATTGATCGGAAGCGGATAGATAGCATGATTGAGCATTTAATGAATACCCCGGAAGGCTTCACACCTCTCAGTAAGGTGAAGCGCTTATACAAGGGTAAGCAAAAATTGCTGGATAATAACAAGCTGGATTGGGCTATGGGTGAACTACTTGCTTATGGTAGCATTCTTACCGAAAAACATGATGTGAGAATGAGTGGGCAGGATGTTCGTCGAGGTACGTTCTCTCACCGTCATGCAGTTATTTATGATGCAAAGACTTATGAAGCATATAACCGCCTAAATCATATTCAGGAAGATCAAGGTAAGTTTAGAATCTATAATTCCTTACTTTCTGAGTTTGCAGTACTGGGCTTTGAATATGGTTATTCCTTAGCTACTCCAGACACACTGGTGATTTGGGAAGCTCAATTTGGTGATTTCTACAATGGAGCCCAAACAATAGTTGATCAATATATTACAGCGGCAGAAAGTAAATGGCAGCGAATGAGTGGCCTTGTAATGTTGTTGCCTCATGGTTATGAAGGCCAGGGGCCAGAACATTCAAGTGCTCGCCTGGAGCGCTTCTTACAGCAATGTGCGGAGTTCAATATGACAGTTGCAAATGTAACAACACCAGCAAACTTCTTCCACTTAATACGCAGGCAATTAGCGCGTCCATTCCGTAAGCCGCTAGTGATAATGTCGCCTAAGTCATTGCTACGCCATCCTGAATGTATTTCAGATATTTCAGATTTTGAGAAAGGAAATGCTTTCCAGGAAGTATATGATGATGCAATGGTTGGTCCTCGTAGTGGTAAGAAAATAAAGCGATTATTACTGTGTACAGGTAAAATCTATTATGACTTACTGGAACGTAAGCGCCAAGAAAAACGAGATGATGTAGCTATTGTAAGATTGGAACAATTGTATCCGCTACCAGTGACCCAGCTTAAGAAAGTTTTTGAACGCTATCCAAATGCAACTCCTTACTGGGTACAGGAAGAACCTTCTAATATGGGGGCATGGCAGTATATGAGTTCCATCCTTATTAATAGAGCAATAGACCTTGACGTCACATTAAATCTAGTAGCTCGTAAGTCAAGTGCTTCACCAGCTACCGGATTTAAAAAAGTACATGATCAGCAACAAACAGATATTGTAGATAGAGCATTTGGAGTGTAGAGGTTGCGATTTGAAGCTGATTGATAATTAAGGCAGAAGGCTCAAACTTAGGTTTGGGCCTTTTGTGGTTTTGAACATGTTCTATCATAATTTCTCTTGCAATACTTCTCTAAACTTCTCACCCTTTCCAGGATTCTTAAGTGAATTTTAACAATTCCCCTTTCGGGTAAGGACAGGCTTCCTCGTTTGAGTTAACAAACAATCGCACTTACACCAGGCTACGATTACAAAATTATTGTAGGTAATTATAGGCTGGTATTTAACTCAAAAAATCGCATTCCATTATGAAAAAGACCTCTTTGTTTGCAAGCCTGTTATTGGCCTTGTTTATATTCAGTTGTAACTCTGAATCTTCAGATGATGTTAATCAAGATCGCATATTTACTGTTTACGAATTATTTTACAATGCTAATGAAGATAAAACCTATGCTCGCGCAACTTTCCACTTCGGTAATGAACTAGGTACTCGTCTTGAATTAGCTGATCCAAGTATGGTGAGTTTTAATGGAGATGAATTGACTTTCAATCGCGTACTGGCATACTATGAAAGAGAATATGCAGGTTTTGTAAATACTGGCACCTTCGAATGGATAGATACAGAAGAGAATGCTTTTCAAAATACCATTGAAGTACATACCATAGACTACGCTTCAACAATAGATACTATAGATCGTAGCGGTAGTTATGAATTAGCTTGGTCGGGTGATGCTCTGCAACTCAATGAGTTGGTTGTGGTGGGTATCAATGGAGAAAATGAAGGAGATGCTCGCTTGTTTTCTACTAATGATATAGGTAGCACCAGTATCATACTTGCTAAAAATATACTGGAGCAGGTAGGCCAGGGACCTGGTACTGTGTATATGGATCGTTCTTATACTCCTGAATTATTGGATGCCACCGGTGCAGGAGGAAGAATTACAGGGCGCTATCGCCCGGAAAACCAGGAAGTGTACATGAAGTAAAAAGCTTTCTTGAGATCATCGATATTAATCTTGAATCGATGATCTCAAGAAAAAATAGTTTAGTTGGATTCTTTAGAATAGAATCGTTTTTGAGGCGGCTTTTTAACTCGTAATAAGTAGTTTCTGTTCAGGAAATAGTTCCATGATTCCATCTTCACTTGCTTCACAGATTCCTCTTTCTGTGATTAGTCCATCAATCAAACGAGCTGGCGTTACATCAAAAGCATGATTACCGGCAGGGCTATCGAATGGAGTGAGGCGTACTTTATAAATACGGCCATTGTACCAGCCTTGTATATAGTGCACTTCGTCCGAATTACGTTCTTCAATAGGAATTTCCTTAACCCCATCGCGAAGCTGAAAATCCAAGGTAGAGGAAGGGAGCGCCACGTAGAATGGAATATCATTGTCGGCAGCAGCTAGCGCTTTTAAATAAGTACCTATTTTGTTGGCAGCATCTCCTTGTCTGGTTACTCTGTCTGCTCCAACTATAACGAGGTCTACCATGCCATGCTGCATTAAATGCCCACCAGAATTATCTGTTATGACGGTATGAGGGATTCCTTGTTGAGCCAATTCATAAGCAGTAATTCGAGCTCCCTGATTCCGAGGGCGAGTTTCATCAACCCAAACGTGCACATTAATACCTTCTTTATGGGCAGCATAGATAGGTGCGGTAGCTGTGCCATAATCAATACAGGCAATCCATCCGGCATTGCAGTGTGTGAGCACATTGATAGGTACTCTTACTCCTTTTTTCTGCTGAATTTGACGGAATAATTCGAGGCCATGTTCTCCAATAGAACGGCAATGACTAACGCTACTCTCCGTGATTAAGTGAGCGGTTTCCAATGCTTTAGATACAGCTTCCTCTTTATCGCTGATTCCACTGATAGCAGCCAATACATCTTGTACCGCATGAGCCAGATTAACGGCTGTAGGACGAGTAGCCATTAATATATTTGCAGCAGATTGAGCAGCGGATTGTATATCTTCTTCAGAAGTATTGAGCAATGCGAGGTACATCCCATAAGCTGCAGTGGAGCCAATAAGTGGAGCACCTCGCACATGCATTTCCTTAATGGCCCGTGCTGCCTCTTCGAGACTTCTTAAATCTTCGATATTGAATTCATGAGGAAGGTTGCGTTGATCGATGATTTGTACAACTGTAGGATCATCGTTTTTCAACCAGATAGTACGATAGTGCTGTCCGTCAATTAGCATAATTGTGACTTTGTAATGTACAGATTTTCAAGGGTAAGTAGTTTACAAATGTAATCGCGAGATATGAGAAATTCAACCTAAAGGGTGAGAATTGACGAAAAATTAATATTGCGAGATTAATTCGATTTCCAAAAGTAAGGGGTGAATAATACCAGCACTGTAAATAACTCCAGGCGCCCCAGTAACATCAAAAACGACAATACCAGTTTAATTTCTGAAGATAACCAGGCAAAATTATCCACAGGGCCGACCTTCCCAATACCAGGGCCTACGTTGCCCAAAGAAGTAGCAACTGCTCCGATTGCCGTCATAAAATCCAAGCCCATGCCCGCTAATATGATAGAACCCAATACAAATAAAATCAAATAAAGCAATAGAAAGATAATGATATGAGTAAGAATACGGCCAGTAACGACCTTGCCATTCAACTTGAGAGGAACAACAGCCCTTGGATGTAAGATGCGCTTAAACTCCAGAAAAGAGTTTTTGAAAAACACCAGATGACGAATCAATTTAATACCTCCACTTGTAGACCCTGCACATGCGCCCAGAAACATCAATACAAAGAAGAGCATCGTCATACTATTACCCCAACTGGTATAGTCAGCAGAAACAAAACCAGTAGTAGTGATAAGGGAGACGATTTGGAAAATACTGTCGCGGAATGCCTTCTCCCAACCCAGGTCAGTATTGTTTTTTACAACAAGTGTTACAAGAACAGTTAGAGCAGCTACAATAAAAATATAGGCTTTAAATTCATCGCTTTTCCACACATTTTTCATCTTGCCCTTTAGCCCATAGTAGATGACTGTGTAGTTGGTACCTGCTAAGAACATGAAAAAGATGATTGGATATTGGATAGCAGGAACATCATAATGAGCCATGCTGGCATTTTTGGTAGAAAACCCACCTGTGGCCATTGTAGTCAGTGCATGATTGATTGCTTCATAAAAATTAAGCCCAACAGCTAGTAACACAAGCGTCAACAATCCTGTAAGCCCTACATATATAAACCACAACCGCTTGGCCGTTTCGCGTATACGAGGATGTAATTTATCTGAAGTTGGGCCAGGTGCTTCTGCAACAAATAACTCAATACCACCTATTCCTAATAGAGGGAAAATAGCGACGGTAAGTACAATGATTCCCATGCCACCAATCCATTGGGTGAGGCTTCGCCAGTATAAAAGGCCTTTGGGAGTTGCTTCAATATCATTTAATACGGATGCTCCAGTAGTCGTCATCCCTGAAACGGATTCAAATATAGCACTTGGAATATCTGTAATGAGGCCACTCATCCAATAGGGGAGTGCGCCAAAAGTAACCATTGCCAACCAACCCATCGCTACTATAAGATATCCTTCTCTCTTTTTGATGCTTCCATCTCCCCCTGGAAAAGGGCTAAACCACAGGATAATACCTATGAGCATACATATAAGGCCAGAGTTGAGTAATGGAAAAAAATCACCTCCATCATAATATAAAGCAAAGGGGATACCAGTAAGCATCATACCACCTATGATGACCAATAAAACTGCAATAACCCGGGCAATGGGCCGTATGTTAATCATAAGATTCCGACAATTACTTAATGAAAGAGTTTTTCAAGCTTGTTGATAGCTTCAGGCAGTGCAAAGACAATTACCTTATCATCCAGTTGAAGTTGGAAGTCTCCATTGGGAAGCAGGGTCTCATCCCCTCGAATAACACTCCCTATTAATGCAGTATTGGGAAAATGTAAGTCTTTGAGTGGTTTTTTGGTCGTCTGATTCTTTTTAGTAATGACATATTCAATAATTTCCGCGTCAACACCATGAAGGCTTGTAATTGCTTCGACATGCCCTTTGCGTACATACCGGAAAATATTGTTGGCTGCGATTAGTTTTTTATTGATCAGTGTATCTACTCCAATATTTTGTGAAATGTGAACATATTCTTTGTGCTCTACCTGAGCAATGGTTTTATAAACACCGTGATTTTTTGCCGTAAGGCTAGCTATGATATTGGTCTCAGAGTTGTTAGATAATGCAATAAATGCATCCATCTTGTTTAGTCCTTCTTCTTCCAGTAAATTAATATTGCTATAGTCTCCATTTATGACAAGCGTGTTGTGGAGTAACTCAGCTAGCTCTTTGCATCGTTCCTTATCCTTTTCGATTAAAGTAATGTTATAGGTTTGCTCCAATCTTTTGGCTGTAGCTTCACCTAGCTGTGTTCCGCCTAAAATCATCACATTTTTTACATTGACTTTTTTCTTGCCTACCAGATTGATTAGCTTGTCAGTATTGCCCCCTTTAGTAATAAAATAAATATGATCATTACGACGCAATACGGTATTCCCTCGCGGGATAATGGTACGATGGCCTCGAAGTATTGCTATTGGCCGTAAGGCTACATCGGTTTCGATATCATTAATTTCTGCAATTTGTTGATTGACGAGAGGAGAATAATCATCTAGTGTGATGCCAATCAAATGAGCTTTCCCTTCTTCGAATGAGAAATGGTCTGTGAAAGAACATTCTCTGACAAGGCGGAAAATCTCTTCTGATGCTAATTGAGTAGGAGAAATAAGAGAGTCGATTCCCAGCTCTCTAAAGGTACTGCGTTGCGCTTCCTCCAAATATTCTTGATTGGCTACTCTGGCAATAGCACGCCGCGCTCCCATTTTTTTTGCCAGTATGGCAGTACAGATATTATTTTTTTCTGAAGTAGTTACTGCTAAAACAAGGCCAGCATTATTTACCCCAGCTTCCTGAAGTGTATCTATAGAGGAGGAATCGCCCTGGAGTGTCATTACATCGAGATGAGTTGCAGCATAATCCAGGACATCTTGAGATTTATCAATTAATGTGATGGATTTGTTTTCAAAGGCAAGTAATTCTGCCAGATGAAACCCAACATCTCCTGCTCCTGCTATTATTATTCTCATTACTATTGTAGTTTACTAAACTAAGTACTTACCCAAAAGGAAAGCCAATTAAAACATTCATTGATTACGTATTGTTGGGAAATTTAGGTTAAGGCTAACTTAATTATTATCGTTCTTTTCTATTTTGCTGCAAATATCATATTTATATGAGAATATTGATGGTATGCTTGGGAAATATATGTCGCTCTCCTTTGGCAGAAGGCATTTTACAGCACAAAATTGCTGAAAAAAAGCTGAATTGGGAAGTTGATTCTGCTGGTACTAGCCATTGGCATGTAGGAGAAACTCCTGATCCTCGTTCTATCTTAACAGCTCAAAAGCATGGTCTTGATATTACCTATCAGCGTTCAAGACAACTAAAGGCTATTGATCTAAAAACGTTTGATCTTATATTAGCTATGGATGACTCCAATCATAGAGATATACTACGCCTTGCTAGTACTCAGGAAGAAGAGCAAAAGGTGAAACGCATATTGGATTATGTAGAAGATAGTAAGGTGAAAAGTGTGCCAGATCCTTATTGGGATGATGATGGCTTTGAAAAAGTATATGTTATGTTGGATGAAGCTTGTACTTCTTTGATTGAGAAGGCCACTACTTAGAACTAAAAAAATAAAGCCCGATAGAATGATCTCTACCGGGCAGGGTTTAGAGTCTTAGATATTCCCACGTGTGTGTGTGGAAGTGGTGTTTATGAGATTTCTTATGCAGAAACCTCGGTGTTTTTATATAATGGGAACTGTGGCATAAACTCGTTTACTTGCCCTCTTATATCATTTAGCAAAGCTTCGTTCTCTACATTAGATATAACGGTGTCAATCCAGTCGACCACTTTTAAACAATCATTCTCCATCATTCCGCGAGTAGTAATAGCGGCAGTTCCAACTCTGATGCCTGAAGTTACAAAAGGTGTTTGAGAATCAAAAGGAACCATGTTTTTATTTACGGTTATATCTGCAACACCAAGCGCTTTTTCTGCGACTTTACCCGTTACATCCTTGCTTCTCAGGTCAATTAACATCAAATGGTTGTCGGTACCTCCAGAAATAACTTTATAACCTTTATCAACAAAAGCATCAGCCATTACAGCGGCATTTTTGATAACTTGTTGAGCATATATTTTGAAAGAAGGCTGTAGTGCTTCTCCAAAAGCTACTGCTTTTGCTGCGATGATGTGCTCCAATGGACCACCCTGCATTCCTGGAAAAACACCACTATTCAGAATAGAGGACATTTTAATAGGATTACCTTTTTTTGTAGTACGCCCCCAGGGGTTTTCAAAATCATTACCCATCATAATAATGCCTCCTCTTGGCCCTCTAAGGGTTTTGTGAGTAGTGGAGGTTACAATATGGCAGTGCGACATGGGATTATTCAATAGCCCTGAAGCAATAAGTCCCGCAGGGTGAGCAATATCAGCCAGCAGGATAGCTCCCACTTTATCAGCAATTGCCCGAAAACGCTCATAATCCCAATCTCGTGAATAGGCAGAAGCACCACAAATAATAAGTTTAGGCTTTACCTCCATGGCTTTGGCTTCTACTTTGTCCATGTCTATTATGCCTGTGTCCTTTTCTACACCATAGAAGTGAGGTTGATAAACCTTACCAGAAAAATTTACAGGAGAGCCATGAGAAAGATGTCCTCCATGGGAAAGGTCGAACCCAAGAATAGGATCACCAGGCTTGAGTACAGCCAGAAAAACGGCGGCGTTAGCTTGTGCGCCAGAATGAGGCTGTACATTAGCATAAGCTGCTCCGAAAAGTTCTTTTAGGCGATCTATTGCCAGTTGCTCAACTTTGTCAACAACTTCACAGCCGCCATAATATCTTTTACCGGGATATCCTTCAGCATATTTGTTGGTCAGGCAGCTACCGGCAGCTTCCATAACCTGTGGGCTGGTAAAGTTTTCTGAAGCTATCAACTCAATTCCTTTTTGTTGACGCTCCAATTCATCTTGGATTAAATCAAAAACTGCCTTGTCTTGTTTCATTTTGATGGATAGTTTTCGTAAATCAAATGCAATAGCCAGGGACAAAAGTCGGGCAAAAATAACGGGTTTATGGGGGAGTTGCTAATTTTAGTCTAATATATGCTTAAGAAAGCCTTAAGATTCAGTAATTATGCCTTTTTGAATGGCATGGATACAATAAATAGTGATCCAAAAAGGTTCTTTGACAAATCTTAATAATTATAAGATTTGGCAAAGAAGGTTCAAATGCTTTTATTTATTCCATAGCTTGCAACTATATTTGAGCACCTTAAGTATAATAGAAAAACCTTTTGGCTAATAAAACTGAATCGATGCGGAGAATCAGCTTCCAGCTCATTTTAACTCTGACGTTATGTTGTTTTATCCCGTCTCTCACTCAAGCTGAGACAGGGCGGTATCGTTGTATGTGGCGAGAGTCGCCAGCAACCAGTATCGTTATTGGCTGGGACCAGATTTCTGGGCAAGACCCAATAGTGTATTATGATGTGATTGACTTTGGGCGACAGGTCGCGGCTTATCGTAAAGAACACAGGCCAGACCGTATTATTATTGCCAAAGGAATGAATAATCATTTTGTCCGTATTTCCGGCTTGCAACCAAATACTGTTTACTATTTTGTTATTAAAGATAATGAAGGAGTAAGTGATCGCATGTCCTTTAAAACAGCCCCTGCTACCTCAAATGACCGCTTATCGATTATTGCTGGTGGTGACTCGCGTAATAACAGGGAAGTGCGCCGAAATGCCAATCGCCTTGTCAGTAAATTGCGGCCTCACATGGTCGTCTTTGATGGAGATATGACTGGTGGAGATACGAATGAAGAATGGCGGCAGTGGTTTGACGACTGGCAAGAGACTATTGGATCAGATGGGCGTTTGTTTCCTATTATTCCTTCTAGAGGGAATCACGAATCTTCTAATGCGTCTATAACTGAGCTGTTTGATGTAAGCAGCAAGGATGTATACTATGGACTTACTTTTGGTGGTGATTTATTTAGGCTTTATACGCTTAATTCTATGATTGCGCCAGGAGGAAGTCAGAAAATATGGTTAGAAGGAGATCTTCGGGCTAATGCAGAAAGAGTTACCTGGAAGATGGCACAGTATCACCAGTCTATCCGGCCACATACCCGAAAAAAACCAGAAAAAGATGAATTGCTTACCCATTGGGCTACGCTCTTTTACAAGTATGGTGTAGACCTGGTACTTGAATCGGATGCTCATGTTGTGAAAACTACTTATCCTATTCGGCCTTCACGGGAAGCAGGCAGTGATGATGGTTTTATTCGAGATGATGAGAAAGGCACTGTTTATGTAGGGGAAGGTTGTTGGGGAGCCCCTCTTCGCGAAAACAATGACCCGAAATCATGGACGCGGTCTACAGGTAGTTTTAATCAATTCAAATGGATATTTGTTGACCAGGAAAAGATAGAAATTCGTACCGTTCGTACTGATGGAGCTCAAAGAGTAGCAGAGGTACGGGATCGGAATATATTTGAACCTCCGGTAGGGCTTGTTGTGTGGAATCCTCCTTCTGGAGATGTATTGACTATCCGCAATCCAAACTATCAGCCTCCAGGAGTAGCAGAACAAAGTACTTCTCCAGCGCATGGTGGACAAACGGGTGTCAACGAAGATATCCAGCGGCCAAAGCC
>JAKSDI010000236.1 GCA_022360175.1 Chitinophagales bacterium
AAACCATTTCAATTTAATAGAATTGTTCCCTCCCTTACCCTTTTTTAGTAAAAGCGTGCTGAGTCCTACTTGCTAAAGGCATATCTTTGTGTTATTCTGTTTTGTAAGTTTTTCATAGCCAAAAAACGATCAAAATAACATGAGGCTATTTTGATTGGTGTTAAAAAGTTCCGTATGAAAAAAACGCTACTGTTATTGACAATAGCACTATTGGCAATGGCGTGTAATAGTGCACGTCCGTCTTCTTCCACACCCCCTCCTCCAGTGTATAAATTCGATATTTTGCTAAAAGACCAGATAACACCTGATGGGCTGGAAACCGACTTCAAGGAGTATGGGTTAAGTGATCAGGGAAGGTCTAGCCGTTCTCAAAACAGATGGTTATTTACTTACAATGCTGAAACCATTGATGGTAAAATTTTACTAGAAAAGATACGCCAACACGCTGATGTGTTAGATGTACAGATGTACCCTGTTAATTAGCCTACCTTGCTTGCGTAAAAGCGCAGTGCTAAAATCAAAAAATCGTTAGTATGAAGTATTTTAAATTATTCATTTTCACTTTAAGCATGTGGTGCATGCTGCCTTTAATCCCACAGGCACAAAATACCGTCACCACGCATACTGAACTGGATGTTCAGGTAACTTATGCCCAGAAAATAGGCAAAACACTACCTGTAAGAGATCTGGTTCCTATGAGGGCTGCTGATCCAGAAAAAAGAAAACGCGTAAAATTAAACAAACAAGCTCCTAGCAACTTTGCAGGAAGGGGCAAATACGTTTCTTCTAATCCGGATGCCCTACCACAGGGCCCTGATGCTGTATGGCAACAAATGATACGTAGCCAGGGCATCGAAGTAGAACCTTTAGTAAATGTTGAAGGATTGGATTCAGGTTCTTCGCCTCAAGATCCAAGCGGAGATATTGGACGCAATTTCTATGTACAAGCTATCAATGCAACCCTAATCGGTGTTTATGACCTAGATGGTGAAATGGTAAGCCAATTTACCGCCAATACCATCTGGAATAGCATCGGTTTTTCATCTGCCGGAGATCCTATTATACTATTCGATCAGGAAGCACAACGCTGGATTATCACAGAATTTCCTTCTGGCAATCAACTTTTGGTAGCAATCTCTGAAACCAGCGATCCGCTGGGTAGCTATTCTGCTTATAACTTCGGTACTCCAAGTTTTCCTGATTATCCTAAGTACGGTATCTGGTCCAACGCTTATTCTGTAACTACTAATGAGCAAGGGCCATCCAACTTACCAAGTTACTTCATCAATAGAGAACAACTGCTGAATGAAGAGGAAACCGTGATGATACAGCGTATAGTTATTCCTGGTATTGGTAGCGGCCCTGGTTTTCAGGTAGCTACTCCTGTTGACTGGTCAGGACTGACACCTCCGGCTGAAGAGGCTCCTATTATCCTTACACTTAATGATGATGCCTGGGGTGCTTCTGCTCAAGATCAGATTGACATCCACACTTTTGAACTGGACTGGGACAATCCTGACAATACTACTTTGGTCACTACTAGTGTTGTTACTTCTCCTTTTGACACTCGCCCTTATTCAGCAGAAGGTTTTGGTTTTGCATGTATTCCTCAATTAAATGGTACAGGCCTGGATGGATTGCCTGAGGTAATTATGAATCAGGTGCACTACCGAAATTTTGGCAGCCATGAAGCGATGGTTCTAAACTTCATTACGGATGTTACGGGTGATGACCTATCAGGTATCCGTTGGGTGGAGCTCCGCCGCGTACCAGGGGGAGACTGGTCATTGTATCAGGAAGGAACTTTTGCTCCTGACGATGGAAAAGATCGTTTCATGGGTGCTATTTGTATGGATGGAGCAGGCAATATTGGACTGGCTTATGCCATTTCCAGTGCAGAAACATATGCAGGCCTACGCTTTACCGGACGCCGTGCATCTGACCCACTAGGAGAAATGACAGTAGATGAATATGTAATTGTAGAAGGGCTTTCTACTCTAAATACGGGTGCTCGTTTCGGAGATTATGCTCATATGTCCGTAGATCCAGATAATGACCGTACTTTCTGGTTCACTGCTGAATACGCTGGTGCTAATGGCAATGCTACCCGTATCGTAGCTTTCGAATTAACAAGAGATACTACTGATATTGCTCCCGTAACATTAAATAAGCCTGAAAACAACCCTGATCTGGGAGATATGGAAGCTATTGAGATTGTTGTTCAAAACCTGGGGCTTGATACACCAAGTGTTTTTGAGGTGGGTTATATTTTTGAAGACCAGCCCGAAGTTATCGAGCCAGTAAACTTTACGCTTTATCCTGACAGTAGTTATACCCATACCTTTGCATCTACAGTAGATATGTCGGTTGTAGGGGATTACGAATTCAAGTTATTTACCACACTGAATGGAGATCAGACTGTATTTAATGATACATTACGGGTAGTACGTTCTAAATTAGCTCGTTTTGATGCCAGTATCACCAGTATTGACGGACTAGGTGGAACCAACTGTGGAGATTTAATAAATACAGGCATTACCTTATCTAACTTTGGAGCAGAACCGCTCACTTCTGTAACTATCACTATAGAATTGAATGGTGAAGTATTTGAAACGATTGAATGGGAAGGTGAGCTATTACCAGGAGAATCTACCAACATAGGCATCATCCTTTCCGGCTTTGTGGATGGAAGCAATACAATCATTGCAACGACCAGCAATCCTAATGGTATGGCTGATGAAATACCAGACAACGACAGTTTCACTCGACCTTTTGATGCATTAACGGATGGTGTGGCTGTTTATCTTCAATTAACAACAGATAACTATCCTGAAGAAACAACCTGGGAAGTTATCAGTGACAATGGTGATATACTATATGCCGGTGGCCCTTATAGCCAGGAAAACACTTTGATAATAGAAGAATTCTGCCTGGACCCTGAAGCCTGTTATACCTTTGCTATTTATGATTCTTATGGCGATGGTATTTGCTGTTCTTTTGGACAGGGCAACTATATATTAGTTGATGCAGATGGACAAGAATTATTGAATGGTGATGGAGATTTCAACAGCGAAGAAATCAGCGACTTCTGTGCTACTTTTATGTGTATGATGGATGCAGAGTTTTCTATTTCTCCAGAAAGTGGCCCTGGTACTGAAGATGGTGCTTTAATGATTACACCACTGAATGGTGTTGGCCCTTATCAGTACAGTATCGATGGAGGAAATACTTTCTCAGATAATAACTTCTTCGCTGGCCTGCCTGCTGGAGAATATGAAATTTTCATTGATGGTGAAAATGATTGCGAATACACCGGTACAGTTACAATTCCTCAATGTGCGCTGGATATCTTTGCTGAAGTAACCGATGCTATGACCTCTGATACTTTAAGCGGTGTCATTGAAGTTGGAATCATCAACGGTGCACTCCCCTACCAATTTAGTATAGATGGTGGTGTCACTTTCCAGGATGGGCCTACTTTCGAAGGCTTAGGTGCAGGCATATACGATGTTGTGGTACAAGATGAATTGGGCTGTGAAGCCACGCTTCAAGTAACTGTAGGTTTAATCAACTCCACCTCTACTACACTAGTAGGCCACAAGATTGAGGTATCACCCAACCCTACTGATGGTATTTTCCGTGTCAGCATCGCAGGTTTACAACAAAGAGGGGTCTTATTACCACTGGAAATTATCAACAGCCAGGGACAAACCGTTCAGGTGAGTAATCTAACCAACTACAATGGTGTTTTCACCGGGCAATTGTCTCTTTATGCATATCCTGATGGCGTATACTACGTTCGCTTCAAAAACAAGGATTTGAAGCGAATGGTGAAGATTGTGAAGCAGTAAGTGGATATGGAAAATAAGATGATTAGATTTAATTGATTGTCTAATAAAAAACCTTCCCGGAAAGTGTTTCGGGAAGGTTTTATTGTGCAGCAGGAACTTTATCCTTCTTCAATGATAGATGATCAATAGTTTTAATAAGTGCATCGTAAAATATCCTTAATACTATCTATCAATGATCAACCCCAATAAACATTTATTAAATAATCTTTCTCAATTGCTTCTTCAAGTATTGATTGCAATTCGTCAAAGTTATTCACAATTTTTGGTACATCTTTTTTTGCCTGAGATATTACACGATGAATGGGTTTTGGGTCAAATCCAAGGAAAATGACTTTATCATTTTCCAGTCTGTGCCCCACATTATTTTCAAAATCCATAGCTAAAACATAAAACAAATAGTTATGCATCATAGGTATATTATAAACTTCTCCTTTCCACGCATCTCTATTTGTAAATATCTCTTGAAATAGCTCCGTATTACGAATATAACATCCTCTACCTCTTTGAGATTTGCTTTGATCTATTTCATATAGATTACAGCTTTTCAAAAATGTAATCGCTGATTCTTCTTTATTTGTTATCTGCGAGAATTCAAGAACCACTGACATTTTTTTTATTTTTTAGTAAAGCTCCAGGTGTGACATTCGCAACGAATGCTAGTTTATTCTGGCTATAAATGCTACTTATTCTATTCTTGTGTTTTTTGGGTTTTAAACCTTCTTATGCCCGAGTATATTAGAAGTAATCCAAATAATGATGCTACTATTCCGAGTATTAAATCGAATGAAGATTCAGCACTTTCTTTTGCTTCATTTAATCGTTCTTCTGCATCTACAGCATTGATTTCAGGATCTGATTTTAAGTACTTGACTTCCATTAAAGGGCTGGTGATGGAATTTATATCATCAAAGTAATATTCCCCTTTATAAGTTTCATTATCTATCTGAAATGTATAGTCTACATAATTAACTGTTGCACCTTTTATAGTAACTTCAGTATAAGTGCTATCTAAAACGGCCAATGTAGTTTCTCCTTCGTTAAGTAATTGTGTATATTTTTCAATTTTCTTCTCTGTCCCTCCAAAATAATCACTCAATCCAGTGTAGCCAAAAAGTATAGCCAGTAGCCCAAAAAGAATATTTAAGACTCCTCCAATTTGTTTCATAAGAAATTTATGTTTAATAATTTCAAAAGAATTATAAGACTAGAACATCCTCTGTTTCTTTGAGAGAATCGCCTTTTTAGTATCAACCTATTCGTTATATAATTCCAATATCTCTTCCGAGCTTAATGAGCGATCATAAATCCTCACTTCATCCATAATGCCTGAAAAAGTGCTGGACGGCAACCTCAGTCTTGTCCCGATTAATAGAGGGTTAGGGTCATCAACTATATCACCATTCATTTCTATTGTTTTCACTAATACTCCATTTTCATATAGATGCATCATTCCATCATCCAATACGCCTGTTATCATATACCACACATTCACCTCATATCCAGACTTTCTGGCCTGATGCAGTACTCCATCTGTTGATGTTATACTGAAAATAATATCTCCACTTCCACTCATAGATAAGCCGTATGGCCATTGATGAGGCCCATTCACCGCAGCACCTTTTCTGATGATTTGCTGAGTTTTAACCATATCCGTTTTTACCCAGGCATTTAAGGTAAAGTTTTGATTGAGGTATAACTCCTTTGAATCCTTTACTAAAACCACATCATTAATTCCATCAAAATAATACGCTGAATTTTCATTTTGGTTTCTATCACTTGTTAGCGTAGGTCCACTCACTTCTCCATGATTACTATATTCGGTATGATCGAGCGCATTTCCATCAAAGGGATAAAAGGCAACTAGCCCATCTTCTGTATAGGTATCTAAGCTGGTGTCATCATCTTTATTACATCCCATTACCCATAGGATTCCCAGCGCTAGTGAAAAAATACTTAAACGTCTCATTTAATTTTTATTTATAATTCTATTAATAGGTTGAGTGATATCTCTTTAGAGGAAAGTTTTCGTCCCTGTAAAGCACAAGCACTTTTATCCAGTCAGCGTTTAGGAGGCTGATTAAGCAGGAATAAAAGTTAAATACGGCATAATACGCCTATGGCATTATGGCTTTCTTTAAGGACTGAAGAATCCGTACAGGAATAAAAATTAAAGCAATTTTGAAAACGGCAAGATTTGATTTTCATGCTGAATTGATTGAGTCGCGTTATAAATAATTATAGTTCTTAAGAGAGGAGCTATAATTGATTGTCATTGTTAATTCTCAAAGCTACATGATCTTTGAGAATTAACAAAATCTGGATTCTGAATTTAGCGTACTAAATTGGAGAAAAACAGTATCATTTCGAATAATACAGAGCAACCTCTTCGTCCGTTACTTTATTTAGCGTTTCAATCTCTGCTATTCTAGGTGGGATAGATTTTCCTTTTGGAATACCTCCAAGATTATTATATAAATCCGGAGTTGGATTCACAAAATTGAAAGTTGTATCTGGTAGATTTTCTTCTATCAAACAATTATTAGCATCATACATACCTTTTTCCATTTCAACTAGATATGGAATATAATTCTTCATTTGCTTAACCATCTTTCTTTGAGCCCAATATCCTATAAGCCTCCTACCTACGCCATATAAATCACCTCGAACTAAAGATTTGAATATCCTTTTCAGGGAAAAAAAACGTTTATGAGCATCAATCAAAACTTGCTGCAATTGTGACGGCTTCATCTTCTTAGGATAAATACTGACAAAGTTCAAATTATAGTATTCCAGGTTTTCTTTGGGTAATAATCTATTTGCCGGCAGACAATTGGTAGTAGGAACAAAATTTAATGCTTCAAAAGGATATTCACATAATCCAAAGAAACTTGCGGTCATAATTCTAGTTTCGATGGCAAAATTGATTGTTGCTTCAACTGTTTCTATTGTATCCGTTTCTCCTCCAAGCATAAATGAGCCATGAATATTTATACCATAATCATGTATTCTTTTTATGCATTGCCTCATTGCTTTTTCCGATTGTCTCTTATTAAATTCTTTTAATGTTTGTGGGTTTATAGATTCAAATCCTACAAATACTCTGTTGACATTCGCTCGTTTCATTAAACCCAACAGTTCTTCATCTTTACCAATGAAGTATTGGCCAAAAACGACTAACCAAAAGTTAAATTTTTCTTCGATAATTCTTTTCAATAATGCTTTGGTCCACCTTTTATTTATGAAAAAGTGATTGTCTATAAAAAATAGTGTCAGCTTTACCCCTTTAGCTTTTTTCTGAATATCTTTCATGTTATCAATAATCCCCTCTATACCTCTCGTTCTGTATCCTTTTCCCAAGATAGCAGAACCCAGACAAAAACTACAGGCAACGGGACAACCTCTGGATGCTTGTGCTACTGCCATTGTCATTCTTCCCTTAATATAGGACGACATTCCAACTTCTTCATAAAACGAATGGACCAGGCTCAAATCTGGAATAACCTCAATATTTTTGGGCCTCTGGCGCTTAGTATTATGAATGATTCTACCATCTTCCCAAAAAGATAAACCAGCAATATCATGCAATGATTGATGCTGATTCTTATTTAAGAACTTTAGAAGTTCTACTATCGTTTCGTCTCCCTCTCCCCTAATGACATAGTCACTATATCTTAAGCTGTGTTCTGGCATAATGGTAGGATGCACATCTCCCATAACAATGATAGCATTAGGGTTCTTCATTTTAATCAATGAAGCCATTGCATAAGCCCTGTTCGCGCCATATGTTAATACAGACATTGCTACTAAATCTGCCGAACAGATATATTCAATAGCAAATTTATCTATAGGCTTTACCCCCTCTGCAAACATCTTTACCTCACAACCATAATCTCGTATCAATGTAGCCATCATTACGGGACCAATTCTTGGCATGCGGAAAAAGGTAACGGTATAATCTTTTAGGAAACCTGCAAAACCAACTACAGCAACTTTTTTAATTTCATTTTTCATATCATTTGGCTTTTTGAGATTAGAAAATATGCTCAACTGCAATAAAAGTCTACTCTTAGAATTCACCTTACCGCCTATCAACTAAGATTTAAATAATACTAAATCAAATATTTATATCATAATATACTTATTCCCATTTAATAACATGCTTCTCCCAGCTAGCATCATCATAGATACAGGTATATACGACACTATTCAGCAAGTCTTTTACTATTTGAATTTGTGTATATATTGGTTTCCCATCTGGCTTTGACCCCAAGTCAATGCCTTTTATCAGACTAACTGAATCTAAAATTTTCCTGGCTACAAAAATGGCATCTGCATTATTCTGAATAAAGTCATTATTAACTGAATAATTCAGCATGATGGTTGCTCTTGTAAATCGCGATGTGGACATCCAGTCACCAGGCATTCCGAACATGCCCTGACCATGGAACTGATCTCCTGAATCGGGCAGTATAGCACCTGGAAACCAATTCCTAAGGTTTGCGAAATTATTTTGGTTCTCCAGATGATAATTGAGGTTTGGATTATTGGTCAGTACTTTCGTTTTATTTTGATGTGCAACAGCAGATTTGTTTTCGTACTCTACAACAAGGCTATTACCTGTTTTATCAAATACGATATAATGATACTGCCATTTACTATCAATATTGACGGTACATAGTAATTCCTGAGCTTCCTCAATGGTTCCTGCCTGAGAAAGCACCCAGTTGACCATATCATCAGTAGAAATAGTCGGTCCTGGGTTTTTATCAGGATAACTTGCATTGGCTAAATTTCCACTTATTGAAATGCCTGCAGAATTCATCCCTTCAAACGGTATAGGATAATCAACATCTTGTACTACTGAATCGATCGTAAAAATACCATGAGTGGATTTCCATTCTACTCCATTGTTCAAAACAGATTTAAATAAATGCCCGACAGGGTATTGTTTAAAGTTATATTTATCAGGATGGTTATAATCAAGTGATCTTCCCGTCACACAAAAATTGTTGCTTTTAAAAGCGAGAAATGAAGTACACATGAATAGTTGTTATTTGTAGGATGAATGCTTCCCAAATCAAGTTCAGGACAGATTATTTAGCTTGCTCCTCCGCTAACGTTTTCTCTGGAGAAATAGCTATGGCAAAAGACTCGACTGTACATGGAAAGCTAAAATAGGCAGCCTATCCGCAATGCGGTTCATTCGCTCAAAAGCCTTCAAGGCTTTTGCTCTGCGAGTTCACTCTCTCATACCTGAAAACCAGTTTACAGATACTGATGGGTCATTTGAAATAGTTATTGTTACCATATTGAGTATTTATTTACATTAATGATCTACAACTATGCTTATGTAGCTTCATCGCATGTATACCAACTGCTCTCTACAGTCACCACGATATATTAAACACTGGATTACAATAACTTGTAGATTCTCTTATTAATCTACTTACAAATACTATTATTAAAAGTCAAGCACACTTCTAAGATACCCTAATTATTTCAACATTGCAAGCCCCGGCAATGTCAGCTTTCACCAGTAACTACAATGACAATTATTACATTGCCAAGGGGTGACTATAATCTTTTTTATAAATAGTTATTCCATAAATGTTCCCTATCTGAATCGATACTCCTAATATCAATTCTAACTTCATTCATCTTGTTCGTTGTCATATCATAATCATGACAAGCCATGAAAATTCGCCTTCTTCCATTCTTTTAAAGCATGTAGATAAGCACTAGACTCCGAATACCCCAGGATATAGGCAATATCCTTTGTTTTCAAATGCTTTTCATAAGACAAATAGTGCGAGAGTTCTCTTTTAATATTACTGACTATCTTTCTGAATGACATCCCTTCTTTTGTAAGTTTTCTTTGAATCGTTCTTTTGCTATAGAAAAATTGTTTTTGTACCTGTTCAAAATTGGGAATTTCAGGAGAGCACATGCTTAAGGTCATGCTGCGTATTTGGGAAGAAAAATCTTTATCTGACTCCTTGCTATCTTTTAGCATAGAAATAAACTTTGGGAGTAGGAGCTCAATTTCCCTGATTCTATTCTTATTGATTTCAACTTTGACAACTTCAGAAGGCAATACAATCTGATAATTAGAATTATAAGCGACGCCTTCCTTAAAAACATCCTTATAAGGTTTGGCATCAACATATGGTAATCTTACGAGGGGCTTAAATTCAGCAGGAAGCATCAACTTCATTTCTCTATACACGATGCAAAGTACCATATCCAGAAGATTGTTTTTTAAGCGTTGATCTTCTATAAAGCAATCTAATTGTAAGGTATAGTTTTCTGAATCTTCAATAAGCCTTGCTGATACTAAAGGGAAATTGGTATCAAGATAATTTTTAAGAATAATAATACCATGCTCAAAGCTTGAGGTGCTTAGTGAAATCTCTAACACCAGCCCTAGTGAGCTCAAATTGAGATAGGCTCCAAACCTTAAGCCTGTATAATTATTATTAGTGCCTTCAATAATTTTATCCAGAATGGCCAAGTATTCTTCAACATCAATCACTTCTGCAGGATCACTAAGGTCCATTTTCTGCTTTGACATCCTACTCCTCAACCATTCTTTATCAATGTTTTGATAGCCCGCGTATTCCAGCAAATTAAGTAGATAAGGTGCCAATATTTTCATATGCTAAATTTATAAAATTGGCGCAAAATATCAACATTCTAAATATAGCTACCTCTAGTTTTGTATAAAAATTAAAAGCTACAGATATGACTACGTCAATAAAAGCAACAAAAATAAATGCTATTTCTACATTCATTTCAGGTGTAGGCATTTTAATCTTTCACCGATCACTTGTCAGCATTTTCGAAACTGGGGATAGTCTGGCATTTCTAATAGTTGGAGGAATAATCACGTATTTTTCACTAACTATGTTCATTGAAATAAAAAAACAAAGAGCACTGGCGCTCTTATGGATAATAACACAGGATTTGCTATTTTTTATAGCGAGCATTTATGTCCTTATTACAAAGCCTTTCGCTATTTCAAACACTGGATACTTACTCATAGGGCTATTTTTAATTCCTATCGCATTTTTCATCATCTACCAATCCATTGGACTTTCGAAAATGGACGCTATTAAAGGAACCAATACAAAACGTATGGCTTTCAAAAGAAGAGTAAAGGCTAAAAAATCAAAGGCATGGGAAGTTATTTCCGATGTTGGCAATTACCACAAAGTAGCACCCAACATTGACCACTCTCAAATTATTTCAGGGCATGAAAAGGGAATGATTCGTTCTTGTTCTCATGGTAAAGATAGTTGGACAGAAACTTGTAGCCTTTGGGAGGACGAAAAACAATATTCATTTATAGTAGATACGAGTGCTCCAGACTATCCTTTTCCCTTGAAATCCTTGCAAGGAAATTGGCAAGTTAATGGGATCACGGAAGATGAAACTGAAATAATAATGAACTTTGAATTTGAGTATAAAAAACCTTTCCAAAACCTTCTTATCCATCCAGTGATGAAGCATCAGTTTACCAAAATCTGCAAAGAGCTATTAGATAATTGGCAGAGGATGATCGAATGAAAGTTATAGATGTATTTATCTTAACCCAAGAGTGGCCAATGCTTTTGTTATAACCCGTACGCCAGCTGAAAGCTGAGGTACGGGTTTACTGGCTGAAAATTGCAACCCTTCTCCTAGCTCTCTCTAAAGGGGAACGGTGTTATTCATTAGGAGTTTCTGAAAAAGTCAAAATAAAACCATTAACATCCATTATTGCGAACTCATTGGTACCGTAGAAAGTTGTATTCATTGGTTTGACAATCGTTACTTGATCCTTTATGTTTTCGAACAAATCATTGATATTTTCAACCCGCACATATAATGTTAGTGCCCCTCCAACTTCTAAATCTTTCAATTCTGGGTATTCGGTTTTTAGAGATTTTTCTTCTTGAAACATCAGACCTACACTGTTTAGCATAACATACCCCCATTCAAATTCACCAGATGTTGGGTTTGTATCTACTAAATTAAAGCCTAGTACATTGGTATAATAATCCAATGTTTCATTAACATCATTCACCATTATGTTTGGTGTAAGTGATTCCAACTTCATACTTGTTGTATCATTTTCAGTTTGAGAAATAGCAACAGAGGAAACAGTAATAAGTAGCGAAGTCCAAAGCAGTTTCTTCATCTGTTATTTTTCAACAAAGGTAGGAAGCCAATGAGGCCTCCACTTTGTAAAAAAACGACAAAATCAGATTTGAGATGGGTTAACTCCTGCCATTTTTAGGATATCTTTTGTCAGATGAGCATGGTCAAAATAGCCATTATCAAAGGCTATATGGAGTAAACTTTTTTCAGTTTTTTTTGAAATACATTCAAGGGTTTTCTTAAATCTTATAATTGAATGGTACTCTTTCATTGTAACCCCAACTGCAACTTTAAAACGCCTTTCCAACTGTCTTAAGCTTACAAAGTGCTGATTGGCAATTTGAACTAAATCAATTGCTTTATAATGTTTTTTTATAGCCGCACAAACAGAAGTGATTAAACTATTTTGATCTACATCTACAGCACTCAATTGATTTATCAATACACTCTCTATGAGCTTAATCCTAGAAGATGGGTCATTTCTGTCAATTAACTCTTCAAGCAACAAAGGATTAAATGCTGGCAATAGCTTTGAGATATTGATCGTATTGTTTTTAATCTCTGAAAATGGGAAATTGGAGAGGAGGCTAAACTGTCCCGCTTTAAAACGAATGCCAAAATTTTCCGCATTTTGATCAGACATAACATCTCTATATTTTGTCATCATCCCAGAAACCTTGATGCCATCATCTGAATGTTTTGATGTACCATTAATATCAAAAATGATATCAATAAACCCATCAGGTAGGATTCTCGATTCAATAGTATCGTCATTATTCTTTGCTACCCAATAGGAATCAATATATGGTAATAATGAATTTGACGGTATGTATTCTTGATAATGTATCATTAATTACGGTCAATGATTGATGCAGAGTTTGCCTGCATCATTTCTTAGAACTTGTTTAAATTTTGCTTTTGGATGCATCTATAGGCAAATTTAGTTCTGGGCAAGGCATTTTTTGCAGTCGGATGCGGGCAATCCGGCGAAAAAAATAACGTAGTACAGAATTAAACTTGGCACAGATGCGCCAAAGTGTAATTTTTAAACAAGTTCTTAATCCTTCTCCTTCAATTTAGTGATTACAGGAATTGCAATTGTTGGGCCTTTAGGGCTGTATTCAATTGTATGCTTTCCTTCTTCATCCGACACTACAAAAATCATTTTCCCACTAGGATCACTTGTCATACCATTAATAGCGAGGAATTTTTGCCCATTTCTAAGTCCTGCCTTATAAGCATTAGAATTTTCAATGACAGAAGATATCACTTCCTTTTCAATGCTTGTGATATAATCGAAGCCATACTCAAAGGCTATTTTTTCTTTAGTATCATAGGATTCAATCAAGGGCGAGGCAATTGGGATAATTTCTCCCTCAACTATATACTTCTCCAGTAAATCCGAAATATCTAGTCCGAGTGCCTGCTCTGCTATTGAATTCACAAAGGTGAAATTCAGGTTCCTATTCATTTTTGCCATGGAAGCATTACTAAATAAGGCTTCCATATAATGATCAAGATTCAGCTTACCTTCGCTTTTTTCACGAATATAACCATCCAGATAAAAAGCAAAAACTGCTCCTTTATGATAAGCCAGATTTTCTAAGCGCTCATCAAATAAGTAATTCTTGTTGTACTCCTGAATGCTCAGTGACCGGTATGGCGAGAGTTTGTAAGTCTCTATGAATTTATTCAATTGCCCAATATATTGAGCCTTATCAATATAACCAGCTTCCAGTCCTACCCTATTTGCATAATAATCTGTAAAGCCTTCTGTAAACCATTTCATGACACCCGGCTCAGGATGGTTGACAACAATATCAACACCAATCCAGGTATGCGTAAATTCATGTATCAAGGCATTGGTGAACAGAGGAAAATGATTTTCAGTGAATTTTCCCGGCAGATAGAAACAAAATGAGTCATACATATTTCTTCCACCAATCCTTCCACAGTCGTCTATTCCTTTTTGGGTTACAGAGATAACATATTCCTTGTTATGATAAAAATGACTCCATAACTTCAGCTCTGCTTCCGTAATCCTTTTGATCATATCAATTAATAGCTCATCTTCAAATTTCCATTTTCCAAATAGATAAAGATGAAAATTCTTATCCCCTGCCTTAAAAGTGTTTTTCCGATATGTCCCGCCAATGAACAAGGAATTACCTATATCTTCTTGTAGTAAGCCTTCTTTGTACTGTTTTTCTCTTGTCCCATTTTCCACTTTAGCAATGCCATAATCACTAGCTATATGCCATTCGTTGGGAAAATCCAGCCATTCCAATTCAATATTAAAACGCTTCTCTTCTGAAATATCAAAATTGGGTATCACCAGCGATTTATCCCCATACATATGGAAGAATTTAGTATTAATTGCTGGTATGAAATAATCATCTCCATCACAAGACAATTGCCGGGTATCATCAGAAAATGTCGGGATGGTATAACTAAGCCTAATTGATTGACCCTTGCTAACTAATTGATACGAATTAAATCCTTTCTGAACCAAATTTCCTTCCGATAACAGCTTAAGACGGTCTATTGTAATCGTATTGGTCATTTTATTTCTATCGTAACTAGACGGCACTCTCAACTCAATTGTATCGACCAAAGTATTCACCTGATAAACCATTGTAACATTTATGCTACTCCTACTTTCACTAAGCTTAAATGTGTATTTGATGTTATCGGATGCTGCCTGGCTGAAAAGGTTATAAGCACAAATTAGAAGACAAAAGGTGTTTATAATGGGTTTCATTGCAATCGGGTTTTGATCGTTGGTAAAGGTAGCGTTTCAATCTCCTGAATTGGAAGCCAAAACTGGCTTTTTATTCCATAATGCAATAGTGGAGGCTAAAAAAAAGAGAATACAAATTATATTAAAATAACCTCCTATTATAATGATCCATAATTTGCCCGTCAACATTTCCCCAACAAAATCTTTAATTAAAAACAGGAGGGATGGGAAAAAGATAATTACCCAACGAGGATATAAAGTTTTTCTATGCCAAACTCGATTGATGAATACGAATGTTAAAATTGTGAAAACCGGATAAACAATAAGCCTTATCTGGTTATTAGTATGAAATGCTAATTTGGTACTTTCTTTTATATTAATTTGATGCTGTGCGGCAACTTTAGCAGTAGTAGCAATTGCTACATATGCACCATGGATAACTCCATAGGCAATAAAAATGCTTCCAAAGCAGAATAATACAATATTCCTTACCATTGGTATCGTTGGTTGAAACGCGTAATATACTTGTCCTAAACCGAGCATATATAGCCAGGCTGCTAATAATGCCGATACTCCACTTACCATTATGCGCCAATCTGCAGCATGTGCCATATTATGAGTTAGATCAGTACTCTCAGGAGCATAATAAAAAAGCATATCTCCTGCAAACAAAACAATTCCTCCCATCATCCCCAGAATACCTGAAATCCTTTGATTGAATTGGTTCATGTTTTGAAAAATTTAATCGTACGGTATAAAGTCCGGGCTTTGTTTATTGCTCTCAGGAAATAAACGCCTTGAGGGTATTCATCAAGGTTAATAGTCTTTTCGCTTGTAGTCAATAACTTCTTGCCAGACGGTGCATATATTTCAAAATAAACATCATTGCTTTCACATATTATATTGAGCTCATTACTGATTGGATTTGGATGTATCTCCACAGTAAATATTGAATCGCTATCATCGAAATCAATAGCCGAAGTTGTGTTGCAAACACCTGCTGTTTCTAGCAAATATGCCGCACATATTTTAG
The DNA here is from genome assembly GCA_022360175.1 of Chitinophagales bacterium. GTDB lineage: Bacteria > Bacteroidota > Bacteroidia > Chitinophagales > Saprospiraceae > JAKSDI01. The sequence goes on from JAKSDI010000236.1 coordinate 15,764, forward strand.
CAATTTTTTCAACCAGGTCGGGGCTATTAGCAGAATTGTTTGGACCAAACCCAATAGTATCACCAGCCGTATGATAATTACTGAGCTGTTCTGCCCCCAAGCCTTCAATAATATGAACTCCCGGGATACTATTGTTCTGGAATGGGGTATGATCGCTTACTGCATCTTGCAGAAAAGCTTGCTCTAAGGAAGACAGCTCACTTAGCAGAAATTGATTCAAATCAGTTACATAAATACTGGAAGCATCTCGGATGCTATTGGCAAGATTTGAAGAGTTTGCATCATTTGAATCATTGATAATTACCGTAAAATCATCTGAAACGGCAGCTTTATGAGCAATCCCGTCTAAACTCATTACAGATTCTATATCCAGGTTGCCAACTGAAGGTGAATTTGCAAAAGCAGTACTTCCAATCAATCCGGCTTCTTCAGCTGTAAAGAAAGTAAAATAGATTGTTTTTGTGGGTTCTATATTTTCAATCGCATACAGGATTTCCAAAAGAGCACCTACACCGGAAGCATTGTCATCAGCTCCTGCAAATGCTACTGCCGCATCATAATGGGCACCTATTAACAAGACAGAATCAGGATGAAGGCATCCTTCTTTTACAGCAACAATATTTGGATTGTGAAAAGTATCCTGATAATGATGTACCATTATAGAATCGATACCTCCATTGTTCTTCATTATTGCCAGTTTATCCAACAAATAAATCGAAGCGGATAAATCTTCTGTCTGAGCATCGGGCTGGCTCACCCTATTCATCTCCTGCAAATCTGCAATATAAGTAAAGATAGAATTGCCGGATATATCGTTTATAGCATTTTCAATAATAGGATTCTGTGCATATAGTAGACCACTAAAAAAGGAAAATATCAGCACAAGCACTACAGCAAAGTGATTCATATATAATTTTTCTTAAATATAAATAAATTCCCAGTGTCTGCATCAAATGTCTCCAATATTCATATACTTTATAATTCTATATTTTGACGGGATATTTTTTAAATCTAATAATAAGTAAGTGCTACATGACGTACAAACCAATGATTCAGTTCACTCCCATGATCTCTCTGAATTCTGCTATTACGCTTCTCAATATAGGCATAATTGTGTCTTCCGCTTCCCTTCTTACTTCCTGTAAGGTATTTAAGTATTTCTCCCTTTCATCCTCATCATTATTCTTTAATTCAATTACTGCTTCATTATTTAGATAATCATAAATCTTTTGATCAATCAATTCTTTCTGCTCGTGAAATTTCTCTATAACATCACAGGTTTCAGGTGAAAAGAGGATAAGGTTGTCTTCATAAGAGGAAGCAAAGTTTACATAGTTATCGCCAAGGTATTTCATTTGTTCTTCCCTCCTATTGTCATTTGTTTCAAGCATATTGAGTAGTACAAAAGTGCTGTTTTTGCAAAGCCTCAAATTTGTCCAAAGTTCTTTCAGAGCCGCTGCTCTCTCTGCATGCAATCTGCTGAATTTGATTTCATTCTCCTTTTTCAACCTTTCCAGTTCCAACTTGTACAACTCAAGTTTCTTTTCAAGTTCACTTTTAGCTTTTTCCAATCTGGAATCAAAAAACCGTTCAATCGCAATTTTAGCAATAAACCCCACTATTATCAAAATAACAACCAACCATATTGATGTAATCCCTAATGTAGTTAATAAGTCTTGCCATTCTTTCATTGTATATTTCTTTTATGAAGAGGAGGTTTCTATATCTCTATTCGGTATATATCAAGTAGGTATGTTAAATATATGGATTTTGAGTTTGTGGAGTAATCATTATTATGATGTAATACCTATTTAGATAGGTAAGTAAGAGAGCTCAATTAGAGTTTTCCAATTCTTAAAACACAAAAAGCCATCCCAAATCCAAAATCCGGGATGGCTCCTATGGATAAATATTCCTTATTTAGCTTTAAGAAACTCTTTAGTTGTAATCATTGCTTTGGTATGCAAGGGAAGTGTTTTATTCGATGCTTCTAACAATTCAAGACTGGTTGAACCGATCGCATCAGAAATCACGATGGTAGAATAACCATTTTCAGATGCATCTCTGGCATGAGATGCTATACAACCTTCTGCAAGCATCCCTGCTATGTAAATTGTATCCACTTCAAGTTCTTCCAGATGGCCTTGAATAGACTTAGCCCAAAAAGAAGAAAAACCCTGGCGATATGGCAGTACTGTTTCATGTTCCAAAGGAAGTGCTTCTGGGATAAATTCACTTCCAGGTGTATTCATTTCCAATAACTTGTTCTCAATAATGACGCCCTGTACAACGTTCAAAGGTTCATAACCTTGCATCTTTGCATAATCAAAACCTACAGGAGAGTGGATAATAGGAATGTTTTCCTTTCTGGCTTTTTTCAGCAGTTTTAATAAGTTTTTTCTCACTTCATTCTTTTCTTCTGCATCTTTTGTCAATCCCCAGGCTTTACCATCTTCAGACAACAAATCTACTTGTGCTGAAGTGATCAACAGCACTTTGTTAGTCTTTCCCTGATTGGAAGACTGTGCATATGTAATGGTAGTTAGAAGTATTGCTAAGAAGGCTAATATTAGATTTTTCATTTTATTATTTTTTTTGATATCATTATTAATTGGCTGCAAGGAAATCTTTGGTTGTAATCATTGCTTTGGAATGTAGAGTCAGCGTTTCTCTAGATGCTTCCAACAATTCAAGACTAGTGGAACCGATCGCATCAGAAATTACGATAGCAGCATAACCATTTTCAGATGCATCCCTGGCATGAGATGCTACACAACCTTCTGCCAGCATCCCTGCTATATAAATTGTATCCACTTCAAGTTTTTCCAGATGGCCTTGAATAGATTTTGCCCAGAAGGAAGAAAAGCCCTGGCGATATGGAAGTACCGTTTCATCTTCCATTGGAAGTGCCTCAGGGATGAACTCACTTCCTGGAGCATTCATTTCCAATAAGTTGTTTTCGATAATGACGCCCTGTATGACATTCAAAGGTTCATACCCCTTCATCTTTTCGTAATCGAAAGCTACGGGAGAGTGAATAACAGGAATGTTAGATTCCCGGGCCTTTGACAGGAGTAAAGAGAGGTTTTTTCTTACTTGATTCTTTGCTTCTGAATCTTTTGTCAATCCCCAGGCTTTACCATTTTCAGACAATAGTTCCACCTGTGCTGAGGTAATCAATAGAACTTTGTTTTTTTGCATGATTCTAATTTTTTGTTTGTTATCATGCAGCAAATTTCAGCACTAACTACAGCTCAAAACGGTATCTTTTGATACAGTAGGTAAAATATTTTGCGTTGTAGTTGGGTCGGACGGCTTGTAGAGAGGCTAGGATGAAAGGGCTACTTAAATAGTTAGTATTTTTTTATAAGGAATGTTTTGAAGTTTTTATGGACTCTTTGTAATCAGCATTATTTCCAATAAGCTGTGGTAGTGATACAATTTATGTAACACTACCATCCAGGCTTTCAGCTAACTCGCTCTTAGTTATTAATGACTGTATTTCTTTATTTTCTTTGTTAAATAATTACCTCCTAAATTTATTCTTAAATAATAAACTCCTGAGGGGTATCCTTCCATATCTATTATTAAATTACTCATAGTCTCCTCCAATAGCTTGCCATTGGAATTATAAATTTTTACCGTTCTAAGCTCATTGTACTTTGTTTCTATTGTTACATATCTTTTTGTTGGATTTGGATAGATTTTTACTTGTTCTTCTAATGTCCATTCTTCTACCTTATTTAATTGATTTATACCTCCTAATAAAATATGAAACATCGATAAGGTATCTCCATTTAAATCTACAAGAGATATACCACTTGGGTTAATAATTATTACACTATCCTGATTCATCAAATTTAAGGGTGGGATAGATACCCCATCACAACTAGCATCAAACCAGCCTCCTGGGTGCCAATCAGTTATTAGGCTGCTTTCTAAACATTCATTTGCAAATATTGAGCTATCCCAGTTCAGTTTTACCGGTAAATCTTTATTCCTTATATAAAGCGTAGAGATAGGAGCCAAGCCATTTATTGTTACGGCCTCATCCCAACCTTCGCAATCTCGAGGTACTATATCTATCTCTGACATATAGCTTACTAAATCAGGTGATGAGAACATTGTATTCATATCACAATTGAGTTCATTTAAATCTATTTGCCCTACTCGAATTTCAAACACGGGATTAAAGGAGGTATTACTTATATCTATTTCTCCAAATTGACTATCAATTCCTATGGATGCAGAAATATCGTATCCAATTATTATTGAGTCTAATTCATTGTTACTCTCGGCTATTATTGTTGTGTAAAACTCCTGAGCTACTATAGGGGCTGCTATGAATTGTATAAGTGTCAGTATCAAAGTTTGTATTTTCATATTTTTATATTTCTTTAAACATAATTAGATTATCCAGGCCATTTAATGTCATAAAAATATACGATTCACTCCTATTTCTTTCTAAAAAATTGTCCCTTTAAATTCTAATACTCCCCCAAGTTTGTCGTAAACTCTCTACTAAGCATCTGTCCTGATTACAATAATTTGTCCAGCTCTCTTTTTTACTAATACACCTCCTACAATGCCACCCCACATCAATAAAACTGTATTTTGTTAAACAGGAAAAGCAAAGTATGCTTTCGTTATAACCCATACGCCAGCTTGAAGCTGATGTACGGGTCTTTGGCACTTTATTTTAACTACACTCCGCCTTTCAAACTAGATAAAGCGATAATCATTTCTACTATCCTCCCTTACTTCAACGCCCTTTCCTCCCGAATCTCTCCAATATGATAGTAGGCTATAATTTCACTGATCAAATCATCCTTCACATAATGCCATTCGCTTACGTCCAGCTCAAAATCGCCCTGGATACCTTTGTATCGGATGCAAGCTTTATTGCCCTCGTAGATGGTATCCAGTATTTTGAATTGATAGCCGAGGAATTTGTCTCGGTTTTCCTCTACGATAGATAGGTAGTTTTCTTTGCCCTCAATGGTGCCGAATGGGCTGGTGTGTTTGAATTGTGCTGCAAGGGGTAAATCGAAGAAATCTCCTTCTTCCCATTTCTTAAACCAGTCTTTCACTAAAGCTTCTACAGTCATCTTGTTTTAGGTTTTGGTTGAGTACTATACTAATTCGCCTCTTGATTGGAGGTAGTTGAAGATTATTTTGTCTACGGCGGCTACCTGGTCGATGTCTTTATAATTTAGCCATTTGATTTCCTGGATTTCACTGGACGCCTGTAGTTCTTCCTTGTAGTCGGCTTTGTAGCAAGCCATGACCACATCCACGCCTTCTTTTTTGCCATCTGCCTGTGCCTGGAAGGTACCTACATATTGTATAGAATCCGGGATAACATGAACGCTTAATTCTTCGAAGATTTCTCTCGATAAGGTTTGCTCATCCGACTCTCCATTTTCCCGTTTTCCTCCAGGGATATAATATTTGTCTTTGCCATGCGATTTTGCACCCAATATTTTTCCATTTTGGATATCTATGAAGGCTACCTTATCTATGACTCTTTTATTGGTATTGGCTGGCTTTAAGATACCCATTTTACCTAATAAGTCCTTTGGAGTAGGAGCAATCACCAAACCTGCTCTTGCCTGATGTGTAAGGAATTGCTTCGCTGTCATTTCTTTCAACAGGATTTCCAGCCCTTTGTAATAATTGTCGGTATTCAGTACACCTGAAGGTTTATCAATGAAGCCGATTTTAAATAAGGTGAAGGTTTCGATGATTTCATCCAGGGTTCCTATTCCACCAGGCAAGGCAATAAAAACATCTGATAAATCTACCATTTTCGATTTTCGTTCCTGCATGGAATCTACTACTATCAGGTTCGTCAATCCTTCATAGGCATCTTCATCTTTAATCAATTTTTTGGGCCTGACCCCAATCACCTCTTTTCCTCTATTCAGAAACTCATTTGCTATAACCCCCATCAAACCTGTTTTGCCGCCTCCATACACCAGGTCAAAATCATGATCAATCAGTAAATCGCATAGTTCTTTTGCCTGATTCACAATTTCCTGCGATGTTCCTGTGTTTGCTCCACAAAATATACAGATTCGTTGCTTCATTGTTTATCGTTTTTTATTTTAGAAGTTGCTTAAGAATATCTCAAATAACTTCATTAGTAATATACACTCTATTGAAGGATATTTATTCTCAAGTGGTTCCTTAATAAGAATGCTAAAGCAATATTTTTGATATTGAAGTTGTTTAAAAATATCTCAATGGTCGCTAAAAATATCTTTTTACTCTCCTTTTCATTTTTTTATCACTCCGTAGCCCCACTACGAAGTTCAAAAAAAATTCAAGGAGGGCAAAAATCTTATCCTAATCGACTCATCAGACATTCTTAAACAACTTCATTGAAGGATTAAATAAGGAAGAGAATAAAGAATATTTCGATGTTATTAGATGAAATAAAGCACCTGCATATAGCTAAACAGAAGAATAACTTTCCGCTGCATTATCACGAAACTTTTTGCATTTCTTTTATTCGCAAAGGGCTCGAGCAGCTTGATATAGCGGGTAAAAGCATCCTGAGCGAGCATGGGCAAATTACCATTACCAATCCTTATGAACTCCATGCCTCTCCTTTAGCACATAAGGATATACATTTGAGCTTTGATACGCTTTATATATCCGAAGAGCTAATGCGCTATTTTCTGGGAGGCCAGAATATCAAATTCGACAAGCGGCAGATCACAGATACTGCTTGTATGCAATTGTACGATTCGCTGATACAGGCAAGGGTACAAATGAATGACATTAATATCCAGCAAGCTTTGTCTCAATTCATTCCACTACTGGCACAACACGCTCAATGGCAAAAAGAAGATCATCAGGATATTATTCCACGTAGGTGGCAGGAGGTACATGCTTATATTGATAATAATCTGACACAAAAGATCAAGCTCGATCAGTTAGCACACATTGCCAATATGAATAAGTATAGCTTTAGCAAGCAGTTTAAACGCAGTACAGGCATGACGCCTTTCAACTATGTGCTTATGAAAAAAGTATTTGCTGCCAGGCAATTAATCGATATACATACCGATTTAACACAGCTTGCTTATCAATTTGACTTTACAGATATGGCTCATTTCTCTAAGACTTTCAAACGCTTTGTAGGGCTTTCACCTAAATCATACAAAAGCCAATATTATACAAGTGCATGAGTGAACACGGCAATAGCTTTGTCAAAAATTAATGTATTATGAATCACCTGACAAAGCTTATTTTGTTGATATTTTTATTGAATAGTTGTGCCCTTATATCACAGTCCAGCAATGTAGGAAGACTTGAGAAAGGACTCAGTAAAGCAGCATTATTAAAAGATTACGATACCTTCCGATCTATATATGAATCTGCTAACGCTGGCCTGTATAAGTATCGAACAAAAGCGGCTGTCGATAGCTTGTTTGACCTACAGCGAACTTGTATTAAAGAAGGGCTTACTCATCGCGATTTTTTCAAAATACTTTGGGAAGTAATTGACTTTACCGGTTCAAGTCATAATGAGCTTGGTTATCCCGCCAGGCTTGATAAAAGGCTGAGCAAACGTGCCATTTTCTTTCCCATCCCGCTAATTTATATTGAAGGTAAATTGTATACCAACAAAACGGTAGAAGAAGTGCCTTTGGGTAGCGAAATTCAAACAATCAATGGAGTCGAAGCTCAAAACCTGATAAATCAACTCACTTTATATAATACAAGTACAGATGGTTTTAATAAGAGTGGGAAATATGCTTTTATTAATACCGACTGGCTGGCCTTTCACTTGTATTTGGTATTGGGTGCACAGGCTGAATTTGAAGTGCTAGCAGCATTACCCGGACGAGCTACGAAAAGTACAAAGGTCGTAGCTGTAAAGTATCGTGATTTTGTCCTCAATTTTTACTCCCGGCATTCCAAAGTGTTGGAAGAAAAGCTTGCTTCTACTTATAAATATACCCGCCTGGACAGTTTATCCACTGCAATATTAGATGTACATAGTTTTGTTATTGGGCCTCCTAAAAGCGAAGAATATGCAGACTACAAAATCTTTCTGGATTCTGTTTTTTTGGATTTGAAAAACAGGGAAGTAAAGCATCTTATAGTTGATATCAGAAAAAACGGTGGTGGTATAGATCCCAATGATTTATTACTGTATTCCTATCTGACTCAGCGCCCCTTTCGGGAAAACACTAGTGCTTTTACCATTTTCAATGATGTTCCTTTTGCAGCACATTATCTGCCAGACTATAAAGGCGAGCAGGCTGAACTAGAGGAAGAACTGAAGGCAGAACACAACTTACTCAAAGAAGGCAAATATTTTCAAAATGATACTTATAATCCTTTATGGCAGCCCAACGAACTAGCTTTCCAAAATCAAATCTACCTACTCATTGATGCAGAAGTAGCTTCCGCAGGCTCCTTATTTGCCAGTCTGGTGAAAAGCGAGCAGCGTGCCATCGTTATTGGAGAAGAAACGCTGGGTGGCTATTATGGGCATACTGGACATATTCCTGTTGCCTACGAATTGCCCAGCTCTAAATTTGTACTTGGTTTTTCTATTGTAGACCTGGAGCAAGATGTCGTATCTCTCCCCGATCAAGCCAAAGGACGCGGCATTATACCTGACATCCCTATTCATTTAACCTATGATGACTTCATGGCACAAAAGGATGGGGTAATGGCTCGTGTTTTGGAGTATATTGTACAACAACATTAGGCAGACTCTCTCAAAGACTGTTGTGAAGGCATCCTATTAGATTAGAAGGCCAATGAGCTATGATTTCGGATAAAGTCGTATATTTTATTACTCGTGCGACTTCATCCGAAGTCGAAACTTCCATCATGATCATTTTCAATAAATTTCTGACTTCTCCGAAGTCTTTATTTATCCTTCCAGGTTTAGTGCCTAATGTATGCTCTTATTCAATCAGATCATATTTAGAAGGGTTCTTCTTTTTAAATGTATTCTCTCCATTTCCAATATCACAGAGCCTCCAAAAAATGGGCGCTTGCTTGCCTGAAAAGTCTGATAAAAAGTATCGAGATTCATATGTTTATTGGTAAAGAAAAACTCTGTTCGTAGGAATTTAAAATAATTGGTTTTTATACCTAATGAATAAAGAGGTATCGTATTTCCTGTTTGTGTTTTAGGATTCCCGATTATGTTAAGATCAATATCTGTGAAAAACGTCAGGCGCTTTCCTATCTTTTTTTCCCAGGCTGCATTTAATTCAAAGCCCAACAAATCTACATTTTGACTTTTTGTATAGTTGCCCCACTGGCTATATGTCCGGTAATAGTTTTTCAAAGGATAAAGTTGTTCTCCTACATAACTTGAACTGCCTCTATAACTTACCTCATTTGAAATGTAGCCTAAATTGAAATTGGATTGATAATATTTTAGCCTGCTCGCAAACCTTAAGTTTTTTACTTGGCCTTCAATACCAATACCTCCGGCAAAAGATGTTTTTATCTCCTGATTGATTCTGAATTCCAGTTGAGATTCCAATTCGAGTATTTCGGATAGTTTAAACTTAGTGTTATTTCCTATATTATAATCTTCTGGAACAAGGTGCTGATCATCATCCGTGAGTTGATTTTCACTCAAATAAAAGGTAGTCCTAAGTCTATTTAATTCTTTTTTCACATAGAACTTATGATATTGATGTAACCCAAGGCCGATATTTTTGGATAAATCGCCAATTAATAAAAACCCAATGGTATATCCCTTAAACCCCAATTCACCAACAACGCCCTGAAAATCGAGATTGTGAATACGCAGCATATCATCAAAATCTTCATTCCAGAAATCTCCTCCCGAAAGTTTATAAGCGATCGATCTGTTTAAGATTTCAAAAGTATCTTTTCCCGTCAGCAAAATTTTCGGATATACTACCCAATTATCGATGGTGTTACTTCCACCAGAAAAGCTTCTTTCCTCTAAAAAGATACCAGTTTCAATGTAATGCGATTCATTGATAGATAATTTATGCGTGATTCCTGAATAGATCGCAAAATGGTAGAATGGATTATCCTGAATATTTTCCAACAAGCAAGTGATACACTCGACATTCCCCTTACTCGTTTTCAAAAGGCCAGTTCCTTTTGTCTCTATACTAATAGCAGATTCCACTTTTATTGAGTCTTGCCCATAAACTCCAGTGATCATTAGCAGAATAGATGCTAAGGTCAAACATTTTTCTTTCATGTAATTCATATCTAGTAAGGTTTACTCCTGATTCAAAATAGATTCATTTGGTTCTAATAATTAGAGGCACTTCAGCTGCCAATAAGCTTTTCCACTCGGCGGCTATAGCCACCACAACTGGAAAATCCACCAAATAAAATCACTTTGAACCTTATTCCTTTATCATACATAAAAGAAATGTCGCTTTTATTTTCAGTAGTGACAAAAAGAACCTTCTAAATAGTATCATCCCCTACTATAAATGGTTCTAAATCGGGCTCTAAAAATGTAGCTTTAGCTTCTTCAGAATTAAAAATATCAAAACTGTAATGACTTGTTATCAAGCTTTTAAAGTCATCTTTTAGTTGTGGAAATACGGTGATAAAATCTCTGAAGTTTTTGATGTCCGATTTTTTCATAAAATGATCAACGAGTCTCACTGCTGCAATCGTCAGTGTTGTATTGTACTTATCCTTTGCACCTAAAGCCGCCACATAATTTTGTAATTGCTGTTGGATTCTTTTTTCTGCTTCATCAAGCCCGTATGAGTTGATATATATCCAGGAAAGGCGCAGATGTGCTTCGTGATTAAAAATTGAGGGATTGAGTTCACAACTTGCGAACTGTCTTTCAAATTCGAGGTCTGATAATTGATAATGTGCTTCCATTTTATGTTCAGTTTATAAGCACAAAAGTATCATCCCTAATATGGATAGTCATTTACATTTGTTGATAAATTGCTTTCGAACTCGGCTTAATTGAGTAGGCGTAATACCCAGGTATTGGGCTATGTAATAATGAGGGATTCGATTCAGTAATCCAGGATAGTCTTTCAAAAATAGATTGTACTTTTCTAAAGCATCCAAATTGAGTAAGGATACTAATCTGGATTGCAATTGCTTATTCAGCTTCTGAAATTCACGAGTAATGATGATGGTAATTTCATGATCTTTGTTGACCTGAGACATTACTTCCGAATAATCAGCAATCGAAATTTCACAGTCTTCCAAAGCCTGAATCGTCATTGACATGTTTACATTTGGAATATAACTGCCAACCACCATATCTCCTTCCTGATAAAAATGAGTGGTGATTTCATTGCCATCATTATCAAAAACATAGCCCCGCATAACTCCCTTCATCAGTTTACCTATCTTGGTACAAGGCTTTCCTTGCTTAAGAAAGCAATCCTTGCGTTTTAAGAATTCTGTATGATGGATCGACTCAGTGAGTGAAGGAGTTTTGTTCATTTAACTCGATTTTCATGAAGTTGTCTAAATCCCCTCCAAATTACAAAATCCCATTATTGTTATCCAGGCCCAAAAGCATCTATAGGCTTTTATTACCCTAATCAGGTAAAAAAGCCTATAGAATTCTCATAGATTAGCTTTATAAATTAGCAACTAATATCTATGAAACTAAACTCTTATTAAAGGTTACTTTTCCTGTTTTTATATCATACATTGCGCCTTCTATTCCAATATCACCATTGTTATATAATCCACGTAAAGTATCACTGCGTATCAGGATATTTTTGATTGTCAATGCTACATTATTTTCTGCTGCTCGATTTACAAATTTAGATTTCCATTTATCACCTTTACAGTACTTCCCTACTGCCATATCTAAACTCGTTACTTTTATAGCAGGAGTGATATTTTCCAGCATTTGACCAAGATTAGCAGGAAACTCAACCTCATCTTCTTTAAGTCCAAAGCATTCAGGATACACTTTTTGAAATGCTCCACCTACTGCACCACAAGATGTATGTCCCAAAACGAGGATTAGCTTTGATCCAATTAATTCTCCTTTTTTATTAGTTCTGGAACAAGCAAATTCCATACTGCCTAATATGTCTTCGTTTACAAAGTTGCCCGCAATACGCGCATTAAATATATCTCCGATGCTTTGATCAAAAAGTATTTCTGTAGGCATTCTGGAATCGACACAACTAAGCACAATGGCAAAGGGGAATTGCCCTTTTGATGAAGTTTCATTTACGAACTTCCGAAGCTTTCTTCTTTTTTCAAACTCACCATCTAATTGCTTTAAGAATCGCTTATTACCACTTTTAAGTCTATTAAGGGCATCACTAGGAGACATGTCACGAAGAGTATCTTCAGTCATTGGCTGAAAATGATCTTTAGTAGCCATAATTTGATAGGTTTTAGGTTAATTTATAGGTGTATGCATTACAATTTAAGAATTTTAATTGTTAGACACAAGGAGAATTAAACTTATAGAATATCCTCTCCACCTATCGTGCAAATACTCCACTAATTCCTTTCATCTTATGACCATTTTCTTTTTACAGCATATTTCTATAACGGTAAGTGCTCAATATATTTCTATTCTTCCTCACTAGTATCATCAAAGCTGCCAGGTACCCTTGCTCCACAAGTTTCAAAAATAAGTATTTCCTTCTCCTCTAGTTTTTCCAGTTGATCAAATACTGCATTATAATCCCTGCCAGCCTCTAAATCAAGTGCTACATAATATTCATAAGCTCGTTCATAACCAACTCCTAAAGAGTCAAGAATTTCAACTTGTTGCTCATGGTCTATTGCTTTCTTGAAGTTTACTCTAAATGTCTTGTGCCCACTAGGTTTTACTACTTCTTTTATTTCCAATATTTCATCCTCCGAATTGCGCCTTGCTAATACAATATCTTTAAAATTCAAGCTGTAAGCGTAAAATGGAACATTTTCAATTCTATATAAATCTCCTCCTAAAGGTTCAGCCCACATAGACTCTCCTCCTACTGCCCAATGATTGGGTAAATCAATATGAACTTTTACTAATTTCGATTCTGTTGTTTTGTTTTTCACTTTGAGCAGCATTTGTCATTCCGCATAAGAGCATTTACTGCACTATAATCCGCTCTACAATTTCGTCATTTTCAGTTAATAGTTTAACAATATACATTCCTCTAGGAAATTCTTCTAAAGAAATCGTGCTACTGGATTCATGGTTTATCCTTTTTAAAAGGCGGCCTTCCATATCCCAAACCGTGATCTCCTGTATAACAATATCCTCAGGCTTACTAATTGTCAGCAAGCCTGAAGTCGGGTTGGGAGTAATCATTATCTCTAATACTTCTACTTCAGGTTCTTTGTTGCAAATCTCAGCATTTGGTGCGGTACTCAATATTATTCCATTCTGGCCTACTATCCACCCAATTGAATCATTTATAAAATGAATCGCATTCAAATGCTCTGTGACAAGTGAATCTATCGTCATTATTTCCCAGCTTTCTCCTTTGTTATCCGACTTGTATATTCTTCCATGCCTTCCAGATGCATAATAGGAGGATAGCCTATCTTCATCGATATGGATATCCATCATACAATAACCATACGGCTTGTCCACCTCTTCCCAGGTTGCGCCACCATCTTTTGTTTGCCTTGAGATATATTCATACCATCCACTCTTCCATCCTTTACCTTCAGTCGTAAATTCAAAAGCCTCAAAAATGGTAAACCCCACTCCTATATCTACGAATATAGTATCCCAATTCTCCCCTCCATCTATTGTCTTGAAGAAATAATCGGTATGTTTACTCATATTTGAAATTGTATATCCAATATTTTCATCAACAAAACTTAGCCAGCCATAATCTCTATGATAATAAGGATCATTCTCTTCTACAGTTATATACCAGCTTTCTCCCTGGTCTAATGATTTTAAAACACCTGTTGGAAATCCTGTTATTACACAGCTTGAATTATTTAATATAGCTATATCTATAAATCCTTTATTGGGGACATCCAACTGTACCCATGATACACCTGCATCTGTGGTTTTGAATAAATGGCTCCCCAAAACTATTCCTACCTCATCATCAAAAAATGCTACTTTTTTGAAATCTATGGTATCTGATGACATGACCTGATCCCAATTTTCGCCTCCATCCGTAGTTCTTAAGATCGTTCCTTCCTCTCCTACTATTAAACCGATATTTTCATCTATGAAATAGACATCCCACAGATCGCTTTGTACATCGACATTATTACATTGATGAAATTGCCCAAAACATAAATTCATTGCAAATACAGAGATTAATGTTAATGCTACTTTTTTCATAGTCTAAGATATTTTTCATACTAAACAACAGTATACTTACAACGAGTTTGTCTCAAAAGTAGAATTCGCTTAATATCTACCTGCAATTATTTGGTTTTCCACAGATTTCGCAGATTCCCACAGATAATAATTAGGCTTTTAGCCTAATGAAATCCGCGAAATTCTGCGAGATCAGCGGGAGATTTACTTACGAGACAGCCTCGTTTATAAATGATCATTATGGATCATAAACAGTATCCTATCACTATACACTCTCAAATTGAAAAAAATAACAACGAGGGGCAACCTAATTAACCTTCACATGAGTACCATAACTATAAATATTGCCCGGGCTATCAATAAGAATTAGCTCAACATTATACTCACCTGCTGATTCATAACTATGTTCTGGATTGGCTTCAGTGGAAGTACTGCCATCTCCAAAATTCCAGTTATAACTTAATTTAGAGCCGCCATCTGTTGTAAACTTAATGGTACAGGGAGCTGTGCAGCCATCATTCTCCACAAAGATATTGCTAGGGAAACGATATTCTGAAACGGGTAAGTCAATCGTGAATGTCTGTTGCGTGTATCCAGCAAAAATGCCTAATCCTCCTTCAATATTTGAATAAATCTTTTCTGGCTCAGCAAACAGATTATGTTGCCCCAGACGATACCGCTCCAATGATTGATGGTATTCATACATCTCCTTACTAACCGATTTGATGAATAAATGCGCTTTAAATTCTTCAAATCCAGAAAACAATACATCTTCATCTCGTATTGCAAAGCGAGTTTGATAGGTTGTCCCATTAAAATTATCATCCGGTAAAAATATACTTCGCAATGCATAGGTGGTAATATCAAAACCTGAAGCAATCGAATTATTTTCTGCATTTACATCATTCGTCAGATGGGCAGAGTGAGGCTCTATATATCCGTTGGTTTCACTTACCCCCGAACTGTGCTCTCCATCTAATATTTCGATGTAGCCTTCCAATAAATAGTAGTTTTTCTCATCGGGATCATCTACAATTTCAATATCAAAAGCCCATGCCACTGAGCCGTCAAAAACCTCTTCCTGTTTGCCCAGATAAGTGCATGAAAATGCTTTTGGAACCCGGCATTCAGCAGTTGCTGACCTATTGGAGTGATTCACTTCAATTTGATAATCAGTCTGATTATTCAAAATAAAATCAGCAGGACGGTAGAAGCCATCACCTTGATGTTCCAAATTGGCTATTACATTTCCCGATTGATCTCTTAGTAGGACTTCTGCTTCTGTAATAAAACTATAGTTACAAAGTGGATCATTCACATGACAACTTTCGCTGATATGAACCTGCAGCAGGCTATCTGGTGAGAATAAACTATTAACGACTAAAAAAGGCGCTGAATCACTATTTGGAAATGGCAGTTCCTTTTTGCAGGAAACAATGAGTATCAAGCATCCAATAATCAGGAACAATTTATGAATAGGCATTTTTTCCTTTTTTAAAATTTGAATGAATAAGCAACAAATGGGACTACAGGTAACAGGCTGGTCTGTTCCAAAAACAATTGTCCATTAGTGCGTTGTTGTAAGGTGATTACAAATGGATTTTGCCGGCTATAAGCATTGTAAAAGCCAAAGCTCCAGGTTCGCTTTCCTCTTCTTTTTACTTTATGCATATTGACGGATATATCTAGGCGATGGTATGCTGGAGCTCTGTGATTATTTCTGCTTTCAATATGGTTGACTGGCAAAAACTGCGATAATATCCCTTTGGCCAATACAGGTTCATCTCCTGCTCCTATGGCATTATAATTGGTAGTACCCAGTGTATATGTATTGCCCGAACCATATACCCAAATCAAACCAATATCCATCCGTTCGCTTCTTTTATGGGTGATGGCGAGGCTTATATCATGCCGGCGATCATACTTATACGGAAATGTTTTTCCATCATTTATATCGGGAAAAGAACGAGTTGATTTTGACCAGGTGTAACCAAGCCAACCCGTGGTTTTTCCTATTTTCTGCTCCAGCAAAAATTCAAATCCATAGCTTTCGCCCTCTCCTACTAAGATTTTGTCTTCCCATCCCTGGCTTCCGCTGAAAATGTTAAAACCTGATTTGTACTCCAATAAATTATGCATGCTTTTATAATACCCTTCAACTGTTATTTCAAAGCCCTTTGGTAGGCTACGAGTATATCCCAGGGCATATTGATTGGCATTTTCAGGTTTGACGATATCGGTACTTGGCACCCATAGATCAGTTGGTAATCCCAGGCCCGGGCTTGCCAGTAAATGCAGGAATTGAGTCATCTGAGCATAGGACAACTTGATGGAGGATTTCTCATTCAACAAATAACTAAGCGCAAGGCGGGGCTGTAAAGAAGCATAATTCGAAGTTTCTACATTAAAATTAGATAAATGAAGCCCTGCATTTAACTGAATCCTTTTGCCCAGAGACATGTCGTCTTCAACGTATAGGACAAACTCATCAGCCTTAATCTTTGTGTTGCCCTGCGTATTCATCTCAGGAGGCTGTGTTCCCTGCCGATAAGAGCTTGAATTTACGGTAGGAGAAAATTGATGGTGAATCATTCCAATGCCCATGCGCAGATGGTGATTTGGAACAGGTAAGAAATTCAGATCAATTTTACCACCATAATCTCTAATTTTTGATTGAGAGGAAAAGCTGTTTTCATAGGACGTTTCATTATTTGATACGATTGATTGATCACTATCAAAGTTAAATTCATAAGCACTACTGTAGATGGTTGTATTGGTAAACAGCTTCGGGCTTAATAGATAATTCCACCTTATAGAGAATATCTGATTGCCCCAGCTTAAGCTTGTCTTTTCCTTATACTCTGGATGCTCATAATCAGACCTGAACTTATCATTCCCCAGATAACCGCTAAAATACAAGCGACTTTTCTCCGAAAATTTATGATTGATTTTTGTATTTAAATCATAAAAATGATAGGCGTAAAACTCCTTCCCCTCACTCGAACTTTTAATATTTTTTTGGATTGGAGTAGCCAATGCATCCAGCCATGTCCTGCGTGCAGAAAAGTGAAATGAAGTTTTATTTTTTTGAATAGGCCCCTCCAGATTAAGTTTTCCAGATACCAGGCCTAAAGACAAATCTCCCTTTATTTTTTCCATATCCCCCTCTTTCATACGGATATCAAAAATAGAGGAAAGTCGGCCGCCATATCTTGCAGGAAAACCTCCTTTGATCACCTCCGCACTTTTTATGGCATCCCCGTTCAGGGTACTTAAAAAACCCAGCAAATGATTAACATTATAAATAGGTACACCATCCAATAACATTAAATTCTGGTCGGGGCCACCACCTCTGACATATAAGCCTGTACTGCCTTCCGAACCAGATTGAATACCCGGCATCAACTGGACCATTTTCAACACATCTCTTTCTCCCATCAACACGGGAATGGATTTCAGTTTTTCCATTGATAATTTATTACTGCTCATTTTGCTTTCGACATGCCTTCGCCCAGTTTCATCAGCAGTCACAATCACGGCTTCCAACTGATTGCCCTGAGGCAATAAGGCGGGAGAGATTTCGAGATTTTGATTTAAGCTGACCTGCTTAATCAATGATTGGAAACCGAGGTATGAAAAACTAATTTCATACTGCCCTTCAGGCAGAGTCAGGCTGTAAAATCCATATTCATTAGAAGTAGTACCTTTTTGGATTGTTGGCACATATATAGTTGCTCCAATAAGCGTTTCTTTGCTTTCTGCATCCATGACATAGCCACTTATAGTAAAGGAATTCCTGACTATAACAGCTTCCTTTCGGAAAATAGTAACCGTATTTCCGATCAGCTTATAGGATAAGTTATCATTTACCAGCAGTGTATTTAAGACTTCACTTAATAGTTCCTTTTCAAAGGAAATGGTGATTGTTTTGTTCTGTATCTCTTTATCGTTAAAGGCCGTTTCTATCCCTGTATTGGCTTCCAGTTTCTCTAGTGATTCTTTTAAAGATAAATCTTCAAAAGCAATCGTAACTTCCTGGCTAAGCAGGTTGTGTTGTGCATGTAGTTGCTGCGTACAAAATGAAAAAGTTGATACTAAAATCAACCATAGGTGCATTTTAATGCAGTTCATAATATCCATTTTTTTGATTCAGTTGAAGGTCACAACTCAGTTGAATGATTTCCATTATTTCTTTTAAATCCCTTTGATTAAAAGTGGAAGAGAAGAGGCAATCAGCATCTTGTTTGATGAGTTTGATCCTATTTCCATAATAACTGTTTAGATCTTCCACCACTTGTTGAAGCCTTGATTCATCGAAATGAAAAACGCCTGTTTTCCATGCAACGTAATTGTTATTTTCTGTGGAAAATACTTCCATCCCCTGGCTAGTAACTCTGGCTGCCTGATTGGGTGTCAATATGGAAGTTTCACTATTGATTATTGATTTGACCTGAACCTTTCCTGTAGCAACAGAAACTTCAGTCTCTTGATCCTGGGTGTTAATATTAAAAGTGGTACCCAATACAGTTACATCAGAATGATTGGTATGTACAATAAAAGGGCGCTTGCTATCTTCGGCAACTTCAAAAAAAGCTTCTCCCTCTAAAGTCACCTCTCTTTTGTGAGAATCAAATTCTTCAGGAAAAGAAAAGCTTGCCTTATTATTCAAATAGACGATTGTACCATCATCCAATTCTACCGTATCCTTTTGAATTGAGGTGGTAATCTGAATTACAACAGGAGACGTATTTGTATTGTTATATAAGTGTATTCCAGCCATTGCCAATACAAAAATCGCAGCTACGGCAGCCACTCTTCTTAAACTGGATAACAAGAATACTCGTTTTGGTCGATTTGATTTCTCCGCTATTTTTTCCCAAGCCTGATCAGTATTAAATTCAGAAAGTTTAGCACCTTTAGTTGTCCAGAAGGCTCGAAGAGCTCGATATTCTTCAGGATTATCCAACTCAAATTGTCGGACCTGTTGCTCCTCCTCAGAGGATGTTTCACCTGCAAAATATTTTGCCAGTATATTATAGATATCGGACATAAGTAATTTTTTTTATCCAATGCGACGCATTTCAATACGCTGATTGGAGTGTCTCTCACTCAAGTAAGAGAGCACATTTAATTAATCTTTTTATGGTGGCATCTTTTTCCGATATTTTACGTTCCGTCCTCACCTTGATAGCTTAGGCTATCAGACTCCGGGCGTGCCTTAACTATCTAAAAAAGCTGCTCGACCTAAAAAGCAACCTAACTATGCTCTCTTACTTATATCTCGACAAAAAAGGAAGCCCCCCCTAGTGGTGATGAAAAATTATTGCAAAAACATTAAAACGACAGGTAAATAGTGGTATTCTTTAAGGAGTTTTCTCAATTTTTTCAAAGCGGCCCCCATATGATTTTCTACTGTTTTGACAGAAATATTGAGCTCCTCAGCAATTTCTTTATAAGTCAAACCCTGTGTTCGGGACATTAAGAATACTTTCCGCATTTTTGAGGGTAGCTTATCTGCGAAATAGTGCAGCAAGGGTGAAATATCTTCTTCTTTAAGCAGCTGTATTTCTTCTATTCTTGTTTCGGGTAAGTTTTCTACAAGCACTTCCAGTTTCCTGCCTGGTCGTTTCAGATAATCAATACACTTATATCGAACGCACTTCAATAAATAAGGCTCGGGAGATTCTAATTGAAATATTTTTTCGTTTTCCCATAGCTGAATGAAAATCGATTGTACTATATCTTCTGCCAAATGCTTGTCCTTAACAATTACGAGCGCATAATTGCAAAGAGCAGAATAATTGTCATCAAATATTTCTTTTAAACTATTGTGCAAAGCATTTTGATTTTTCATGCTTTTCAATAATGATCTACATAGCCGCCGTCCACAGCAATTAACACTATGTTTTCATCTTCTCCTGTCCCCATTCCAGTATTTCGTTTGTCAAAGTTCTAAAAATATTAATTAAAAATTGCAAACATGATTTTAAAAATTGTTGGAATTATCGCCGCAGTACTCGTTATCGGAGCAGTTGTTTTTGCCAAATCAAAAGGAGTTTCTCCCCTTTCATGGAAAATGCACAAGGCTATTAGTCAAAAAAATAAAGTAGCAATTGGAGGCTTTGATCCTGTAAATTATTTCAAAAATGGAACGGCAAAAGAAGGAAGTACAAATTTCACCTACTCATGGAAAGATGCGAAATGGCATTTTATTAATCAATCTCATCTAGATACCTTCAAAGAAGCTCCACAACAGTACGAACCTCAATTTGGAGGCTGGTGTGCATTTGCAGTGAGCAAAGGGTTTACGGCAACACCTGATCCCAATGCCTGGCTCATTCATGAAGGCAAATTGTATTTATTTGCCGATGAAGGAGTGAAAGAACAGTGGGCAGAGCAACTACCTGAAGTATTGGAAAGCTGCACCAAAAAGTGGAATTATTAAATGCCCAAAGACTTGATTTTACGATTCAGCAAATCGATTTCTTTGTGGGAAGCAGTAAGGGATTTAGCTTTTTGGAAATTTTCTAAAGCTAAATCCTTTTTGTTTTGCTCTAAATAGAAATGTCCTAAAACAGCATATAACAAGTAATAATTTTTAAGCTGCCTACTCTGCTCCTGAAGCCGGATGAGTTGAGATATTGCAGTATCAGCCCCATCTATTATGCCTGATACAATAGCCAGATTTAGTAAAATAACAGGAGAAGGTTTGAGTTGATAAAGCTGTTGGTAAAAATGTTGTATCAACTTCCAATTCGTACTTTCAAAATCTTTTGCCAGACAATGCTGAGCAGCAATACTTGCTTCTAAATGATACGCAGAAAGATGATGGCCACTTGCTGCTTCTGATAGATGGAAAAGTCCCATTTTTATGAAGTCCTGATTCCACAATTGACGGTTTTGGTCCTGTAACAAGACGATAACCCCTTTATCATCAATTCTCGCTTCGAACCTTGCTATATGAAAGCACATGGTAGCTAACAAGGCGCGTAATCGAGTATTCGATTCAAATTTCTCCACTAATAATTTAGTCAATCGAATCGCTTCTAAACAAAGGTCTTTTCGGATAAGCTCATCCTTATGAGGCGAATTATATCCTTCATTGAACAATAAATATATGGAGATACAAACGCCATGAATTTCATTGTCCGTTATCGGCTTTTCTTTTATTGTAATCGAAGACATCAGGCCTTTTTCCCGAATTTGTTTTTTAGCACGATACAATCTTTTTTTGATTGTTTCTTCGCTCGTCAATAAAGCATGAGCCATTTCTTTCCTACTGAACCCGCAAAGTATACTCAATACTAATGGGATTTGATTATCAACTGCAATTTCAGGGTGGCAACAAGTGAATATCATTTGAAGCATACTATCCTGAATTTCATTATCTAATGATAATTCATCTTTGGTTTGCTTGAAATCCCGGGGCATTTCGTACGCCTGGTAAACCGCATATTTTTTTTGCTCCCGCTTTATCCAGTTGATAGCTTTATTTTTAGCTACACTAAAAATCCAGGCTGGCGGGTTTTGTGGTATTCCCTTATAACTCCAAACCCGATAGGCTTCTACTAAGGTATCTTGTGCAATGTCCTGAGCAGACTCTAAAAAATGGAAACCAAATTTAGTAGTCAAAAAGGAAACCACCTTTCCATATTCTTCTCTAAAAAGGTGGTCAACTAATTGGTCAATATTTGTTGGAGTAGCTTTATGCATTCATCAATGGCCTAACATAAATTTCACAATGCTGCAATAAGGGACAAGTTTTGGCAAGCGTTGTTGCTTCTTCAATATCATTAGCCCTGAGTATGATATACCCTCCAATGATCTCCTTAGGTTCTAAAAACGGGCCATCGGTCAATACGGTATCCTGATCTATTATATGTTTGCCAGTTGGCATGAGTGGCTGACCAGCAATATAATTTCCTGTGCCTGACATTTTTTTCATCCAGGCCATGTAGTCCTGCATTCTCTGTTGCATTTCTTCTGGAGAAATTTCTTTAGAATCGTCTCCTTTCATCAATAAAATAAACTCTTGCATTTCAGTCTTTTTTAGTTATTTAGTCTAATAACAAATGAAGACACTGATTGGGGACTATCTTTTTGTTTTTATGGATAACTTTACTTTCGTCCTTTTATCAACAGCCGTTTTTTTACTCTTTCACACTGACAGCTTTCTTTGTCAAGGCAATTAACCCCAGCATAGGTCCCAATGCCAAAATCATAAATATCGTCTTTGAATCCGTTATCACTCTTAATTCATTAAGCAATTGTATACTTATTATAGTAATGGCAAAGCCAATGCAATTGACAATTGTAAGTGCCGTTCCTTTTAGTTCGATTGGAGCATTTTGTGCGACTAATGTAGAGAACAAAGGTGAATCAGCTATCACAACCATTCCCCAAAAAAGAAGAAAAGAAATAAATACAATCCCCGATTCAAAAGAAAACATCAATGGAGAAATTAAGCAGCATAGACATGATAAAAATAATGCGATAAATGCAATCCGTTTAGTATCCAATACCTGAGCTAAATATCCAGCCAAAACGCATGCTAAACCACCAATCCCTATAATCATAAATGATAGGAGAGGAATGTTGAATACAGCCTCTGGATATGCCTTATTGTAGATTTGGAGCATAATCGGCACAAATGCCCAGAAAGCGTATAATTCCCACATATGCCCAAAATACCCAAAGGCAGCAGCACGAAATTTAGATTTCTGAAATACGCTAAAAAAAGCCGATAACTGCACCTGCTGACTGGGTTTCCGATAAGGGCCATCAGGAACCAAACTCACCATTAATAAACCTCCTACTGCAGCCAAAGACGAGGTGACTATCAATACAAATCTCCAGGAAAACTCATCTGTCATTTCCTTTAATAAATGAGGGAATGCAGTACCGACTACCAAGGCACCTACTAAAAACCCAAGCGACTTACCAAGCCCTTTTTCATAATAATCTGAAGCGATTTTCATGCCAACAGGGTAAATCCCCGCAAGGAAGAAGCCCGTAAAGAAACGAAATGTGAGAATGCTTCCTAAACTATTCCCTTCCCAGATGATGGCTAGATTGAATACAGAGCCCAACAACGCACAGTATAAAAATACTTTAGATGGTGAGTATCTATCTGCAATAGATAAAATAGCAAAGATCAAAGTCCCCAGGATGAATCCAAATTGAACAACTGAGGTTAAATGCCCCAAAGCATTTTCTTTAAGCCCAAAATTTTGCATTAGGTCATACATCACTCCATTCCCAGCAAACCAGAGCGAAGTACAGAAAAACTGTGAAATGATTATTACTGGAAGTATTAATTGAGATGACTTCATCCGTTGTTTTAGTTACTTCCAACGGAAAAAGTAGCCCCATCGTTTGATTTCTTTTTCGCAAACCGAAAGAAATGTTGCCAAACGGACGCTAGTGTTTTGTTCTCGTCAAGCACGGTTTTAAAAAAGATGTGCTTAGTCCACGAATGACACTTATTGCACAAATTTTCTTGACTCTCGTGCAATTAGAGAAATTCGTGGACCAGTATACTAGCACCTGATTCTAAAATTCTATGGTTCGTTTTTCTTATTTCAGATTCAATTGCCACGAAACTCCAAACTGGTCAATCACCCAACCAAATTTTTGGCTAAAACCATAATTTCTCAGAGCCATTGTCACCTTACCGTTTTCCGATAATTTCGAAAATAATCTCTCAATTTCGCTTTCATTTTCACATTCAAGATAACTCGAAACGGCTGGTGAAAAATCCCAATCGTGGATAGCAGGGCTATCACTACACATAAAAAGGTTTCCGTCCAATTCGAATGTAGCCTGCATAATTGTTCCTTCTACTGTTGGATCCTCTTTTCCCCAACGAAGCACATTGATGATTTTAGAATTATCAAACAATTCAACATAAAAATTCATCGCATTTTCAGCGTTCTTGTCCTGAAAGGTCAGAGACGTAATCATTTGTTTTTTCATATTTTCCTTATTTTCTATTAAAAGACTTTTCAAACTGTCGTTCTCCAATCTAAGTTGTTCGATTTCCACAATGCTATTTTTTTCAGGTTTTGAATCGGTACAACTTAAAGTCGTCAAACTCAGTAAGAATATTATTGATAAAATTTTATTCATTTAATGCTGTTTTGTTGACCTATTCTAGGTCCTTTTAAAGACCGCCAACGGAAAGGAGACTGGTGTAGTAGCGTTCAACTACTATGAACATTTCACACAATGTTGTACACCTTCTTCTATTTTTCTTCCAGACGCTTCCATTTTCCCACCTGATAATTTTGCTGTATCCAATACTTTTGGATATCAGGGAATGGAATTGCCTTTAATTTTGAGAATAAAGTACAGGCTGTAAGTAATCATGCTTACAGTATCCTACGAGCATTTCAACGATTAGCTGTCTGAGCAAAGAATCGGGTCTATGAATGAATTTATACCCTTCGAAAAACAATTTTTATTTATGCTCAACGAGTTTTCATCAAACATGTCGTTGCGTAAATCCTATGTTGACGTGATATTAGTATGCTCATAGCTCCTCTACGAGTTGGATATTATTTCCACAGGTATCATTAAATACGGCAAGTTTTGTTGTTCCCATTATTGTAGGTTTCATACTGAATTCAACTCCAAGTTTAGTCAGTCGTTCGTATTCATTCTGAACACTCTCCACATTAAATTGGGTGTAAGGTATTCCTGCTTCAAACAGTGCTTTTTGATAAACTTTAGCTGGTTTAAAATGATTAGGAGCTGGCTCCAGCAAGATTTCCGGACCGTCTTGTTCGTCTTCAGCTACAAGAGTTAACCATCTATTTCCTCCATCTAATGGTGTGTCCAATTTTTTAACAAATCTCAATTTCTCAGTATAAAACTTCAATGCTTTTTCCTGATCTTGTACAGGTATGCTAATAACTCTTATTCTCACTAGTTATCTGTTTTGGTTAATAAGGCCAAAGTTCTTGATTTGAGTTATTCCTTGCTTCTCGAAAGTTGCTCTTTTTGAAATTGAACGGGTGGTTTTCCAGTTTTACTCTTAAACAAAGTACTAAATGACCCCAGGCTTTTAAATCCAACGGCAAAACAGGTTTCAGTCACCGTCATTCCATTTTTAAGAAGTTCTTTAGATTTTTCGATCCGCTTATCTATTAAGTATTGTTTGGGTGTTAACCCATAATATTTTTTAAACAAGCGTAATAGGTGATACTTGGAAACAAATCGAATATGTGACAGTAAATCGAGATTCAAATCAGTATCATAATTATTGTCGATGTAGTTTCGAATTCCAATTACAGTTTCAATTTGCCCCTGGTTTGAATAAATGATCCGACTAATTCTATTCAGCTCTTTTTCGTAAAATGTCATTCTTGAATTTTATTACCGCCAACAATTTATGTGTGCAAGCTAACACATTGGTCGATAAAGATACAAAAAGCCTGGTTTTACCTTTCTGTCAGAATACTCCATTCCCAGCAAATCAGAGCGAAGTACAAATCTCGTCAAGCCCGATTTTAAAAAAGATGTACTTGGTCCACGAATGACACTTATTGCACAAATTTTCTTGACTTTCGTGCAATTAGAGGAATTCGTGGACCAGTATTCTCGTCCTATTATGTAAAGTAAACAATCGTGATTTTAAGCTAAAAGGCTTTCTCTTTAAGCTTAAAAAGTTGGTCAAATTCCTGATCTACTTGCTCTCCTAATATTCGTTTAGCAGTATATTCTCCAATAGCAGGCCCATGTTTAAAGCCATGTCCTGATCCTGCACCCACTATCCAGGTATTTTCTGAGGAAGGAAGTTGATCTACAATAAAGTTGCCATCTATAGAATTGGTTACCTGACATACTCGGCTTTCTGTAATAGGCTGGCCACTTAATGCTGGAAAGCGCTGTTTTACAAAATCATGAGTCCTCTTTACCTGATAGGAGTTGATTATTCGCTCATCAGTATCGGGATCAAATGAATTATAATCTGGATAAATGACCACTTTGAAGCCTCTTCCTTCAATATTTGGGAAGCCATAAAATCCACTTTTATAAACACTCCATTCTGGCAGATTAGGATAGGAAAACTCGTTATTTCCTGGAGGTGTACCTACAAAAAGTACATCCCGTCGTTCTACTTTTAGCTTTGGCATCAATAATTCAGGAAATATTTTGGGCAACCAGGGACCACAAGCAAACACATAAAACTGTGCTTTTAATGATTCATTTCCAGCCCTGATGCCTTCTACTTTTCCATTTTTGACAACCGGAATACCCTGGGCAATTGTCAGAGTACCTCCATTTTTCTCAAACTCTCTTGCCACCACCTGACACCCTTTCCGTGCCAGCAAGGTACTCCCCGAAGGGCCTCCTCCATTATACATAGCAGTTACGATATCATCCGAATAAATTTGCGGCCAGCGATACCTAATTTCATCCTGATTGAGCACCTCCGTATTGTTGATCCCCTGTGATTCAAGTTGTCGCTTACGGCTCAAAGCATGCTGCCGGTATATTTCCTGCTGTGACATAGCCAGACGCCCCGTAGAAAGCACCAGTCTTTCACCTGATACTTTCTCTAGTTTCTTCCACCAATTATAAGATCGTATAGCACTCTGAACATATACCTGATTGTCATTATCTGCCTGAATCAGCCTGGTTTCCCCCCCTGAACTAGCCCTGGAGTTTCCAGGCCCATAAGCATCCAGTAAAGTAACTTTTGCTCCCATTTGATTAAGATGATAAGCGGTCCATACTCCAAAAGTACCAGCACCAATTACAATAATTTCAGGAGAGAAAGTAAACCTACTCCATTTAGGAGAAAAATCGGCTATGGGTGCCCCAATAATCCCCATTCCTGATAACTGTACAAATTTTCTTCTTTTCATTGTCAAAAGTTAAAACTGGTATAGACTCATACTTCCAAAAAACAGAAATCGGGATGTGGTACACCCATTAGTATAGCCGTATTTTTAATTTAAACTGAGGCGTTTCCTGCAAATTAAATCAGAATAGATATCAGCAAAAAGATGCTCCTGTTTGTTGTATATTTTGCCACTTATATTAATCTGACCAGCAAACAAACGATCCAATTCTGCATGCAGCTCTTTTATTTTCTTATTTAGGTAATAAGAAAGAATGGAAA
>JAKSDI010000302.1 GCA_022360175.1 Chitinophagales bacterium
ACATTTTATCTTCAATCCCTTAGGTTGACGCGTATGCGATAACTATCGGGACGTCGAAGCACCACTTCGCCTACGTTTTTTACTCGGTCAGGCCTCGTGAGAAAAGTTTCCTTGTCTAGGATGAAAATTTTTCTCAATATAATGGTAACACAATTTTGTCCTAGCACTTACTTACTTACAAAATGTGGAGATACAAATATTGTGTGTAAATTGAAATAAAATTAATGTTAATGAAAAGGACTTTTTATTTTCTGGTTCTAGTCTTGCTAATATCAAATACAACCTATGGACAACATGAGAGGATCACTAATAATTGGAAAACAGAAAGCATCAATGACAGTATGCTCGGCGAAATTAAATACCATGTTCACAAAAATAAAATTAACGACCGTAAACCTTTAATTGTCTATCTACAAGGCTCTACAAATTTTCCTTTGTATTGGCTAAATCCTAATGGAAGATATTCTAGTGGCATCACTCTGAATACTAATTCAATGAGCAATGATTATCATATTATTCTTATTAGCAAACCGAATACACCTCTTGTTGACAGTATCAGAATAGCACCATCAGGCAGAAAGCAATATCCTATGCAGGAGGGATATCGTGAGAATTATAGTTTAGATTGGAGAGCAAATTCTGCTGACAAAGTAATCAATGATGCATTCAAAAAACTGAATATCGATAGCTCTACAGTCATTGTTTGGGGACATTCAGAAGGTTCACAAGTGGCACCAGCAGTAGCACTAAAGAATAAAAACGTTACCCATGTAATTTCTATGATGGGCAATGCCCTTAATCATCTATATGACTTCATCCTTAATGAAAGAGTTTCCGCCTTAAACGGTAAACAATCAAATGAAGAAGCACAATCGAACATCGATTCTTTATATGTTGAATTTGAAAAAATATACAATGACCCAAAATCCACAGCAAAAGAATGGTTTGGAGAAACTTATTACAAATGGAGTAGCTTCTCCTTAAGCTCCCCATTGGAGAATATGCTGAAGCTTGACATCCCTATTCTTTATATCGCTGGAGGAGAAGACCACCATAGTATCTTGAATATGGATTATGCAAAACTCGAGTTTTTGAGAAAGGGAAAAGATAATATGACCTATAAAGTATTTCCAAACTGTGACCATTTCTTTATGGAGACCAAGACTGATAAATCAGGCAAAAAAGAATGGATTGACCATTTGGATGAGGTCAATGATTTTGCTTTAAAATGGGTAACTAAACATTGATAATTATAATTTTGTTTCTTTGTACTTATAGTGGAAAAGAGACAGCCAGCAGCGAATAATAGCTAAAACGTTCATAGCAACTATGCGCCGCCAGGCCAATTAGCTGGGACTTTGTAGGCAAAAAAAATTACTTAGGCATTCAAAAAACCACTAACCGATTTAGCTGTATCCAAAACCATTTTCTCAAAAGAGGTTGGCTTCCAGTTAAAAATAGCCTTTGTTTTGCTCACATCGCCTTCATACTTTTTACCAACATAAGGAAGCATGCCTTTCATTTCACTATTGAAATTAGCCAATAGCCTGATCATAAAATTAGGTGCAACTCCTGTACCTACTTTTTCATATCCTTCCGATTTCAATAATTTTGTAATACCTGGATAAGAATGAGCTGTTTCTGTTGCAACTATAAAACGCTGGCCATTCGCTTGTCCATTTTCTAATGCCAATACGTGAATTTTTGCTACATCTCTTACATCCGACATATTGATGCTTGCATTAATCATTTGCTTTAATTCTCCCGTAAGTATCCGTTTAAATAATGTCATCGACTCTCCTGATAAATTATTGGATAGCGTTGGTCCATAAACTGGTCCAGGATGTATAGTAACCAATTCCATTTCTTTTCCCTTTACAAATTCCCAGGCACTTTTTTCAGCAAGTGTTTTACTCTTTAGGTAGGCAGTAGCATGTTTAGCATTCGTATTCGTCCAGCTACTTTGAGTAATGTTGTCATCGCCCATTACGTCACCTAGCATAGCCACCATTGAAGAAGTTAATACCACGCGTTTTATCCCAGCTTTATGAGCGGCTTTTAACGCTCGCAGTGTTCCTTCTACTGCTGGTTTTATCAATTCATTTTCATCTTTTGGTACTTTGGAAAAAAACGGAGATGCCACATGCATCACAAAATCACAATCAGCCACTGCCGCTTCCCAACCATCGTCCTTTAATAAATCCAACTCGCAGAATTCCAAATTTCCATTTGGAGATACGTGTTTTTCAATAAGGTTGGTAAGCTTTTGAGCTTTTGATAGATTTCTTATAGAGCCTTTAACTGCATACCCTTGTTTTAATAACTCAACCGCACAATGTAATCCTATATAACCTGAAACTCCTGTTAATAATACCTTTTTCATTTATTTTTACTTTTATTTTGCAAGCAAAAATATAATTATTACTTTTGTTTTGCAAGTAATTTTAAAATATTTCACTAATGAAAGATTTTTTTCGGTGCCAATGTCCAATAACTTCTGGCCTGGATATATTCGGAGATAAATGGACGCTGGTCATAATCAAACAAATGCTTTTTGAAGAAAAAAGTACTTTCAAAGACTTTACTGAAAGTCAAGAATCTATTGCTACCAATATCCTTTCATCAAGATTGAAAATGCTAGAAAAATTTGGCATAATTAGCAAAGGGAATCGACCGGATAACAAGAAAACGAATATTTATACTCTAACTGAAAAAGGCTTATCGTTTACCCCTATCCTGATTGAATTAATGCTATGGAGCAAAGAAAATATTCAGGAATTTCATCCAAATCTAAATCTCCACCCAGAACTGGATTCAATAAAAAAGAATAAGGAGCAGTCTTATAAACAAATCATTAAGACATATAATAATCACAAAAAATCACTCTTTAAATAAGTCCATTAGATATTTTAAATAGAAGTTGTTTAAGAATGTCTGATGAGTCGATTGAGATCAGGTTTTTTC
>JAKSDI010000120.1 GCA_022360175.1 Chitinophagales bacterium
AAAAATCCTATCTACAACAAACTGTAGAAGTTGCCGAAACGGAACAAGTCTTTAGTGACAAGATTTCCAATACTGGTATGCATAACATCTATAGCGTACCTACTAATGTAAGCAATTACCTTAACGAACAGTTTCCTTCTCATCATTTATCACACTTAAGTACAGTACTGATCGAAACTCAGAGTAAGATTTCTATTCAGTCTGAAGAGAAACACTTATTTGTACATCTGATTGATTCCAGAGCCTATATCTCTGCATTCCAACATACCAATTTGCTCTTCTTTAACAGCTTTGAGTATAAAAGTGCCAAGGACTTTATTTACTACTTACTGCTTATTTTTGATCAGCTCAATTTATCTCAGGAAACGACTCCTGTAGCCCTTTCCGGACAGCTGGTAGAGGATGCTGAAATCTATCGTTTACTCAAGCGATATCTTCCACAATTTAATTTTCTTGAGCCTCCTGCTTTTATCAATTATGGTGCAAAAATGGAGGGGCACTCAAAATACATGTACTTTGGAGTATTATGTTTGAGTATAACTGCCTAGCTTTGCAATTATGCGAATTATAGGAGGACAATTTAAAGGACGGCGGTTTAATCCACCAGCCGACAAATGGCCTACCAGGCCTACTACAGATTTTGCCAAAGAAGGGCTTTTTAATATTTTACAAAACTCCCTGGATTTTGAATCCACCAAAATGCTCGATCTCTTTGGTGGTACTGGTAGTCATTGTTATGAATTCATTTCCAGAGGATGTCAATCTGCTACTTATGTAGATAAATTTCCAGGATGTGTATCTTTTGTAAAAAAGACTGCTAAAGCACTTGAAATAGAAGATCGTATCCGAATTATTAAGGCAGATGTTTACAAATTCATTAGCCATACCGGAGAAAAGTTTGATTATATATTTGCCGGGCCGCCTTATCCATTACCAACTATTGATACATTACCAGATAGTATTCTCGACCATCAATTACTACATGAAGATGGATGGCTGGTGATGGAACACAATCCTAATCACAATTTTGAAGATCACCCGCAATGCTTTCAGGTTAGATCTTATGGCAAAACAATCTTTTCTTTTTTCAAGAGCAAAGAATCAGATACTGAATAAGGGAACCTGTTAATGTTTAGACTTGTTATTATCCATCATCCCAAAGAATGCAATCATGAAGTACAAGCTACTATTACTATTTTTTTGCCTTGAAGTTGGCGCCATGTTTGGGCAAGACCTGCCTCTTGATAGCCTTGCAGGAACCTGGCGGGGTATTATTACTCAAAATGAAGGAGGCTTTGCCAGTGAATACTCCCTCGAATTCCAATTGGAAGTAGATGGCAATAAAATAAGTGGAAAATCTTTAGTCAGATTAGAAGAAATACATGCTACCATGATTCTCGAAGGAGAAATAATTGGAGGAAATACTATAAGCTTTAAAGAATTACGTATTGAAAAGGAATTATCCAGGGAAGGCATGGAATGGTGCTACAAAAGTGGTTTTCTAATTTTTTCTCGAAAAAAAGGAAAAATCACCCTGGAAGGCCCCTGGAGTGGAAAGACTGCTGATAAGTCTCCTTGCATACCTGGAGAAATCAAGCTTCAAAAATCTACTCCAAGAGCATAAAATACTACATTTGCACTAATTCAAAAAAATCTATACAGAGACTAGTAGAATGAATATAATCGACCTGATTCAAGAAGGAGTTATCAAAGCCATCAAATCCCTTTATGATGCAGATATTAGTGCTGAGCAAATAACAATGAACAGCACTCGTAAAGAATTTGAAGGAGATTATACAGTTGTCACATTTCCTTTCACCCGCATAGCACGCAAGAAGCCGGATGAGATAGCGGATGAAATGGGACAATTTCTGGTAAAAGAAGTAGACCAGATTGCCGGATATAACGTTATCAAAGGATTTTTGAATCTAGTGGTAAGCGATCGTTTCTGGATAGATTTTTTAGGAACCATTTACCATAATGATTCTTATGGCCAGCATGAAGCCAACGGGAAAAAAGTAATGGTTGAGTTTTCATCCCCAAATACCAATAAACCATTACACCTGGGGCACATCAGAAACATACTATTAGGTTGGTCTACCTCTAAAATCCTGGAAGCCGCTGGTTATGAAACTGTTCGGGTTCAGATTGTAAATGACCGGGGTATCGCGATCTGTAAAAGTATGCTGGCATGGCAAGAATTTGGCAACAATGAGACGCCAGAATCCAGCGGAATTAAAGGAGATCATTTTGTAGGTAAATACTATGTCCTCTTTGAACAAAAATTTCGGGAAGAATACAGCGCCTGGCAACAGACAGCAAGCGCAAATACCGCTTTCACTAACTGGCAACAGGATGAGAAAGCAATGAAAAAAGCACAAAAAGTGCTGGGGCTAACGGATGCTAAGCAAAAAGCGGAAGCGGAAGGTAAAAGTTTCAATGAAGAAGATTTTGCACTTGCACTCAATAAGTACTTCTTCAAAGAAATTTATAAAAACACCTATTTCAATGAGTATAGCGAACTGGGCAAAAAAGCCAAGGCAATGCTACTTAATTGGGAAGCTGGTGATAAAGCCACCATTGAATTGTGGAAAAAAATGAACAGCTGGGTATATCAGGGTTTTGATAAGACCTATGATAAACTAGGTGTCAGTTTTGACAAACTATACTTTGAATCAGATACCTACCTACTGGGTAAAGACACGATTGCTCAAGGACTGGAAAATGGTATATTTTATAAAAAAGAGGATGGTTCTGTATGGATTGACCTGACAGATGCTAAACTCGACCATAAACTAGTACTCAGAAGCGACGGTACCTCTGTATATATGACACAAGACATTGGTACTGCACAGGTAAGGTATAAGGATTTTGGTGTTGATAAGATGGTTTATGTTGTTGCAGATGAGCAAAACTATCACTTCCAGGTATTATTCGAAATCCTTAAGCGGATGGGAGAACCCTATGCAGATGGACTACACCATTTATCATACGGTATGGTCGATTTGCCTACAGGTAAAATGAAATCCAGAGAAGGAACAGTAGTAGATGCCGATGACCTGGTTGCTGAAGTTGTCTCAGAGGCTCGGAAAAATTCGGAAGAAAGAGATACTATTTCTTCTTTACCAGCTAATGAACAGGATGCAATCATCTATAATATAGGATTGGCTGCTTTGAAGTTTTTTATCATCAAAGTGAATCCTCAAAAGCGAATGACATTTAATCCTGCTGAATCTGTAGATATGCAGGGACAAACGGGGCCTTATGTACAAAACGCATATGTACGGGTACGTTCCCTTTTGCGTAAAGCGGGTGATCAGGATTTATCTTCTGCCAGCACATACAGTGATTTGCAAAATCAGGAAAAGGAAATACTCAGTCAGCTATACGCTTTTCCCGAATTGATTGCTGCCGCTGCAGAGGATTATGATCCTTCAGCTATTGCCAGTTTCTGCTATGATCTTGCAAAAAACTATCACAGATTTTACCATGATCTGTCTATCCTGAATGCTGATAGCAATGCTGCTAAAGCTTTCAGATTACAACTGAGTCAGGCAGTAGCCAATGTACTGGCTTTTGCAATGAATTTACTAGGCATTGATATGCCGGAGAGGATGTAGGGGGCATATTGTGATGTGGTGATGTCCCGACTACGCTTATCAGCTATGTTGGGTGAAGGGCGATAGGTGATTGGTGAGTAGTGAGTAGTGAGTAGTGAGTAGTGAGTAGTGAGTAGTGAGTAGTGAGTAGTGAGTGAGATATTTTAAAAGTTCGAATCCCTTCTATTACTTAATTGAGAATTGAAAAACTGAGAACTGAAAACTAAATAAAATAATGAGCAACGACAAACGGGAGTCTCTTAACTTTATTGAACAGATTATTGAGGAAGATATCAATAGTGGAAAGCATGGTGGGCGTGTCCATACCCGTTTTCCTCCTGAGCCTAATGGATTTTTGCACGTTGGTCATTGCCGGGCAATTGTACTAAATTTTGATCTTGGTATCAAATATGGCGGATTGACCAATTTGCGTATGGATGATACTAATCCGACTACAGAAAAGACGGATTACGTTGAAAATATAAAAAAGGACATTCAATGGCTAGGTTATGAATGGAATGGCGAAGTAGTTTTTGCATCTGATTATTTTGGTCAATTATATGGATTTGCTGTTGATCTTATAAAAAAAGGGCTGGCATATGTAGATGACTCTACTCCGGAAGAGATTGCAGAGATGAAAGGCTCTCCTACTTTACCTGGAACTGAAAGCCCCTACCGCAATCGTTCGATAGAAGAGAACCTGAGCTTGTTTGAGCAAATGAAAGATGGAGCGTTTGAAGATGGCAGCCGAGTATTACGTGCAAAAATCGACATGACTTCTCCCAATATGCACATGCGTGACCCTATTATATATCGCATCAAGCACGAACATCATCATCGTACTGGAGATGAGTGGTGCATATATCCTATGTATGACTTTGCTCATGGCCAAAGCGATAGCATAGAAGGAATTACGCATAGCTTATGTTCTTTAGAATTCCGCCATCATCGGCCTTTGTACGACTGGCTTATTGAAAAACTGGAAATTTTCCCCAGTCGTCAAATAGAGTTTGCTCGTATGAATGTGAGTTATATGATCACGAGTAAGCGAAAGTTACTCAAACTGGTAGAAGAAGGGCATGTAACCGCTTGGGATGATCCACGTATGCCTACAGTAGCGGGAATGCGCCGCCGAGGTTATCCTGCCAGTGCAATACGAGAATTCTGTCGCAGCATAGGCTTGACCAAACGGGACAACCTAATGGAAATAGAACGCTTGGAGTACTATGTGCGCAATGAACTCAACAAGCAGGTACCCCGGGTAATGGGAGTACTGAATCCTCTTAAGGTTGTTATAACCAACTATCCGGAGGATAAAGTGGAGCATATGGAAATCATTAATAATCCGGAAGATGAAAGCATGGGTAGCCGTAAAATGCCTTTCTCCCGGGAGATTTACATAGAGCAAACAGATTTCATGGAAGATCCTCCAAAGAAATACTTCCGCATGGCTCCTGGCCGTAATACACGCCTGAAAGGTGCTTATATCCTACACTGCGAAGACGTTATTAAAGATGATGAAGGTAATATCATAGAAGTACATTGTACTTATTACCCTGATAGTCGCAGTGGGCAGGATACTTCTGGTGTTAAAGCCAAAGGGGTATTGCACTGGGTTTCCATTCCTCATGCTAAAGAAGCGGAAGTACGTTTATATGACCGCTTATTTACAGCCCCACAACCTGATGGGCATGAAGGAAAGGATTATCTGGAATTCTTCAATAAGGAATCACTGGAAGTATTGGAAAAAGCCTATGTAGAACCGAGTTTATCTGATGCAGCACCAGGAAGCCAATATCAGTTTTTACGCATGGGATATTTTGCGGTAGACACAAATAGTAGTTCTGATAAGCTGATTTTCAATCGCACTGTAAGCTTAAAAGATACCTGGGCTAAAATGCAGAAGAAATAACTATATTTGCTACCATACTTGATCCCCGTATTATAATGAGCAAAGGACGAACCATCATTAGCCCAAAGCGATTTGCATTAACTATAGACCGGTTATGTCATCAATTGATTGAGCGGCATGGTCGGTTTAGCAATTCCTGCATCATTGGTATTCAACCTCGTGGGACATTACTTTCAGAGCGCATTACAGAACGCCTGTGCCACATATTGGGAGTAGATAATATCGCTCACGGCAAACTGGATATCACCTTTTACAGAGATGACTTTCGTACCAAGATAACTCCTCTTAAAGCCAGCAAAACAGAAATGGATTTCCTGGTTGAAAATAAAAGAGTGATTCTTGTAGATGATGTATTATATACCGGGCGTACGGTGCAGGCTGCCTTAACCGCTTTGAATCACTATGGGCGGGCAGAAGAAGTAGAACTGCTGTCATTGGTAGATCGTCGTTTCAATCGTCACCTTCCCATTCAGTCGGATTATGTAGGGCTGACAATAGATGCCGTAGATAAGGCTTATGTAAAAGTGGAGTGGAAACAGGACAATAGTAAAGAGGATCAGGTACTATTGTTTGCAGATAAAAAAGAAGCAGAATAATTATAATTAATGGCTACTGTACAGCAACTGAGCACAAAACACATTCTGGGTATCAAGTATCTCACAGAGCAAGATATTCGTCTCATTTTTGAAACGGCCCAAAGCTTTAAAGAAGTCATCAATCGCCCCATCAAGAAAGTTCCATCTCTTCGGGATGTTACGGTGGCAAATCTTTTTTTTGAAAACTCCACCCGTACACGAATTTCTTTTGAACTAGCCGAAAAAAGATTATCTGCTGATACGGTTAACTTTTCCGCCAGCTCATCTTCTGTAAAAAAAGGAGAGACTCTGCTCGATACCGTCAACAACATCTTATCTATGAAAGTAGATATGGTGGTAATGCGGCATCCCGCTCCTGGGGCTCATCATTTTCTGGCACAGCATATCGATGCCAATATTGTAAATGCAGGTGATGGTACACATGAGCATCCTACCCAGGCGCTGTTGGACGCTTTTTCCATGCAAGAACAGATTGGGGATCTCAGAGGCAAAAACATTTGCATTTTTGGAGATATTTTGCATTCCAGAGTTGCGCTTAGTAATATTTTCTGTCTCCAGAAACTAGGTGCCAGGGTAAGGGTTTGTGGCCCTCCTACCCTCATTCCCAAACATATTAACTCATTGGGAGTCGAAGTATCTCATAATGTTTTTGAAAGCCTTCAATGGTGTGATGTAGCCAATATATTGCGCATACAACTAGAGCGCCAGGATATCAAGTACTTTCCCTCCTTACGGGAATATTCCCAATATTTTGGTGTCAATAAACAATTGTTGGATCAATTGGACAAGCCCATACTCATCATGCATCCCGGCCCTATCAATAGAGGTGTCGAGATTACCAGTGATGTAGCAGATTCTGACCACTCGATTATTCTTCAGCAAGTAGAGAACGGAGTAGCAGTTAGAATGGCTGTATTATACCTTCTTGCTGCCAAACGGTAACTTTAGTTCTATTATACTTTGTGATCCGAAGCAAATGATTTCAGTGAAAACGCTGCTTCCTCTGATCGCATTTCTTCCACTAAAATCATTTCCGCAAAAATTGTCCTAGAACGGTAACTTTTTATACATTCTGTATTATGAAGCTGTAAAACCTATAACTTCCCCGGTTTTTCAAACTGATTTATTGTTTTGTAGCTTTTACTCTCCAAAAACCTTATCTTATATCGTTATTTGGAGGAAGTGGCAAATAGATGTTTTCTTTAACCGTTTAAAAGAAGGTCAAAGAAAACTAACCCTGTGTAGTAATATTATGGATTTTTGTCATCTGTCATCATAATTTACTGCTAAAAGAGTGTGTTGCTCAAACAACATTTTCGCTATTAACATACTCTAAGTACTAAGAAGAAAACACAATCCAATATGAGATACTTGCTATTCGCCTTTTTTTTCCTGTCTTTTTTTCAGCCAATCACTTATAGCCAATGCGGTGCTTTAATCGCAGAAGATAAAATTATTGATGGCACCCATGTATTGCATACGACCACCCAAACGCTTGTTGTGAGGGGGAATTATGCATATAGCATTGAGCTAGCTAGTGATAATAAGGGGATCACCGCTTATATGTTTTCAAAAGCTGGAGTAGAGTTTAACCAGGATGATGAAGTTATATTTATGGATGAAAATAGTGTGCGCCGCTCTTATCGTTTCATAGGTATGGGGGAAATGAAAAAAGAAGGAGGAACACCTTTTTACAACAACATCCTTCAACTAGACCTTGCAGCTGTTCAATGGTTTGCTAGTTATGATATCACAACGATCTATATCAAAAATAACATTAGCAATCAAATGCGGAAGTTCACCATTAATGAAAGCCGCAGAGCAGAATTCAAACAGCTAGCTACCTGCTTTAATCAAACATTGGATTCCGATAAAATAAATGATGTTGTTATTTCGGGAAATGAGATTAAGGTAAGAACGCCTTCTGCTAAAACCGATAAATCGTCTGACGCTCCTTCCACAACTTCAAAACCGTCTTCTGCTTCTGATGTAGCAGCTACGGCAGCTGATCAACGAGAAATAGACGCTCTAAGAAAAGAATTAGCAGAGACTAAGCGGAAGTTAAAGGACGAAATAGCACATGAAAAAGCCAAAGCAGAACAAATCAAGTCTCTTCTACAGGAAGAAGTAGCTCTCGCCCGTGAAAACGCCGCCACACAAAAGAAAAAATATGCTGATGAAGTAGTTGCAGCCCGTGAAAAATCACAGGAAGAGATTGCGGCTTCACAAGCTGCCCTGGCAGAAGAAGTTAAAGCTGCCCGCGAACGAGCTTCCAGCGAAATGGAAAAAATCACACTTGATGTAACAGAGGCTCGACAAAGAGCTAATGAAGCAGTTCAAAAAGCGCAACTGGAATCAGCACAGGAAATTGCCAGTGCTCGTGAAAAAGCGGCAGCAGAAATCAAGGACATCCATGGCAAACTGGAATTGGCAAAACTGGAATATGCCGATGAAGTTTCATCTGCCCGTGAAAACTCTGCTGCAGAACTGCAACGTATTCGAGAGGAAACAGCTTCCATGATCACCAAAGCTCGCGAAGAAGCCAAAGTACATAAAGAACGGACTGCTGAAGAGGTCGTAAGCACAAAAAAAACAGCAGCAGAACAAATTTTGGATACCCAGGAACGTACAGCTGAGGAAATTGCCAAAATCAAAGAGAATGCAGTCCTGGAGAAAGAAAAAGTAGCTTTCGAGCTTGCCGAAGCTAGACGTAGAGCTGCCGAAGAACAGGCTTTACTTAAAGAAAATGCAGCAGCAGAAATCTCTGAAACACGTGAAAATGCAGCTCGCGAAAAAGAAGCTATTGCTAAAAGTGTCGCTCAAGCTCGGAAAAATGCAGCGGAAGAAATAGGACAAATTAAAGAACAAACCGCTACCGAAAAAGCAGCTGCTAAAAAAGAGGCTGCCGACGCAAAAGAAGCATCCGCAGCAGAAGTTGCTCAGGCAAGAGAAAAAGCAGCTTTAACGGTTAAGGAAATTGGCGAACAGGAAGCGGCAAAGGTTGCAGAAGCAAGAACAAATGCACAAGAAGAAAAGGATAAAATAGCAAGTGCAGTCACCTCCGCAAGAAGCAAGGCTGCTCAGGAAATGGAACGCATACAAAAAGAATTGCAGGAAGCGATTGCCGCTGCCGAAAAGAAAAAAGAAGAAGTGCAAAAAGCAGCTGCTGATGAAGTATTGGCCGCTAAGCAAAAAGCGCAGGATGAAATTAAGAAGGCACGTGACGTAGCGACCCAGGAAGTAGAAGCTGCCAATGCAAATGCATCAAAAGCCAAAGATTCCTATGCTGAAGAAGTAGCCAGTGCACAGAATACAGCAGAAAACAAGATCAAACAGATTCAGGAAGAAGCAGCACAAGCCGTTGCCAATGCAAAAGCAAAAGAAGCAGAGGTAAAAAACATGTCGGCAGAAGAAATTATGGCTGCTCGTGAGAAAGCAGCATCGGAACTAACCAGTATGCGCGAACGTACTGCCAACGAAATTGCTGCTGCTCGTGAAAAAGCGGCACTCGCAAAACAAGCTTCTGCTAATGAAATATCTGAAGCAAAGCGTACTTCTGCTGAGAAAGTAGCTCAAATCCAAAAAGACGAGGCGGAAGCAGTGCGTACAGCCAGAGAAAATGGTGCTCAGGAACGGGAACGCCTGGCGGGAAGTGTTGCTCAGGCAAGAGAAAAAGCAGCACAGGAAATAGCAACGATTAATCAGGAGTCAGCACAAGCCGTTAAAGAATCTCGTTCTAAAGCAGCAGCTGAAAAAGAAAAATTAGCATTGAATGTACTCACTGTACGGGAAGAATCAGCAGAAGCAGTTGCCAAAGCAAAAGAAATGAGTGCAAAAGAGGTGGCCGCGACCCAGCGTCAATCTGCAGAAGCTATTGCTAAAGTAAAGGCAAATGCTGAAGCTCGTCAGGCAGAACTTGCACAGCAGGTAAAATCAGCAGAAGAACAAGCTCGTGTCAAGATTGCTGATGAACGCAAAAAAGCAGAAGAAGAAGTAGCTACTGCTCGCGAAAATGCGACTAGCAAAAAAGCTCAATACGCTGAGGAAACCAGAATCGCCAGAGAACAATCTCTTACGGAGATCAATAAAGTGAAAAAGGAAGCATCTGATGCCATTTATGAAGCTCGACAGCAAGCTGTTCAGCAGGTAACAAAAGTAAAAGAAGAAACTGCAGATAAAATTGCTGAAGAGCGTGCAAAATTCAATAAGGCAAAAGAAGAAATGGATGTTCAAATGGCCAAGCAACGTAGAGAGCTGGAAGCGTCCAAACGAAATACAGAAGCTGCCCAAAAGCGCTTGAGTACATTAGAAGAGGATATCAAAAAAGCAGAAGAGCGTTTGCAACAACTCAAAGCAGAAGCTGCCGAAGATGAAAATAAGAAATAAGAGCATGTTTGGGATTTATTAATTGGACTTATTTCGTCACTAATCGGCTTATATTTTGTTGGAAGAACACTCATTTAGCTTAGGCTAAAAT
>JAKSDI010000304.1 GCA_022360175.1 Chitinophagales bacterium
CTAATCGTTACTATTATCGTTCAGATCATTACAATTTTGCAGAACGAAATATACCAGCCATTTTTTACTTCAATGGGACTCATCAGGATTATCATCGTATAACAGATACTCCTGATAAGATTAACTTTGATAAAATGGAAAAAATTGGAAGGTTGGCATTTTATACTGCCTGGGAATTGGCCAATAGAGCAGAGCGAATCAAAGTTGATGTTAAAAAATAAACTTTCTGGAAAAGAAAAAAGGGTAGAAGATTTTCTTCTACCCAGGCAAGTGTAAACTTTTCCGGTTCTACCCCCCAGAAGAACCGGTAGGCTTACTTCTTTCAGTCTATAACAGACTTATATTTTAATTGCATAAATGTCTAATCTAAATGTCTATTGCGCGAGCAACGAGTCAGCTACCCCCCAGTGCTAACATCGCTGCTCACAACAATAGCTCTTATGAGCGTATTGCTCTGTCTTTTATTACGGGCCTATGATATAAAGGTTACAGTTAGAGAATAAAAAATAAACTCTAAAAGGCCTATTTAGCCCTTACATACACTACAAGAATGTGTAGAACACATTTATAGCGTTCCAATCTTATAAATTAATTTGGTATGCAGATGAATATCTGCGATAGATATGTTTTTCCTCTTGATAAGCTCTATAAAAAAGGACTTTAATCCTTTCTGACTGCAAAATAAAGATTTATTTGAAATTTTTCAATGCATATTACATCAAAATTATCGAATTCCCTGTAAGAAAGGCGGTAAAACGATGTATAACTGCAAAGTTTGCATCCTTCTAAAGGTAAACAATCAGTAAGTTGCGACAATTTGTCAGTTATCTTTTAATGGCATATACTTTGCTTTTGGAGGAATAGACCATTAACCAAAATTCATGGCTATGCAGAAAGGTAGTATCTCAGTACAAACGGAGAATATATTTCCTATAATTAAGAAGTTTCTATATTCTGACCACGAGATTTTTCTTCGGGAGTTAGTATCAAATGCGGTGGACGCCACCTCCAAATTGAAAGCGCTTGCTCGCAGAGGAGAAGTATCTGGGGAAATCGGTGAAACAAAGATTGAAATTATCCTTGATAAGGATGCCAAAACACTGACTATACGAGATAGAGGTATTGGTATGACAGAAGAAGAAGTACTAAAATATCTCAACCAAGTCGCTTTTTCTAGTGCAGAAGAATTTTTGGAAAAGTACAAAGATGATGCTTCTATAATCGGCCATTTTGGGCTTGGATTTTATTCAGCCTTCATGGTAGCAGATAAGGTGGAAGTAAAAACCCATTCTTATAAAGAAGGTGCAAAGGGAGTTACCTGGATGTGTGAAGGGGACCCTGAATATCAGTTGGAAGAAAACGACAAATCAGAAAGAGGGACTGATGTTATTCTCCACATTAATGAAGAGAACAATGAGTTTTTAGAAGATCACCGTATCCAACAATTACTCGATAAATATTGTAAGTTTTTGCCTATTCCTATCCAGTTTGGCACCAATACAGAAACCATTACAGAAGGTGAAGGCGAAGATGCTGAAGAAAAGGAAATTACAGTAGATAACATCATCAACAATCCTGAGCCTGCTTGGAAAAAACAGCCATCAGAGTTGAGTGATGAAGACTACAAAGCTTTCTATAATGAACTATATCCATTTAGTTCGCCTCCTCTTTTCTGGATACACCTTAATATTGATTATCCGTTTAATCTAACAGGGATACTATATTTCCCTAAATTGGGCAACAACCTGGAAGTACAGAAAAATAAGATACAATTATACTCTAATCAAGTATATGTCACTGATAATGTATCTGATATTGTACCTGAATTTTTGACACTACTCCACGGTGTAATTGACTCACCCGATATCCCTCTCAATGTTTCGCGCAGTTATCTGCAAAGTGATAGTAATGTGAAAAAAATTACTGGCTATATCACTAAAAAAGTAGCAGATAAACTCAATGATTTGTTCAAAAAAGATCGCGAAAACTTTGAGTCAAAGTGGGATGATCTGGGGGTATTCATCAAGTATGGTAATATTTCCGATGAAAAATTCTACGATCGAGCACAGTCTTTCACCCTTGTTAAAAATGTAGATAACAAGTGTTTCACTGTTGATGAATACAAGGAAAGTGTTAAAGAAAATCAGACGGATAAGTATGATAAAATAGTAATGTTGTATACCAATGATCCAGACGGGCATGATATGTTTATTACTGCTGCAAAGGATCATGGCTATGATGTACTTGTATTTGACAACGTCATAGACAACCACTTTTTACAGCATCTGGAGTATAAGCTGGGAGACATTACTTTTGTTCGAGTAGATTCTGATACCATTGACAACCTGGTACAGAAAGATGAAAAGAAAGAATCTGTATTAAATGAAGAGCAAGAGACACAAGTAGTAAGTGTATTTGAAGCATTAGACATGCTTGCTGGTGGTAATGTTACAGCTAAAGCGATGTCTCCCGAAGCTCAACCAGTTACAATTACTCGTCCTGAATTCATGAGAAGGATGAAAGAAATGCAATCGCTACAAGGCATGCAACTGGGAGATATGCCCGATTCCTATAATGTAGTGATCAATACTAATCATCCTCTTATTGC
Source organism: Chitinophagales bacterium (assembly GCA_022360175.1). Taxonomy (GTDB): domain Bacteria; phylum Bacteroidota; class Bacteroidia; order Chitinophagales; family Saprospiraceae; genus JAKSDI01. The sequence goes on from JAKSDI010000304.1 coordinate 2,609, forward strand.
GAATAAGTTAATGGATGAAAAAGATGCAGAGAAACAGAAAGACCTGGCGGAGTATATGTATAAACTAGCATTGCTCAACCAAAACATGCTAAAGGGATCAGCATTGACATCATTCATCAATAAGAGTTTAAACTTCTTGAAGTAAGAAATATATTCTCGTCCACAGAGAAGATATAAATAAAAGCTGCGGAGATCAATCAAGTTACTCCGTAGCTTTTTTATTTGTAATAGCTTGTGACCTATTTATAAATTTATTGCAACTGCTCTAACAGCTCAATAGCAGAATGCCTAAATCCTGGGGCAGTATTCTTAAGCTTATTCAATATAGGAATTGCCTTTTCAACCTCTCTTTGCTGTAAATAAGCTAGTATATAATACCAATCTTTATAATTAGTCACAACCAATGCTTCTGATTCAATATTATTCAAAACACTTTCTGCTTTTTGAGATTCATGCTCCTTTAATAATGCAGACACAAGGAGTAGCCTGGCTTGATCATCAGTAGGTTTAGAAGCAATGTGTTCTTCAAGATATGGAATACATTGCTCATACGCCTCTTTCCCATAGAATTTTATTGCCTTAACCATTATTGGAGTATGAACAATCGTTTGTTCATCTACACTTCTCAAACCTAAATAATCATTTACTGGTGCTATATAATATTCATCAGCCAGTTTTTCAATCTGCCTTGCTTCGAGGTAATGATGTAGTGCAAACGCCAAAACACCCATTAAAATCAAAGCTACTGCCCGATTCATCCAAAGTTTAGATATCCTGCTATTTTTTGACGGCCTTGAATAAAAATGTTTTTTAAGTAATTCTTTTTTCATCTCATCCAGCATAGGAGTTACCCCTTCCTCATACTCTAAAGCAGATATTCCTTCTACCGCATCTGCACAAAGCGGGCAATCCAGGAGATGATTTTCAATTACATTTTTTTGTTCGTCATCGATTGTGCCACGCTTGTACTGCAATAGCTCATCATAGCTAAGGCAGACGCGTTGCTTAAATAATACATCCATGATTGTTTTTACTCTAGATTACATCTGGCTTAATATCTTCTTCAGGCGTCGTTTTCCATTTTGTAAATAACTTTTGACTTGATTTTGGTTAAATCCTGTCAATTGTTCTATGGCTTTATAACTATGCCCTTCCAAGAAAAAAAGCTCTATACACTGGCGTTGATTCTCGTCAAGTTGCTTTACAGCTTGTCTCAGATTATCTTCTCCGTTTTGTTTGTTTTCAATATATAGACGCTGTTCTCCTTCATTTTCCATAAAGGCACCATCTCTTTTTTTTATTTTTCCCCACTCTTCACTATTGAAGTGCTCTTTATTATTGCTCCTGAGCCTAGATATACAAGTATTTCTAGTGACTGAATATATCCACTTATTAAAGGAATTAATTTTTTGTTGAGGTAAGTTTATAAGCGTTTTTTCAAAAATTTCCATTGTCATATCCCTGCTTTCTTCTTCGTTGTTAAGATATTTCATGCAGGCTCCAAATACAAGGTGAGAATAGCGATCAAATAAAACTGAGAAATATACAGGGCTCCTCGTTTCGAGATACCTCGAAATTACTTCTTCGTCAGTACAGTTTTTCCACTGTACCCCCTTACCAGTCAGAAAGCGGCGCTTCATTTTCTATAACCTTTCGCTAAAAAGTATAGAACAATATATGAAAAACAACTAATAAATTATCTAAAATATGAAACTTTATTGTCTATTAAATTAGAATTTAATTGTCTTAATTACATAGTTTAAATGCTCCATAAAGTCCCGTTTTTCTTTACCCGGAGCATGCAAAAAACCATCTATAAACAAGAGTTCATTCGTATTGGGGTTATGGATTAAGTATGAAACAAAAGCTCCCCCCATATAGTCATTGACAATTTCCCACACTCCTCTGGCTTCAATAGCATAATAGCCATTGACTTTAGTAGCATTGGAAATAACAGGCAAATCAATATTATTAATGCGCATATAAGTATCTTCAATAGTTGAAGAGATATATTTTCTACCAATAGAATCTCTCACTGCAATAAGATAATCTTTAGTCAATTGGTCTTGCGATTCATAAGGAATTTTCTTTAGGAGAAGATTACTACTTATTTCTTCTGTTTCTTTTCGCATCCAAATGATTTCTCCATCATTAATTGCCATAAAATAGTCATTGGGTATACGCATTTGTACACCAAAATCTAGTTTTACTTCTTCCATCAGGCGCTTATTTTCTCCATCTAGATATACATAAGCCTGAAGTTTGCGGTTGTCGAATTTATTAACCCTTTTTTTAACCGCAGGGAAGTTTGCCTTTAACACATTGATCAGTTCATCTTCTGAATATGCAAATTGATACATCATCAACTGCCCCTTAGCCCATTTATCATAACCAACAGCACTATTATTATCAGTAGGGGTTTCCTTTGCAGACCTAGCTTTTTCTTCCCCTATATCTCTTAAAACCATTTGAGTAGTTAGGGAACTTTCATCATTCAAATTGGCAACTACCATATAAGTACGTAACTCCTTGCGTAAAGGATCTTTATTTAAATCTGTAGTTGAGAAGTGACGGAGGTCAAAAATAGGCTCTGGCTGAGGCAATAAAGGATATGCTGCTGAATAGTAATAACGCAGGGTATCGCCAATAGGCCTTTCCCACATATCGTCATCCATAACGACAACAATTTCATTCAAATTGCCAAAAGCAGTAGGAACTGCTCGAAGCCCACTTTGTGTTTCAGAGGAACAAGAAGATATTAATAAAGCTATGACGAAAGTGAAAAATATACTATTCAGATAATTCTTCATATTGAGGTTACTCGATTTTATAGTACAATTTTTTAAACTAAAAGCTCTAAATAAATGATCAAAATCACAAACCATATGTGATCACTTACTTAAATTTTCTTACCTGGTCAAGTTAAGCAAAAAACTTAAGAGCTCACTTGAAAGATGCATTGCTTTATGCTTTTGGCGTATTAGATAAGTAACACTATATATAACAAGGGAGTAAAGCACTGGTTGGTAGCTTTACTCCCCTATAATGTATCCTCTTTTTTTCCTAGTTTAGGATTCCCTTATTCCATATAGTTCAAGAGCTTCTCTCAGCTCACTTAAATGTTTTGAACCTATAAAAAAACGACGCCCATCCTTCAATCGAAGCCAAATACCTCTACGACCAGAAACACTGAACATTCGCTCTCCATCTCCCCTGGCATACCTCACTGCCCAACCACTATATTCAGCAGATATTGGAGTATGAACAATCTGATAATCCTCCACCTCATTCCATTTTATCTTATACTTTTTCAAATGTAATGGATGATATCTAAAACTTATCTTCTGATCATCAATTTTCAAAATGAGCCGTATCGAAAGCAAATAAATTAAAATGACACTACTAATAGTAAAACTTAACAGTGATATACTTATTAAAAATGAATTTTCAGTAAGAATACCATCTACAAATCTAATAACAGAATATATCAGAAAAAAAGCCAGTAATCCCAATACATCCCATTTTCTATATCTCTGTTGCTCTATATATTTCTCCTCTTTTCTCATAACCCTCTTTATTTAGTTAACATTAAATTTACATTAAACTTACATAAAGTTAACATAAATAAATGATTAATGTAAGGCCGAACAACCACTATATTAATAGAAAAGCCCATTGAACCTAGGCTCAATGGGCTTTTATTGAATGGAATTATCAACAGTTTTTAAAACAAACTTTCGATTACATTCTCTTCTGTTATACCTTCAGCCTCCGCTTTATAGTTACGCACGATACGGTGACGCAAAACATATTTGGCTATAGCCTGTACATCTTCGATATCAGGAGAATATTTACCATTAATAGCAGCATGACACTTAGCACCCAACACTAAATATTGTGAAGCACGAGGGCCTGCTCCCCAGGAAATATAATTATTCACGGTTTCTGTTGCTCTTTCAGTATTTGGACGAGTTTTGGTGGCCAAAGACACTGCATATTCCAATACATTATCTGCAATAGGTACCTTTCGAATCAATTTCTGATAAGCCATAATTTGTTCAGCAGTAAGAACATGCTTTAGCTCGTAATTTTGTACGGTAGTAGTCCCTTTTACTACATCGATTTCCTCTTGATAAGACGGATAATCCAAAGGAATATTAAACATAAAGCGGTCCAATTGTGCCTCTGGCAATGGATATGTTCCTTCTTGTTCAATAGGGTTTTGTGTAGCTAGCACAAAAAATGGTGCTGGCAGAGGATGACGCACACCACTTACTGTTACAGAGCGTTCCTGCATAGCTTCCAATAAGGCAGCTTGCGTTTTAGGAGGAGTACGGTTAATCTCATCAGCCAAAACAATATTCGAGAATAGTGGTCCAGGGTTGAACTTAAAGTGGCGGTCTTCATCCAGTACTTCAGACCCCGTAATATCTGAAGGCATTAAATCAGGCGTAAACTGTATACGTTTAAAGTCTAGATCTAATACTTCAGCAATAGTACTTACCAACAAGGTCTTTGCTAGTCCAGGAACTCCAACTAATAAGCTATGTCCATTACTAAACAGTGAAATAATCACCGCTCTTACCACGTCATTTTGGCCTACAATTACTTTAGCTATTTCTTTGCGTAATATTTCATAGGATGCCGCAAGGGCGTCTACCGCCTCTACATCTGATTTAAACTCTGTCTGTGCCATTCAATTATATTTGACTTTCTCTCTATATCAATATTGTTCTTCGACAATTTTTACGCGAAAGCTGTATTATTGTTCTAAACGAGCCAAAGATACATAGAGATATAAAGGAATCATAAATTAATTATAGTGAGGAAGGATACTTTTCAGAAGAAAAAATCCTATCCATATCATAAATAAGAAAAAGGCATACCTTTTACAGCTAATGCCATTCAAAACACGCCAAATATAAGCTTTGTTGGTTTCTTAAGAAGGTATCCTCATTTTAATAACATTTCCATAACATGTCTGACAATTCTGCTCCTTGCCCCGGTAGAGAAAAGTGCCACCATTCAGTCCTGATTGGTTTAAATCCTACCGCTTTCATTTGCTCATGTAAGAGTGCTCGATTGGCTAAAACATCAGCTGCTAAATCCTGATAAGCAGGATAAGCCTCTATCCCAAAATAATCATAAGGAGTGCCCATGGGCAATTCCTGTCCTGTACTATCTACTATCGTTAAATCAACTGCAGCTCCTCTATTGTGCATAGATCCTTTCCTTGGATCAGAAACATACCTTCTATCTGGTACCTTTTCCCAAAGTTTCCACTGTATAGGCCTGGGCCGGTAGCAATCATACATTTTCAAGCCTAATCCCTGTTTTTTTAGTTGTTGATGTACTTTCACCAGAGTATGTGCTACTCGAGGTCTCAAAAAACATCGACCACAATCATACATCTTCTCTCCCACAAAATTGCTGTCCGTTGCATAGCGCAAATCAAGTAGGATAGTAGAATCCAGTCGTATCAGTTCTGTCCATTTGGAAGTATCATAATCAATTGGAAGAAAATTTATACGGGTAGCTGGGGTAATATCTTCTACCAGTACTTCATTTGTAAGTAATTGAGTGCTGTCTAATTGCTCTGAAAGCCTTTCCTCAGTTGAGTTATTACTGTTTTGGCACGATACAGCAGCCAATAAGGATAGTATAAGTGTTATAGCATGTATCTTCATAATGCGAAACTACCTTTAAGCTATGATAAAAATAATCAGAGAAAGAAATTCAAAAATAATCAATGATAAAAACTAAGCAATCCCCACTCCTGTTTCTTAGTTTTGCAGCTAATTACAATCCTTCTTTTACAAATCATTTGCTAAGAATCATGGGGTTTGTAAAAGAACCATTACAATGAATACCTCTACTTACAAATATAATACCTGGTTATACTACCTTATTCTAGTACTTCTAGTACCAGCCTTATTGATCAATCTGGGCATAGTAACGCTAATTGATGATGAGGCACTTCGTGCATTGGTTGGCCTGGAGATGAAATACTCTGGCAATTTTATTGCGCCTACGGTAAATGGTGAATTCTACTATAAAAAACCACCTCTTTATAACTGGATACTACTCAGCTTTTTTGAGCTGACAGGTACTGTCAATGAATGGACGGTACGTCTTCCTACTGTATTCTTTCTCATAGCTTATGCTTCTACAATTTTTTACTATTTGCGTAAGCATTTTTCTTTTCACCTCTCTTTTCTAGGGGCTTTGATGATGATCACCTGTGGTCGAATGCTATTTTATGACTCCATGCTTGGGCTCATAGATACTTGCTACTCCTGGACAGTCTTTGTGTCTTTTATGGTTGTTTACCATTCCTTTGAGAAAGAAGAATGGTTAAAGCTTTTTGTTTTATCCTATTTATTAGCTGCTGTTGGTTTTTTAATGAAAGGCTTACCTTCAGTTGTTTTTCAAGGAGCTACTTTACTCGTATACTTCGCTTATCGCCGGCGTTTTTGGAAACTGTTTAGCTGGCAACATCTGGTAGGTGGATTAAGCTTTATTATTATAGTAGGAGGATATTATTTGTTGTATCATCAGTACAACAGCCTGGAAAATGTATTTACCACTCTTTTTACAGAAACCACCAAACGAACGGTTGCCAACCACAGCATTTGGCGTACTATCAGCCATTTTATAACTTTTCCCCTTGAGATGATTTATCACTTCCTACCATGGACTTTATTAGTGATTTACTTCATCCGAAAGGATATACTGCAGCTATTACAAAAGCATCCTTTTGTTGTATTCAGTTTAATTTGTTTCCTAGCCAATATATTAGTGTATTGGACGGCTCCCAAAGTACATCCACGTTATGTGTTTATGCTGGTTCCTTTGTTTTTTACGGCCTATTTGTATTTACATCAATTGCATGAAAAAGAAAACACTTGGGCATATCGGACATTATATTACCTATTTGGCAGCCTCATCACACTAACTAGTATCGTTACGATTGCCTTGCCTTTTATTGATCGCTTACAAAATGCTCCTTATCTATATATAAAGACACTATTCCTATTTTCATTAATCGCTTCATTGTGCTTTTTCTATTGGAAGAAAAAAGCAGAGCCTTTATTGGTATTAATTGCTGTACTGCTAGTTGTCAGAATAGGATTTAACTGGTTTGTAATACCAGATAGGCTGGTTAATGATTATGGTACTGATTGCCGCACTACTTCAATTGCTGCCGCTCAAGCAACTCTTAATGAGCCGATAGCAGTTTATAAAGATTCTGAAATGCAATATACGAATGGCTTTTACTTCACTATCACAAGAAAAGCTATTGTTCCAATACATTTTGATAACTTTGCCCCAGAAACGATATATATCATTGAGCCAGAACAATATCCTGACCTAGAATGTACAGAGATAACAACGTTCAAAGTTCGCCATGGAAAAGAAATATATCCCATGGGGTATCTTCCTGAAAAGGAGCTCAATAAAAGATAGCACCGTATCATCATTAGACCTGCAATAATCTGCTTAACTATGCCTATCAAGATATCCGTTGTAGTTACCGTTTATAATGAAGAGTTGAATATACAGCCCCTTATTGATCAGATCACTCAGGCACTAGAAGGAATAGAGTACGAAATAGTCTATGTTGATGATGGCTCTACTGACAATACATTAAAAGTATTATATAGTATTGACCATCCTCGCCTCAAAGTAATTGAGCTACGAAAAAACTATGGCCAAAGCTCTGCTCTAATGGCAGGCATCGAACATGCAGAAGGAGAATATATTGCAACTATGGATGGTGATCTTCAAAACGACCCTTCAGACATCCCTGAATTACTCCGGATAGCAGAAGAAGGAAGTTATGAAATGGTTGCAGGTGAACGTGCCAACAGAAAAGACGGTATGTTTTTAAGAAAAATTCCTAGTCTTATTGCTAATTACATTATACGCAATACTTCAGGCGTGCATCTTAGAGATTATGGCTGTGCACTTCGTGTATTTAAAGGAGAATTGGCTAAAGAGTTAGGTATTTATGGTGAGTTACACCGCTTCATACCTGTATTAGCTCATCTGGAAGGTGCTCGCATCATTCAGGTTCCTGTTAAACATCATGCTCGTCAGTTTGGGCAGTCAAAATATGGGCTTAACCGTACATTTAAAGTAATCAGTGACCTACTGCTCATGCTATTTTTCAAGCGCTATATGCAAAAACCAATGCACCTCTTTGGTAATACAGGTGTATTTCTATTTGCTATTGGTGCTCTTATCAATCTTTATCTGATTGTGCTCAAAATTCTGGGACATGATATTTGGGGGAAACCACTACTGATTCTGGGATTAATGCTCGTTTTGGCAGGTATTCAATTGATTACAATTGGTATTGTCATTGAAATCCAGATTCGTACCTATTTCGAGTCACAGAAAAAACGTCCTTATAAAGTACGAAATGTTAAGAAAGGAGAGGTGTTGATGTCTTAAAATAGTTCTGCTAAACTATTTTAATTTCTCATTATTAGCATGTCGATCAGCGTCTCGATTGGTCTTTTTAGACAGATTTTTATGTAGCGCATCAGTCAGGTCTACTCCAGTCTGATTGGCGAGGCATATCAGTACAAAAAGAACATCTGCCATTTCGTCTGCTAGCTTGGCTGGAGCCTTGGCTTCATCTTCCTTTTTCTTAAAAGATTGTTCTCCATATATGCGAGCCATCAAGCGAGCTACTTCGCCAACTTCTTCCATCAAGATGGCTGTATTTGTGAGTTCACTATAATATCGTACCCCAATTGTATTAATCCATTGGTCTACTATTTTCTGAGCTTCTTCTAGCGTCATTATTCTTTATTTTGACTATCGATAATTATAGTAACAGGCCCATCGTTTAATAATTCTACCTTCATATCCGCTCCAAACTCCCCAGTTTGGATTTTTCTCTCAGCAACTACTTCCAATACTTTCACAAAACGTTCATACATTGGAATAGCAATATCGGGTTTAGAAGCCTTTATATAGGAAGGGCGATTTCCTTTTTTAGTACTAGCATGCAGGGTAAATTGACTTACTACCAACAATTCTCCGTCCACATCTTTTACCGACAGATTCATCACTCCTTTTTCATCATTAAAAATCCGTAGTTTACTTATTTTCCCACAAAGCCAATTAATATCTTCATCGGTATCAACATCTTCAACTCCCAACAAAATAAGTAAACCTTTACCTATAGCAGATTTCACTTTGCCATCAATGGTTACAGATGCTTTAGATACTCTTTGTATTACAACCTTCATATATTAATAGTCTTAATCAAATAGAGAACCTTGACCACCGATCTCTCTATGCAGTTCGATTCCATTATTTCTTACTGAATTGACACGGTCTGATACCTGATACTTACGTAAAATTCCATCTGGTGAAGTGTCCATAAGTTCAAGGACTTGATCTATATGCAATTCGGAAAGCCATCGTCCCCATTCCCTTTTTTTAGTAAAGATTAAGGGCATACGATTATGTATAGGGGCTACTTCTTTATTTGGAGGAGTAGTTATAATAGAAAAAGTAGACATGGGCTCTTCATTTTTATACCATACATCCCAAATACCTCCCATGACTAGCAGCTGATCTTTTTTCGGGAGAATGCGAAATGGTATTTTTTTGCCATTCTCTTTTTTCCATTCATAAAAACTATCTGCTATAATCAGGCATCTACGCTTTCGTATAGGTACTCGAAAAGAAGGTTTCGAAGCAATGCCTTCCATCCTGGCATTTATCAATCGAGCAGCATTTTTAGCGTCTTTTGACCAATGAGGAACCAAACCCCAGCGAAAATAGGATAGTTTATGAGGATCTTTATCAGTGATCACATAGGAGTACTGTGTTGGCGCTACATTAAAATTCATTCTTAAATTTTCACCCGTCTCAATATCACCAAAATGCTCCTGTATTTTTTTAGGGCTAGTCGAAAAGGAAAACCTGCCACACATAAGTTTGAATATTTTTGTTTGCCTTTTTATCACACCAAAAGTAAGCTTTCTTCCTATCTATTCTATAATTATTTCCTTTTTCCACAGCTTTCAACATTATTATTCTAATTCAAATTATTTGGCCTTTGATTTTAGATTAAAAACAATGTGTTTATCCAATAACAAATACTTTATCAACACTCTATTTTTATTGTATTTATAAAGCTATACAAATCAGTATTTTAACAAAACCACTTTTCAACAGTGAGTGTGGGCCATGGCCTTAATAAATAGGCCAGTGGCCCACATTCACTAAGATTACTCAACACATACATTAATCAATTTGATAATATGTCTATTTTTTTGGGGATAACTGATATACTTTTCGACAGTTTTCGGGAAGTAATTGGCCATGTGGATAAGATTTTTTTTCAAGGCCAAGGTTTCTAAACAGAATGTGGATAACAGATATAATTCATTGATTTATAATAATAGGGCAATGTGTAAAATCTGTGCAAACAAGTACATAAATATATTAACAATTAGTTAACCTAAATTTCACACTGGTTTTTCCTAACATATTAACACCCCTAATGATGAAGGGGTTATTTTAAAAAAAATTATAATATATCATTTAAGGGGATCAGAAAAAATACTTTACAACTTTCTGGCCAAACATATTTGTGTTTTCTTGTTCTTAAACAAAATTGGTTGGAATTTTGTGAGCACAAAAAATGAACTACTATGGAAACAACCATAGCGACAAACAATAAGAAAGTAGAAAATAAAAAGAAATACCCTAATGCTGTAAAGATATGGTTGCTCATAGGGCTGTTTATGATTTTCATGCAAGTTGTAATAGGCGGCGTTACCCGATTAACAGGCTCCGGGTTATCTATTACTAAATGGGAGATTGTAACAGGCACATTGCCACCTTTGAATGCAGAGCAGTGGGAATCCGAATTTGATTTGTATAAAGCGACTCCGCAATATCAAAAAATCAATGAGGGAATGACCATGAGAGATTTTAAATTTATCTACTTCTGGGAGTATTTCCATCGATTGTGGGCCAGAACGATGGGATTTGTGTTTATTATCCCGCTTGCTATCTTCTGGTATAGAGGAATGGTCGATAAGCCTCTTTTAAAGCAATTAGGGGTTGTTTTTTTGCTAGCGGCATTAGTTGCTTCATTTGGATGGATAATGGTCGCTAGCGGGCTTGTAAATCGGCCCTGGGTAAATGCTTACAAATTGACTATGCATTTATCTCTTGCCTTAGTCTTATTTGGCTATTTACTTTGGACTACTTTTAAGGTATTTCAACCTCAAAAACAAGAAATTAACAACCCAATGTTGAAAAAGTGGGGAATAGGTATAACCGCTCTTGCTTCCCTACAAATTATACTTGGAGGAATCATGTCTGGAATGAAGGCAGGATTATACTTTCCTACCTGGCCTGACATGAATGGAGAGGTCATTCCAAAGGTACTTATAAGTAGTGCTAACTGGACTGTGGAAAACTTTGTTGATTATGATGCCAGCCTCTTCATGCCAGCACTCATACAATTGCTGCACCGATCAACGGCCTATGCATTAACTGTATTGGTTTTATGGTTCTTTTTCAAGGCTCTGAGAACTACTCAAAACACTACTTTTAAAATAGGTTTATACTTGTTAGTAAGTATGTTAATAATACAAGTTTTGTTAGGGATTTTTACACTGATAAACTGTATTGGAACTGTGCCTGTTGGATTGGGAGTTTTACATCAGGCCGGAGCATTATTATTACTAACAATTTTACTTTTTATTGATTTTCAGTTGGCTGGAAAATAGGAATTAACAATTGTTGAAAAGTATGTTGAAAAGTCTTCTTTAGCATACTTTTCAACAGAGTAATTAACAATGCTCTTATACCTTATTTTTTCTTTAAGTATTTTGACAATAGAAAATATTGTTGATCTATATTTACTTATTAATGAAAAAGGATATAAGAATTTATCCGCTCATTAAATCAATAATCGTTTGCTCTTGTTTATCTTTAGCCTAAATCTTTCTGATTATGTTGCAAACCCAAGGGCTGGCCTATTCATATGGCAATTCAGAACAGCTACACTTTCCTGATATAGAATGTAAGTCGGGTGAACATTGGTTATTACTAGGACAATCTGGTAGTGGGAAAACCACCTTGCTTCATTTACTTGGAGGCTTACGCTCCCCTAAAAATGGTATGGTAAAAATTGAAGACACGGTGATCAATAAGCTGTCTTCTGCAAAATTAGACCGTTTTCGAGGACAAAACATTGGTATTATTTTCCAGCAATCACATTTTGTTCGCTCCATTTCAGTTCAGGAAAATTTAGCGCTTTCGCAAAAACTAGCAGGTGTAAGACCCGATTACCAGCGAATTAAGGAAATACTTGATCAACTGAATGTTGGGCACAAGATAAAGTCCAGTACAAGAGCACTTAGTGTAGGAGAGCAACAACGAGTAGCTATTGCAAGAGCATTGATTAATAAGCCTAAAATTATATTGGCCGATGAGCCTACTTCTGCATTAGATGATAGAAATACTACACAGGTAATAGAGTTATTAGAAGAACAGGCTCGTGCAGTTGATGCCATTTTGCTTATTGTTACCCATGACAATCGATTGACCAATATATTCGACAAACAAATCCACTTATGAACCTCCTCCAATTAAGCTGGAAAAATATAGCTTTTAAACCACTCAATACGCTGTTGAGTATTGTCCTGTTTGCTCTTGGGGTAGGGCTCGTTGCCCTATTACTACTACTCAAAGATCAAATGGAAGAAAACTTTGATAACAATTTGGCTGGGGTAGATTTAGTAATAGGCGCAAAAGGAAGCCCACTACAACTTATACTTAGTAGTATGTATCATATTGATGCACCTACCGGAAATATATCTCTTAAAGAAGCTCGGCCTTTTTTAAACCCCAAACATCCATTAATTGAAGATGCGGTACCTCTGTCAATGGGAGATAATTATCGCAACTTTCGGATTGTAGGTACTACTCAAAATATTTTAGAATGGTACGATGGAGCTATATCTGAAGGAAAAGTATGGGAACAAAACTTTGAAGTAAGTATTGGGGCTAAAGTGGCAAATGACCTGGAATTAAAGCTGGGAGATACCTTCAAAAGCTCTCATGGAGTAGTTACAGATGAAGGCGTTGATATGGAACATGAGGATGCAGAATCTTTTAAAGTGGTTGGTATACTGAAGCCAACAGGCACTGTGCTAGATCAATTAATACTTACAACACCACAGAGCTTTTGGTTGGTGCATGATCATGATGGAGAGGCATCTGCTACTGCAGATGAACATGATCATGAAGGACACGATCACAGTACGCATGACCATGGAGATCATCATCATGCTGAAGGCACTTCAGGTAAACCGAAGTCTCTTTTGGAGGAAAATGAAGAAAAAGAAATTACTTCTGTACTGGTCAAATTCAAAGGCCATAACTTCCAGGCATTAAATATGCAGCGAAGTATTAATGAAAATACAGACTTACAAGCTGCTACTCCGGCAATAGAAATAAATAGGTTATTTGAATTAGTAAGTACGGTAGAACAGGTACTACGTGCATTGGCTATCATTATTATTTTTGTATCTGCTTTGAGTATTTTTATTTCTTTGTATTCTTCTCTACGGGACAGGCGCTATGAATTGGCATTAATGCGTGTGATGGGATCTAGTCGTTCTAAATTAACTATGCTTATTATTTTAGAAGGTTTACTCTTAGCTTTTATTGGCTGTGTGGTAGGTTTACTAATAGGGCATGGAGGTATGGAAGTGTTATCCATGTCATTAGAAGATTCTTATCGTTATAATTTTTCTGGATCTACATTTTTACCAGAAGAAGCAGTATTAATAATTAGTGCATTGGTAATTGGTTTCATAGCCTCAATTTTACCAGCTGTACAGGCTTCCAGAACAGATATATCAGAGATTCTGGGAGAAGGATAAAAAAAGCAGCTCCTGTTGGAACTGCTTGACCAAAATCCTTAATTGTGATTAGAAAATACATTCGGCTCGAATGTTGAATGTATTTTTTGAGTTCAGAAAAAATCTAAAGAACTTATCTTGCCAGAACGATTTTTCGGCTAAAGACCTGATTGCCTGCCTGGATGCTGTATACATAGTATCCCGCGGCTAGTTTGGCAGGGCTTGTCCGAAATGTGTGTTTATGTTGTCCAGCAGCTAATCTGCCATCATGTATTACTTGTACAGCTTGTCCTAACATATTGTATATCTGTACCTTAATGTGCATGCTCTTGGGCAAAATATAGTTGATGCCAATTTGATTGCCTTCATAGCTTGCCCAGTGCTTAAGGTTAATGCTTAACGGTTCATATACTGGAGTTGGAGTACAGGTCAGTCCTAAAGGCAGGCGATCAAATGTTTGCCCGAGTACTCCATCTACTACATCAGGTTCTACACATAACCAGTTTTCTAGAACTGTGGCATATATTTCCCGAAAGTCAACGCTATAATGTAGGTTGCCTGCAAGATCTACATTATGCATATCGGGATTTTCTCCTAAGAAACCATTGCCATTTAAGCCCGGTCCAAAAAGCATAAGTGGAGCAGCAGCCCCGTGATCTGTACCATTAGATGCATTTTGCTCTATACGCCTGCCAAACTCTGAGAAAGTCATACTAAGTACATCACCATCCAGATCTGCTGTAGCAAGATCATCATAAAAGGCTTTGATCCCTTTAGATAACATATTGACTAGATTAGGATGAGAGTTATTTTGGCCTGCATGGGTATCAAAACCATCCAGTGTTACCATATATAATTTAGTTCCAAGCCCACCTTTGATGAGACGTGCTACAATAGCAAGTTGCTGTGCAAATCCATTATCATATGCAACAGCATTTTGCGAAGCATTATAAGCCTGAGAGATAATTTCTGCATAACGGAATGTACTGTTAGCAATAGCTCTCATAAAACCTACCTGCTCTCCGTAATAACAATCAGGGATGTCATTCGTATCGTATAATTCTCCATTTTGGGCTATTTCGTACAGCTGATTAGGATCATCTACTATAACGCCCATATTGAGCATATCCTGATTATCAAATACGATTGTACCTGAACTACCAATTTGAATAGCAGGTGGTATTTCCGGTGGATTAGTCAGGAAATCTGGAAACTGCCCTTCCAGGAAACGACCTAGCCAACCAGAATCTATTTCTTCATCTGCATCGCTAGCAGAAGCCCATATATCCGTAGAGCGAAAGTGCGACAGATTTTGATCTGGATAACCTACGGTATTAACTACTTTCATCGATCCGTCATTCCATAATGGCATGATGTCCCCCATCCAGTTGGGAATTCCAAATTCATCACTAAGATTAAGTATATCGGATTGTGGAATAGCTATAGTAGGACGTGCTGTTTGGTAGGTGCCGTAGTCAAAAATAGGAATAATGGTATTTAAGCCATCATTACCACCTTTGAGTCTGACTAGTACCAGAATGCGATTGCTATTAGAGTTGGTGAGCCCCCAGCTGAGAGGTGAGCTCGACATGGCTGTGATGGGAGTTTTGCCTAGCATAAGTGATACGCTACCTGCGATACCCAGGTTGCGCATAAACATTCTACGGCTCCACATCTGGTGGTTTTGCTGGTGTGCTTTACCGTGTTCTAAAGCACTACCATGTGGCTTTTTATTTTCTTTATGGTGATTACACATAATGATTTCAGTTTAAATCATTTAATAAATAAATTCGATACAGATTAAAATAGAGACGGACTTACAAGCTCGATTTTATCAGTTTGAGGTATCGAATTTTTTATTCGCAACTAATGATTATCCTAATTGGAATTCAGGAAGACGAGCAACATGCTGCAATAAGAAAGCCATCTGTATAGGTATGGTTTCCCATTCCAAGTTCCATGAACCATCATCATAATAGTTTTGTGGAACCTCCCATTTAAATACAGTCGTAGCTAATTCATAGGCTTCAGCTTGATTGAGTCCATTGGGTATAAAATGGTCTACTATTGATTGTGCTACTTCATCAGGATCATTAGAGTTGCCACTTATATCTTTTGCTAGCTGAACTAGCGAGTTAGGATTGAATTGATATAAAGTATAAGTGAAGTAATCAACACCTTGCCAACGTCCGGTTAAAGTATTAGAGTCTATCCATGTCCGATTGCCAGGCCAACCAGCAACATCAGGTGGGTTATACAGGGTTTGTCCGAGATCAGCAGCGAGATAGCCAGCAATGGTAAGGCCTTCGTCATTATAAGGGAAACTACCTTCTTTTAGGAAATTGAGAAATACTTCAATTGGGCTTCTTACTATTGTACCAATGTTGTATGCATCAAAAAAGTGTTCACTTTTGAAAAGTTGTCGAAGGACAGGGACTATATCAAAATTATTGTCCAGGAAAGTTTGAGCCAGTCCATTTACAATAACTTCATCTTCCTGAGGATGGATAAATGCCCGGTACAATTTACCGCAAATGAATCCAGCTATTTCTTCTGTCCTTTCTGTAAATAAAATGTCATGTACATCATCATAGCCCCAGTTGCCTGTTTGGCCAAAAATAGTTTTTTCACCATCATCATGTGCAATTGGTAAATAACCAATAGGTCCACATAACTCTAGAAAACCATTCCAGCCTGTCAGAGCTCTGGCAGTTTCTACAATATCATTTTGTGTATAGCCATTATCTTGCCCAAGTGTGAAAAGTTCGTAGAGTTCTCGAGCATAATTTTCATTGGGATCTAAAACCGTACTTTGTACGCCGTTCAAAAAAACGAGCATTGCAGGAGACGTGCCGATCGTATGAGTAAAGTCCCTGAAATTTCCTAGTGCATTTTCCTGTAAAATGCGGTAGTAATCAAACATCCAGGATGGACAGGTATATACTTCGAATTGGGTGACGAAATGATTATGCCAAAAGAGCGTCATTTTTTCTCGAAAACCGTCATTCATCATATTCTTAATCCAACTGAGGATTTGCTCTATAATTTGTTCTGGTTGTTGTTGAGCAAAGTCAGTGTAATCGCTAATGCTCCAATCTGCCCATTCAGGTGCAGGGCTAGGAGGCAAGCTAATGGCATTGTCTATGATATTATCGATTAAGGTAGAAGGATTCTGTGACAGTGCTGCTTCTATCTCTGCTAGGCTAGCACTAAAACCCATTCGCCGAAAAAGATGGATGACTCGCTGTTTATTCCAGGGAGCATCACCTGAGGGCACATAAGGAGCCAATGTACCAGTTGCGCAGTTGAGGGTGGTGGTTATCATATTCGGTTTTTTTTGTGTAGCAAAAAGCTGTTGTATACGGAAAACGATTTGTCACTTTTCTACCCTAATGGATGTTACAAAAAATATCGCTTTGATACCGAGATAAACAAAAGCGATATGAATTATTATGATTTTACGGCTGAACGGATATATCTGGATGTTTAAATCTTTTTAAGTATCAAGGGGATTAACATATCATTTAAAAACATTTCGGATTACTACTCTTACATTTATGCCTACACTAAAAGCCTTGTAGACATTGAATAAATTGAAATCAATATCAACTTTTAAAAAGCTATTTACTTCTTATTTTTTTTGTATAGCAATCTCATTATCCTTTATAGGATGTAAAAAGGATGCTGTACCTGATGGAATTTGGATAGGGAATGCCAGAGCTATAGATAAGGATGTATATCAGGCAAATCCTTATATCTGGGATTTTCAGGAAGATAGTTTAAATATTATAGCTCCTTTAGATGGAGGTATGGAAAAACATGGCTGGTCTTACGAATCTAGAAATCTTAGTATTGATACATTTGAATATAGTGAGGCACAGTTGCTTTTAACACAAGATCAATTTCGATTAGGAGCTTATTACTTTAAAAACTTCAATCGGCCTGCAGCTGTAGCCACTTTACCAGATACCTTGAGTATCATTCAAATACTAGAGGGCAAAAACTGGAAGACAAGGGATCATCTTTATCGTTTTGAAAGGAAAGGTAAATTATTGATGTTACCTAAAGGGGAGTCCGGAGCCTATCAATATTGTTGGAGGATCCGACAATACGATCAGTATATATTTTTAATAAAAAGTGGGACACCTGATGGCAACTGCAATGAGTATGTTCAGTACTTAGAGCAATTAGTTTCTTTTAGTCCTGATTATTTCACTACCCATGTCTGGGAAAATGGAAAAATGATAGAACGGAGGTATGAGTTTGTAAAAGAAGCATCGCCTGAATATATAACCCACTCTTTTCAAGTGTGCAATCCCTATTTGTATATGTATGCTCCTTGGCATCGCTATTATTATAAAGGCACTTTCTACAAAGGAGGGATTTATACTATTGAGAAAAAGATTGAGGAACAGTATCAAGCAGTGTATAAAGAGGGACAGACAGGTTTAATCAGGATACGTTTTATAGTCAATTGTGCTGGTCAGGCTGGTCAGTTTGAAATGCTCCAACTGGATAATAACTATCAAGCTTTCACTTTTGATACAGCTATTAGTGAACAACTTTTTAAGATTACTAAAGAATTACAAGACTGGATACCAGGCAAAAACGATATTGGTATTCCTATAGATACCTATCGAATATTAACCTATAGATTAAAAAATGGAAAAGTTGTTGATATTTTCCCTTAGTATATTGCTACTGGGGTGTAATGAATCAAAAACTGTTAAATCAATTGATTATGAACAGTTTAGTACAGAGGAAAGAAAAGCTATGGCAGATGATTATGAGTCCAAAGTTCGATTTTATCAAGGGAGTCGTTATAACCAAGAAAAGTATGATACTCTTGTAATAATGAATCCCTATAGTAGCAGTTATTATCAGGGAAAATCTATTACTCATACTAAAATTGGAGACTATCATATTGCATTTCCTCTGCTAGAAAAAGCGGCATCAATTGATGATGAAGTATTGTATTATTATGGCTGGGTATTGTTGAATAACTATCATGATTTTCCAAGAGCATTAAAACGATTAGAAGAATTTGACAGCTTAACACCTGATCAGATGGATTATGCCTGGGGGGAGAATGTGCATCACTTGAAAGGATTGGCTCATAAAGAAATGGGGAATTATGAAGCGGCTTTACAAGAGTTTAGCATTTGTATTGAAAAGGAAGGTTTAGATAAGGTTGATGTGTATACGATTGTTTATCGGGGAATCACTTATTTGAGGTCAGAACAATACCAGAATGCAGTAAAGGATTTTGACCTGGCATTAGAATTATACCCTCGTTGTACAATGGCCTTTTATTATAAAGGAGAAGCTTTATTGGAAATGAGAAAAAAGAAAAAGGCTATAGAATCACTTGAATCAGCACGTACTCTTTTGAAAAGAGGAATTAAAAAAACAGATCCCTATAAAGATGTTTTTGATGAAGTACATGAAGTGATGATTGATGACTTGTTAGAGAGGGCTAAATGATTCTGTAAAAAAAAATCAGGTGACAATTATTACTGCCACCTGATTCCAATTTCTATAATTAAAAGATTTAAGCTTGGTTAAATCTTATTCTGGTTTCACTAATTCTGCCTGTTTGCGATATACACCACTCTTTAATTTTTCAGATACTGTACTGAATGCCTTGATTGTCAAATCAATATCTTCAAAAGTATGAGCAGCTGTTGGTATTAGGCGCAAAAGAATCATTCCTTTAGGAATAACAGGATATACTACTACTGAGCAGAAAATATTATGATTTTCTCTCAAATCTTTTACTAGTACAAGAGCTTCTTCTACAGAGCCGTGCATGTACACAGGCGTTACACAACTGGTAGTTGTACCTAAATCAAATCCATTTTCGCGTAAGCCAGATTGTAGGCGATTTACATTAGCCCACAATTTTTCTTTTAATTCGGGCTTTGTACGAAGTAGCTCCAGGCGCTTGATATTGCCAATAGTAAGTGGCATTGGTAATGACTTAGCAAATATTTGTGAACGTACATTATAGCGCAAGTACTCAATAATTTCCTTATCGCCACCAATAAATGCACCTATACTAGCCATTGATTTTGCGAAGGTACTGAAGTATAAATCGATTTCATCTTGTACACCTTGCTCTTCGCCTGCTCCCGCACCAGTGGCTCCTAGAGTTCCAAAGCCATGCGCATCATCAATAAGCATACGGAAATTGTATTCTTTTTTGAGAGCAGCAATTTCTTTCAAAATACCCTGTTCTCCACGCATACCAAATACACCTTCTGATATAACAAGGATACCTCCCCCTGTTTCCTCCGCTATCACTGCTGCTTTTTTGATTTGCTTTTCAAAGCTATCAATATCATTGTGCTCAAATGGCAAGCGCTTACCAATGTGCATGCGTATTCCATCATAAATACATGCATGACAATCCTTATCATACACAACAATATCTTTACGGCCTAGCAACGCATCGATAACTGACATGATACCCTGATAACCAAAATTGAGTAGCATTACTTCTTCTTTACTGACAAAGTCTGCTAATTCCTCTTCTAGTTGCTCATGATATTTACTCTCTCCAGACATCATACGCGACCCCATTGGATACGCCAAGCCCCAATCACGACTTGCTTCTTCATCTACTTTGCGAACCTCTGGGTGGTTACCTAAACCAAGATAGTTATTGACACTCCATACTATCATTTCTTTACCATTGAATGTCATGCGGCTACCTAGTTCTCCTTCCAACTTTGGAAAGGTATAATATCCATGAGCCATTCTTGACCATTTACCAAGCGGTCCTCTATCTTCTCTAAATTTTGCAAATAAATCCATAGGGTACAGATTTAATTATTGGAATCTATAATTAGGCACAAAGGTAATAATAGCTGAGTGATTTATAAGCAATAAGAGATCGCTTTGTTTTGTGGAACAAAAAATATTAATTATTTTGTATTAAATGTATCTGGTATGAAAAATAAGCGCGCTCAACCCTATGACAGGGTTTTGAAAGAAAATTTAGAAACTGCTGTATTGCCTATAATTCAACGTGCTATAGGAATCCGTATCAAGAAAAGTGAAGTATTGCCTGAACAACAGAATGTTACGATCAGAAGAGAAGTTGATTATCTTCGAAAAGTTTATACAGAGAAAGGGGAAGAATTAATTTTGCATATAGAATTTCAAAGCACTAATGACCCCGAAATGATATATCGACTTTCGGAATACCATAGTTTAATACAAAGAAAGTATCCTAATCTAATAATCCGTCATTTTGTAATTTATATTGGTAATTCATCTCCAAATATGAAGATTCGGCTTCCTCAAGATCAAGTATTTAAGGGATACGAATTAATAAATATTCATGATCTAAAATTGTCTAACTTTTTAGCTTCAGATATTCCTGAAGAAATCGTTTTGGCAATTTTGGCTGATTTTCCAGTAGAACAAGCTTCTACTATAGTGCGTTTAATACTTAGAAGACTTAAGGATGTTTGTGATAATGAAAATGAGTTGCAAGTTTATATAGAACAACTTAACTTGTTATCACAAGCCAGAAAATTAGATCAAGTTACATTACAAACTATTAAAGCTATGCCTATAACAATTGATATAACAGAAAACGCGCTCTATAAAGAAGCTATTAAAAAGGGACTTGAAAAAGGTTTTCAGCAAGGAATTGAGCAAGGTCTCGAAAAAGGACTTGAGCAGGGTCTTGTTGAAGGTATTGAAAGAGGCATTGAACAGGGGATTGAACAGGGGATTGAACGAGGGGTAGAGCTCATGGAAGAAAAAATGTTAAAAGAAAAACAAAGTGCTATTCAAAAGATGCTTGTTAAAAATTTTGATATTACAGACATTGTATCCATTATGAATGTATCTGAAGAACTCGTTGTATCTATTCAGGAAACGATGCTGGAAGAAGAAGAGTAGTCACCACACCTTTTGAACTTTATTGTCCTCTACCCATTGACTCCACTTTTCATTATAGGTATGAAGCTTATTTGTATGTTCTCTATTTTTGTCTACAATGGGATATCCCTGATTGACCCATTCGAAAATGCTACCATACATATTATGAATATTGACAAAGCCTCTTTTTTTTAACTCCTCCCCTATTTTTTCGCTTCGATATCCAATCGAACAATATATTACTATAGGACTATCTTTAGGCAGTACATCTAACTTTGAGTAGTCAGGATTTTTATAACCTATAAATAAAGCCTTTTCTATGTGGCTTACTTTATATTCTTCTTCTTCACGTGCGTCCAGGAATACAACACTTTCTCTATTTTCCCAAGCTTCTTTTGCTCCAATAGTTGGAATAGTGAAATTGATCGTATGGCTAATTTTGTGATCAAAATCTGGATTCATAATTAAAGGGCGTTCTTCTGGTATTTGTGCACAGGCTGATGTGCCTAATATTAAAAGTCCCAGTATGGCTAGTAAGTATTTCATTCCATGATTATTTGCAATAGCGTTTCAGAAAGCAAAACGGAAATCATACAAATAGTATTATAATTGTAGTGGGCCTTTCCCTATTTTATCTGCAATCCAATGCTTATCCTCACAATATGATGAGAGTTCCGTCTCTATGAAGTTATCAACTTCATTTTTAATATTATCCGGATAGAGTAGATGTAAATTAGGGCCTGCATCTAGACTGAAATATAAAGGATGGCCAGTATCCTTTCTATAAGATTTAACTTTATCTATTAGCGTTAATGTATTGGGTTTTATTAAAATATATGGCGGATTAGAAGCCATCATGAGGGCATGTAAAGTAAGAGCTTCTGCTTCTAATATATTACCAACTGCTTCGACATCTCCATTTTGTAATGCCAATAATAAATTATGTAAACGCTGTCGAGCTTGTTGATAACGTTTATCTGCATATGGATTTCCTTCCATTAATGCATGTCCTGCTCTACTAGAAACGGACTTTTCTCCTTGATTGACGATTAGTATTGCATCATGATAAGTTTTAAAGATGTCATGTACTTTATCTTCCACGGGAATAGCATAAAAATCTGAGGAGTTTTCTACTTCTCCCATTTCTCCCCACATGGATAATCCAGCGAAAATAGAGCGGCAAGCACTACCTGATCCTAGCCTTGCTATATATGATGCTTTTTGCCTAAATGCGTTGTCATCCTTAAGTGTATCAAAAAGATTATCCTCTAATGTACATAGGCATAAAGCCAGAGCACTCATGCTGGAGGCTGATGAAGCAATGCCCGATGAATGTGGAAAAGAGTTGGAAGAATTAATGGTCCATTTGAGTTGACGAAGAAAGGGAAATATATCAACTATGCTTTCTAGAAATGTTTTAACTTTTTTTGCGAAAGCCTCATTAGGAAGGCCATTAAATAAAAATGTAAGATCTATGCCCTGGTCTACTCCTTTTTTGGGTTCATAGGATAGCGTAGTTTCAGTATAGGCCTCATCTAGCGTGAAACTTATAGAAGGATTGCGTGGCAACTGGCGGCCATGTTTTCCCCAATATTTGATAATTGCTAAATTTGAAGGACTGCGCCAACTGACACTTCCTGCTTCAATTTTATTACTTTCTACTACCAACTTGTGGTTTGTATAATCCAGAGCCATTTGTGTGTTTTCATTTTTAACAGTTGCAAAGGTAATGTGTTTTTTCTATATAATCTTAACAATATGTGCACGTATTTATGTAAATAATAAAGCCTCGTTAACTAACAATCTAACGAGACTTCATTACGGAAACAATTTTTTTTTAATTAGTACCTTCTATTTCTTTTGCTCTATTAGCTCTTTGCATAGGATTTTCTCCATTTTGATCCCATCTGCTGGCTTTATACTTATATAATTCAAAACGGCTTTTTTGTTCTTGTTCTGGATAATAATTATTCGAACGATCTGTATCTGCTGTTTCTAGATAAGGATCAAGTACTATTTGCTTGACCTCTTTTTCTGATACAAATACTTTAGATATTTGCTCGCTATTTTTTCTCCAGATTTCTGCTGGAATGTAATGTGTTTCTTTTGTATCATCTATATATTGAAATTGTACGATGATAGGCATTACTAGTCCACCAAGGTTACTGAAAGTAATTTCATAGTAATTGGTGCTTCCTTCTAAAAGCTTACGTTCTTCCTTGTTTAGTTTAGCAAGAATATTATCATAAGTCGTTTTATCTAAAACGTCTACTTTGAGCGGATCATATTCTGTATAGAAATCTCTCAAAGAGGGATCTATTTCATCTTGTGTTTTTTCAATTGCTTTAGCATTGCGGATGCTTCCTATGTATTGTGGAGCTTGTTCTTGCTTTTGTTTAGCTAATCCTTTTTCTACTTCAGGATTTTTGGTGTCTAATTGATACCATTTTACTTGATCGATTTTTATATCTACATGATCTATAGTATAAAACCATCCCCTCCAAAACCAGTCAAGATCTATACCAGAAGCATCTTCCATCGTACGGAAGAAGTCAGCTGGGGAAGGATGCTTAAATTTCCAGCGGTTAGAATAAGTTTTAAAAGCAAAGTCAAAGAGCTCTCTTCCCAGAACTGTTTCTCTCAGAATATTCAAAGCAGTTGCCGGCTTACCATAAGCATTATTGCCAAATTGGTAAATAGATTCAGAATTAGTCATGATTGGAGAAATATTGCTTTTATCCCCTTTCATGTAGTCAACAATTTTATAAGCAGGTCCACGACGTGAGGGATAATCTCTTTCCCATTGTTGTTCTGCCAGATATTGAACAAAAGAGTTTAATCCTTCATCCATCCAGGTCCACTGACGTTCATCAGAGTTAACAATCATAGGAAAATAATTGTGGCCTACTTCATGAATAATTACACCTATCGTACCATACTTTGTACGTTGAGTATAAGTGCCATCTGCTTCAGGTCGACCAAAATTGAAGCAAATCATTGGATATTCCATGCCAATGCGTTTTGCATTTATAGACCATGCTACCGGATAAGGGTAGTCAAAAGTATAATGTGAATACCACTTTAAAGTGTGTGCCACAGCTTTTGTAGAATATTGTTCCCATAAAGGATTCCCTTCTTTAGGATACATAGACATAGCCATTACCACGGAGCCATCACTTTGTTCTACTCCCATAGCATCCCAAATAAACTTTCTGGATGATGCGAAAGCAAAATCCCTTGCATTTTCAGCTTTAAACTTCCATGTCTTCTTACTAGAAGATTTAGTTTTCTCATTTTTTCTGGCTTCTTCTTCTGTCACAATCATTACTGGATGATCTCTTTCTGCTTTAGCTTTATCCAGCCTACTGACTTGTTCTTTCGTGAGTACTTCCTTTGTGTTTTGTAGAGTACCTGTTGCTGCAATCATATGATCTGAAGGAGCTGTAATTTCAACTTCATAATCACCAAAAGGAAGCGTAAATTCTCCTCTACCCAAGAATTGTTTATTTTGCCAACCCTCAACATCATTGTAAACTGCCATCCTTGGAAAGAATTGGGCAATAGTATAAAGGTAATTGTCATCTCCTGAAAAATATTCATACCCTGATCTACCCCCTATTCTCATTCTATCATTAATGTTATACCACCACTTTATCTTGAAACTTATTTTTTCTCCAGATTTCAGGGCTTGAGGTGGATCGATTCTCATCATTGTTTTCACTACTTGATAGTGTAAAGGCTTTCCATTTTCATCTTGTACATACTCTAACTTAAAGCCTCCATCGAACCATGGTGTGAAGTCTTGCAGTTCGTTAGCGGTCATTCCTTCCTCTATTTTATTTGGTGTGACCTTATGCGTATCTGAATCTTTTGCACGCATATTTTGATCTAGCTGAAGCCACAAGTATTCGAGCGCATCTGGAGAGTTGTTATGGTAAGTAATCGTCTCAGTGCCATAGATACGTTGATTTTCATCATCCAGTTCTATAGCAATTTTATAATCTGCTTGTTGTTGCCAATATGCATGCCCAGGTGCTCCTGATGCATTTCGATACACATTTGGAGTAGGAAGCTCTTGTCCTAATTGTCGAAATTTATTGGTATTTGTTTCTTGGCTATATGCAGTTCCTAATATAGCATATAGCATAAGCGTTATCAGTATTTTTCTATTCATAAGGCGAGTAAAGTTTTTTACAAATTTAACCAAATAAAGCCGTGATTAGCGTATGGCAATAGACATATGCTAATTTTATAAGCAACGTTCCACGTGGAACATATAAAAAGGGGTAGTTTTCTCTTAAAGAAAACTACCCCTTTGTTCATTTTTTAAAGTGTCAATTATTGCTAATAGTTAGCCAGTACCCATGCTTTAAACGCTGAATATTCAGTAGATATCTGAGTAGATTTTTTTGTTTTTTTAGCTAACTCAGCTAATCGACTGGGAATTTTTATGCTCTCATTAAGTACTCTTTCCATATCAGGAAGAAATTTTGAAGGATGAGCTGTTTCTAAAACTACTCCTACTGTATTAGGATTAGTTTCTTGATATTCTTTAAGAGCTAAATAACCTACAGCACCGTGAGGATCTATAATGTATCCATATTTATTAGCAACTTCTTTTATTGCTGCCTCTGTATCTGCATCTGTATATGCATATCCAGATATATGATCTTTCATGTTGTTCCACGTGGAACTTTTTTCTGTGCCTTTATTAATGTCCAGCATTCGGGCAAAATTCGAAGGATTTCCTACATCCATCGCGTTACTAATAGTCCTAATTGATGGACGGGGTTCGAAATTTCCTGACTTTAAATACTGAGGTATTACATCATTCGCATTAGTAGCTGCAATGAAATGGCTTATCGGCAATCCCATTTGAACAGCTAATAAACCGGCTGTGAGGTTTCCAAAATTACCACTAGGAACACAGAATACAATATCTTGTCCCTGGGCTTTAAGTTGCTTATATGCTTCGAAATAATAAAAGGATTGTGGTATTAGCCTGGAAATATTAATAGAATTAGCTGAAGTGAGACGTACTTGACTGCTTAATTCTCTATCAAGAAAAGCTTGTTTTACCATAGCTTGACAATCATCAAAGCTACCATTTACCTCTAAAGCTGTAATATTATCTCCCAGAGTAGTAAGCTGTTTTTCTTGCAGATGAGAGACTTTACCAGAAGGATAAAGAATAACAACCTTTATTCCAGGAGTTCTGTAAAACCCAGCAGCGACAGCTCCACCCGTATCGCCCGAAGTTGCTACCAAAATAACCAGTTCTTTTGATACTTCCTGATTGAAGTAACTCATTAATTGAGCCATAAATCGAGCTCCAAAATCTTTAAAGGCAAGAGATGGACCATGAAATAATTCTAGAATATACTTTTGATCATCTAGTTTAATTACTGGAGCAGGAAAGTTAATAGCTGATTCTATTATTCTTTTAAGGTCATTCTCTGGAATTGCTCCTTGAAATAAATGACTAGTAATGAAAAATGCAATTTCTTGAAAAGAATAATCAGCTATGTTATCAATAAATTCTTTAGGCAGCTTTGGAATATTTACAGGCATGTATAAGCCATTATCATCAGGTAAACCTTTAAGTACGGCTTCTTTTAAATCGGCTAAATTTTCTTTGTTTTTTGTACTATACAGTTTCATTGTATGTGTTTATAGTCTGGTAGCACCATCCTTATTAATAGGTGAAACAAAAAGATCTGCATTGATTCCTGCATTAATAAATACCTGTTGCATACTTTTTCCTACTATTTTTGCTGTCTCTTCTCCCCTGCTTAATGCAAAAACAGAAGGGCCTGCACCAGAAATGCTATAGCCTAATGCACCTTTCTTTATTGCTATTTCCTTTACTTTTGCAAAATGAGGGATTAACTTAGAACGCTGAGGCTCAATAATTACGTCATTTAAAGATCGGCTAATAAGCCCAAAGTCTTCATTTTGTAGGCCAATAAGTAAGCCTGCAAGGTTTCCACATTGCTTTATACACTGTGTTAAAGATACTTGATCACTTAAAACATCTCGGGCATCCTTTGTTAATATTTCTACATATGGATAAACAACACTAGCATATAGCTCTTGAGGCAAGGCAATAGAATGTACATCAAGCTCTTCATTACTCCGAATTAATGTAAGTCCACCCAGTAAAGAAGGAGCTACATTATCAGCATGATAAGCTCCATCTGCAATTTGTTCGCCCAAGACGGCAAAAGGTAGTAATGCCTTTTTATCTAAAGGAGCACCTAATAGTTCATTTACTGCAAAAGCTCCTCCCACTGCACTAGCTGCACTTGAACCTAAGCCACTGCCAAAAGGCATTTTTTTATGGATTTCCAATTCTATTCCACGATCTGTTTCCTGAAGTTCTTCTAATAGTTTTAATGCAGAATAACCAGCAGTGTTTTTTTCAACTTCTAAAGGAAGTTTTTTTTCCCCTACTCCTGTTATTGTTTTAATAGATAGCCCTTTTTGATCAACAAAGCGGGCTACAACTTCATCTCCGGGTCCATGAATTGCAAATCCAAGAATATCAAAACCTACTGCTACATTAGCTACAGAAGCAGGAGCAAATACACGTACTTCGTTCATCATGATAGAGAATTTCCTATTGTAATAACTTCTGCAAAAATCCCTGCAGCTGTGACCTCTGCTCCTGCGCCAGGCCCTCTAACTACTAAAGGGCGTTCCTTATATCGCTCAGTTGTAAACACAATCATATTGTCACTACCACTAAGTGTATAAAATGGGTGGTTATGGTCTACCTTTTGTAAAGATATTTTTGCATTTGTTCCGTCTATACTAGCGATGAAACGAAGTGCCTTTCCTTCGTCCTTAGCTTTTTCTACTAACTTGGTGAAGTGGGCATCTGCTTTTTCTAAAGCGGTAAAAAACTCTTCTACTGTTTTTGCTTGTAGACATTCTTCAGGAAGAATATTTTCTACCTCTACATTTTTAGCTTCTAGAGGAAGTCCAGTTTCTCTGGCAAGAATAATTAACTTACGCCTTACATCGATCCCTTTAAGGTCTACTCTTGGATCAGGCTCTGTAAAACCTAATTCCTTAGCTTTTTTTACAACTTCACTAAACTTCTGATTAGTATTAAAGTGATTGAATATATACGAAAGAGAGCCTGAAAGTACTCCTTCAATCTTTAGAATTTGATCACCACTAGTGATTAAATCATTAAGCGTAGAAATGACGGGTAATCCAGCTCCAACGTTTGTTTCATACTGGAATTGTACACCTCGTCTTGTCGCAATTGTCTTTAAACGTTGATATTGTAAATAGCTGGAAGATGCCGCTATTTTATTAGGAGTAGAAATTGAAATACTTGAATCTAATATCGCTTCATAATATCCTGCTATTTGTTCACTAGCTGTATTATCAATGAAAATAGTATTAGAAAGGTTAAGCTCTTTCATCTTACCAATGAAAATTGCTACATCCATAGCTGTTGTAGAATGATTTAATTGCTCTCCCCAATCGTCTAAGCTAATTCCATCTTCTTGAAATAGCATTTTTTTACTATTTGCTAATCCGATAATTTTTATTTCGAGCCCACGCTTTTCTTTTAGATATGTACTTTGCGCTTTTATTTGTTTAATCAATGTACTACCAATCAATCCAACTCCAACCATAAAGAGATGCAACTCCTTAGTTTTAGAAAGGAAAAAGGCTTCATGTAAAGCATTAAGTGCCTTTGCTTCATCCGAACGGTTGATCACCACCGAAATATTTAGTTCAGAAGACCCTTGTGCTATTGCTACTGCATTGATACCATTTTTACCCATTGCCTGGAAAAGTCTTCCTGCGATACCTGGCTGGTATCTCATATTTTCACCAATAATAGCGACAACGGATAGATCAGATTCGATCTTGACAGGATCAACGATACCTACATTGATTTCGTATTCAAATGCTTCTTCTACTTTCCGTTTAGCTTTGTTGGCAAATTTGGGCTGGATAGCAAAGCTGATAGAATGTTCGGAAGATCCCTGAGTAATCAGGATGATATTAATCCCTGCTTGTGCTAATGAAGAAAATAACCTTCCAGCTGTTCCTGGAACCCCGAACAGACCACTTCCAGAAAGTGTAAGTAGTGCAATATCACTAATTGATGAGATACCTTTGACCGCATGTCCTCCTACATCAAAATGATCAGAAATGAGTGTACCTTCAAAAGACGGATTAAAAGTATTTTTAATATATAAAGGGATATTCTTTTTTAAAGCAGGTTGTAGAGTAGGCGGATAAATAACCTTTGCTCCGAAGTGAGACATCTCCATCGCTTCTGCATAGGTCATGCTAGGAATTGTAAGTGCACGCTTCACTTTTCTAGGATCAGCAGTAAGTACTCCATCAACATCAGTCCATATTTCAATAACACTAGCATCAAGTCCTGCTGCAAGTAAAGATGCAGTATAATCAGAACCACCCCTCCCTAATGTAGTAGTTAAACCACCTTTTGCAGAAGCCACGAACCCTGTAACTATTTGTATTTCAGGATTTTGTGAGTAGTGTTCTCGAATTTTTTGATAGCTAAGATCAAAATCCACTTTAGCCGATCCAAAATGCTTATCTGTTTTGATAACCTTCCGAGCATCAAGATAACTAGCATTGATACCACTTTGACGAAGGACCTGAGCAATGATAAAACAACTATTGCGCTCTCCAAAACTAAGTACGTAATCCATTGTTCGAGAAGAAGCTTCCCGAACCAGGAAAATACCATAGAGAAGATTTTTTAATACTTCATGATTGTTTTCAAGTTGAGGAAGTGTTGTCTCGAGATACTCTCCACTTAATAAATCTTCAATGGCTTCTATGTGTCGTTTACTAAATGCTTCAAAAGCATCTAGGTAGCTTTCATCGCCTTTTGCAGCCAGGCTACTCATTTCAATCAGAGCATCTGTAATACCGCCAAAAGCAGAAAATACAACTGTAAATTTTTCGCCTTTTGTATAGTAAGCTTTCAGTATATCTATTATCTGTCGAATGCGATCCGGTTTGGCTACAGAAGAACCTCCGAATTTTAATACTTTCATATCTCCTTAGTTTATGCCAATTGTGTGTATTTAGTTCTTTTAAAACACCGTCTTAAATATTGGATTGGTCTATTTTGGTAGGAAAACACAAAAGTAGAAGGTTTACCATTTTTATTGTAAATAATTGAAGGATATTTATTGAATAGAGAATATCTTATTTACAACTTGTAAACTTAGACCAATCCGCCGATTGATAAGAACAAATCAATTTATATAAAAGTGCCATCAAGGATTAAATTTGAACATGGAAACTTTGGTGAAATATTTGTGAAAGATTTTCTTTTCCATTAAGAGCGACCATATAAGGAATAATTCAATATCTATGAAACTCATATTGATAGTTACAGATAATACTAATGACAATGAGCTAAATTAAATTTCTAATAATTTTTCTTATATCAAATATTCTAAAGAGCAAGATTAGGCAGACTAGCTCTCTTTAAAAAGTCACATATTTCTATGAGGAGTGATGAAAAAATCCTGGCTTGAAGAAATTTCCATGAATTTGTACTTACCAGAAAATATAGTGATTGCTTATAAGACGGAGCGCTCAGGATAAAACGCTGAAGGTGTTATTGGTACTCAAAACGATATTGGAATTATCTTTTTACCAAATGGGAATTACTTCTATATAAGCATTTTAATCAGCTCGGAATTATTTCATCCCATATCTCTAAAGCCTCTTCTTCTTTTTTTCGCATCACCTTAGCTTCTTCCTCTGTTTTATCAGGGTAGCCACATAAATGTAGTACACCATGTATTATAACACGATGGAGTTCATCCTCAAATGAAACGCCATATTTAACAGCATTTTCTTTCACGCGATCTATACTAATGAAAATATCACCTTCAATCAGAGGTGGTTCTGTATAAGGAAAAGTAATAATATCGGTTAGTGTGTCGTGATTGAGATATTCTACGTTGATTTGGTGGAGATAGGAATCACTACAAAAAATATAGGTAAGTTGGAGAAGTTCTTTTTTCTCTTTTTTGATGATATATTGTATCCAATCTATATAGCGTTGTTCATCATTGGGCAACTCAAAATCAATATCTTCTTGCTCAAAAAAGAGTTGCCTGTCTTCATTTTGCAAGGCTTGTTCCATTTTATAATCTATCCTCAAATATTAAACTGCATTTCTACAGTACGCCCTTCGTTGTGAAATTCAACTGCATCGGAAAGTTGTTGCATTAAAAAAACACCTCGACCACCTACTTTTAGTAAATTTTCTGGAGCAGTAGGATCTGGAATTTCTCCAATATCAAATCCTCTTCCTTCGTCCGTAACCCTTATTGCTAAGCAATTGCTTAGCTTTCGAAGTTGAATCTGGACAGTTTTAGATTCATCTTTCCTGTTGCCATGAATGATGGCATTATTTACCGCTTCAGTCAGTGTGATGAGGATATTGCCGTATAAATCCTGATTGAGTTGGTATTGTTTTACAATCCGTTCTACAAAGGATTCTACCAGGGCAATATTCCTGGGGTTTGAGGACAATTTCAGCATAATAGGCTTTGAACTCATTATTGTTTCAATACAGTCAGTCGGTACTATTGGTAAATGTGATTTGAATATTTATTTCAAATACTCAAAGGCACATTTGCCAAAATACAGGATTTTACAATAAAATGCAATAGGGCAATAAAATGAGATGCAAAGCAGGTCATGAGAATCTGCTTTGCATCTAGGTTTTTGAAAACTATTTATTATTCTGATTTCAGAGATTTGAAATACTCTTCTACCAGGAATTTGTAATAAGGCTTGAGTGAAGGAGAAACAGATTTATACATATCGATTTCGGCTTCACGTTTCTTAATATATTCTTCTAAAGAAGGAGGCATTTTACGTTCGTATTGGCTGGCCTGTTCCGCTTTGCGCTGTTGGTCATATTCTCGCTGGCGTTCTGCTTTTTCATGTTCTAATAATCTGGTAAGGATATCTTGCTGGCGAAGCAACATTTCATTAGACAAACGCTTATTTACGAGATCCTCTTCAATTTTATCCATACCATCCATAATATCTTGTATCTGCTTGCTACCACCCTGGCCTTTCTCCTGCATTTCTTTTTGTTTCTCTTTTAAGGCTTTACGCAGGGCAGCCTGGCGAGCAGCCATTTCAGCAAATTCTTTAGCGGAAGGACTTCCTTTACCTTGTTGCATTTTTTGTTTCAGCTGTTTCATTTGCTGATTAAGGCTTTGCTGGCCTTGACTGATTTTATCCTTAGGAACCTTCCCACTACTACCCTTTCCGCCAGGTTTATTGCACATTTGGCTTCCTGCCATCATACCTGACATTTGCTGCTGCATTTGGTTCATAACTTCACTCAACATCAGCGCTAAATCATTAACATTTTTCATTGTACGCTGTTGATGATTAGCAGCCTGTGGCTTACGCCTTTCCTCTAATTCATCTAAGCTTTCACGAATGTTATTCTTGATTTCGCCTACCTTTTCAGTAACGAACGATTCAATTTGGAAAACTCGTTTACTGAGGGCCTGAAGGCTATCTTCTACTAATCGGAAATCGTCTTTTAGCTTAAATTGGCCCTGCACTAATTCTACATATCGAGGTGTATTAGTTTGAGTAGTACCAAATTCATCAATCAAATCCTCCTGGTCAAATGAGAGGCCTACCAGGTTTTCCAATAACTGTCGGAGCGCCTTCATATCTTCCTCCATCTGTTCCATTTCCCCAGATTCCATCATCATTTGCATGGCTTGTGCCATATCCTGCATTTTTTCTGATGCATCTTTTTGAGATTCTGAAGCCTTTTTATTTTGTTGCTGATCTAGCTGCTCCTGACTTTGATCAATATCTTGCTGGATATCTTCCATTTGCTCACTTCGATCCGGCATCTCCTTTGGTTGCTCCAATTCTTTATTTTTCTCCTGCATCTTGTCCATCTTCTCCTTGATATCCTGGAACTTCTCGTCTATTTCTTCCTGTTCTTTCTTTAAATCTTCTTCAGATTCTTTTCCTTCTTCCGTTTTTTCAGAAAGCTCCTTTTGTTCTTCTGCTAGTTTTTCCAACTCACTAATGGTTTCCTGCATCTCCTGTTCTAGCTCCAATTGCTTAAACATTTCAAGCATGCGATCTAACTCCATCTCCAACTGCTCATCAGATAACTCCATCTCTTCCATCTTCTCCAGAGCTTCTTCTTTATTCATTTCTTGCAAGAGTTCTTCGATTTGCTTCATTAACTCTTTCATCTCATCACTCATTACTTCCTCCATCATTTCTTGAAGCTTCTCTTGCTTTTCCATTATCTGCTCATCTTGCTCCGAAAACTCTTTTCTATTCTCTTGATTTTCTTTGAAGTTCTTATTGGCTTCTTCAATTTTCTTTTCGAGTTCTTTCTGGCGTTCAAGCATTTTTTCAAGCTCCTTTCTTGTCTGCCAATCCATTTCTTTTTCCTGAAGCAGCTTTTCCCGCATCTTCTTCATTTCTTCCTGAATCTTACGAGATTCCTCCAATGCTTTCTTTAAATCTTCTTTTATTTCTTCATCGTTTTGCTCTTCAATAGCTTTAAATTCATCTACAGTCGGCATCGCGAAGACCATTAAATTAGTGCGTGCAGACTTACTACCATTTACAGCATCATTATCAAAAATTTCGAAATAGTAAGTTACTTCTTCACCAGGTTTTAGAGCCAATTCATTCAGGTCAAAAACATGGTCATAACGTATTGTCTTACCAGAAGGCTTATTGATTGATGTAGTATTTAGCTTACCTTGTTTGCCTTCTACGTCTTTAATGCGGTAGTTGAAATTGAGGTTAAGCAAGCCATAATCATCAGATGCTTCACCAACGAAATACATTAATTTCCTATCGAGGCTATCTTGAAATTTCTCAGCTTTAATAGCTGGATATAAATCGGGAATAACCGAAATAGAATAGCTGATAGAATCTGCATTGGGCAGCGCTTCATTAGATACATATAATTTATAGCCTGCATCTGACATCATACGTTTTTTGAACGTAAATAAGTCATCTGAAAAGCGCTTGATTGCAACAGCTTCTTCTCCGGAAAATTGCACTTTGATCGCATCGGTATTTTCTGCATCCAAAACCCAATCTACATTAGTGCCAGTAGGTACTGTAAGGTCACCAATATTTGAAAGCTCTTCGTCTTTACGTTGGGTATAAGCAGGATAGTCGAGTTTTACATCAAAAGCAGCAATATTAGGCTTCATCAGCACATCCAGTGTATATTCTTTAGAACTTACCCCTGAAGAATATAGGTTGAAATCGAGCGCTTTTTGTACATTATTGAAAGTATAGCTAAATTCATTAGCGGCCTCTTTAGCTAAGCGATATTGTGCATTATCGATATTGATAAACACTTCATTTGGCAACTGCTCTCCTTCCACTTTTACAGTAAGAGGATAATCTTCAAACTGCACAACAGATGGATCATTCTCGCCTAAGACAAAGGAAAATGGTGCAGGCTTTTCAAAATCCGTATTGTTATTGATGAGGCGAGTAGTACTATCTGTAATTAAATTAGCATTGATGAAGAGAATCAATACTAATAACATCATTGGAGGCAACGCATAGCGCAAGTATTTTCTATTTTTACTCAGATCAATAGCATTTCTGAAAGGAACAACCTTTATCTCATCCGATTTTTGATTAATACTGGCTAGTATTAATTCACGATTTTCAGAATGGTCTGATTGTTTTTTCAACTGTAAAACATTCAACAGTTTATCCTTTACATCTGTAAAATGTTCGCCGATAATTTGAGCTGCCTGTTCATGAGAAATAACACTGCCTAAGCGAAAGTATTTAGATAAAGGTATAAATACCCAAGCTGTAAGTGCTATCAGGCTGACCCCGATAAAAGAGAAAAACATAAGCTTGCGAACATCCGTACCGAAATAATAGTAATACTCCAGTAAGCTCACCATCAAGAATAAAAACAAGATGAGTCCAATACTGTACAATGTTCCACGGATCAGTTTGTTAATGTAAAATTTACGAATAAACTGATCTAGTTTATTGATCAATAATTGATAGTTATTGTGCGTTGCCATAATTCAATTTTGAACTGTGAAAGAGTTCAATTCTTTACAAAAAGGCGCTTGATTGTTAAGCTGGATTTTCGAGGGGGTTGTTCGTCTCAGAAGAGGCACTAAATTAAGCAAGATAAAGGGAAATGTCAAGCATTTATTATCTCGCTATTACTATGACTTGAATACTACTTCGGGACCCCTCTATCAATTGAAAGACATAATGAGCCGGAGGAAAGTTGCTTAGATCTAAAGATATTTGGCTATTTCCTCCTTTTTGAAGGGAAAAAACTTTTAAAAGTTGTCCCTGAAGGGAAAAAATCCTTACTTCAATAGGATTTATCGATCCCTTTTGAGATGATGTACGTTTGAGAAAGATTTGACCAGAAGTAGGAACTGGAAAAATCTGCCATCCTTTGAAATATTGAATATGATGATTCGCATTTATACCATTTCCATAGTGATAAAAGCGCCTATCAAGATTTTCCCATACTTCCTGTGAAGAGTTCCAGCGTTGTGCATGTTCTATAGCAAGCTGATCATTGTTATTGTATGCATAATCTACTGTAATGAGGTTTCTCC
Organism: Chitinophagales bacterium; assembly: GCA_022360175.1. GTDB lineage: Bacteria > Bacteroidota > Bacteroidia > Chitinophagales > Saprospiraceae > JAKSDI01. Next base: position 39,066 of record JAKSDI010000304.1, read on the forward strand.
AGCTTTCAGATTGTGGAGCCCAGCTTTGAGATAGAAGCTGAGTTCTTAACCCATCAGCATTTACCATATATTGTTCTTGATAAAAAGGACTCCAGCTCTGATTTTCTTCTGACCAACTTTCTTGGAGCCATCCAGTTTGATGCCCATTATTATCATAGGAGAATGTTCGTCGATAAGCCGTTTGCCAGCTTTCATCTATATATGTTTCTACTCCATAAGTAAGGAGGTTATCATCATTATTATAAGTGCGCGTAATTCGAAACTGGGACTGCCATGATTCTGATTCCCACCATTCCTGGATTTCCGAAAGAAGATTTCCCGAAACATCGTAAGATTCATATAAACGCCGATTGATATTTACCCATGTTTCATCCATCCAGTTTTGGGTCGTGTAAGAAGAAACATGGTTATTAATATTTTCGTAAGTACTGAGGTACTGAGTATTACCTTTCCACTCCGTACCGTTCCAGGCTTGAATCTCTTCTACCGCTAATCGATTTTCGCTATCATATTTCCATAAAACACGTTGATCTAAAGTATCTATTTGCCAGCTATTATTAATTCTAGAAAACTCTAAGGAAGTATCTGGTTGGCCTAAATTGGTATAGGAATTTTCAATTCTGCGGGTATAAGGCCAGGTATTGGAGGTGTAATCACGAAAATTGGTAACGGTTAGTTGTTCATTTTCATCATAGGAATACTCTATGGAATCTTTGAAAATCCAATCCATTTCAAAAGAATTCCACCCATCATACCTTTCAGCCACTAATAAATGGTCATTAGTAGGAGTCAATAAAGGGATTTCTTCTTTGGGGAGTAGAGTAGAATGAGGAAGTACATTTTCCATCTGTGCCCAATGAAACCACTTTAATTCTTGTTTGCCTTGAGCATATAGCCCGTTAGAAACCACTAATGTTGAAAAAAGGCCTATAAGATAAATGTACTTCCTCATGATGATCCTATTATGGACGAACATCCTGAAGCAACTGCTCGTAAAAAGATTTCAGTTGTTCATTCGATTCGCTATCCTTAATTACTTTTAATCTTTCTAATAGTTTGGTGGCTAATGCTTTACTTTCATCGCTTTCACCAGTTGCCAAAGATTTACGCATCTGATTCATAGCACGTGTAGCTCCATAGCGTTGCCAGCCAGAATAGGTAATATCTTGAGCCATAGTCGTTAATCGGTCAGCTGCTTTTTCGCTAGCTTCCTGACCTGTGGTAATCGCTAGTTGTTGGTAAGCATCCATAAAATAGATAGAGGAAAATCCATCTAGCTTAGAAAGATTCTTTTCAAAGAAGGCTAAGTAACTAGCATCACCACTTTCAGCATATAGCTCTCCAACTGCTAAAAGGAGATCTTCGGCTTCTGTATTTTCTAATTCTTTAGCACTTTGAATAGCGGCTTCTTTATCAAATTGGTTTAGGTATTGCAATGCAGCTCCAATTACTACATAGGCAGAGTCCTTTTTCAAGGCTGTCTTAGCTTCTTGCAGGGCAATACTACTTTCAAGTATCATCAATTTATCAAAAGCAGCAGCTCTAACCTGAGAATGGGGATCCGATTGAGTTATGTCTTTTAATCGTGCTAGAGTAGCTTCGTCTTGTTGCTCTCCTAGCTCCATGATAGCACCGCCGCGGATAGCCCAAAAAGGATCATTAAGAGCATCTGCAAAAAGTTGCTTGACGGCAGGCGAATTATTACCTCCCAAAAGCTGTATAGCCTCATATCTATCTAGAAAACGAGGTGCATTATAATATTGGAATATATACTGATCTTGAGTTTTATTGTCCTGTACTTGTGCTAACAATGAACGATTTGCATCGAATTGAATTAATGCTGGTGCGGATTCAACATCAAAAGTGAACGTTTGTGTACGTTGATTAACATGTACTCGCTTCTGAATAGGCGCTTTGCCTGCTTCTGTATAAATATTGATGGAAACAGGGAGTTCAAAGATAGCTGGCATCTTCTCCATGTCCTGATGTTGAGTAACCCTTACTATTGCCTGGGAAAGCGAATCATTATAGTCATAGTTTACTTCAAGTTGAGGGTGTCCTTGATTGAAGTACCATTGATTGAAAAACCAGTTTAAATCCTCACCAGTTACTGCTTCGAATGCAAGGCGAAGATTGTGGGCTTCTACAGCTGTGTAAGCATTATCTGTTAGATATTTGTTGAGCCCTGCAAAAAAAGCTTCATCACCTACATAGTTTCTAAGCATATGTAATACTGATCCACCTTTATTATAGCTATGTGCATCAAACATATTTTCCTTATCCTCATAACCAAAATAAATCAATGGATGAATGTCATTTTGAGCACTGCTTAGGTATCCACTCCACTCTTCAAGTAGGTGGTAATCGGCTTCATCACGACCGTATTTATGCTCTAGCCATAGGTACTCACTATAGTTGGCAAAGCCTTCATTCATAGTTAGATTGGCCCAGCTTTCACAGGTTACGAAATCACCAAACCAGTGGTGAAATAACTCGTGAGCAATGATGTTTTCGTTATGATCATCAATTAATTCCTGGCGATGACGCTGTACAAAGTCTCCAAAAATAGAACCAGTAGTATTCTCCATTGCACCGGAAACATAATCACGTACGACTACCTGCGCATACTTAGGCCAGGGATATTTTACGCCCAATATGTCAGAAAAGAAGTCCAGCATTTCTTTTGTGTTCGAAAAAATGGCAGTAGCATCTTCTTCATAAGCAGGTTCTACATAATAAGTGACAGGCTTGCCTTCCCAGCTTTCTTCTACTACTGCAAATTCGCCTATAGCCAGCATGAAAAGATAAGGAGCATGAGGCTTATCCATTTTCCAATAATCGGTACGTGTACCATTATCATTGGTAGTGCTATTAATTAGGAGTCCATTGGATAAAGTAGTAAAGCGATCTTCTACAGTTAAGATGACTTCTTGAGTGCAGCGCTCATTGGGTTTATCAATAGTAGGAAACCAGCGAGAATTATTTTCTGTTTCTCCCTGTGTCCAGATTTGTTGTGGTTTATTAGGTGTTTCTCCATGAGGATTAATGAAAAATAAACCTTTATCTGAGGTGATAGCACTGCTGCCTCCTGATTGAGCAGGTGTAGCAGTATAATCTATATATATGGTATACTCTTCTTCTTTTTGATAGGCTTTATCCAGTTTGACGTGAAGTAATTGTCCGTCATAGTCATATTGGAGGGCCGGTCCAGAAGCATTATTTAATCGGAGGTCATGAATTTCAAAACCTTTAGCATCTAGTATAAGCGTAGAGGTTGTATAAAAGTAAGGCTTGAAATTTAGAGTCGCTTTTCCTAATACCTGTTCCTGTTCCCAATTGAATGAAAGCTCCAGTTTGGTATGCAAGAGGTCATTCGTTCTGGTAGGACTAGCATGGTAGGTTGGGAGTTCTGGATCAGCAGGGGCAGGCTCAGAGTAATCCTTTGGAGCAGAGATGACCATTGTATCCAGATTGCGTATTTCAAATTCGTCGGGTTGTGCCACATACACTTTCTGCTGTGCGTTACAGGCTAGCAGAAAAGTAGCAAGGGCCAATAAAAATATATTTTTCATTTCGTATGGATTAGTATAAAAAAAGCCCGGAAGACTAACCGGGCTTTATATATTATATTTTTAAGCAGTAAAATGTTTCTTAGAATTTGCTCAAATCTCGCTTTTGAGTGCAGTTGTACGCAAAAAAGCAATATTTGCCCCAAATGGAGCGAAGTACGATTTCAAATCATATTCTTAATTCATTTCACGCTCGCTTACTTCTTCCAGAAAATTTTCAAGATGCTGGTTGAAACTTTTTGGATGCTCCATCATAGGTGCATGCCCACATTCTTCAATAAAAATAAGCCTGGAGTTTTCAATTAGTTCATTGAATTTTTCCCCTACAAAAGCGGGAGTGATTTGATCTTCTCTACCCCAGACTAGTAGCGTAGGCACCTTGATTTGATGCAGCTTATCTCCTAAATTATGGCGAACTGCAGATTTTGCAGTAGCAATTACTCTAATTGCCTTATTACGATCATTTACAATGTCAAAAACCTCATCTACCAGTTCTTTTGTCGCAACTTCAGGACGATAGAATGTCGATTCTGTTTTCGTTTTGATAAAGTCATAATCTCCTCGCTTTGGAAAACTGGTCCCCATTGCACTTTCAAACAATCCGGAGCTACCAGTCAGTATAATAGAACTGATTCGATCAGGATTGGCTAATGCAAATAACAAGGAAATATGCCCTCCTAAAGAGTTACCTAGTACATGGACTTTATCGTAGCCTTTATGGACTACAAAATCTCCTACATAATCTACTAAGCCTGTAACGGATACCTTTCTTATAGGAAGTTCAAAGATTGGAAGGATTGGAACCACGACATTACATTTTCCTGCAAAATGGTTAATGATTCCTTCAAAATTGCTCAATGCTCCAAAAAGGCCATGCAGGAGGAGAAGATTTTCTCCTTCGCCGCCTGTTTCAATATACTTGAATCGGCCTTCTTCTTTTATTTCAAATTCCATTTACTTGTTTATCTGATAAAATATCTATCACGACCATGCGTGAAAAGATAGTTGCAAAAATAACATTTTTTATTGCGATCAACCAATTTCCCAGTAAAGTAGGAAAAAATACCTATCTTTAAGCAGCTGCCTGAAAGATAAGGCATGATTTACGGACAAAAACCGTTAACCTTTCTCTTTTTATGGCCTCCCGGTTATATATAATAGCAATGAACATATCATTCGAATCGCAGATTATATAAAATGTTGTAACCTTTTTATACCTTTGGCATTAGGAAGGTGAAATACATTTTCCAAAACAGAACGTATAAACTGTAATCATTCACTAATCAAACTAAACGAAACATGCGTCTGATAGTAAAATTACTGATTTTTACCTTGGCTATCGGTTCCCTTCAGTCTTGTGTATCTAAAAAGAAATACGACGAACTGTTGGCAGCCAAAGAAGCTACTGACCAGGCATTGGCAGAAACTCAGGCTAACCTAAAAGCTTTAGAAGAAGAGAAAGCAGCTTTGGAAGCTGAATTCAACGCTACTAAAGATGAGCTTAATGGCAAAATTTCCGCTTTGGAAAGCAGCGTAAGCAGCATGGAAAGCCAGATGGGACAACTTCAAGAGAAGTTGAACATGACTGAAAGCGAATTGAAAGCATTAAAAGAAGAGATCAATGGTATCTTCGGTGCTTACGCTGACAGCGGCCTTAAACTGGAAGAAAGTGATGGTAACCTTTACGTTGTTACTGATGAGTCTTTGAACTATGCAAGTGGTTCTACTCGCCTAAGCAAAGATGAAAAGTCTGCATTGGCTGAGTTGGCTAACACTCTAAAGGACAATCCAAAGCTTCAGTTAATGGTTGTAGGCCACACTGATGATCAGCAAATGATCGAAGGTGCTGCATACCGTGACAACTGGGACTTGAGTGTTGCTCGTGCTAACGCAGTTGTTCGTTACCTTATCAAAAATGGTGCAAGCCCTGAGCAGCTAACTATTGCTGGTCGTGGTGAGTCTATGCCTGTAGGTGACAATGAAACTGCTGAAGGCCGTGAAAAGAACCGTCGTTCAGTTATCCAGCCTAACCCTAGCTTGGGTGGTTTGATGAAGCAGTAATTGATTGAATATGAGGGCGCTTATCATTCGTATAATATAGCCTATATTTATCAATCTTTACAAAATAAGAGCGGTATCGATTCATTTCGGTACCGCTCTTGTATTTTATGCTGATTTGCTTGAAACTACTACTCCCCTCCTACTGGCTTCCACTTTATTTTCTATTTGATATTTCTTGTAATTATTCTAAGTGTAACTAAATTTACAGCCTCAACTTGCTAACTCCAATGGATTTTACTACCGAAGATGGGTTTCAACATTTATATCAACAGCATTATGCAAGACTGCATGGCATTACCTATCGTATCCTGGGTGATTCACATGCTGCTGAAGATGTAGTCCATCAGGTGTTCCTCAAGCTTTGGGAGACAAGACGCCGGGTAAAGATATCTGAAAACCCAGGGGGATATTTAAGTCGAGCAGTGATCAACACGGCCCTCAATTACCTAAAACAACATCGCTACCTGACCTTGATGGGGACAGTAGAAGACCAGGGGCTTGCTGTACAGAACAACACCAGCAGCGAAAACGAGGAACGGATGCAGGCTATTAGTAAGCAATTACATACGATTGTCAATTCTTTGCCTCCTAAGTGCCGTTTAATTTTTTCTTTAAGTCGGTATGAAGGGCTTAGTAACCAAGAAATAGCCGATTATCTGGGGGTTACTCGGAAAACGGTTGAAAATCAACTAAATAAAGCGTTTTCCAGAATTCGGAATAACCTTGGTCCTTACCTCACCTACCTGTTAGGCATCATAAATTTACTAGCAGCGCAAAATTTTTTCTGAACTTTTATGGGTGTTTCACTAGATGTGGTTGTCTAATAAGAAAGCAAGGGAAATTGCGAGGTAAATTATGAAGATCGATTACCATTTATTAGCTACCTATCTGAACGGAACTGCCAAAGCAGCAGAAAGACAGCAGGTGGATTTCTGGGTTCAGCAGGATATACAAAACCAGCAGGAATTTGAGCATTTTAAATTCATTTGGGCTGAGGTTGGTAAACTACCGCCCGAACAAGAGGTAAATACTGAAGAAAGCTGGCAACGATTTCTGGAACTGCGAGAAGCAAAAGCGAGCAAACCTCGAGTTGTTCAACTGCGCCACTGGATGGTCAGAGTTGCTGCAGTACTATTGATTTGTACCTTATCATATGTGATCTGGAATTCCTGGCAAAATCGGACTGGTCATATCTTGGTAGAAAATGTAGAACAGAAGTCAGATATCATATTGCCCGATGGGACCAGAGTATGGCTAAATAAACACAGCGAATTGAGTTATCCGGAGGAGTTTACTTCTACCGAACGTCGGGTAGTGCTCTCTGGGGAAGCTTATTTTGATGTGACCAGAGATACTAAAAGACCTTTTCTAATCAGCAGTGATGATACAGAAATCAGAGTACTGGGTACCTCGTTCAACGTCAATACTACGGAAGAACAGACAGAGGTAATTGTGAATAGTGGTAAAGTAGCTTTTTATGAACAGAATAATCCCAAAGAGCAAATAGTCTTACAGGCTGGCGATAAAGGCAGTTATCGTTCCGTTAATCAAAAACTTATCAAAACAAAAAATCCGGATGCCAATTATCTTTCATGGAAAACTGGTCAGCTGATATTCCAAAATAGTACCTTGGAGAAAGCACTGGAGGCAGTAAACCAGCATTATGCGGTGCAAGTGACCCTGGAAAATCCTGCTATGGCTCAATGCCGTATCAATACCAGATTCAATGACCAGCCTTTACAGGAAGTAATAGAGGAAATCTGTTTGCTATTAGGTGCTACATTTGATCAAACCACTAATGGGTATATCGTGAAAGGGGATAAATGCCCATAAGCAGGAAGAAGATTTATCAAGTCAACCTACAGTCATAATGGGCAATAATCTTTTTTGTCCATTCCCAGTTTTAGCAAGTTATTTTCAGTCCATACCTACAGAGGCTGAACAGTAACTGCATTGGAATTGATTTGCACAAAACTTAATGTTGTCGAATATAACTATTGAATTTTCAGTCATGAAATATCAACGTATAATCTATGTCTTGGTGCTACTAAGTTGGTACCTTCAACTGAATGCACAGAGTGACTTATTGTCAAAACAAATGAGCTTGGATAAGCAACAATGGAAGGTTGTAGATTTGTTACAGGAGTTGGAACAAAAGGGTGACTTTACTATTGCTTACAGTCCTGGCTCTTTATTGGCGGACTCTAACGTGATACTGTCGGGGACCCAATTACGGGTAGAGCAGTATCTCCAGGAGATTTTTGATCTCCAGCGCTATCAATTGTTAGATCGGAAAAATAAAATAGTAGTAGCCCCAGTAAATTTGGAGGGCTTGGAAAAGATTACGATTAGTGGTTACCTGAGAGAAGCGGAAACCGGTGAAAGCCTGATTGCAGCTACAGTTCAGGTAAATAGCCTTGGAGATTTTCAAGACCCGCTTACAACAGGGGTGGTGACCAATAATTATGGTTTTTACTCTATCACTTTGACACCTGGTACCTATGAGTTGATTTATTCTTATGTGGGATTTGAACTGCAACGGAAGGTAATCCAACTTACTGATAATCTCACAGTCGATATAAGTCTGACAAGAGACCCCAGCATGTTGAATGAGGTGGTTGTTGAAGCCAATACTGAGGTCGAAAAAGTTGAACGTAAAGTTAAGTCAGTAGATCTGGGTAAAACAGAGATAGGAATCCAGGAAATAAAGCAGGTTCCAGCCTTGCTTGGAGAGGTAGATGTAGTCAAGGCCGTCCAGTTGCTACCAGGTGTCAAGGTAATAGGAGAAGGGGGCTCCAATTTTTTTGTCAGAGGAGGTGCAGCAGACCAAAACCTGATATTGTTGGATGAAGCACCAATTTATAACGCCTCTCATCTGATGGGTTTCTTTTCGGTATTTAATTCGGATGCAATCAACAATATTCAATTCTACCGTGGAAACATTCCGGCAGCTTACGGTGGACGATTGTCTTCCCTGTTAGACATTCATATGAAAGAGGGGAATCGGGAAAAGTTTGGTATATCTGGCGGGATTGGCTTGATCAGCAGCCGCTTGACAGTTGAAGGGCCTCTAAAAAAGAACAAAAGTTCCTTCATCATTTCAGGCCGCCGCACTTACGCTGATCTTTTTTTTAAGTTTTCCAATAATGAACTAACCCGTAAAAGTAGCCTGTACTTTTATGATCTCAATGCCAAGTTTAATTATCAGTTTAATGAAAAAAACAAGCTGTTTGCTTCCGGCTATTTTGGTAGAGATCTAAACAAATTCAGATCATTGCCATATGTGATTGATTGGGGTAATGTCACCGGTAGTATACGCTGGAATCACCTGTTTAATCAACGCCTGTTTTCTAATACTACTGTAATTTTCAGTAAATACGACTACCGGATTAATCTTTCTTCGAATGTTTCTGGGCAGGACTGGCGCTCAGAAATAAAGGATTACGCCTTAAAATCAGACTTCAACTATTATCCTAATCATAAAAACTTTGTTTCCTTCGGCTTCAGTTCTACCTATCACCAGTTTCAACCAGGGGAGCATCACGCCACCGATGAACCTGGAGTGCCTGCCAGCAACGCTTTAGAACACGGATTATATATTAGTAATGAGCAACAGTTGGGAGAACGAATAAGCCTGGAATACGGACTCCGGTATTCGCTGTTTCAACTAATCGGGAAGGCAGAAGTAATTCTGTACGATAAGAATTATCGACCACTGGGAGTACAGCAATTTGATAGTGGAGAAATTTATAAAACTTACCAGGGATTGGAGCCGAGGATTAGTGGCCGCTATTTGCTGGGAGAGCATACCTCTTTTAAAATTAGTTACAATAGGCAGAAGCAATACATGCAGCAAATATCGAATCTGGCCCTGGGATTCAACGTATTTGATATCTGGCTTCCCAGTAGTTTGCAAACTAAGCCACAAACTGCTGATATTTTTTCGCTGGGGTACTTCCAAAATTCAAAAAATCAGCAGTTTGAATTTTCTGCTGAAGCTTATTTAAAAAGATTGACCAACCAGGTCGATTATAAGGATCATGCCCGACTGATCATGAACCGATATCTGGAAGGAGAATTGCGATCCGGAAAAGGAAGGGCCTATGGTCTTGAATTAATGGTGCGCCGTCGCCGAGGTAGGTTAACCGGCTGGCTCAGTTACACACTTTCGCGGGTGGAACGAAGTATTAAAGATATCAATGGAGGAGAATATTTTCCTGCACCCCAGGATCAACCCCATTCCATCAACGCAGTGGGTAGCTATGAAATCAACGAAAGATGGACCGTTTCAGCCAATTTCGTTTATGCTACTGGTAGGCCCGTCACATTGCCAGAGGAAATTTTCCGCTATGGTCACTATATCGTCCCTGTTTATGGCAGAAGGTCATCTGATCGCTTGCCGGATTATCACCGGCTCGACCTATCTGCCAATCTTTATCCCAAGGAAAAACCAGGGAGCAAAAATCAAAGCTACTGGACATTTTCAGTGTACAACGCCTACAACAGGTACAATGCTGCCACTGTATTTGTAACCAACGAATTGGCAGACCTTGACCTGGTTAAAGGCAATGGCAAACCGGCTTTTCACAAGTTGTCTATGTTCGGCCTGATACCCAGTGTAACCTATAATTTTAAGTTTTAATATACCTTGAAATGAACAAAATTATCATAAATGTTTTTGCCCTTGCCTTACTGTTATTATCAGTTTCATGCGTGGATGTAATCGACTGGGAAGGTGCAGATGAATCTTCTGGAAGCTTGGTAGTTGAAGGCTTAATAACAAGTGAAAGAGCTACCCACCAGGTTAAATTAAGCCGTACCCAACCAGTCATTGAAGAAACTTTGCCAGATATGGTATCAGGAGCAGTGGTTGAAATACATGAAGGGAATAATGTATTCTTATTAAAGGAAACCATGCCTGGAGTGTACGAAACGGACACCATTCAAGGTAAAGTAGGAAAGACTTACCTCCTGAAGATAATAGTTGACCAACAGACATACGAAGCCACTGCCCAAATGTTGCCTGCCCAACGGATGGAACCAGTGGAAGTCTTCCCCTGGGGAGAGGAGGCACCACAACAGGGAGGAGACTATTTTCAATTTATCTTCCGGGATAATTTCGGCAACGAAGCCCCTATGCAGTATTGGGTACAGAGCCAAATTCCAGAGAATGTAGCTGATTACTATCCGCCAGACTGGCAAATGCCTCAGTGGATCGCAGATCGGTTGGAAAATGGCCGGCTTATCACCTCCGATTCGAGTTATTATCTACACCCAGGCCTGGAGCCGCCAGCTATTTTAGCCTATGGGGAGACCAATGTGTCGGGTGTCACTTATGGCACCAGGGTAGTGGAAAAGTTCTACTCGATGACTGATGAACATTATGCTTTTATCAGGGCTATGATGTCGGAAACCGAGTGGCAAGGCCTGGGGCCTTTTAGCTATATATCAGCCAACGCACCAACTAATATCAGCAATGGCGGTCTGGGCTTTTTTGCAGCATCGGATGTCTATCAGATTGAACAGGTAGTGGAATAGGTAGAGAATAAAGCCTCAAATCTTAGACGTATTTATTGTTTTCCAAATCGAATTCTTCATCGGCTTGGACACTCCGTCTATTGCCTGGCCTTAACGATTTCTAAATGTCAATGAATGATATGAATTCGATGGTACATAAATTTTAAACTCAAAATTTAAATAAATCATATGAAGTATTTAAGTGTTTTTTTAGTCGCACTATTGTGCATAACATTTAGTTGTGAAAAGGATATAACGGTTCTGAATAGTCAGGAACGACTCCAGAACAAGTTGGATGATTTTGTAGAATCAAAGCCTCAATTAGCTATATCAGCTGCCATTATTAAGAATGGTCATTTATACACCGCTGTTTCTGGACAATCATTTGACGATGACAGCTTTGATGAGCAACGATTATTTCTTGCTGCTAGTACTACGAAAATGTTCATTGCTGCACTTACAATCAAGTATGCAGAAGAGAATCAAATCTCATTGGATAACAAAATTTCCGATTTTATATCATTGGATGATCGATTTTCAGAAGATATTTCAATAAGACATCTACTGACACACTCAAGCGGTTTGGAGGACTTTGTCACAGATGAATACCTGGGAGCGGTGCTCAGTAACCCTAGTCATATATTTTCTTCTGATGAACGGATAAGCTTTGTTCCTGAAACTATCACTTTACCTGGTGAAACATTTCAATATTCAAATACCAACTATTTGCTGTTAGGATTGCTGCTTGAAACGTGGTCTGAGAGAGGTTTGCATGAGCTATTGAGGCAAGATATTTTTGATCCTTTAAATTTATTTCATACAGCCTTATCCCCATATGAGTCCATTAATGGGCCAATAGAACACCTTTGGACGGATATAGATGAAGATGGCATCATGGATAATATCACAGAATTGGGTGTGACTACCGAAGCTCTACTCAGTGGTGCATGGGCATCTGGAGGGATCGTGTCTACACCAGGTAATATGGCCAGATTCTTGGAAGGTCTTATAGAAGAGGCTATTATCAATGAAACCCAGCTCCAAAGCATGCAGCAATTCACTGAAATCATTCCAGGGCAGTATGCTTATGGCATGGGGCTACAAAAAATTACAATTGATGGAGAAGAATGGATAGGACATGACGGTAGTCTCTTGCACTATACCATGGCTTTTTACCATCCTGCTACAGATTCTTATATGGCGATAATGGCCAATCAGGAAGGATATGATTTTGATAATCTCTTATTGGGAATTGCTGACATTTTTTGATGCAATCAATATCAGTGGTGCTAAACATGCCCTCTATTATGGGATACGTATAAGTAAGTACTCAAGCTAGGTATCAACTTTATGAAAGGATAAAATGGCACATTTTTTTATACGCTTCTTATTCTGAGGACATTCTGATTGAGTGTTAATAGAAGAGCGGTACCGATTTATTTCGGTACCGATCTTGTGTTTTAGTGAAGGGCTTGGTATAGAACTATAAGCCAGGTAAATGAAGAAATTAACAATCATGGCAGATTGAATTTTTTGATCTGGTCAGATTACACTTTACAGAGTAAAATAGACTGGAACACGCATTCATATGCTAACAACCTTTGAATTAGGCATACCTCCCAAATTGGTTTTTATTCAGCACTAGGTGTTTTTACTGATTTTATAGAAATAGGTAAATCCCCTAATAAAGAATCGTCAGAGACCGCCCATCTTTGCTTTGTCTTTAATCTAAAAAATTAAGACAAGGCAAAGCTCGAAAAACCTCATACAAAATAGAGTCGATAATATAAAAATCAACTTATGTCTTTATCAACAGAAAAATTTGAGCAAATCATGCTCGAAATGGAACAGCATGCCATTGAGTGTAGACGTTCGATGAATATCCAGAATCCAGGAAATCATGTCACATTTAATTATTCACTTCCTTCTGGCTTCTCTGCAAGGGGTGGCAAGATGCCTGATGATGTAAAGGAAATATTTGAGGTAAGTGAGTATCAGGCTGACTCAAACATCCGAGAAGAGCAATCGACAACGCAAGATGCTACTGGTAAGTACCTCGATGGTGGATCCCTTGATAGTTTCGAAAAGGCTCTTTTGGAGGCTGAAGAAATTGCCATTGAGAATTTTAGCAAAGCAAGAAAAGAAAGAACTAGGAAATTAATTGAAGCAGGTAAGAAGCACCCTGAAATACAAAATGAGATTGTCAAGGCTAATGCAGCAACAGATAGTTTCCTACTGAATGCTTATGGGAAGATAGAAGAATTCCTTGGTAAGCTGATTACCAGTATTTCAGAATGGGCTAGTAAAGCATGGGAGGCTATTAAAAACGTATTCAATGCAGTAATCTCAGGCGTGAAAAGTTTTTTTGGCGGACTCTTTAGTCTTTTTCAAAGTGGTAAGCAACTTACAATTACTAACACGAGTGAAGAGACAATCGGTGTCCTGGGAGCTGGAGTTGGTAATTCTATTGGGGCTAATAATATTATAACTCATGTATGGAACCCACATCCTAGTGATATTCGATTGGAGTGGAAAAATGACTACTTTAATACGCAAGATAAATCGGTTGTCGTTAAAGAAACAATTTCGCTAGGTGATTTAAGAGAGACGCAACCCAATGAGAAAACTTTTTCGATTGTATTAGAATATGATGGATCTGATCCAAAAATTGAAAAGAAAGTAGAGGCGTTTACAGCAATGCTATCACAAAATCACAGCGAAATCGCAGAAGAATTTGTAACAAGTCTGAAAAAAGAAGGGATTGAAGCCTATAGGGGAGGAATAGTAATTATAGAGGAGAAGAGCTAAGAAGAAAAAAAAACACCTACACATCTTTTCCTATTAATCCAGTTAAAATCAGAGTAGAAGTATAAACATGTGATTACAACAGAAGTGGATCTTATAACACAATTAAATCCTCTGTTTTAAATCTATACTTAGGAGATTTAGAGTTGATTTCTCAAATAAGTCATCCCGAACCTTCCAACTAGTGGAAAATTCGGGATTTCTTGCATTTTAGTCCCAATAGGTAGCTTCCAGAGTGGCTCCACCAATACAACCAGTTGCTATTTCTGTTACAGTAACTGTTAATGGTAGTTGCTGGTATGTTATGCTTATAGCTGACCCATGAAAATCAGCATTTGAGCTCCAGTTAAATTCATAATCTGGGTGTACTACATCCGTTCCTTCTCGCACAACCTTTACAGGAAAAGGTACAGTTTGAGCAGTGCTAGGGTCAAAGGAACATATAGGTTCAAGCATGATCTCAAACGTGCATGGTTCTTCTATTACAATTTCATTTTTTTTGCAACTACTGATAAGAAAAATCGCAATAGCTAAGCAAAAGAGATTGTTGAGTAATTTCATACGAATTTAATTTTACGTTGAAGTTGTTTGTACTTTACAATACACGTATATCAAAAGTATCCGATTCTTCGATTTTGAGGGAGATTACTACAATGATCCTGAGTTGTAGATACAGGATCATTGTATGCTGTTTATACAAACTTGGGTATTCCTTTTATTAAATACAAGTACAGAATTGTGCTTTTATTGTAAAATAAAAGAAGAAAAAAGATAATAAATGATTGATAGTTAGATGTTTAATTGAATCTTTTTTTGATAAATTATCGAAAGCGTCCCACGATCGGAATTGAGAGCGTGTTTGGGAATTTGTTTTTTGAACGGCTTTCTTATTTTTTCAATTCCCAGCTATGTTCTTACATTGCTGCTTTTGACCTGAAAAACCAAGATAATTTATCCCTCATCTAAGTGCCAAGACAAATTAAATCACATATTATCTTGAGCCAATATTCATCCTATGCAGCGTTGAATCCCGATAATTATCGCATACGCGTCAACCTAAGGGATTGAAGATAAAATGTAAATGATTAATTCGCTTCCGTTTTTCATAAGTATGATAGTAAGCGACCAGAGGGACAAATTCCATCCATTTCTTAGGTTTTAGGAATAAATCCCAAAAA
>JAKSDI010000308.1 GCA_022360175.1 Chitinophagales bacterium
TGTCTGATGAGTCGATTGAGATCAGGTTTTTTCACTAATTGATATTTTTTTTGAGCTTCGTACCTGTACCGGAGAACTACGGTAGTGGTGCTACGGGGCGATAAAAAAATGAAAAGAAGGGGAAAAAGATATTTTTAGCGGCCATTAAGATGTTTTTAAACAACTTCATAATAACAGAATGTATTGAAAAACTAAAGTTGGGATCATTTCTTGACTTCAAGTCAAGTTTTTTTGTTCGGAATTACTCTTTTTTTGTGATCAAATAGTAAAGTTTAAATTATTTCGTCGTGAAAGCATTAGTATTAATTATCTCAGGATTGCTCATATTCGTTTTATCCTGTACCTCTATAGTAATATTGAAGGTTTCCAACATGAAAAAGGGAATGAATATGTGATAGCAGTGAGCCAAACTATGATTTGTGATCCCGATGTATTGAACGATTGTCCACAAGATGTAGGAATTTATGACTATAAACTTCTTGAAATTATATCTAGGAAAAGAGTGGATTAGGATAGTAAAGAATCATCAATAGATAGCTGCTATTGAGAATGGCAGTAGGATACATTCAAATAACACAAAGATGAAAACTAAATTTTGTATAAGCCTGATGTTTATATGCTCTTTATTTAATAGCTGTAGCAAGAAAACACCATTTAGATGGACTGCTGATTATGATGTTAGTGTGATGTCTTTTAATATAAGATATGATACAGAAGAGGATGGAGAAAACAGATGGGCTAATAGGAAAGAAGCCTGCCTGAATCTATTTAAAGAAACCAATCCTTCTATTGTAGGTATACAGGAAGGACTCCATCATCAGGTCAATTTTCTGGATGATAATTTACCTCAATATGACTTTGTTGGAGTTGGAAGAGATGATGGACATTCTTCGGGAGAATACGCCGCAATCTATTATTTAGCGGAAGATTTTGAATTATTGGAAAGCAGTACTTTTTGGCTAAGTGAAACACCAGATGTACCTTCCTTGGGATGGGATGCAAACAATATCCGTATAGTAACATGGGCACATTTAAGGGACATTGAGCATGATAAATCCATTTTTGTTTTCAATACACATTTCGACCATAAAGGCAAAACTGCCCGTAAGGAATCAGCCAAACTAATGGTGCAAAAGATAAAGGAAATTGCGGAGGAAAATGCCCCCATTTTCATCACAGGAGATTTTAATGCCTGGATTAGTAATTCTTTATTAGACCCGATAACGAGTGAGTATTTCAGTGCACGAAGATTTGCCAATTACACAGATAATAAAAAGTCCTTTAACCTATGGGGTAAATGGTACGCCAATTGGAATATTGATTACATATTTTATGAAAACGCAGATGCTTTAGCATTCAGAACGGTTACAGAAGATTATGGCGTTCCTTATATCTCCGATCACTACCCTCTGATCACACATTTTAATTATTTAGATTAAGAACGTGTTTAAATTTCATCCTTTGGGTTCAAAACATCCCTTTTTTGCTTATACTTCGTTGCTCAAATAAGCTTCGTAGCCCTGCTACGTTCTCATTTAAGCGCCTCGTCTAAACATAAAATGAACTATTTTGACCTTCAAAAACGATTTTTAAACATGGAAGTTGTTTAAAAATATCTCAATGGTCGCTAAAAATATCTTTTCACACTCCTTTTCATTTTTTTATCGCCTTGTAGCACCACTACAAAGCTCAAAAAAAAGTTCAATGAGTGCAAAAATCTGATCTTAATCGGCTCATCAGACATTCTTAAACAACTTCATGTTCTAAAATAAAGACTCCACGGTGCTTTTGGAAGACATTTAATCCTTCAAGCTTTAGATTATTGAAAAACTAGAGGAATGAATACAACAATAAAAACTATCCTTTTGATTCTTTGCTTTACCCTGTCGCTAAACAATCACATCTTTAGCCAGGATAGTGGAAATGATTGGTTTCACATACCGGGTTTCACACCAGAAATTCCAATTACTTTAACAAACCAAGAAGCTTTTTATGGGGTAATGGGGGCAGCCGTCTTGTCTTATGCTTTGGCAGAATTTGTTTTTAAGGATAATGAGACTATGAATTTTTATCAAGTACGGGCAGGTATGAATGACGAGTATATTTGGGGGTTAAGAAGTGTGTGGCATCAAAATTTTGGCGTAGAAAAAAGAATAGCTCCATGGTTCGCTTTTGCTGCTGAATTTAATATGCAGCAATGGAGCGATCGAACACCTGGTATTGATAAGAAGGATAAATTTGGAATGGGAGTAGGTATTATGAGTTATTATCGCTGGTACTTGTTTGGTAAAAAGAGAGTAAGCCCTTTCTTAGAGTATGGTACAGGCTTATTTCAGGGGTTTGAAAAATTTCCATACAATGGTTCGAATTTCACCTTTAATCATTCTACTCGATTAGGTGTAGAATATACTTTTGAAAATAACAACAAACTGCGTGTGTCGTATGGGCAAGCTCATCAATCTAATAATGGCCTATTTAGTACAAATCCAGGATATGATGCGAATGGTTTTAGTATAAGCTACTCCTGGTTTTGGAAGACTACAAAATGGTAAGTCTTTTTGTTCCAAAATCTATTATTGATATATGAGCCACCTACGATGTAGTGCTTAAGTATTTGAAGTTGATACCTTCCTTGGAAAAAGAATCTATCAATGCTGCAACTTTAGGATTGTTTAGACTTTTCCGGGCATACGATAACCCAATTTCTCTAAAGTTCTTAGGGCCATTATAAGTTTTAACTTTAAAACTACCCCAGCCACTTGCAAAGTATTCAGGTAAAAATGTGATGCCTAAGCCCGACATTAATAAAGTTAAGACTTCTGTTTTGGTTTGGCAGTTTGCAATGGTGTTCCACTTATCTCCTGAGTTATTTAAAATCGCTAAACTTTGTTGGTGGGCCTCACAGGGAGGGCAATGTATGAAAGGTTCTCCGCTTAAGTCATTGATGTCAATACTGTCTTTGTTTGCTAGATGATGATTATCAGGAATACAAAGTACATAGTTTTCTTTTCCAATTGGAAGGAACAAATGTTCTTCAAATTTCCATTCTCTTATTAATAAATTGATCTCGCAATCGCGTCCTATAGGCCTGACATCCCATTCAACTTCCCCTAGCATTTGGGATGCTTTTTTAAAAAACTCACTCTTGAATTGTTGAGATAAACTATCTGCAATACCAATGATTATTTTGGATCGAAAATTCCTTTCTTTAAACATTTCAGGGATGGCGTTGAGTTCTCCCAGTATTCGTTTTGCAATGGGATATAGATAATGCGCATCTTCCTTTATTTCAACTCCCCGTTTATGGCGTGTGAAAAGTTCTTTGCCAATGATTGCTTCTAATTGCTTTAAACTATTAGAAATATTGGGTTGTGAAACAAAACATTTTTCAGCGGCTCTTGAAAGATTTTGTTCTTCATACACGGCAACAAAAAACCGCAATAATCTTTCATCCATAACTAAAACTTATGATAAGTATTGGAAAATGGTATTTTGACGAAGTGAAGATAGGCTATAGATTTGCAAAGTCTTAATTGATAGTAGAAAACTATTGAAAAAATACAATTACTTATTATTATGAAAACTAATGATAGATTAGTCGTTATCACAGGAGCAAGCTCTGGTTTTGGGCTGGAACTGGCAAAAGAATTTGCTAAAGATGGCTATCCACTGCTCTTGTTGGCCAGGCGAGTTGAACGTATGGAAGCTCTTCAATTGCCAAATGCTATGGCCAGGCGAGTAGATGTAACCAATAAAGAGGAGTTTGAGGCTGCAATACGCGAAGCAGAGGCAGTGTACGGAAAGACCAGCTTGATTGTCAATAATGCAGGAGTAATGCTTTTAGGGAATCTTGCAAATCAAGATGCCAAAGAATGGAAAAGAATGCTGGATGTAAATGTTATGGGAGTCATGAATGGTATGCAAATAGTGATGAATGATATGAAGGAAAGAAGAGATGGAACTATTATAAATGTTTCGTCTATTGCTGGCATTCAGGCATTTGGGAATCATGCGGCTTATTGTGCTAGTAAATTTGGGGTTACAGGTTTGACTAGAGTTGTAAGAGGAGAGATGTCTTCCTATAATGTTCGCGTTTTATCCATTATGCCTGGTGCTGTAAGTACAGAATTGTTGAGCCATACAAGCAAACAGGATATTATTGATGGGTATAATGATTGGAAAGAATCAGTAGGAGCAGTAAATATAACCGCTAATGATGTAGCCAAGACTATTAAATATGCCTACGAACTTCCACAGTCGGTTTCTCTCCGTGAAATAGTTATCACAGATACAATGCAGGATGCTTAATGGCCGAAGCTGCTATAACACTTGTTACGCTATGAACGAATACATCGGATGGTTGGGGAGCTTTCTTTTTGCTGTTTGTGCTTTACCTCAAGTGATTCAAACCTTTCGGACCAAAAAATCAGATGACCTGAATAGCCTGTTTTTATTAATGTGGTTTTTAGGAGAGGTATTCACCCTTTGGTATATAGTAATGGAAGACTTTTTAAATAATATCAGGCACTATCCTTTGTATTTCAACTACATTTTTAATTTGTTGCTGCTGTCGTATTTATTGTTTGCTAAGTATAAATATAGAAGTGCCTAGAACATGAATCAATTCGCATTGCGATATTTTGAAGGGCTCATCCCTGTTTTTGCTTTAAATAGTTTATTAAACCCTTGTGGATATTCAAACCCCAAATCGTAAGCAATTTCACTAATGGTTTCATTAGAGCCGATAATAATTGTTTTTGCTCGTTCGATAATAAAATCATGGATGTGATCTTTGGCACTTCTTCCAGTTTCATTTTTTATCAAATCTCCCAGATAATTAGGCGACATATTAAGAGTGTCGGCACAATATTTAACAGATAATACACCATGCCTGGAGGGAGCGTCAGACTGATAATACCGACTCATAACTTTTTCAAATTTTGAAATCCAATCTTTGTTGAGATTGGTTCGGGTATAAAACTGTCTGTCGTAATATCGTTTGCAATATTTTAATATGATTTCAATATTGGCAATAATCAAATTCTGACTGTGCTTGTCAATATTCTGAGCGTACTCTTTTTCTATTTTATGTGCTAGTTCAGTAAGAGATTTCTTTTCATCATCGGATAGGTGCAATGCCTCGTGTACATCATAACTAAAGAAGCCATAATTTTCGATCGTCTTACCTAGTTCTGACTGGCGAATTAAATCAGGATGAAAAAGCAATGTCCAGCCTTCACTTCCTTTTATGGTTTCAGGGTTTTCTACATTGACAATTTGATTGGGTTTGATAAACGTCATAGTGCCTTCCTGGAAATCATACGAATTTCTTCCATAAACCATTGAACCAGAAATACCCATCTTCAGGCTAATTTGATAGAAGTCAAATGCATAATTGGTATTGCCATAATCAAAATTGACCATTCTATCATCAATAGGTAATACAGATACAAGAGGATGCTTAGGTTTCTCAAATCCATAAAAATTATGCACCTCGCTTATAGATTTTATTCTGACTATCTGCTTCATTGCGGCTCTTTATAAAGATTCAACTCTTGCTTTTAGGGCATGATTTAATTTAATATATGCTTTTTCAACTGGCTCAGGATTCCAAAAATTAACACCAATGCCTCGATAATCTTCGTGAATAATTACTTTCGTTTTATCTGCTACAGGTTCTAGAGTATATTGGTGGTCAAAACTTAAAATTCCAGGGAGGCCACCAGCTTGATTCAGCAGCCTGTTAGGGATCATTTTTTTAACCCTGGAAGGTATCTCACTAACATTATCAGCATCCTGAGTAAAACGATATTTTACTTTATTACCTTCTTCGATTGCTCCATCTATGAGCTTCATTACAGGATTCCAATAATCATAATTGTCCGTATCTGTCAAGACTGCCCAAACTTTTTCAGGATTAGAATGAATAATTATCTCATCATGAACAGATTTACGTCCAGTAAAATATAAAATCACTAACAACAACACAAGAATTGTCAAAGCTATCATCCATTTTGAATTTAATAGATTCATTAAAAAGGATTGGTTCATTTCCATCATTTCCAGATTAAAACTCTGACATTATTTACTTCATGTGTGCATCAAACCACTCTATCATCTGTTCGGGATGTTCTGAAAAATAGGTGTAACCTTTGAAGCGCCATGGAGTATCTTCTATGTAGTAAATTTTTTTATCCTTTACAGGGGTATTTTCAAACATCGTTTGTACATCTGTCCAGCGAGAATTTGTATCGTTTCTTACCTGCAAAAAGAAAGTAGGGATTTTAATATTAACCGTTTTAGGAACAATATCATGATCTGTTACGTGTAATCCAGTCATCTCATTATAGATAGGATCAAATGCTTCAACGCCTTCCTCTACGGGGATTTGCATTTGTTCGCAAGAACGTTCTATGGAGGTACGCCCTTTTAATGGAGCAATAGCAATCAGAGATTTAATGTCTTCAAACGCCTCGGGAGCTTTTTCCATAGCATTTATAGTAGCATTTGCACCCATACACATACTCAAGAGTGAAGCGTCCATTTGAGCCGTATCTGATCTGTTTTTGATGTAATCAATGGATGCAAGTACTTCTTGCCATTCAAAATAACCAACTCCTGTGACTCCTTTTTCGCCTGCCTCACTTTCACCATGGCAGCGCAGATCATAAGCCAGAACATTGTATCCTGCGTCGTGTAATGCTTTATATCTCGGTAGGAAATTAACTTCAAAGCCTCCTGCAAAATCCAGGCCTTCTAGGTGCCCTGCAAAACCATAGCGATTGGCAGGAGAAAAGTGATTACTGATGATAAGCTTATTTGAATTAGCAGGGATAAACCAACCTTTTATGCTCACATCATCTGCTGTTGTAAATGTAATTTCTTCATAATCCATTCCATACTCTTCAGGCGTCCTTAGGATAGGAGTGCGCGGAGGAGTAGACAAACCTTGAGCTAGCATGCTTAGCATTTGTGTTTGCTGTTCATTCAATTCCTTTTTCATTATTAAAAGTTTGTATGTATTGAGAAATAAGTCAATACTACAAATCTAAAGGTAGGCAGGGCAGCACTGCTTATCCATTTCACTGAATAACTTATCCATTTTACTGCTACCGACTTTAGCTAATGACCGGTGAAGCATCAAATAACAGATAAAGACTTCGGAGAAGTCGGAAATTTGTTGGAAATAGTCATGATGAGAATTTCGACTTCGGATGAAGTCGCATATTCTGTTATGGTGCGACTTCATCCGAAGTCGAAAGCTTTTTTGCCTAGGTAAAAAAGATGTGATTTCTCCGAAATTATTATTCTGATAGCACTCTGCTTTTCAAGCTTGGCAGAGTACTAAGTTATCATGAAGCAAGCCTCGGGCTTCGCCATTGATAGGCAATCCAAAATACGACGATCATCGCAATGATTTCAATTGATGCGAAAAAAAGATAAGAAATTGGAGGATTTGTTAAGCCACCATAAATCACATATACGATAGAGATTGGCACCGCTATAAAATGGCTTATTCGATTGGCTTTTCGATTTAATATTCGTGATAACAGGATCATTGCTATCGGGATTTCCAAAAGAACTGAAAAAGTAAGCACGGCTCCGGGGCTAAGTTCCTGGCTCACTCTATCCAACAACTCTAGATATCCCGGCCTTAGCATACCAATGATATCAGCATAAATCATGTTCATCAATACGAATACCCAAATAATAGATAAAAGCACTTTGTGGTCAATGTTCAATTTGTTCATCTTTTTGTAGTTTAATATTTACTACTACAAAGGTGCCTGACTGAGAGGAAGCAAACCTGACTCAAAAGTTCATTTACTTGATGGAGTGGTTCATTCTGTATTTTGATGGCGAGGTTCCATATTTCTTTTTAAAAACTCGTGATAAATGTTCAGGATTTTCGAACCCACAATCGTAACCAATCGAGCTGATATTTTTATCAGATATTTTAAGTAGTTGAGCTACTTTTTCAAGTCTTTGATTCAGTATATGGTTAGCTGGAGTCGTATGATAGATTTCTTTAAACTTTCGTTTAAAAGTAGACAAGCTGGAGTGGGTCAGCATGGCCAGATTTTCAATGGTTACAGGCTTGAAAATATAAGCATCTACTACTTCTTTGAAAGAAAAAGTTTTTTCAGAAAAAAGGCTTCGGATAATTTGTCTGACGCTATGGGAGTTATCCGTTTGGAGTAGCAGCAGTATGATTTCCTGGAGTTTTAATTTTAGTATATGATCTGTTAATGCTACTTTATTTTCAAATAACTGGGCGATGCTGTCAAAATAATGCGCTACGAGAGTATTGGCAGCAGATTGGACAACATACTCCGTTACAGGTGTCTCTAATTCTTCCCAAAGTGAAGGTTTACTCTCGTCAAATACACATTTCAGAAGTTGCGGATTAAAATGGACTATTACAGAATGGATGGAGCCTTTAGGTTGTTCTGACAGCATTTTTCCTACCGTCAATCCGCATAGAGAAAGGATTACTTGACCAGAGGTAGCTGTAATATTTTCTGCTTTGGAAAAGATTTGACTATCTCCTTCAAGAATATAAGTATAACAGGCATCAGCAGGAAGAGGAAGTGCTTCCTTCAAAGGGGTATTAATGCTTATCCTTGTAAACAGAGGAATATTCAACAATAAGATTTGTTCGTGATTCTTTATCATTTCCTGATTCTAGCTATGCGAATTTAGATTGTATTCCTTCATCATATTCGTTTTTTAGAATTGACATAAGCACCAGGCTTTGAAATTTTCCATTGAGCAATAAACATTCTCTGAGTATACCTTCTTCGACAAAGCCCTCTGTTTTATATAAGTGTCTTGCTCTAACATTATTTTCCAAAACATCTAGCCAAAGCCGGTGGCACTTTAATTCTTCAAAACAATACTTTTTTATGGATTGGATAACTTTCCTGCCATATCCTTTCCCTTTTTCATTAATAACAATTCTTCGAAACTCAATGCTTTGATTGTGACTCGCCATTCCACCCAATATAACAAAACCAATGGTCTGATTATTCCTCGATTTTACGATTAAATGAGCAATGCCTTTATCCTGTAATAACTGAAGATGTTCTGCTCTTGTATTGGATATTATGAATTGTTGATTTTCTTTGTTGGCCTCAATAGAAACGATTTCGTCAATTTCTTCTTCTGTAGTTTTTCGTATTAGAATATCCTTCATGTAATGTGATTTAAAGAGGGAATAGGCTAGGGTTTTTCTTGTTAAAGTGCTGAGAATTATGATGTTAAATTGTCTTTTTTAGCACCTTGATATCTATTCCTTCCCCGACTTTCAGCCGACCCCTTTAGAGGAGTATAAGTGCTGTGCTCCCTCGGGGGAGCTGCCCACAGGGCTGAGGGGGATGTTCTATAAGTTTAAGCAAGTTCAAGGACAAAATACTAAAGTTTTGGCCTAAAAACCTGTAATGCTACCATCATCATTGATATTAAAAAGTTCAAGCTTGTCAAACTTTTTTGTACTGGTGTTTAAGTGTGAGAAGATGTATAATGTTTTACCATGAGAAGGATACACACAACGGCCCCAATCACTTTCATTTGCAAGGGTGCCCAAGAATAATGAGGGGTCAAACTTCGTTTTATCGCATTTTGTATCGTCATGAGTACATGGGCTATACATCGTCTGCCTGGTCATAGTAACGAAGGTAGAATGCTGATTATCTGCAAACAAAGTCCCAGTGAAATCTTTATCCATATCACTTTTAAGATCAGAAATACCATCAAAGAAAAGAACTTTAGTAGGCAGCTTCGCCATATCTGGGTAGACTGGTTGATTTGGATCTGGATGTTGATTAGGGTTCGGATTGGGGTTTGGGGCAGAATGTCCTGGCAAAACTCCTGGATTGATAGTAGAGAAAGCTGTACAAAAAGGGTTTTGTGTGGTTACTTTATCAAATGGCTGTTGTGTGATCACATGTCCAATAGGATAGTAATTTGTTTTATCCTTAATCCATTTTGAAAATACTTTTCCAATCGTATCTGCTTTTTGAAAGCCTGCCTGACTTAATCGTATTTGCGGTAAATGTACTTCGCTTCCATCCGGGAGGACATAATCATATCCTTTATCATGATTAGTAGGATAGGGTGGATCTATATCTATGCAGTGTCGTAATACAAAAATAGCGGGTTCTCGGCTCATGATTGATTGCTTATAGGTGCGACATTGTAATATAGTACTATTGCTTTTGATTAGCAAGAACCCCGCGCCGTGTTATTTAAACGGATCACTATATTTTTCAGCAGTAAGAACCTCTTCATCGCTTAATGTATTTAGAAAAGCTACAAGTGCTTCTTTCTCATATTGAGTTAGGTTCAACTTTAATACTTTACCTCCTATCTGTTCATCGGTAGTTAATCGAAAGTTTAAATTAGGGTGAGGCTGAACATTGTCACTATAATGATTGACCACATCCATTAGGGTCTCAAATCTTCCATCGTGCATATAAGGTGCAGTATAGACGATATTTCTTAGTGAAGGCACTTTAAACAACGCATTATCGGAAGGGTTTCCTGTGATTTCCCCTTTTCCTTTATCTGTATAATTTAATGACAACCCATTATTTTTAGCTTCATCATTTACATTTTGTCCGGTACCATGGCAATAGCTACAGGTAGCCCCTTTTCTACCTCTCATGAATAGGTCCATTCCCACGTTTTCCAGTTCGGTGAAATTGGGGAAATCAGGTATATCTTCTTCTACAGGAGGGTTTCCAGCAGCAATTAGGCCTTCATCAAATTTTGAATTGACAGAAATAATGGAACGAATAAACTGTGAAAGAGCTTTTGCAATTCGGGCTGAAGTGATTTGGGAGTTTCCAAAAGCTTTTTCAAAAAGTACACTGTAATAATCCAGTTGCTGAAGCTTACTTTCAAGCTGCGCCAGATTCATGCCCATTTCTTTATGATCTTGAATAGGCAATAATACCTGCTCTTCCAGGGTTCCTGCTTTTTCATCCCATAAAAATCTGCCATTTTCATAAAACCTGCTATTAATTAATCCCATAGAATTCCTGCGGGTAAGTTGGCCATTTAACCCTTCACTGAATTTATTATTGTCAGCAAATGCAGCACTTTGTTGATGACAGGAAGCACAGGAGATGGTATTATTCAAAGAGAGGTTGGGGTCATAAAATAGCACTCTGCCAAGGGTGGCTCCCATATCCGTAATTGGATTCGTTTCGGGCGTATTATCTGCAAGCAGGGCATCTTCTGATCTGTAGTGTTCTGGTAAGGGGTAATCAGAATAATTGAATGGCGTGGCTCGTAAGTTTAATACCTCATTTAAAATATTCAAATCAGCTTCTGAAAAAACAGCAGAATTGGATGGATTGGTATCAATCGGAGCACCTTCATCAAAATCTTGCTTTGTACAAGAGGAAGACAGATTTGCAAAAAGACAAATAAGGATTACTGCGTACTTGGTCATGCGGATATTCAGTTTGGTGAAGTATCTACATGACAAATGGAAAAGTAAAATCCCCTATTTAATGGCCTACCTTGATAGATGGGAAAATATATTCTTCCAGGATTCTGAATGGCCTTTCTTCCATTTCTGGAAATAGATTGTAGTTCCCGCCTGTAAATGAAAGTAGCGAATATCAAAAAACCTTTTCATTTCATATGAAGGTACATTTTATCCTATCTAATAAATTCGATTATTCTGTCATTGATCTCATTTAAAAACGTAAAACTACTATCACGAGAATTAAATATAGCTACAAAAGAAGTATCCTTATCGAGTTGTACCAGGGTCGCACAAGTTCCTGCCAAACTGCCCGTATGCCAGATGACGGATCCTTGGTTTACTTTAGCTACATTCCACCCCATCGCATAATAGCTATTAGTACTAGGCGTATCTAAGTGAGCTGGAGGAGATAGCATTTTATTGATCGTTTCGGCTTTCAGTAATGGTTCAAGATTATTGATGAACTTTAGTAAATCTTCGGCTGTAGATACCCATCCGCCGTTGCTGTCTAGTATTTCCAAACAGAACCCTCCATAGGGCCTTGGGACCATTACTGTATTGGTGGAAAAAACAGATTCAACTTTTGGCGCATTTGAGTAGTCATAGTATTTTGATTCGCCGTCTAGCCTTTCCTGTAGTGCCGTTTTACCTAAAAAAGTATGCTTCATCTTTAAAGGAACAAGTACCTCATTATGGATAAACTCGCCATAGGAAAGGCCACTTTTAATTTCAATAATACGTCCCAGGATATGATAACCTAAATTTGAATAGTTATACCTGCTTCCAGGAGTATGATCCAGAGCAGTTTTTAAAGCTTCATTTATGATCTTATTGGTTTGAATGTGAAGAGGCTTACAGGCTTCCTGCTTTTGGGGGTGTTTAGTGTTTAACATGGGATCGTTGTGGTCATAATGCTCCCATCCTCCAGTGTGGCAAAGCAAGTCGTAAACAGTGATTTTTCTCCAGTTTGGATCAATGATGTTTTCGACTTTGAAACCTCCCTCCTTCAAAATCTCAACTATGTTGTCATCGAGACCCAGTTTTTTTCTCTCAACAAGCAATAAAATGCCAACAGCTGTTATTGGCTTTGAAATACTTGCGATTCTAAACTTTGAAGAGGCCTGAGCCGGAATTAGACGTTCTTTGTCCACTAAACCAAAGCTGAAAACCTGGATGTCATGATTTCTACTGATCCCAATAACTCCTCCCGGAATTTTGTGTTTTTCCATAATCGCAGAAACATGAGTTCTAAACTCTTGCTTAACCTTTGGCTGTTCTGTAGGATATTTTTCATCTGGAATGGAATCGCAGGATATGATGGACCACAGCATCAATAAGCTCAACAATTTCATTTGTTGTATTCTATGTTAATAACTGTATGCAAATTTAATTAACGATTATTAATTCGTCGATAGAGCATTGCCAGTGAATGGATTAACATATCAGCATGTGATAAGATATTATAATGGTTTTGGCCAAACATCAGAGGTAAGTAATACCTTGCAATAGATTCGATGGCAATAGCATAAGTATTAATATGCCGCTCATGCATCTCACGAAGTGCTTGCTTAACATCAGCTATACCATATTTTCCTTCATATTTGTCATAATCATTGGGTTTGCCATCCGAAAGAAGGATTACCCATTTTTGTCGAGCAGAATGTTTTTCAATTAAGGTCTGGGAATGTCGTAAAGCAGGGCCAATTCTGGTATAACCCTGAGGTTCAATTGCACCAATGTTTTGTTTCCCTTTTTCCCAGTTTTCTCCAAAACTTTTCAGAGAGTGATACACACAATTATTTCGGGTTTTTGAATAAAAGCAACTAACCGCAAAATCAACATTATATTCTGAAAGGACTTCCCCAAATAAAATGACGGCTTGTTTTTCAACATCTAAAACCCTGCTTCCATCGGCGTAGCTATCTGTGGATAAGCTTGAATCCAATAAAAACAAAATGGCTAAATCTGGTTCTTTTTTTCTTTTGGAGAGATAAATGTTTTCGGAAGCAGTTCGTCCTGATTTTAGATCAGAATACCAATCTATCAAAGCATCAATATCTATGTTTTCGCCATCTTGAAGTTTTTTAACGGTCCTTCTTTTCTGGTGAATTTGAGCAAACTTTCTTCGGAGTGCATTTAGATTTTTAGCATGCTCAGTAATGCATTTTTGAGCATAGGCTGAATCTCCATTTTGTCCTTTTTTTAGGAAAACTTTACAGTAATCAGGCTTATATCTTTTTTTAGAAAAATCCCATTCTTTATACGTCTTATAAACAGTATCATTTTCTGTTTCACCACTTTCTGCAATATTTGCAAGATCTCTAAAATCTGCCTGATAAATAGAATTAGCCACTTCATCTGTTCGAACCAGGTGCTTAAGATTTACTTCGTTGAGTGCATCTTCATCTTCTTGCAGGCTGTCATCTCCATCAAAGCCTCTCCATAAACCGCTAAACTCTTCTACTGTCTCTACTTTTTCAAAATTGTGAGTAAGCATGAAATCTTCCTGAGCTTTTTTATCAACAGAAACGACTTCTACTTCTTCAACGGCTTTAGACTTTATTTCAGTAGTGGGATTGGAGTGTTGTTTTTCATTTGGAGCCTCATCAAACCTATCCCCATTTTCGAACACATCACGATTGGACATATATTTCCCAAACAACCAAAAAGAATGATCTTCTTCGGTGAAGAAATAGTCTTTTATCGAATGATAGAATTCAAAAATGGGAGGATATTCTTCTTCCATTTTTTTTAAAACAAAGCTTGAGTTTGCTTTTGCTTCAGCACGAGCTTTCTCAATAGAGGGCGGGGTATTCTTCTCCCTCCAATTTGAGCCTTCAACACTTTGGATACTTAAGTAAACAACTCTGAAAATGTAAAAATTAAGATTTTCCTCAATGCTTGGCAATAATGAAAAGGAGGGGGGAAGATAAAAAGTTGACCCTTTCCAGCCTCCTTCCTTTTCTGCTGGGAAAATATCAATGTTTTCTCCTGTTAAAGCTCGGGCTATCAGAGTGAGCCGACTACTGATTTTTTCCAGGGAAATAGTTCTGGAAATTTTCTCTTTTGAGTTTTTTCCATTCCATTTCGCAAAAAAATTGAATGCTTTCTTAAATAGTATTTGATCTATTTCCAAGACGAGAATTTTTTAAAATCAAATCATCAAATCTGCCAAATCCTTTAATGCTGTCAGTGTTTCATCATCATCACTTAATGGCTGGATCATTCCCACTTCGACAGACAACCTCTTTGGAAGGCCAGATTTTATTAATTTGGCAGTATCTACAATCAGGCGAGTAGAAACGGTTTCCATTAATCCCAGTTCATTTAAGTTCCTGATTTTTGAGGCGATTCGTACTAATTTTTTTGAATCCCCTGAATTGAGGCCTGATTCTTTTTCAATGATTTCCTGTTCTACTTTTTCAACTGGATAGTCAAATGCAATCGAAACAAAACGCTGTCGAGTAGAAGGTTTTAGTTCCTTAAACCCTTTTTGATAACCTGGATTATAAGAAGCCACGAGCATAAACGAATCTGTCGCACTTATTTCTTCCGGAATTTTATCCAGGAATAATTGCCGTCGATGATCAGTCAAAGAGTGAATCGCAACAATGATATCTGGGCGCGCTTCTGCGATTTCGTCTAAATAAATGATACAACCATTTCTTACCGCAGTAGTGAGAGGCCCATCTTGCCATACGGTTTCGGTGCCTTTTAAAATATATCGCCCCGTTAGATCGGTTGCTGATGTTTCTTCATGACAGGCGACTGTAATCAATGGCACTTCGAGTTGATGAGCCATATGTTCTATAAACCGGGTTTTCCCTGTCCCGGTAGGGCCTTTTAAAAGGACCGAAAGTTTATTATTGTAACAATGAGTAAAGACATCAATTTCTTTCCCTATTGTCTTGTAGTAAGGTTGATTCTTAATGAGCATGATCTACTTTTCTTTTTAGCTTATAAAAAGCTGGTTTATTTTACCGCCAACTAAAGCTATGTTTCAGTTTACTTCCTGCACCGCTTTAGATAGGGCCATGATTTCAGCTATTGTTTCTTCATTATCAACGCCAAGCCCTTCCTGCTGATGTACCAGGACTCCTTGCTGATCAAAAACAGAGATAATATTTGAATGTGAAAAATCAAGAGGGGATATTCTTTTGTATTTAACGGCCAGGACGTTTGAAAACTCTCTAACGTCTTCTACCGTTCCTTGTAAGAATACCCATTGGTTATTATCCATTTGATTCTCTATTGCAAACTCTTTTAATCGCTCAGGAGTATCGGTTTCAGGATCAATACTGACCAAAATATATTTAGTGGTTTTATCATTAACACTTGCGTAAATGTTTCGCATATCAGCCACTAATCTTGGACAAGCTGCTTTACAGCTAGTGTAAATCATTACGATGACCAGTACATCTCCTTTTAAATCCTTTAACTCAATAGTTTCCTTATTCTGAGTATTCCATTTTGAAGTTAGATTGAAAATGGAGGTTTCTAAAATTTCGTCCTCGTTCTCACTTTGTAATATTTTCTCTTCTATTGGCTGAGTATCCATATTGCACACTGGACAAGTACCTTTTTCTGAATATATTTTTTCACCTTCACATTTCATCGGGCATTGATAGGGTAGGGTATCATGCGTTTCCTGATGACAGGAAGCAATAAAAAACAGGAACGACAGAAAAAGGAAAAAACTCAATTTATTTCTTCTCATTGTGTTATTTTTTCAGAGATTTAGCACATCGGAAACCTAAACTTTGGATACAGTAATTAGCTTTTATACTTCCTCGAAAAGCATAGCGCATGAATGCTGCATAATCCATTAAATCAGTGGCATTAACAGATCCTCCGGCACAAAACAGGCTTTTATCAGTATCTACATCTTTGCGAGATTCACCAGAAATGAGAACAGAATTAAAATCACTAGTCCACTCCCATACCAAACCATGCATATCATATATTCCCCAGTAGTTTTTATAAGTGCTGCCTACTTCTTTTTTATAAGTTTGGGGTGTTTCATAACTTTCTATAATCCGTTGATTGAATAAACTATCTCTTTGAGCATTGCGTTTAGTTTCGCTGGCCATCGCTACGTATTCCCATTCATCCATCGTTGGCAATCTTTTTCCTATACAATCACAATAGGCTTTAGCCGCATACCAGGAGATATTTGTGATTGGAGAGTTTGGTAGGGCTTCTTTATTCGGGCTTAAATCATTTTCCCATTTTGATAAATAATTTTTATCTGCGAATAAACTGATCACTTTAGATTTTTGCCACTTAGGGTTCGTCTTTAAAAAGGAGAGGTACTGTTCATTGGTTACAGGATATATATCTAATAGAAATGTCTCTACAGAAACCCTTGCTTCGTTAGAACCATAGAGAGGAACAAAGTCCCCTCCATTGATTCTTTTCATCGCTGGCATATCCTGTGCCAAAAAGTTTGTTTGGATAAAAAAAATACTCAATACTATAAAGCTAATTCTTTTCATTAATGACTATTTCGGACTCTGGCAACATCGCTTTCAGAGACTTCGGTTTTATTATTTTCCCAACTGTTATAAATATAAGTCATGACACTTGCGACTTCTCGGTCACTTAGTACTTGCTTAGGCATGATGTTGTTATACTTTTCTCCATTTACAGTAATCTCGCCGGATTTTCCGTTAACAACGACACCAATAGCTCGGTCTACATCTTCATTTAGGTAATCTGATTTTGCTAAAGGAGGGAATGCAGCCGTTATACCTCTTCCTGTGGGCTGATGACAAGCCAGGCAGGTTTTGTCATAAACTGTTTTTCCTAGTTTCATTTTCTCAGTCAGCGTCAGTGCTTTGGTAGGAGATTTATTGACAAGGCCTTCGTCGGGCATTTCTTGAATAGTCCCTCCTTCTGGTTGATAGATTCCTTCTTGTTGTTTACCTGAATAAACGCTTGCATTTTCTGGGCCACTAACGGTTAGCATACCAAGCGCTCCTTTGTTGAACGCTCTGAAGATGGAGTGATCTACTAGTATAAAAGTCCCCGGAACATCTACTTTGAATTCAACAATTGCAGAGCCCCCCGCAGGTACTAGAGTGGTTTGAACGTCTTTATTGATCATATCTCCCCCCTCAACATTAACTTTGTCAAAAATCTCTCCAATTACGTGAAAAGAAGAAACTAGATTAGGCCCGCCGTTTCCTACAAACAAGCGAACGGTTTCACCTACCTCTGCAGTGATTGCATTATCACCCGTTAAAGAACCTACCTTACCATTAAACACCACGTAATCGGCATCTTCATCTACTGCTTTTTTCATGTCGAATGCTTGTAGGCCTTGTTCACCGTTTTCCCCCTTAGTATAAAAATCTCCCTGCATGACATAGTATTCTCTATCCACTTCAGGAAGGCCACCTGCTGGCTCTACTAATATTAATCCGTACATCCCATTTGCAATGTGCATGCCTACCGGAGCAGTGGCGCAATGGTAAACATATAATCCAGGATTAAGTGCTTTGAACGAGAATGTTGTCTGATGGCCTGGTGCTACGAATGAGGATGTTGCTCCTCCTCCCGGGCCGGTTACAGCATGTAAATCAATGTTGTGGGGTAGTTTGTTGTCTGGATGATTTTTTAAAGTGAATTCTACCTCATCTCCAATTCTGGTTCGAATAAAACTACCGGGAACACTGCCACCAAAGGTCCAGTAGACATAAGTAACTCCATCCGTCATTTCTTCTTCCTTTTCCAATATT
The DNA here is from genome assembly GCA_022360175.1 of Chitinophagales bacterium. Lineage (GTDB taxonomy): Bacteria > Bacteroidota > Bacteroidia > Chitinophagales > Saprospiraceae > JAKSDI01. The sequence continues at coordinate 18,238 of JAKSDI010000308.1, forward strand.
TCCATGTCTACTATTAGTTTGGTCGCTGCTCTTGAACCAATAGGTTTTGGCACTTTGGGAGGAGCTGTAAGCTCGGCAGTCATTTCACCCTGGACGGCAATTTCACTGGCATCTATTTTTTGAGAACTATTCTCTGGAGTAGCGTTACTTTCGCAGCTCAAAAACAAGGCTGTAAAAAATAAGAAGGAAAGCACTCCTTTTATTATATCCGTTGTATTTAGATTTAATCTGGTCATATTTAGTAATAGTATTTTAAGTAAGAGCGCATAATTAGATTGCTTTTTTGGTGGATCAGTTTTTTGCTCAAATCAAGGCGCGGCGGAGTGTAATAGCCAAAGTTATTAACACGAGTACGCAAGGCAGATATGGGTAAAAAGATGCCACCATAAAAAGATTAATTAAATGTGCTCTCTTACTTAGGCAATCGAAATATTTAAAACTTGTTTTTTGTAGGCTATTAAGAGTTTTAAAACTTGCTTAGTAAGGTGGCTCCATATTATTGCAGTTGTTTTAGAAATCGTTGGGAGTCAAAAAGCGTAACGCTATCTTTAGCTAAGCCATCAGTCGAAGTACAAAGGAGGCAAAAAATGATACTATAGCTAATACCATGATTGCGAATGGGGGACGTCACTCAAAATAGAGGGGAAAGGACTATTTTGATAACGATTGCTCTCTTTCCCCAACAATTTCCTGATTAATAAATAATGAGAATCTTTGCCTGTCTATGCAGGTTCTAATGCTTCATCAGTGGGCTTGCCATATTTGAAAAAGTTGATGATATATAGGATAATTCCAAGGGTGAATAAGGAAGCTGCGGCTATTAAAATAAGGAAGTGAACCTCCATTTCTTGCTGAACATCAATAAAATCCATCCCTACTTTTCTTTCCAAATAAACTTGAGCCACTCCAGCTGCTGCAAAGGCTGTAGTCATACCTATCATCCCAATATTGGATAACCAGAAAGCATAACTAGCTCCTGGTTTGGTATACATTTTTCTTCCTGTAATTAAAGGCATTGCATAGGTAATCATACCTAAAACTAACATCCCATATGCTCCCCAAAATGCTAAATGGCCATGCATGGCTGTGACAAAAGTTCCGTGTGTCCACATATTAACAGAGGGCAACGTATGAGCAACACCTAACAAACCTGCACCAACAAATGAAATAATAGCAGTACCCAGTGTCCATGTTAAAGCCATTTTATTGGGATGCCTTTTTTCTCCTTTTCGATACATTGCTACAGCAAATAATGCCATGCCTAAAAAAGCTAGTGGTTCTAATGCTGAAAAAATACCCCCAATCATTAACCAGTACTTGGGAGTACCTATGTAATAATAATGGTGGCCTGTACCAAGAACACCTGAGAGAAAAGTGAGCCCTACAATTACATATAACCATTTTTCAATAACTTCTCTGTCTACTCCGGTCAACTTAATCAATAGATAAGCTAAAATACCTCCCATGATAAGCTCCCAGACACCTTCCACCCAAAGGTGTACGACCCACCATCTGAAGAAAGAATCCATGGTCTGATTGTCAAACCAAACCATTCCGGGTAAATACAATAATGCGGCAAAAAAGAGGCCCATTGATAGTACTAAAGCAGTGGTTGTTCTTTTCTTTCCTTTATATAAAGTCATGAGGAGTACGTAAAGAAATAATAATACATTTACGACCACTAAGTAGTCAAGAGGCCTTGGTATCTCCAAAAATTTTCTTCCTTCCCACCAGCCGATATGGAATCCAATAACTGCAACAACCCCTACTATTGCTAAGCTCCAAAATTGGAGTTTTACAAGAGGTATAGAAATCAGTTCTCTTTCAGCTTCGTCCGGAATAATAAAATAGGCAGCCCCCATAAAACCACTTAATATCCAAACTACTAATAAGTTTTTATGGGTAGCAGTTGCTGCATTAAAAGGGATGAGCTCATGCAATCCATCATAACCAAGATGAGCAAAAGCCATTACAAAACCATAGGTGATTTGCAAAATAAAAAGCACCATGCTAAGTGCAAAAAACCAATAAGCTACTTGTTGAGATTTATATTTCATTTTGAATTGAATTTAAGGATACGGAGTCCTATTTTTTGGACCTCGAATTTTTTAGGATAATGTAGTTGGAAACCTACTCTGTTGGTACTTTGCCTTTTAAATCTGGCTCTGGCGGGAAACCATTAAGATCTATTTCTCCTACCCATTTTAAAAATGCAACTACATCTTCTGCTTCTTTTTCTGTCATGGCATAAGCAACCATCTTCCTGCCTCGTGGCTGCCATGGTTCTTTGCTCATTAGGACAATTTTGCAGTATTCCTCTCCTTTTCTATCAATTACCTTGGTGAGTTCAGGGGCATAATAAGCTCCTTCTCCCATAATTGTATGGCATCCCATACAGTTGTTTTTGTCAAATAATTCTTTTCCTCTTATTACAGACTCCGTCATATTTTCCTCATGAGTTTGTTTTGGTACTTCTTGAGATAAAGTGTGCCAGGAGAGTCCCAAAAAAATGAAGAAAAACAAGACAGTCCCTCCTAAAAAGAATGTCCTTGCTTGATTTTTCGTTAGCATGATTTTTCGTTTTTAATGATGCTTTAAAAAGCTAACAGCTTTGTTTATTGTAAATATAAAAGATAAAAAGGTAAAAAGAGTCTTTTGTCTTTTATTTTTTCAAAAAAAGCCTTTTTACCCTATAGAGAATAGCAGGATGTTGGAGACTTCCTTGCTTAACCATCATTTAGAAGGGGAGGCGTATATGGTTGCTTTGATTGCAGGAAGCAATTTTCCTAAGCATATAGTTCATTTGCTTCCTGAATTATTATCATATTGATTTTTTAAGTAAGTGACTTAACTAGCTTTTTTCTTTTTCTGCTTTTCCAGTTCTCTTATACGTGCCTTTTTAGCTTCAGATATTTCACCAGTTTCAGCAAAAACCTTTAATTCTTTTAAAGATTCAGGGAGTTCTTTTTCGATGATTTTTTGAAGTTTGCCACCAAATAAAAAGCCCATGAAGGGTTTCAAACGCATAGTAGCATTCATCGTTAAGGTTGATTGATCAGGGCTTACTTCAGTTACAACCCAATGATTGTTGGCAGATAATAGAAAGCTTGGGCCTCCTCCGGTAAACTCATAGGCTAATTCCCTGTGTTTTTCATCAAAGAGGGTTAATTTTTCGTGTACCTCGCTATAGCCTTTTAAGTTGACATAACAAGTTCGCTCGCTACAAGTGGCACCTTCAAACTCTGGTTCTCCAGAACCTACCGCATGATCTATGCTTGTAAGCCATTCTCCTACATTATCAAATTGGCGAACGATATTCCAAAGCGAATCTGCTGATACATGGATGATATCACTTGTCTTTACGACCTTAACCTCCCGGTACTTCTGTTCTTTTTGAGCCATGATAGTTGAGTTAAATGTGATGAATGCTATTCCCAATAGCATTAGATATTTTAGAAAATTTTGTTCCATCATCGAGATGTTTTTAAACAACTTCATTAAATAATGTTGGAACAAAAATACCGGAAGGGGAGAGGAGCCTTTTGACTTAGAAGTTTTATCGTTTGTCTGAGAAGTTTAATCTGTATTCAGAAGGAGAAATGCCATATTTCGCTTTAAAAACCCTTGACATATGTGCAAGCGTTTTGAACTCACAATCATAAGCGATATTACTGAGGCTTTCATCGGAATAGGGTAGGAGGCTGGCTACCTTTTCTATTCGTCGATTGATGATGTAATTATTGGGAGTATCGTTGTAAACCTGTTTGAATTTCTTTTTGAAAGAAGAAAGACTGAGGTTGGTTAGCTGAGCCAATTCAGTAATACTAAGAGAGGAGCAAATATGTGCTTTGATTACTTCTTTAAATTCGAAAGTCCTTTTCTCAAAAAGATTATTCATGATTGCTTTTACCTTGGGGGCATCTTCAGTTTGCAAAAGCAATACGATCAGCTCTTTGAGCTTGAGTGTTAAAAATTCCTCTGTCAATAATTCCTGATGATCAAAGTAAGAAATGAGATTGTCGATGAATTGCCTGAGCAATGGATTGACTACTACTTTTACACTATTGGCGGTTAAAGAAGTGCCTCCCTGTTCATAAAAAGGGGAAGGCGTATCAGCATATATTTTTTCTAAAACTTCTTTATGAAAGCGGATTGATAATGCGCTGTAAACCGGGTTTCCATTAATAGGAAGCGTTTTTAAGGTGCTGTTGCCGCATTTAGCAAGCACTGCATCCTGTGCACTTAATTTGAGTTCATCAATTTCTGAATAACTGATACAGGCTCCTTTTAAAATAAATACAAATGCTGCCTCATTTTCAGGCATTGGGGTAGGCATTGTAACAAGCTCGTTGATTGTCACAATGCTAAATAAGGATTTACCAAATAATTCTATGGTTCTAATCTCCATTTTTATAGTGCAAAATAGCTGCTACTTGCCTGGACAGCTTGTCTGAGAAGTTTTATCCTTTGCCTCAGAAATTTTATCCTATTACTGATAGAACATCTGATGAAACAGCTAGTCTTAATCTAAAGTTTCAGGAGAAAAAAGGCAGGCAAACACGACTGCAGCTCTACACAAAATCATTCTCTTTCTTCCCTGAAATGAGCTCTTGATACAATTCATGAGCACTTCGTTCTACCCAGCATTCAGAAAGCTTGTTAGCTCTTATCGTCCAAATAGCAATGCCTGTGAATGAGATGAACCGATTATCTGCTTCAAGCCCAAAAAGGCCATTGTTCCTTCCTGAGCAAATCCATCTCGAAACTACTTTGTCCTGTTCTTCATTGAAAAATAGATCAACACTTTCCGTTTTTGCATCAAGAAGCTGTTCCTGAAATATGCCTACCCACTTTTTAAATTCTTTTCTTCCTCTAACCTCTTTGCCAGCAGTTGTAATGATGTAATCTTCTGTCATTAATTCATCAATAGCATCGAGATCGTGCGGAGCATGCCATACTCTGCTGAAAAAATCCAGAACCAATTGTTCGGGGATGGATTTGGAAGGAATGTCTGTAGCTTTTTTCATAGACAATTTGTGTTATAGTCAGACAGATTTAAGGTTTCTATGAGGGTGATCGATCAGTTGTTGTGAGAGGTTTTTATTTTTTGAATGATCTGCTTGAGGATTTGATTAAATTCCTCTGGCTTTTCGATCATGGGGTAATGCCCTGTACTATTAATATCCATCACCTCATAGGCGATGCCTGTATTTGCCAGCCCGTCTGTATTAGTAGGAGTAGCATCACTATTAATGAGATAGAGTTTTTGCTTGAGCATAGATAATCGCTCTTCCTCTATATAAGCATATTTAAAAAGTTCTTCCAGGCTGGATATAGCAGCCTCCGGATTATTTGTTTTGAAATCCTCCATGACACGAGCTTTTACCAGGCTGTCTGTGCTTGGATGGAATAATACACTTTCGGCATATGCCGGAGCAATTTCAGAAAAATTACTTTTTAGCATTTCCATGAAAGCATTGATTTCAGCTTCCATCTCTTCGGTAAATTCACCTCCAATCTGCTTGAAATTGTCAACTCCAACTACGGCTATTACTTTTTCATTGTGGAGTGCTGATTCTAATACGATATCTCCACCCATTGAGTGTCCAACCAGAATTACATTGTCCAATTGAAGCTGATCAATGACTGCATTAATATCTGAGCCATATGCTTCGATGCTCCATGTTGCTCTATTAGTGCCAGATTCGCCAAAACCGGGAAGATCTATCGTTACAACTTTATAATCAGTGTTCAGCGCTTCGACCTGATTGGACCAGTAGGTTTGATCAATACACCAGCCATGGACAAAAAGTAGTGTATACGGTCCATCACCATAGCTTTTGTGATTAATAAAAACGCCATCATTTTTTATCTGAATATCAGCTTCCGTTGATGGAGCATCTTTAGTATCGGATGTTTCGGTATTTTGAGGAGCATTATTACAAGAAATTACTACAAAAGAAAATAGTAGGAGAATTGGAATTAGTGACTTCATTTTTTGTGTGATAAGGGTGATTCAAAAGTCTGCCCAAATTACAAAAATCCTGCTATAGCGTTTTATTGTTTTAAAATCTGTTTTGTTAAGATTCCGTCTGAAGTGATTATTTGTATTCAATGATATCATCATAGACACAATTACTGCTTTATTCAAGCACCTCTTTAATATCATCCATAAACTTTAAGGATTCCGTTTCAATTTGCTTTGTTAAGGTATTGGTGTCATCGAAATCAGGTTTTTCCACTATGACAGTATCTATAATTGAAAGGCTATTATCGATTGATTCTACTAAATGATATTTATTCCAATCACTCCCTCTGAATAACTCCCAGTACTTCTTCCGAATACTTTTATTTTGGCCTGATAGACATATGGAAAACTGCATCTTTTCATGGTCAAATATCAAAACGAACTTTAGTTTTTGTTTTTTCAATTCAGGGGTAGTCAAAGAAAAATAGGAAAAATCCATACTGCCCTGATATATCTTGCCTAGTATGAAATCAGAAGCATATTCCTTATGAAAATAAACCCTTAATGATTTGAGATAAGCTATCAGCCGACTATAGTCGATTCGTATCTGGCCTTTAGCCATTTGTTCTTTATAATAGGATAAATTGCCCTGCTTGGGCGATCTTGTTGTAGCATCATTCCCTTTTACAACAGGAATGCATATGTCTATTATAAACTTTTGCTCAGGGTGAGTTTTATGATCATTGTGGTATACTTCAAAATAATCACTATCTCTAAAGCTATGCCCATTTTCTACTACCCAGACACACATACTATCCCATGCTTTTTGAAATAAATCTGCTGTAATTTCAAAATGCCCAATGGCATAGTCTCCTTTTTGAATTGCCAATGGCCTTATTGCTCCATCGGCTTCGATCTCCTGATTAATCGTTACACATGCACTATGTCTTACTTTAGAAAGTTGAGTTACTCTTGGGTTATCATGATATATCGTAATTGCCTTGAAATCGGATAAATTCAACACACCTTTTTGTGCTCCCCATTTCATTAATTCCTGATAGGCTTTCCCCATTTCTTCAAATTCCCCAGTATTCGTTATGCCTGCGAGCTTTATTTCAGGCAATTCCATTACTACTATTTGAGCATTCATATTCAACCATTTTTTGATTTTATCAATGCTGCAAATGTATTTTTCCAATGTAAGAGGTTCTATACCAATCTTGCTAAGTAAGATGTTTTTTCCATCTAATTTGAATTCAGTAGGACTAACACCATAATACTTTTTAAAGGCTCTGGAGAAGGAGCTATCGCTATTGAAACCGTATTGGTAAGCTAGTTCTTTTAAAGGCTTATCGTATCCTGTAAGCAGTACGGAAGCAATTCTTTCTATACGTTTTCTATTGACAAGTTCATTGATCGTTTCGCCTATAATTGCAGAAAAAATTCTATGGAAATGAAAAGATGAATAATAGGCTTTTTCAGATAATTGCTCAAGCGATAGATTGGCATCCAAGTTCTTCTCGACATAGTCCAGTACCTCGTTTATCCGCCTGATGTACTCCTGCCTTGTGGTGTTTGCCTCAGATTTCATTAATTATTGGCCTGATATTTTATTGTCTTTCAACAAACTCCTTAAACTGTGTCATCCATTTTTCTCCCTGCTTTCGATACATCCCTGGAAATAAAATAGCCATCAGCTTCGGCATGATCCAGTTGATCCGTGTATATTCAAATTCATACTCGTACCGGGTTCGCTCGTCATCTATAGAGATGAATGTACACCTCATAAAGTTGTCCATATGCTTGTGATGATAGTGAGCTTCGAAAAACGTAGGCAGCTTGTTTGCAATGATGGTTTCTGTTAATTCCATATCCTGGCTTCTATATTTATACAGCATCTTGGAAACGGCTTCGTTTTGCCCGGCTTCTCCACTAATGAGCTCTTTGCTAACAAAACCATCCTGATATTCTCCAAGATGTTTTGGGTCTGCAAAGTATTTCACTACCTCTGCCCTCGGCTTTGCTATTTCAACTGAACCTTTGAATTTCATGCTTTTGCTTTTTTAGATGATTGGCAATAGGATGTTGATGTAATACTTGATTGAAAGATAAGGGATTAAATGGGAGAAGGCAAGTGTGCTATCTATTGTGTTTGATGATAGCTTTAATATGCATTATTTCGTAGTCAACAGCTTTTAAAAGGTTTGCATTTTTTCGATATTTAGTTTTAGCTTTTCGTAATGCTTTTAATGTCTCCTTTGAAGGGAAATGGGAAGCGTGTATAATAGCAGGCTCACTTCCATGTAATATCGCATCACATAATTCTTTGTGGAAGATTAGTAAATTCTTTTTATTTCGACGAATATGAGAAAGCTTGAAATCTATATGGCCTATTGGAGGTGAATTAAATAGTTTTTTTAGTGTAGCTACTAGTAATTCTGGGTGATGGTTTTGTCCTAAATATCGAACAGGAAACCAGAAATAACTCGCATCCGCATCTAGGCAATCTTTATTTTTGACGAAGGCTTCAGGTATTCTGTTGTCCTTAATTTGAGCAATGTAATAGGAGTTGTTCCTCAGGAAAGCGATATTACAATGTGTTTCATCTAAAGGACAAAAACAGTTATTTAATTCGTCTATATAGTATGTTTTAATTCTATCCAGGTAGGGTTCTATATGTGTGAATCCGACATATGAAGCAAGCCATGCTCTTTCGTTTAAATATTTGAAAATATCTGAATACGTTTTTACTCGTTCATAAAGCACCGCTTTGTCCTTTTTACCACTTATTAAATCTTGTATGAATTTATAATCATCTTGGATGGACTTCCAAATGAATTCATCGCTTTTATCTTTTAAAAATAAAGACTTCAGTGCTATTTCAAATGCATGCAGAACTTTGAATTGATAGTTCGCTTCTTTCGTATCTTCTTCTCTTAAACAGCGGTTTAAATATATCTCTCCCCAACTGGCATTATAATCAATTGCATACCTGTCATACAGATGCTGAAGGCTATCTTTATTTACTACAAGTTCGTGGAAGGTGATTTTCTTAAGTTCAAAAAGAATGGTGTCAACGTTAACAACAAATTTTATTGAATCGTCGAGAATGGTTTTATCAAATGAGTTTTTGCATCTTATAGTTGAGCTGTCAACTTTGTATAATATAGTTTTACGATTGTCAAATAACTCATATTCAAGTCTGTCTAATTGAGCATTTCCAAACAAGTAGATGAGTGAAAATAAAGCTGTGAAAAGAATTTTCATGTAGGACGTCTTTTGTAGTAGATGAGCGCTAATATCAGCCTGGACCGTGAGAAAACGGTTCTTTAAATATAGCACATAATTCAAAAAAACATCTTATATAGGAGCCCTTTGATATTGTGTAAACAGCCCTTTTATCAACTATGCCAGCTAATAGTCACTATTCATTGTATAAAAAAATCGGATTAATTCTTGGCCCAATATTGTTCTTGATTGCTTATAACCTACCATTTATACTCATCAATCCGGAGGCGGATAAAGTAATTGCGGTCGCATTATGGATGATTAGCTGGTGGATTACAGAAGCGGTTTCAATTTCTGTGACTGCATTAATACCGCTGACCATCTTTCCTCTGTTGGGGATAATGGATATGAAATCCGTTAGTGCTAATTATGGTAGCCCGATTGTGTTCTTGTTTTTTGGAGGCTTTGTAATGGCACTGGCGCTTGAAAAAGTGGGTTTACACAAAAGGATAGCGCTGAATATTATAAAGATCACGGGGACTTTGCCCAATAAAGTAGTTTTGGGCTTTATGATTGCAACTGCTTTTTTGAGCATGTGGATCAGTAATACTGCTACAACTGTTGTAATGCTGCCAATAGCCTTGTCGGTTATCAATCTTCTGAAAAATGACGAAGATGGCTTTACAAAAGAGGATAAGAATTTTGCTATTAGTATTATGCTGGGGATTGCCTTTGCGGCAAATGTTGGAGGGATTGCAACCATCATTGGCACACCTCCCAATACGGTGATGGTGGGCTTTGTGGAGCAGGAATACGGAATGCAGATTTCATTTTTCAAATGGATGCTGATGGGCGTTCCATTTAGTTGTTTGATGCTGCTAGTGATCTACATTGTTTTAGTGAAGTTTGCTTATCCAAACAAGTTAAACAGGTTATCCAATTCAAGGGATATTATTGATGAAGAGCTGATTAAACTGGGAACGATTCAAAAAACAGAAATGAGGGTCATCATCATATTTGTAGTGACTATCCTTTTGTGGATTTTTAGAGTCTTTATCAATGAATATGTTCCCTTCATTCAGTTGACAGATGCGGGGATCAGTATGCTGGCTGCTTTTGCTATGTTTAGTGTTCCTTTTGATTTTAAGACTGGGACCTTTACATTGTATTGGAAAGATACACATAAACTCCCCTGGGGAATTTTAATCCTTTTTGGTGGAGGATTATCTCTGGCAAGCGGATTATCAAGTTCGGGAGTCATCGACTTTATAGGGAATTTGGTTTCATCTAATCAGACACTAACTGCCTTTGTGGTTAGTTCTGTACTTATTTTGGTCATGCTGTTTATGACAGAATTGATGAGCAATGTGGCACTAGTGGCTATATTTGCTCCTGTAGTAGCAGGCATTGCAATTGGCCTGGATTATGAAATACTGCACATGCTAATACCCATTGCAATGGCTTCAAGTTGTGCGTTTATGCTGCCTATGGCAACACCTCCAAATGCCATTGTTTTTGCCAGTGGCCATATAAAAGTGCACGAAATGGTAAGAGCAGGCTTTTTTCTAAATCTTATCTCTGTTCTTATCCTGATTCTGTTTTCTTTGTTTGTAATTCCGGTAGTTTTTGCATTGTGATGTTCAACCTGTATAGCTTTAACCATACAGGGCAAAAGCGAAACAACTTTGATTTTGAATTTTAATGACTCATTGAAACTGCCCTTAGCTACGATAGCAAACTAAGGGCAGTGTGATTTCATTCTGCTAATTTTTAGCATAGAACTGGTTTAAACTTATTCATACTGACCTACGAGAGATGCATTGTATTCGCTGGACTTCAGCTATTTTTCGCCCCGTACTTTCCAAGTACGAAACTTAAAATGAGCTTTGCCAGCAATTACAAGCCATTTCTCTCAGTTTCACCAGAAAAGTTTATACCAGTTCATCGTTTTTTCTATAGTAAATATAGGATGCAACAACAAAAACTAAAGCAATAATTGCTGGGAAGTGCTCTCCATCCCCAACATTTACATGAGCAGATATGGCTAACAGGAAATTGAAAACGAATCCAGCATAGGCCCATTCTTTTAAGGTTCTTGACTTATTAGACCAAATGGCAACTATCCCAAGTATCTTAGCTACTCCCATTGGATAAATAAGGTAGGTTGGGTACTTAATTTGCTCAAACATCTCTTTAACTACTTCGTGGTTGAAAAAGTATTGGCTTGCCCCCATTAAAACGAGAAGTGTAAAAATACCAGTTACTACCCGATAAATAATTAAATCTCTATTTTTCATGCTTAACTATTTTTTTACTTGATTTCAATGACAAAATTCTCTCTTGTCTTTCTTATTTTTTCTTCCTTTGAATGAACATCTTTTTCTGACCGATACCCAATTGGTAGCACTACAACAGGCATCAGCTTTTGAGATTTCAAACCGAGCATTTCCTGATACTGGCCTGGAACTAAACCTTCCATTGGGCAAGAGTCGATTCTTATTTCAGCAGCAGCGGCCATTACCATCCCTAATGCTATGTACGTCTGACTTCTTGCCCAAGTGTATTTAGCAGCTTCATCCATAGTAGAAATGAAAGACTTCATAGACTCAGAATAGGCAATTAGATATTCCTTTTCTTTTCCTCGTACTTCTTCGGCACGCTTGATATACCTGTTTACTGTCTCATTATTAATTTCCTGCTCAATTGCAAATACAAGTAGATGGGAAGCATCTGCTACCTGAGCTTGTTCATAGGAAGCGGCTACCAGCTTTTTCTTTAAATCATCATTACTGACGACAACTATTTTAAAAGGCTGTAATCCTCCAGAGGTAGGTGCTAAATTTCCAGCTGCCAATAAGACTTCAATATCTTCCTGGCTTACTTTTTTTGAAGGATCAAATTTTTTGATTGCAGATCTCCATTTTAAAGATTCTAATAAACTCATAATTGTTGTTTTGAAACATGGATTTAATTTCCTTAAATATATTTTACATGGAAAATATTTTTGAAAAAAAATTCGCTCTCCCATTTTGTCAAAAATATCACTCACAAACTTTGCGTAAAACTAAATTGGCAATAAACCGATGCTTATTGTTCTGATACTTTGTTTTTACTTCCAAGTCTATTTTAGTCATATTTTCTAATTATAACACAAATGTAGAAAAAATGTTTTACATGGAAAATAAATACATGGTTTATTTTTGGAAATGCTTTCCTTCTGCGAGATACATCGCAGTTAGTTATCCACTTTATATCCTTTTAGTAATTTTCTTTTGAGGTGAGCACTATAGTTTATGGATAATGCATTTTTCTCCTTAATAAATACATATTTTCATTGAGAATTAAATCACCATCTTCAACTATATCTGTTGGACTAAACTCTTTAGATAAAGAGACATAATCTTCATGTTCAATCAGTTCGTATGATGGAAGAGATTGATAGTAGCTGGTAGGTAGAGTAAGGTATTCAAATTTACTATTCAGAATTACTTCTTCTTCAAAAAAAGAAATCAATCTTTTGAAGCAGTCCGTTTTTTCAATACTATCTAAAAAAGAAACACTGCCAAAATAACTTCCCGGGGCCTGAATTCGGCCAATCAATTCAATTAGTTCATTGGTACTTTCCTTACTTAAAAAGAAAATGACTCCCTCTAATAATACAAATGAAGGCTTCCCTTTAACGATAGATTTTATTTCATCCTCTAATTCATCTTTTTCCAGGTTGAAATCTTTCGCTATATAATGAATTTCTCTATCAGGTAGTTTCCCTTCCTTAATCAATTGTTTGACTTCCTTTCTTTTGTAATTAATGATATCTTTTTGGTCTATCTCGATATTGATTAAATCTTTTCCAAACAGGAAAGGGTACATGCTAAAACCACAACCAAAGTTGATTAAAACTTCTATTTCCTTATTGTCTATTAATTGTTTTATCGTTTCATAAAAGAACCTATTCCTTAAACAATGAGTGAAAGGCTCCTTAAGGGAAACCTTTTCTACATAGTTTTTAATCCATTTATCTGTTTTGGGATTTTTCCAGTAAGTTGAATATTTGTCTTTGCTTAGTGCTTCATTGGAAGCTCTATAGGTAGCTGTGACAAATGCCGTCTCGTGTATTTTTATGGTATCTTTCATTGATCGCTTATTGATTAATGTAACACGATGTTTTTTATACCAAACTTCATGAGGTTCTACTAAGTACGTTTGTAAGCACATACATCCTTTTGTGGGGACGTCATCCTTTTCTGTGTACTTGTCGGTTAAAACTCCTTTAATTTTGATATCAAGGCCATTCACCTTAATAGGAACCTCATTCCAATCATTCGAATCTATAATTTCCTCAATTAGTTCCTTATTAGTGCTTTAGATTTGGCTTTTAGTACTTTTAATAAGAATCCCATCTTGCTCTTTTCCCTCTTACATCAAAAAACAGGAAAGTAAGGTGGCTATTGCCGTTTCAACCTATGTTGTACACCCTTATCAATCTGATTTATAAATTCGTTTATATCTTCAATGCCCTTTTCAGAGAACCCAGGCAAATGTGAATGTTCAGGATAGATTATGTGTTTCGAATTAGGCAGGTATTGAGAAGCTGTGATTCCGTACCATTCGGGGGTCCAAGGGTCAAATTGGCCAGACAAAATTAAAACGGAACCATCATATATTGAATTTGGCCATTTTCTCATTAAATATAATGAGTTTACTTTCCAAACGTCTCCCATCTCAAAGGAAACATCATTGGCTTGATAATCATAGAGCCATGAATATAAGTTTTTCTGTTGATTAATGACATTTATCTTCTCTTCCGCGATCTCCTCTGAAAGCCATAAGGAATAACGCATGCCTAAAGCTTGTCCTGATGGTTCAAGGTAGTAATTTATAACTTCAGCAATTCCTTGATGATTTCCTTGTGTTATGTTTTGAATTGAGGTTGTTACTTCTTTTAAAGAACTATGGCTACTCATTTTGAAGAGAACAATATCAATTAATTCATTTTTAGTATATCGGAACGATTTGCCATTAATAGATACTTCAAAAACAGAATCCTGAACAGAATGAAGGTAATTTTTCCATTGACGATAGAATTGTTCTGAACCTGAGTAGTAATCGGTAATTCTTATTAAAATGCTATCGATATTCCGATAGGCTTCCTCATCGTAATTGACCTGATGGGGCAAAGGCGAATCTAAAATTAATGCTGCTGTATTTTTAGGGTATGTTTGCGCATAAGCGGTCATTAGGTTACAACTGTACGACATCCCATACAAAATCATTTTATCGATTTTCAATACTTTCCTCAATGCCTCAATATCTTCCACCGTTTCCAGGGTGTTGTAGCCATTAAGGTCAATGTTTTGGGAAACCAATCGCTTATAACAGGCTTGAACCCCTTGCATTTTTAACTGCCTCAAGGAATCGCCCCAAAGTCCATTTACTAACCCATAAATGCGCAAAGAGTCAACCTCTGGGCATGTTAGAGATGGCTCAGCATACCTAGTCCCTCTTTGCTCAAAAACAAAAACATCTCTCTTTTCTCCCCAGGCGGTATTAACGACTCCATTAGCCATATGTAGTGATGAATTTCCAGGCCCTCCGGACATAATAAGAACGGGCACATTCATTTTTCGTAAACTATCGGGGGCTTTCGAATAAATAAACGGTAACTTTATTAGATTGGATGAATTTTCTGTTCTGTTTTCAGGAACGGAAATCCAACCGCTAATCCACGTTCTACTTGAAGTATTTTCTATTGGAACAGGATGTAGAAAATTTACTTTCGGATTTGTTATTGTACAACCAAGAAAGATTGTCAAGAAGAATAAAACAATTATGTTTTTTACCATAATAATGCATTTGGCAACAAAATTGGGGCTAATTCTGACCCTATGCATTCACATTTGTTAAGAGTATGCCTAAACTTTTAAAATTTATTTTTTATTCTACTTAAGCTTTGGGGAGTAACTCCTAAATAAGAAGCAATATACCTCTGAGAAACCAGATTAAATAAATCAGGGTGATTCTGGATAAGATTGCTGTATCTCTCTTTTAAATCTTTGGTTTGCAAATTTTTCAATCTTTCCACCATAAGGAGATAGGCTTTTTCTGCTATAATAGTTCTAATCTTTTCGAATTTAACATGTTGATTACAAAAGGAACTTAATGTCTTTTTATCAAAAATATAAACGGTAGTATCATTTAATGCCTGTAAGAATAATTTGCTAGTGTTGCCGGTTATAAAGGCTTCGTAATCAGTAGCGAACCAATTTTCTTGAAAAAAATGATGGGTTACATCTGTTCCATCAATTAATCGATATCCACGTACAAAACCTTGATTGATAAAAAATATTTTGTTTACAAAAGTGCCAGTAACGAGGAGATGTTCACCTTTCTTGTATTGTACTAATTTACCTTTAGTAAGGAATAATTCATATTCCTCATCTGAAATTTTGATGTAATTTGAAAGTATATCTTTCATACGCTGATGGGAGTTTTTTTGGCTTTTGAAATCATTTATTAACTTTTCTGAAGTCTCAAATAAGTTAATGAATAGCCGGGAATCTTAGATCACTTATAAGCAAGAGGCTTTATAATTCAAGACTTATTTTACCACTTACTTAAGTTTTTTTAAGCTCTCAATGAAAGAAACGATTTCATCAGTCATCTTTTCACCATCAATTTCTTCTGGGGTAAAAGAAGATCGCAGCAAGGCAAGTGCAGATGTTAATTCACATAAAAGCTGGATATGAGGATAATCTTCTCCAACAATTCGACTAATGACTGAGCGAAAATTATCCATAGTGTAACCTGATTTTACTGCTTCTTTTATCTCAGGATCAGAACGCATGGCTGATATCAAACCGGGCAATAAATCAGGTCTTTCTTCAGCACTTTTGCATCTAGGAGCTACTAAAGCCCTCAGATCCTTGAGAGGGTTATCCGTAACAGGAGCAACGGGGGTGGGCATCATTTTAATAGCATCAATAATTAGAGCTTCTTTTGTTGACCAACGACGATATATAGCACCTGTACCGGCACCAGCTTTAGTGGCTACATCTTGTACTTTGAATCGGTCAAACCCTACCTCAATCAATAACTCGGAGGCTGCTTTAAGAATGGCTTCCGTTCTGTTATTGTCACGTTTTCGACCTCTTGAGTTTGTTTCTTTCATCGTAGCGTAATTCAATGACTATTTGCAGTAAAGTTAATGCTAAAAATCAATTACGGAAATATGTATTTCTAAAATTATTTATAGAAATTATTGTTTCCGGAAATAATAGTTTCTATTATTGTGCTAGATTTTGTTATTTAAACAGAAATAAAATGAAACTAGAATTAAGTTTTAAAGCGAATACTTATGTTGATTTTGCAATTGGTTTAGTGATTAAAGGGAAGGAGTCTCAAGTGTTTCAGGAATATTTTCCTGCTGTAAGTGCCGTTTTACAGGAACTTGAAATGAGGACGATAGTTTCCTATGCCGTTTTAGACTCCAATTTGAAAGGTGATCAGCCGGAACAAGGGGCGCTCTCGTTTTTTAGGAAAGTGGAAAACTATAATACATTTTTGCAGGATCCCCGTGTTAAGAAGGTGCTTCATTTAAGAGATGAAGGAATGATTTTTTTAAATGATGGCAATATGTTTGAAGCAACAGGACATATGATTAAGGTCGATACTGACAGCGATTACGCCTTGGTACTGTCGTCGGATGATGTAACTGAAGCTTCCCCTCTTATCGAAATGAAAATAAATAAGAATAGCCCAAATAAGGCTTTTGGTGGGAGAACCTTATCCATACATAATTGGAGTGATAAAACGGCTAAACTAATGAATTCAAACTCTGATTCGGTTACCGTTCTCCGTATCCGATTCTTTCCTAGGGGTTAGTGAATTGTTGCTATGTGATAATTGCTCCTAAGCGATGGTTTGGGAGCAATTGTTTTTCACTTGTTGACATATGAGCAGTAGTGCTTTAGATTTAGCTTTTAGTGCTTTTAATTAAGAATCCCATCTTGCTCTTTTCCCTCTTACATCTATATGAACAGTTCTTGTGCCTGGGTATCTTCCAATTCCCCCTTTATTTCTGATTACTTCTTTTTCCACTATTTCTTATTTCGGGAATTAAATTGATCCCAAGGAGCCCCGTTATTAGTAAAAAAGCCAATAGTATAGTTATCCACTTTTTCATTTCTTAATATCACATAATGTTCCGTATAAATATTGTAGTGACGTTTAGCCAATAGGAACATATTACACATTATTGGTTGGTCGTTTTTCTTTCCAAAATGGTGCAATAATTTTATTTTCTTTATGGCATAAATACAATAATATGATTGCTGCTATTAGACAGAATACGGTCGCTTGTATTGAACCTTCGGGGCCAAATTCTCCGCCTGTATACCAAGCAGCACCGTTTATTTGGGAAGTTATCCAGGATTTATCTGTTTTATGACCTGAGACAGTTGCTCCATAAATTCCTGATTGCATAAAATTCCACGCAAAATGTAAGGCAATAGGGAGCCATAAACTTCTTGAATACATATAACTCGCTCCAAGCAATATTCCAGCTTGAATAGCTAAACCCAATGAGGCCACTAATGAACCGTTAGGATTTGTAAAATGTAATCCACCAAATATCAATGCAGATATTATCAAAGCAATATAACTTCCTAATTTTTCTTCCATAATTCTAAAAATTATTCCCCTCAATAATATTTCTTCAAATATTGCTGATGTGAAAGCCATTGTTAGTGCAGGTATCACATATATGAATCTGTTGATTGATACAATTTCATAACCACCTTTTATGTAGATGAACAAGATTGTCAAAGATTGAAGAACAATTCCAATTAATAAACCTAAGAAGATATTTGAACCAAATTTCTTTGCAGATAATTCTGTAATTTCCCGCCTCTCATAGTATCGGTATAAAACTATATATGCAATAATCGCTATCATGGATGATATGATTCCTGCAATTAGATTTTCCGTCTCTTTAGATAAAGTGGTTGGTTCGAGAACTGCACTAATCAAGTTTTGGGATAATGCATAAAGCCCCACTACTACAATGATTCCCAATATTATTTTTGTTAAAGGAAAGTGCAATATCTTATAACCGATTCCTTTCTTGTCCATATTTCTATTTTTGTTTTATAATGAAAGTTAACATTTGTATCCCCTCATTGCATATATATAACTTACCTCTGCCCATCTCTTCCAATAGGCACTAAATCATAAACAAAATCTAAAATCCAATAGAACTTGGATATGTTTAAATTTCCGTGATTGAGTGAGAGTGAAGGAAATTTTATTCTGAACAAGGCAGTAAACATAGACATACCCTTAGGTACGGCGTCCCGATAGTTATCGCATACGCGTCAACCTAAGGGATTGAAGATAAAATGTAAATGATTAATTCGCTTCCGTTTTTCATAAGTATGATAGTAAGCGACCAGAGGGACAAATTCCATCCATTTCTTAGGTTTTAGGAATAAATCCCAAAAA
>JAKSDI010000285.1 GCA_022360175.1 Chitinophagales bacterium
AACCACTGCTTCAATTCTACTTTTTCCTGGTATACTTCGTGTAGTAGTTCTCGACAAGCAGCAATACCTTCAGCCTGATAAACAGACAATAATATACTAGCTACCTGATAAGCCAGGTGGTGATGAGCTTTCTTAGAAACATTAAATCGAATAGTAATACTAATGCGATCTTTATTCTTTTCGAGCAATTGCTCTATATCCTGGTGAGCTTCTTTACAATAATAGCAGGCAGGATTTGTCACCAACAATAGTTTTAAAGGAGCATGTGGATTTCCCAAAATAATGTCTCCTTCAATATTTGTGTTTTCTGGCAGTATGCTAGTCTGTTGATAGAGTGCATTAAAAACCTGAAAATTTCGCTTAAAAGTATGCTGCTCTATTCGAAGCTTTTGTAACTGTTGTTGCTTCACTAATAAAGGTTTTAAAAAATTCCACCCGATAACATTTATCAGTATAATTGCCAGCAAAAGCCCCCACCCTTCTATCCCTTTCTCTGGAAAGGTGAATAATTGTAATTGTGTAGAAACCAATGCTAATTGTAGGATTAATACTCCGGCAATCGTCAGGCATAATGGGCACCATTTTCTGGCTACCCTATATTGGTAGTACAGCGAGTAAATTAAAATGGGTATACTAGCGATAGTAGTGAAAACAGCAATGTGCCAAAATGGTATTTTTGCAATAAAAGCTACTATCCAGCTTAGAGATAATGCACTAAAAAAGATTAAACTTAAATCACTTAACTTAATCCACCCAAACAACTTGGCCCCTTTGGAGCGTATAACAGCAGAACAATTAGTACCTCCAGATATTTGGCAAAATTTGCTAACATTAGGTGATTGCCAACCAAGTTCATGCTTTATAATTATGATGCTAAATAATAGCCCTATAATACTGCTGCTAAAGTATAATCCCGTATAGACAGAGGCTTGCATCCAAACAGTTCCACCAATAAGAGCGATGACAAGGAAATATAATATAGCTATAATTGAATGCTCATATGACAATCGTTTGTTACTTGACTCTGGTTTGTTTTTTTCGATAGCCAGTAAAACTCCTGTCCAGGAGTTTAAAAATTGATCAATCGTGAGTTTGGTCGTTTTTGATGATGAATAGCTTAGTTTAATATGTTTTTTGTGCTGCGTGACCAATACCAATTGATCCTTGTCATTTATTTTAATATTGGCAATGAAACTATCAGGCAGTTGTTCTAAGGTATTTGTTGTAGTGGGCAAGCTTACTGCAACATGGTCAATCCCGAAGTGTTGAAGTACTTCAGCCAGCGAATACAAACTGGGAAAAGAAGGATGACTGAGTAATTGAAGTTGAAGCTCCTCCTTATCTACCTGGAAATCATTTAGCAGGAGTAGCTGGCGGAGAATATCAAAACTTTGAGCATCCATAGTCATCTATTTTAGACAAATTAAAAAGCCTTAAATGGTAAGCTTGCTCAAATATGATGTATCCTCTCCTCCCAGACAATAGCTATTCAAAAAGCGCGTAGGCCAGTTTCATATTCGCTGACTAAATTTAGATATACGTTTTGTGTTAATGATTTAAAAACAAAGTAAAATCAATCGTGGCGTATTCAGAATATTCACAAATGGAGTTACCTTCTATTCGGTATGGCCTGGCCACAATTACAGTATAACCAGCATCGACATATGATTGATTGATCGGGTCAACTTCTATAGATGGGATGGTATTAATAACAGAAGGATCACCTTCTTCTCCACTGAAATATTTAAATCCATAATTCTCATTTTTATTATAAACTAATGGGTGAGCAGTAGAAGAATAATGATCAGGGTTATCATCCTCAGTCAGTCCGTTGGGAAAGAACAGCTCAATGCAATTTTCTGTAGTTAGATAATCAATATAGTCATCACTACTAGTAATATCTGGCCCAGGTGGTACTCCCTGATTAAAGACTGGATTTGCATTTTGACTATTGTTGTTTTGATAATAATCAGCCCAAACAATAAAAAGTTGCTTAAATACTGGAGTATAGCTATTTTCTCCAATCAGGTGATCAATATGCTCCACATTATCTCCATCCAACTGAGTAATCACCTCATTTCGGGCCACTTCACTTTCACAGAAAATCTTTGCTGTAATAAAAGAAGCCCATTGCATTCTTTCTTCCAGCATTTCTGTTTGATTCGAAGAGGATGTCGTTGCCCCTCGAAATGCAATTCTTGTTTCAAAGTCTTCTTCCAACGATGTTTTATCACAAGAGTAATTGCTTAATAAGCCTACAATCAATAAGAGATAAATTGTCGGGCGGATTTGAAAAAATGCTTGATTCATAATATATAGTATTTATACGCAAAAAAGCATTTTTTTTGCTGAGTCATACCCCTTTTTCAAATTCGCTCCTATTATTTTCAAAACCGCACCTATTCTGTTTAAATTGTGCGTATTACAATAGATATTTATTTAATGATTTTATAGCTGAACACTAGTGCTTTGTCAAGTTTGAAAGGATGAGTGAGGTGTCTGTGAATTTTATGTTTAATCAAGGCGGAGGTTCCCGCGCATAGCAGCGCTACGCAAG
>JAKSDI010000169.1 GCA_022360175.1 Chitinophagales bacterium
TACATCCCACATCGTACACCCTCCATCGTACATCCCACATCGTACACCTCACATCCTCCATCGTACATCTCCCTTTCTTTCTCCACAAATGTCTGTAATAGCATAGAGGGATGCAATAAATTTGGTACAGAATTCGCTAATACTTTTAGCGCTGGCTATATTTGCTGGGTAATCCCAGTTCTGATGATACTAGAATTAATAAAATAAGCATTAAGCAAAACCATCCTATGGATAAAATCACAATTCTCTGGGCAGACGACGAAATTGATTTGCTCAAGCCCCAACTGATGTTTCTTGAGAAGAAAGGCTATGATGTTATCACTGTAACCAATGGCTATGATGCACTGGAAGAATGTACTGACAATGGCGATATAGATATTGTATTTCTAGATGAGAGCATGCCGGGAATTACAGGTTTGGAGACCCTATCTAAGATAAAAGAGGTTAAGCCAAATATTCCTATTGTGATGATTACAAAGAATGAGGCAGAGAATGTGATGGAAGAAGCTATTGGTGCACAGATTACAGATTATCTTATTAAGCCTGTAAATCCAAACCAGATATTGCTTACGCTAAAAAAGATTGTTGATAATAAACGCCTGGTACGCGAAAAAACGACATCTGATTACCAGCAAGAGTTCCGCCAAATATTTATGGAAATTAATAGTGGTCTGGATTATGAGGAATGGGTAGATGTCTATAGAAAGATTATTAATTGGGAGTTGAAAATAGATGCTTCCAATTCGGAAGGAATGTCAGATATCCTTTCCTCTCAAAAGAGTGAAGCTAATAATGCATTCTCGAAATACGTTGCCAAAAACTATCTCAAATGGATCGATAAAGGAGATGGTCCTGTAATGTCGAATAACTTGCTTCGCTCTAAAGTTTTTACGCAACTAGATCACGATGTACCTTCGGTTTTGGTGCTGTTGGATAATCTGCGTTATGATCAATGGAAAATTCTGGAGCCTATTATTTCAGAATTATATCGTGTAGAAGAAGAAGACTTTTTCTATAGCATCTTGCCAACTTCGACACAGTATAGCCGAAATGCAATTTTTGCAGGAATGATGCCCTCCGAGATAGAGCAGTATTACCGGAAATGGTGGAAAAATGATAATGATGAAGGTGGCAAGAATTTACATGAGCACGACCTTCTGGCAGAGAACATAGGCCGTACTTTCCGCAATCCTGTTAAGTTTGATTATGTGAAAGTAACCAATGTCAATCACGCTAAAAATGTACAGGATAATATTCTGAACTATCTGCAAAATGATTTTACAGTGATTGTCTATAATTTTATAGACATGCTTTCGCACGCACGTACAGAAATGGAGGTACTAAAAGAATTGGCGGGTGATGAAACCGCCTATCGTTCTTTAACGCGTTCTTGGTTTACCAATTCTCCTCTTTGGCAGGCATTAAAAAAGATTGCAGAACGCGATGTACAGCTATTCATTACCACTGATCATGGAACTATACGGGTTAATACTCCGTCAAGAGTAGTAGGTGATCGGGAGACAACAACCAATCTTAGATATAAAGTAGGCAAAAATTTGCAGTATGATCGCCGAGATGTCTTAGAGGTGCGTGATCCTAAAAAAGCACTGTTGCCACGGCCAAATGTTAGTTCTACCTTCATTTTTGCAAAAGAAGATAAATATTTCCTCTACCCTAATAATTATAATTACTACAACAATTATTACCGCAATACTTTTCAGCATGGAGGCATATCCCTTGAAGAGATCATTTGTCCGGTAGTGAAATTGCGTTCGAGATAATAAGTGTTAATTACTCGGTCAGGCGCTGTCTGACTGTAGATTTGCTCGAATTACAACCCGTACCTCAGCTCTAAGAGTATGTTTGGGAATTTGTTCTTTGAGATGATTTTGTCATTAATGGGCTTAGATGAGGCGGGAGGTTACGATTTTAGCCTAAGCTAAATGAGTGTTCTTCCAACAAAATATAAGCCAATTAGTGACGGAATAAGTCCAATTAATAAATCCCAAACATGCTCTAAGTTGGAGTACGGGTTTATAAATATATATGGCTTAGCATTTCCGTCCTGATGAGTAATAAAGTTACTTTAAGCTTCATTCTGCTAAGGGTGCTATTTTAGAATGTTCTTAATATTTTTAATAGCAAGTTGCACAATCGCGGCCTGAGTTAATTATTTTTACGGCCATTAACAATCGATAATCAATGGATTCGGTAAATAATTATATAGAAATCATCACCAGTATGGTGATTGAATATGCTCCAAAAGTATTATTAGCTTTATTTGTTTTGTGGCTGGGATTTAAGGTCGTTAATAAAATTACACGCTTAGCTGTTAAAGGCCTAGGAAAGGCGGGTATCAGTGAGACTTTATTACCATTCATGGGGTCATTAATGGGCATTTCTCTGAAAGTGTTGGTTGGTTTTACCGTAGCCAGCATCATAGGAGTAGATATGGCTTCATTTATAGCAGTGCTAGCTGCAGCAGGATTTGCAGTAGGCCTTGCATTACAAGGAAGCCTCAGCAACTTTGCTGCTGGTATCATTATACTATTATTTCGGCCTTATAAGGTGGGCGACTGGATTGAGGTAGATGAAAGATTTGGGATGGTGGAAGAAATACAAATTTTCAATACACTAATTGTTACGCCTGGACAAAAAACATTGATCATTCCTAATGGACAGGTAGTCGATAATATTGTAACTAATTATTCCCGCAAAGGGCATATCCGCATAGAACTTAGTGTAACCATGCCTTATAGTGAAAGCTTTCCCAAAGTAGCAGATATTATTATGGAAGAGCTAAAAGGCATCCCTAAAGTATTAAATACACCAGAACCGGAAGTTGGGATTGAAAATTATGATAGCCATAATCTGATTGTTGCAGTACGCCCTTATGTAAAGCCCGATGATTTTTGGGAAGTGACTTTCGAAGCTTATCAGAAAATAAAAGCAGCCTTCAACCGCCACGGAATTAGGGTCGCTTACTCAGAAGGAGTAGAAATGGGAACGATAGGGGAGTAATTGAAAGTCGGAGATGGACGTTAGGAGGTAGATTAGTTGCCAGATGCTTAGTGTACCTTACCTAAAGATCAAATTTTATTCATCGTCTTTATTATAAATATAAGGATCAGATTCTTCGCGTTCCAGGCCAGCATCTTCCAGTTTATCCATGAATTCTATGGAATGCTGCCAGAAGTCTTCCAGAATAGGGCGCACTTGTCCACCCCATTCCCAAACATATTGAGGAAATTGCTCTAAATACTCATAGGTTTGTGATTCTTCTTTAGCGGTTTCATTGATCAAATGAGAGCGGTCGCCAAACCAAAGGAGTACGCTATAGAGTAGTATAAGCAGGCCAGAAAGAAACATCCCGCCAATCCCCTGGTTGATAAAGTTGATGTTGGCAGATTCTAAAGCTCCTTCCAGGAAACGGGCAAACAGCCTAATAATAAACATAGTGCCTACAAAGGTAATCAGGAAGCCAGCGATAAACATCAAGGCATTGTCAGATAGTGTACGCTCCAATAAATGGGTCACATCCGGGCCAAAACGAAAGGCCATCATCAAACCAAATACAACTGATATGATGGTAAAGATCGTTCGGATAATTCCCCTGGTGAAACCGAGGTAGAATCCCCATAATGCCATTACTATAAATACTACATCTATTACCATAACACTTTCAAAGGTAAATATTTACCTGAGATTACAAATTCCTCTTAGACGATTCAGGCTGTCTTTTCGATAAATGAACAATATTGATGGTACGTGACTCCTTATTCTTGATTTGTGTTAAGTAAGTGATCAAATATAGTTGGTGATTCTGATCGTGGAGATTTTTTTCATAATCAAGGCGAGGGTTCCCGACTTTAGCATAGTTAAGGGAGGTGGTTCCTCAACGCAGAGTAAGGAAAAAAGAACCCATCAGAATTATTGAAGTAATATTGATCACTTACTTAAGTATATCTATTTTTAGCATATAAAATATGTTCCACATAATTATGGTTTAATATCTTGATCAAAGTTGCTAACTTTGCCTGCATTATAAAGGCTAAATAGGTAGCTTAATCTCAAAAACATCAAAAAAAATATCTTGCATGAAACGCTTACTCACACTATCCTTGGGAATTCTACTGTCAATGATGATGCTTCAGGCACAGGAAAATACGGCGCCTGCTGTTTTCCAACTAGGCGAAGCAGAACAGGCATATGAGTCATTAAACCAGGATTACAGTCAGACACTACTTGAAGTTGCTAATTTCAATACACAGGTAGCTTTTGATAATTGGCTTTCTATGCTTATAGAGATGGAAAAGTATGCAGATAAGCTGAAGTTTGATATGAAAGGTACCAAACTATGGTTGCATGTTTTCTGGAATGGAGATGGTACAATTAGCCATATTGGTTATTTGCCTAGGCCAGAATCTCGCAATATCTCAGAGGCAGAGCTGGCGGCTTTTTTTAAAACCTTTATGAAGAAATACAAATTCCCACTGACAAGTGGTAAAAAGTTTAGCCACTATACGGGAGCAAATTTCCCTGTGTATAGTCAAAAAGTAGAAAATTAAAAACTAGATTGCAGGCTCGCTTAAAAAGCGGGCCTTAATTATATAATATATGCAATAACCAATCTTTGCGCCTTATGATTAAAATACTTGCCAATGATGGCCTCCATCCAGATGGGATTATGCTGATGGAAGAAGCCGGTTACGAGATTGATACTGAAAAGATAGCACAGGAAGATTTGCCTGATGTACTGCCGGCCTATGATGTAGTCATCGTAAGAAGTGCTACTAAAATCCGTAAGGAATTAATTGATCAATGTCCTAATTTGAAGCTCATCGTACGAGGAGGGGTAGGGCTTGACAATATTGATGTAGAATATGCTCGAAGCAAAGGAATTACAGTAATTAATACACCTAAAGCTTCCTCTCAATCGGTTGCAGAGCTTGTTTTTTCACATCTTTTCTCACTGGCTCGGTTTTTGCATCTATCGCACCAACAGATGCCGGAAAAAGGCAAGTCTGAATTCAAGCAGTTGAAAAAGGATTATTCTAAGGGGATGCAATTGCGAAATAAAACCTTAGGTATTATTGGTTTTGGTCGTATTGGCAGAGAAGTAGGGCGCATAGGTTTGGCCTTGGGAATGAAAATTATGCCGGTTGATGTAGCTATTCACGAAGCAGATATTGCCATTAATGTTTTTAATAGCGAGAATGTAAAACTCTCGGTACATCTTGATACCTATGAGTGGGAAGAGGTATTGGAAAATAGTGACTTTTTGACACTGCATGTACCCTTTAACGGAGGAACTCCTTTAATTGGAGCAGAAGAGATTGAACGCATGAAAGATAGTGCGATCATTGTAAATACTGCAAGAGGTGGAGCTGTTGATGAAGACGCTCTATTAGACGCTCTAAATAATGGAAAATTAAGAGGTGCGGCACTGGACGTGTTTGAAAATGAGCCTAATCCAAGGCCTGAGCTATTAAACCATCCAAAAATTTCAGTTTCCCCTCATATTGGAGCATCCACTCTGGAAGCTCAAGCTAATATTGGCTTGGAAGTTGCTGATAAAGTACTGGCGTTTTTTGGAGCTAGTGAAGCACACTAATTGGATAAAATACTTCATTTTAGTGAAATAAGCTTTTAGCTACAGAAACCACAGAGGATATTGTGAATTTGTTATCCTTTGTGGTTTCTGTGCTTTAATAATCACTCAGGGAAGAGTGACGCATCTAGCCTGGGAATAATTTTCAATGCATTTTTATAATAAAGCTTCTTAAGAATCTCCTCTGGTAGCCCAATCCCATACATTTTCCAGAAAGCGTGATACTTTTTATAGTATGGAAAATACTCGTCTTCTGTTTCTAGTACACGAAAATAAGTAGCGTATTCAGGAGGATTGTAATAATCTTTTCCAAAGAGTATTCTATCCTGGTATTTTTTGAAAAATTTGAGCGCTTGTCGAGGCTGTCTTCCCAGCTCGGCAATAATAGCACCACACTCCACATACATATTAGGCATTTCGTCTAACAGTTTCCCTAGATGTGCTAAGTCATTAGCATACCAGCCAAAATGAGCATTGATGAAAGTTGTATTGGGGTGTTTTCTGAAAATATCGTGTTGCTCCGCAATAATGGTTTCCCAGGAAGCAGGATTGTCAGCACCACGTTTACGATGAGGGCGTAATTTTAATTCTAGCCAACGTTCATTATTGGCATCATGAGGAGCCCAGAATGATTTTGGGTC
This sequence comes from Chitinophagales bacterium, assembly GCA_022360175.1. Taxonomy (GTDB): domain Bacteria; phylum Bacteroidota; class Bacteroidia; order Chitinophagales; family Saprospiraceae; genus JAKSDI01. Next base: position 6,253 of record JAKSDI010000169.1, read on the forward strand.
GGCTGCATGGATTAAAACTGGAATACCGAGCTCGCCACATTTTGCCCAAATAGGGTCCAATCTTGGATCATTAATGGAAATGCGATTACCTGCGGTATCTGTATGCATCATACCCTGGCTTTTGTAAATTTTAAGGCCTCTAGCCCCAATACTTACATCGTATTCCAGTTGTTGTAATGTACTTTCCTCCCAATCAGGATCATCTATACTACGGATATTGATATTTGTAAATATGATAATTCTGTCTTTATGCCCGGATTTTTCAACATTTTCCATCATCGCTTTTAAGGCAGGGCCACCTCGTCCACTAAGGTTAACAATAATCCCCATATTTAAAGAGTCCATTTGACGGATTAGTAAATCGAGGTCTTGTTGTGCCATTCTCCAGTGATGGCTATGTACATCAATAAATGGGAAACTTGCACTGCTTATAATATGCTCTGGAACAACTAAAGTAGATGGTGGATCATATGCCTCAAAGTCCATATGCAAAGAGGTGTCAATTTCTGGGCGGGATTGCGAGGAACTAACAAGAGGTAGTAATAGCAAAAGATAGGGTAATAACCTCATACTAATTTTAGCTTAGGGTGATCAATATTTCACAAATATAAATTTAATAGTTTAATGAATTTGTCCCTTACTTGACGACCGAATTTTCCTTACAGGTGGAGCGTATTATTAACGATCCGTCAATAGCTTCAACAACATCATTATTGAATCCGACCTTAGGTTTTGAGAAGTACATTTTATTACTTCATAAAAAATCAAGCAAAAACTAGCTTAAGAGCAACAATACAAGAGCAATCAAAGCGGGTAATGCCTGGACAAAAAAGATCTTTCGCTCTGCCGTCATCGATCCATATATACCTGCTATGACAATGCAGCTTAAAAAGAAGATGGCAACATTTTCCCGCCATTCCATATTTTTGATAAAAAAGGTCCAAATCAGCCCTGCAGCCAAAAAGCCATTGTATAAGCCTTGATTGGCAGCCAATGCTTTTGTTTTTGGAAACAGATCTTTAGGAAAATTACGAAAAACCTTTGGTCCTCTTGTTGTCCATGCAAACATCTCAAACCATAAGATATAGCAATGAATTAATGCGACCAATCCTATTAAAACCATAGCAGCTAAAACCATATTCGCTTTTTTAGTCTAATAATAGTAGCAATTATAAATCAAATCATATCGAAAAGATCGCTGTGAATTTGAAAGTTAAGTTCAAAAACAGAACGAATCAAGTCGTTATTCTTTGTTGTCAATCAGCTATTTACTAATATATTTACCGGAAGGGACTCTACCAAATCCTCAACCCTCAAAACCCTATCTCCCTCGCTTATCCTTCACCATTTTACCTTTTAGAAAAACACGCTCTACCAGATCATTGCCAAAATCATAAGGAAGATAGGCGATGGATGGCATAGGACAGGTGATAAAAAAGTTGGCAACTTTTCCTGGAGTAATACTTCCATATTCTTTTTCCAGTTCCATTGCCTTTGCTCCATTAAGGGTTGCTGCGATGATTGCTTCTTCTGGCAACATGCCACACTTTACACAAGCTAGTGTTAATACAAATTGCATTCGTCCAGAAGGTGTTGAGCCCGGATTGTAATCAGTAGCCAAAGCTACAGGTAGGCCAGCATCTATCATTTTTCGGGCTGGTTGATAAGGATCATTGATGAAAAATGGAGCGGAGGGTAGGAGAGTAGCCATGGTATTACTTTCTTTTAAGCTATTGATCTCCTTTTCATTGATGACTTCCAGGTGATCTACGGATACCGCATCCTGTGCTACACAAGCCTCTATACATCCTAAGCTATTAAACTGATTGGTATGAATTTTAGCTTTTAACCCAAATTTGGCTCCCGCTTCCATTAATTGTATTGTCTCCTCTACCGTGAAAAAACCTTTTTCACAAAAAGCATCTATATAGTCAGCTAAACCTTCATCTGCAATACGCGGTAGCATATCTTCTATGATAAGACGTATATAGGCAGAACGATCTTGCTTATATTCTGTAGGCAAAGCATGGGCTCCTAGAAAAGTAGCTTTTACTGGCATATCTGCTACCTCTTTTAACCGCTGGATAACCCGTAGCATTTTTAGCTCGCTTTCAACAGTTAATCCATAGCCGCTCTTTATTTCTATGGCACCAGTCCCAAATGATTGTACTTCTTGCAAACGCTGGAAAGCAAATTCAAAAAGTTCATCTTCAGAAGTATCGCGCAGGCGGGCAGCAGAATTAAGGATACCTCCTCCTCTTCGAGCAATCTCTTCATAGCTTAGCCCTTTTATACGATCTACAAACTCACGCTCTCTACTAGCTGCAAAGACTATATGCGTATGCGAATCACACCAGGAAGGGAATACCATACGGCCTTGTATATCTATTACTTGATCAGCGCGTTCAGGGCATTCTTCCATGGATCCAAATGCAGCGATATACTCTCCTTCTATTAAGAGATAGGCATTACTTATAGAGGGTAATACTTGCATATCAGTACCACGGATGATAGCAGGAGCTGCATCCATAGCCATTACAAGCTCTTTAATATTGGTTAGGAGTACTGAAGACATAGGAATGTAAAGGTTTAAGAAATACCTTCTTTGACAGAGTCCGTAGAGGCCATCTAATTAGCATCACGGAGTTTACTCCCCTTCAATCGTGAGAGAAGTTGTCAAAGAATCATAAAATAAAAAGTAAGTATAAAATAAACCTTTAAAGCTACCTAACCTGGCCTATACTTTTTTCTTTTTGTCGTGATCAATTACGAAATTTCACCAATCACCAATCACCAATCACCAATCACCAATCACCAATCACCAATCACCAATCACCAATCACGACCTCAATTGTCAATTTTTTTTACAAAACCGCTAATTCCTAATTTTTTTAACTGTTGTTGTAGCTCTAAAGCCTGTGTACGGTTGCCTAATCGGCCTACTAATATCCGATAGAGCGTAACATTACCTTTCTTTTCCTGAGAGAAATGGGCTTGTGCCTGTATGCGTTGTTCTATAGATTTTATTTCACTAAGTGCATTTTCATAGGAAGAAAAAACACCTGTTTGCACTGTAAAGTAATCAGGGTCGCGATACTGTGCTTCTATCGTCTGATAGTTTTGTTGAGGTTTAGAAGGGGCATAAGAGTAACTCGTATGAGTAGGCATGGAAACTTCCTGGGCAGGGATAAGTGCTGGGCGAGAAACTTTTACAACTGCTCGAGGACTGGATAATAAGTCTTCATCATTGGACGAAAGAATAGCTGCTGCTTTATTGGCTGCTATATCGTATTGTTTGAGCCATTCGAGTAGTTCTTCAGCTTCTAGAGCACCTTCCTGTTTGCCAAGGTACAAGCCACGGCTACTAAATGCCAGGATGCTGGGAAGTGCTGTTACTTCATATTGCTGCTGAAGTATTTTTCCTTCTTGCTGATTGACATCTACTTTGACGGGAAGATAAACAGATTCGATGTACTGGCTTAATGCTTGGTTGTTAAAGGTGTTTTCTTCCATCCATTGGCATGGCATCACCCATTCAGCAGTGAAGAGGATAAAGTACAGTTTTTGTTGCTGTCCAGCTAATTGCTGTACTTCTGTGATTGGAATATCTAGAAATTCAAATGAGCCATCATTTGTGATTTCATTGGCAGAAAGGCAGGGACTGTATAGTCCAAAAATAAGGGCATACGACAGCCACTGGAGGGTTTTCTTTTTCATGGGACACGGTTTTTGGACGCACCGAAAAAATCGATACGAAAAAGTTTATACCCTTTTATACGATGAATAAGAAAAAAAGTTATATAGAAAAGAAGATAATTTTTAAAAAAAGGCGAGATAGTTGAGAAAAGCGCGTTTTTGATAAAATTATTTACAACGGCAATTGATAAAATCAATCAAAGCCTGATGATTTTCAATTAATTCCTTGGATGCATCAAATAATTCTTCAAATTTCATAGCAACCATTAACATGTGTTTGTCTGTAAGCGTTTCTTCTTCCAAACTCCTTGCTTTGAACTGGAAACAAGTATGAATACTGTTAATAACTTTTTCTAGCTCATTTGATCTTTTTGCAAACTGGACCAATAATTCAAGTTCATTGGCATTGAGTTTACTAAACTTTTCATTCGCTTTTACGAAGCTTTCCGATTCTCTTAGATCCTGTTGAGTAAGGTCTATGATAGAAACCCCAAAAAGATTAGAAATCTTTAGTAAATTGCATATTTTGGGCTCAGCAGTACCGTTCTCATAAGAGGCAATATTACCTCGGTTGAGACCTACACGAGTTGCTAGCTCCTCCTGGCTCATCTTAAGCTTCTTTCGCAGAAAGCGAATGTTCTGATGCAAAAAGATGGGCAGATGATCATGTTGTCCTAAAGTCATATACTATATCCTGCTTTGTCCACAAAAAAATCGACTAAATTGATTTAGAATCCGATGAATAATCTTAATTAAGTACAATATTTAGCTATGAATGGTTTAATAGTGTTAAGAATTTTAACTTTTTTATGTCCATTGCCATTAAACTGTCAAATAAGCTACATCTAAGACCAATATCGAGTCTAAATAGGTAATAATATTTGCAAAAATGGTGTTTAAACTATAAATTTGTAAATAATAATTACAAAATATCAAATCACCGACCATGATATATGCAGTTCAAAATCAAATGCAAGAACAACTCGACGGCATCAGTAGTTCGCTCCGGGCCTTCTCTTTGAAGTTGACCGGCAATGCCAATGATGCTGAAGATTTGTATCAAGATACCGCTTTAAGAATTATAACAAACGCTGATAAATATCGTCCAGGTACTAACTTTAAAGCATGGGCGGTTACTATTATGCGTAACATTTTTATCAACAACTATCGCAAGAAAATGCGCCGTAATCTGATCATTGATCAGACTCCTAATAACTATTACATCAATTCTGGTGACAAGATTGTAGAGAATGAAGGTGAGATGACAATAGCGTATAAGGAATTGATGAAGATGGTTAATGCATTGCCTGAAGACTTTCGCCGTCCGTTTTTGATGGCTTACCAAGGGTATAAATACGATGAAATAGCAGAAGAGCTTGGATCTCCTCTTGGTACTATTAAAAGTCGGATTTTCTTTGCTCGGAAGAAACTGCAAAAGATGTATCAGAATGCTCATATAGAGCGCCGTGCATAATAATTGGCCCTCGGGCAAGCTTAAATTGTCCGAGAGCTAGTTTTTTAAGTTGTTCTTGAACTTGCTAGACGGGCCGAATGTCCATTTGGACATTCGGCCTGTCTGTTTTAGAAACCTCTACGATAAAAAGAGATTTAAAAATCGCTTCTCACTTTGAAAATTAGCTTCCACTAGCTATTGTTGTAAAATATATTATATTTATCACTCTTAGAGATGTATGTCAACATCTCTTAATGTTATTATATAACCTAATACCGTGACATGAGCCAACTCACCGTCAAAAGTGGAAACAACGAATTAAAGCTTAAGAAAAGTAAATCATTGGTAGGTATCCGTACCAAATCAACTGATGAAAAAGTTGAAAACAAAGATTTCGTCAATAAAGAATTGCACGAAAATATGGGGGGCTTTAATATTGTAGAGTTGGAAAAAGGGGGAAAGGATATTGATACCCGCCTGGATGAAGTAAGAGAGAAAGATGACATAGAAATCGGAACCCATGTTTATTTTGCAGAAGGCAGTAATAAACCTTTGGTAGCTACTGGTGAGCTGTTTATCACTTTTGAAGATGGTGTTAGTGAAGAAGAACAGGCCATTGCATTAGATGAATTCAATCTGGAGTTGGTAGAGCGTCGTAGCCCTGAACTAATAGTAGCTAAAGTTACAGCAAAATCTCCTAACCCTTTGAAGGTAGCGCATTTGCTTCAGCAGATATCTATGGTTAAAGTAGCAGAGCCTGACCTGGATACGTTATTAGATGAGTACGAATTCATATCTCCAACAGACGAGCTATTAAGCCAGCAATGGCATATCCGAAATACGGGTATTGTGCCTGGCACTAACTATATTTTGAGGCGAGGAGCTGATGCTAAGATCTATGATGCCTGGCGGAGGCTGGGAAGCATGGGGTCAGATAGAGTTAAAATAGCAATTATAGATAATGGGTTTGATACCAATCATCCGGATTTAAGAACGAAAGTATACCGGCCTTACGATTTGTGGAATCAATCTTCCAATATCTCCAGAGGGAATCCTCGTTTTACCCACGGGACACCTTGTGCGAGTGTAGCACTGGCTGTTTCGAATGGTCGCGGTATAGTTGGAGCGGCGCCCAATGCAATGTTTATTCCTCTGAGTGGAACTTCATTCAGTAACCGGGCTACAGAGCAGATGTTTGATTATTGTGTTAATAACGGAGCAGATATTATTAGTTGTAGCTGGGGAACAACTAGTTCTAGCTTTAGACTGGGGAGTATTAAAGAAGCTGCAATTGCGCGAGCTGCTAGACGAGGAAGAAATGGTAAAGGCTGCATTATTCTGTTTGCAGTTGGAAATGAAGGCCTCAATTATGTTAATCATTATGCTGCCCATCCCGATGTAATCGCTGTGGCAGCATCTACCAGTAAGGATACCCACGCGAGTTATTCAAATCAGGGAAGAGAAGTATTTATTTGTGCACCATCTAATGGAGACTGGCCTATTCTTGCCGCTCGTGCATCTTGGGATCAGGGAATTTCCTGGGAGTCTGGTGTTTATAAATATTATCGTGACGGACGCGATCGTGGGCGACACTATAAACATTTTGGGGGAACTTCCAGTGCAACTCCTCTGGTAGCAGGTGTAGTAGCGCTAATGCTATCAGCCAATCCGGATTTAACTGCTCGTGAAGTAAAAGATATCCTGAAGAAGACAGCAGATAGAATTGGAAACTCTTCAGACTACTGGAATGGACATTCACGAAAATATGGTTATGGTAGAATTAATGCAGATAAAGCGGTAGCCGAAGCCTTACGTCGTAGAGATCGATCAACTCCTCCTGTTCTTGATAACAAAGTAGAAGAAGAAGTTACTTCCGGTAATGGGCTTTTTAATATTAAAGTAGAAACCAAACCTACCAAAGGATGGGGAGTGCAGGTAGGTGTATATGGCAATTATGGTAATGTACTTGTACAGGTAGAGAAACTGGAAAAGCAATTTCGAGAGCCTGTAAACGTCAATATTGTAGAATCTAATGGCCGTACCCTTTACAAAATCATTGTGGGAGCCTATGACAATATCGAGGATGCGAGAAGATTACATGTACGCATCAAGGCTGCAGGTATTAGTGGCTTTATAAAAGATTTATCAAAACTGTAATCAGTGTGCCCTGAAGGAAAAAAGGTATAAAGCCCTAAACTTCAAGGCACATTGTATGCTAAACATTAACTGAGCCTGCCAGCTGATCCATATCTCTTATCAATAATCGCTTACGATTAAAAGTGATAATATTATCATTTCTAAGCTCATTAAGCACTGTTGTTACAGTTTGCCGTGAGGTTGCTGTCAGATTAGCTATCTCCTGATGGGTAATAAATTTTCGCACCAGCATTTCATATCCAACTCTTTGTCCTCTTTTGACACCTAGTTCATGCAAAAATTCTATAATTCTTGTGCGAGAATCTTTAAAGACAAGAGACTCCAGGCGTTGTTCCATTTCTAATACCCTCGAACCCATTACCCGCATTAAAAATAAGCTTAAAGCACTGTGGTCCCGCATCAAAGATTTCATATCATCTGTAGACAAAACGCAGGTTTCAGTATCTTCCATAGCATAAGCAAAATCACGCCGAGCAGAAGCACCAATGATAGAGAGTTCTCCAAAAACTTCTCCTACCCCAAGAATAGCTTTTGTGATTTCTTTGCCACCGTCACTATAGGTTCCTATTTTTACTCTACCTGTTGTAATGAAGTATACTTTATCAGCATGCTCTTCTGGTAGATAAATGTAGTTACCTTTTTTATAGGGTTTGTGTGCATGATTGTCCATATCCCCTCTTCCTACTTTCTTAGGACAAAAAAGTCCTGAAACATCGATATTCTCAAGATACCATAAGGACTGATCATTCATAAGTATATAGCATTTTTATTTTAGGAACGATATATTCTGAATGTGGTTTTTAACCTTAAAAGGATAAACCTTAATTAGTCAAACAACCTACACTATATTTTTTAAATAAAGCCTATTCATCTGGCCTGAGGTCAAATCGGCGCTGCATCTCCTGCAGCAATGGATTTGTATCCCGCATAGCAAGATATTTTTCCTTAGCGGTCATCAAGTGTTTTGGGCGTTCGGGTGGAGGTGCAGATTTCTTATTTTCATCTACTTTTACATTAAGTACAAGACGGGGAACTTTAAGTTTTTTTCTAAGTTCATCCAATATAGCACCATCTTGCTGAATATTACTAAGGGCCAATTCGGAACTGACTATAACTTTTATTGCATCTTCCTCAAAACCGACGATTGACTTAAGCAAAAATGAGCGATAAGATGCGAGGTCTACCGTTTTTGCATATGCATTCCAGGCTTCTCTAACTCGTTCTTCTGTTAATTCAACGGATTCATCAATCTGTTTCTGTGCCGCTTCTGCCTTGAGCTCTTTCAGTATAGTTGCCTCTAATCCTGTTAACTTAGGTGTATCATGCTTGCTTTGCTTTCGAGGAATAGGGCTAGCATTAGATGCTGTTGAAGTGTTTTCTACGTTTTGTGTATCTACCTGCTCAGAAGGTGCTGGAGGAGGAAGTTCCTCTTGCTTCTTTGGAACAGGAGAGGGGGCTGCTTCTGATGATTTAGCTACTTCGTTGGGAACTGGCGTTTTTTTTTCCTGCAAATTGGTAGATGCAGTGTCACGTGACAATTGAAATGCACGCTTGATGTGTGACATTTTTATAAGGGTCATTTCAACGTGCAAGCGCTTGTTGCGTGCAAGCTTGTAGTTAATATCACAATCGTTGCACAAATTTAGTGCAGTTAGTAAAAAACTGGAAGGAGCTAGCTTTGCCTGCTTGAGATAACGCTCCTTTAATCCCTCACTTAAATCAAGTAACTGTATGGTCGCAGCATCTTTACATACTAAAAGATTCCTCAGGTGTTCGGCTAAACCATTGATAAAAATATCTGGATCAAACCCCTTCTTTAATATATCATCAAAAGTGAGCATTACCTGCGAACTATCTTCCATCAACATAGCATCCACAAGCTGAAAATAGTAATCGTAATCCAGTACATTCAGGTTGGTAATGACATCATCATAGGAGATACTATTACCTGAAAACGATACTATTCGGTCAAAGATAGACAATGCATCTCGCAGAGCACCATCTGCTTTTTGACCAATGATATGCAATGCATCCTCCTCTGCATTTATTGATTCTTGCTCACAAATTCCCCTCAGGTGTTGGACTATATCCTGAACCTGAATGCGGCGAAAATCAAAAATCTGGCAACGAGAAAGAATAGTAGGAATAATTTTATGTTTCTCGGTAGTAGCTAATATGAAAATAGCATAAGATGGAGGCTCTTCCAGCGTTTTCAAAAACGCATTAAAAGCCTGCTGAGATAACATGTGTACCTCATCAATGATGAATACCTTATATTTACCTTGCTGAGGTTGAAAACGCACCTGCTCAATAAGTGCCCGAATGTGTTCTACACTATTATTGGAAGCAGCATCCAGTTCTGTGATATTGAAAGAAGCATTGGCCTCAAACGACTGGCAGGAATCGCATTCGCCACAAGGCTCATGATTATCTGTTACATTCTGACAATTGAGCACCTTGGCTAAAATACGTGCACAAGTCGTTTTCCCAACTCCACGTGGTCCACAAAATAAAAAGGCATGAGCCAAATGGTCATTTTGGAGGGCATTTTTCAACGTTTGTGAAACATGCTCCTGTCCTACCACATCCTCAAACCGGTTGGGCCGGTACTTTCTCGCCGATACTATGAAATTGCTCATATCCTTAAGTAGTACTATTAATGTCGTTGTATCACAATCTGTGAGTACCCCAAAGATACAAAATCTAAAAGCATACAAACATCACAAAAAATTAACAGCTTGTACACAAATAAAAAATAATAAAGTTATTTTTTGATCCACTCTTAGTTTCGTTTTTAAACTAAGTAGGCTTAAATTTGTCTCAACAATAATATAATTTTCATAAACCCTCTACATTTTTACATTTCCTCAATCACTAAGTTTTAATAAAACCAATACACTAAGCATGAAGATAGCCATTGCCCAACTTAATTTTCACATTGGTAACTTTGAAGGCAACCTCAAAAAAATGTTGGAGGCTGTTGATACGGCTAAACAACAGAGCGCAGATTTGATTTGTTTTAGCGAATTAGCAACAGTAGGTTACCCTCCTCGTGATTTTCTCGAGTTTGAAGATTTTGTAGAATTGGCAGAGCACACTATACAGGAATTGGCGAAAGCTGCAAATGGAATAGCGATAGTAGTAGGCTCACCAGTGAAAAATCCGGTGATCGAAGGCAAGGATCTCTATAACGCGGCCTATTTCTTAGAGGAAGGCAAAGTGAAGTACATACAACATAAGACTTTGCTACCCACTTATGATATCTTTGATGAGTATCGTTACTTCGAACCTGCTACAGAGTGGCAGGTAGTTAAATATAAAGGCAAAAAAATAGCCTTGACAGTATGTGAGGATATTTGGAACATTGGTAATGAAAATCCTTTATATACTATTTGCCCAATGGATGAAATGATAGGGCAGGGGCCTGATTTTATTCTCAATCTTTCGGCATCTCCATTTAGTTATACGCAGGCATCTACACGAATCAAGATCGTGCAGGCAAATGTAGCACGTTATGGTGTTCCTATGTTTTATGTCAATCACTGTGGAGCACAAACGGAAATTGTTTTTGATGGGGGATCTTTGGTTGTTTCTCCTGATGGAAAGGTATATGATGAGTTGCCATACTTTGAAGAAAGTGTACGGACCTATGAACTAGATGATGTAATAAGTGGAGGGAAAGAACGTGAAATGCCTAAAGATAAAATGACCTTGATTCATGATGCTTTGGTGACAGGTATACGGGATTACTTCGGCAAACTAGGTTTTAAACGTGCTATTCTTGGATTATCAGGCGGCATTGATTCCGCTGTAGTAGCAGTATTAGCAGCACGTGCACTAGGACCTGATAATGTACGGCTCGTATTGATGCCTTCTCAGTTTTCTTCTGCTCATTCTGTTGAGGATGCAAGAGAATTGGCACAAAACCTGGGGGCTCAATATGATCTAATCCCTATTGAATCTATATATAATAGCTTCATGGATGCATTAAAACCTCATTTCTGGGCTACTGATTTTGGTATAGCTGAAGAAAATTTACAATCTCGTTCCAGAGGAAATCTACTAATGGCCCTTTCTAATAAATTTGGTAATATCCTGCTTAATACTTCCAACAAAAGTGAAGTAGCGGTAGGTTATGGTACCTTATATGGAGATATGTGTGGAGGGCTTTCTGTGATAGGAGATGTATACAAAACAGAAGTATTTGAATTGGCTCGTTTCATGAATAAGGATGAAGAAGTTATTCCAGAAAATATTATTACCAAACCACCATCTGCCGAACTGAAACCTGACCAAAAAGATACTGATAGCTTACCTCCTTATGAAGATTTGGACGAAATCTTATATCACTATATAGAGATGCGGCAAAGCCCACAGGATATTATTGAAATGGGATATGATGAAAAACTGGTACGCCGTATCCTTAGACTGGTTAACATCAATGAATTTAAACGACATCAGATGGCTCCGGTACTTAGGGTATCGACCAAAGCGTTTGGAATGGGAAGGAGAATGCCAATTGTAGGGAAATATTTGAGTTGATTGCCTCTCAATTCAGCTGAAATATAAAAATAACAAAAGCCCTGCTCGCAGTTGTGTGAGCAGGGCTTTTGTTTAAGTGCTCAAGAATCAGAGCACCTAAAAGTGTATTTACTTAAATCTCACTTTTACGCTTTCACCGATCCAGCAAGGTACCTTTACAGTTTGTCCTTCCTTGATGCCACGCATGAAGCCTTCCTGCTTTTCAGGACGGGCACCAGCATAATTGCCGATACGCTTATTGGCATCACCTGCTACATCTGAGTCAATAGATTTTGCATAGCTGTATTTGTCAATAGCAGCAAGAACGGCCATACGGCTACCCCAGTCATCACCACAACTACGGCTTGATTTTGCGTAAGCATCACCAATCAAGATATAAGGCTTACCCCATCCTGATTTCATATTAGCTGCTTTGCGAGCATTGCCTACTGCAGATTGATACTGGCCAAACTGCCATACCTGGATAAAGGCAATACTATAGTAGTATTGAGCTTTTGCTTCATCATCTTCAGCTGTTTCCAATGCTTCACGATAGCGAGCAACGGCTTCCTGGTATTTTCCTTCTTTCTGAAGCTGAATAGCATCGTAACCAGGGTTGTTTTGGCGGCGAACAATTTCTAATGAATCATTGATAGCCTGAGCAATTGTTTCGTACTTACCTTTCAGCTCAACCATGATTGCTTCTGTAGTATCACATCCCTGGTTCTTCAGTTTTACATAAGTGTACTGAATGACCTTCAAATCTTCAGGGTTTTCTTGGTAGTGAGGAACCAATTTCTTCTTAAAATAAGCACAATCAAATACATCATCTTCAATTTCCTTGAAGAAATTATTCATACGAGCTTTGGTCGCATCGTAGTAGGTGCCATAGGTATCGTTGTTTTCGATATTGTGATCAGCAATCTGTTCCATTTTTTCGTACATCTGCTGGGTCTCTGCCTGCGTGATTTTTTCACTCTTAAAGAAGTACACCAATACTTGTGCTAGCGGTTCTAGTACGATGTATTCAGCATCATTACCGCCCATTTCAAGAGCTTTTTTCAGTGTTTCATAGGTTTCCTGGCGGTATCCATACTCAGGCATGTAGAACATGTCAAAACCTTTACGTCCTAGCAAAAATGCTTCATTTTCATAGCACTTAATCTCCTCATCATAAAGGCGCATGATTGTTTCTGCATACTCTTTCTTTTGAGTATCATCAGCCGCTTTCTTGTATTTCACCTTGATTAGGTCTCTACCATCTGTATAGTGAGATGGGCGCTGACCATCAGCAGCGGGGGCTAACTCGTAAGCTTTTTGCCAGTTTTCAAAGGCAATCTGGTATTCTGCATCCGGCAATGCTTCCAGGTCAGCAACCTCTTTACCTTTTACGACTCCGCGGTACAATACGTGAGCATTCTCCGCTTCTTCTTTTTTTGGTGAATTGTTCCATGTTTCACATTGCGCCATAGCAGTGCTCCCAAATAGAGCTACCATTAAGAACGCTATAAAAACAACGCGTAATTGCTTCATAATTCTAATTAAATTTACGTTTGAAGAACCAAGTATTATCATTAAGTGTAAAACCAAGTGTCATTTTGATATAGTTTTCTGTCAAAACATCTTCGATGCCTAAACGGCCTGCTTCTAAAGAAAGATTGACAAAAGATGTTCGCTGACGAGGCAGGATAATTGGGAATCCCATACCAAATGTAATACCCATTCTTGTCAGTTGTTCATCATTGAAGGTGCGTGGATCCTGGCTATAAGCAAATCCCAGGCGGTAGCGCACGCGCTCAAAATAGTTGTTGTAAGAAAGGTGGTTGGGAATATATTCTCCACCAAAAGCAACGCGCCAAGCATCTTGAAGATTGTCTTCGGACTTGGCTTCATTTGTATATCCACTCCAATTTTGTAGGCCGAATTCAGCACCCAAACGAAGCTTATTGATATCCTCATAGCTAATGCCAATAGTAAAAGCAGCAGGGAGGGTACCTTTTTGTTCTACGTCTACTTCATTAAAAATAGTGTCTTGTGAAACGAAAGCAAGGCTATAGCGCTCTGCAAATCGGTCACTTGAGGTATTGAAACTCGTAGAATTATTGCCGTATGCACCTACTGTTATTTGTTGACCAGTAGGCTCTGGCTCACCATTTCTACCTGGTTTCATGAATTTGTAAGTATACTGTACACCTACATTCCATACAAAGCCACTAATGCTGGTCTCATCAAGAAATTCAGTAGCGTAAGCCAACGCCAGGCTATCAAAAGTAACGAGGCGACTATTGGTTAGTTTACCAAACTGATAACCAAGTGTAACTCCAACAGCAACATCCTTATAACTGAAACCATTACTCCAGTTAAGGCGATAGGTGCCTCCTGTGCCTTTGAGGCGATTGGTTACAAGGCCTACATCGGGATCATCCGTAGAGGTAATTATATTATAGCCTACATTGGAATAAGGTTGGAGTGAAAAGGCCATACCTAGTCCTATATCAGAATTTTTACGGTCTAAAACTTCATTAATAGGGTTGATAAGAGGAAAACCAAGTGCTAAATAGCTGAGGTTTCCACTCCAGATACCTTCTGTAGTACCTCCTCCGTCAAGACTGGAGTATTTAGCGTCAAGACCTACTTCAAAAGCCGTAGCTTGTAGCTGAGTTAATGAGGCAGGATTTAGAATGTTGAGGTGATATGGATCATTAAAAGCTGCACTTAAGCCTGCCATACCTCCCTGGGCTGCATAATACTGATCTACCAAATCGCCCAATCCAAAGCGGGAGAAAGGAGAGTTTATCTTTGGTACAATATTCGTATTCTGAGCGATACTGCCCCAAGCGATAAAGCAAAAGCTTACAGCTATTAAACACTTGTAGATGTTACTCAACATTATATTCCAATATTTTATTTAGTCCTTCCAGTACTAAATTTTGATTCACAAATATCTTTCTTTTCAGATGGTTTGCAAAAAAATCGGCATCCCCACCTGTGAAAATAACTTCCAGCGTTCCAAAACGCTGCTCACAATAATCAATAAAAGCTGTAGCTTCCATTAAAGCTCCTACCTGAGCCCCATTCTGCATAGCCGTATCGGTCGAGTCTCCAATCCATTGGCGAGAAATGGTTCTGGTTTCTAATTCCGGTAGCCGAGCAGTAAACGCATGCATAGCTTTTAGCCGCATGTTGATTCCCGGAGCTATGTTGCCCCCCAGATATGCCCCATCAGCCTGTAAAATATCATAGGTGATGCAGGTTCCTACATCCACAATTAGGCAATCTTTTCCTGGGAAATTAGCCCATGCGCCAATTACAGCAGCCAGGCGGTCTTTTCCCAATGTTTTAGGTGTACGATATAGGTTTTTTATAGGCAAGGGCGTGTCCGATGTTAACTCAAGAAAAACAATATTAGATGATAGTTTTGCTATTTCTTCTGTATTAAAAGAGTTGTTTACACTGGAATAGATGATATTCTCAATCTTATGGTTGGTTGCCAGGTCGTTAATTTTTTCTAAGGAAATGTTATCAAAGACAAAATAGAACTCTAAGCGGGCATCATCAAAAACGCCGACTTTAACTCTGGTATTGCCTATATCTATTGCCAGATTCATGGTGGAAGTTCAAAGTCAAACTCAAGTGTCAAGTTCAAGCGTAAAATCATTTTGAAACATTTGACACTTGAGTTTGAATTTTATTTAGTGTTTAAAATGTCTCGCCCCGGTAGTTACCATTGCCATATCATGTGCATCACAATAGTCTATACTATCCTGGTCCCGGATTGATCCTCCTGGTTGTATTACTGCTGTAATTCCTTCCGAATCAGCTATTTCTACACAATCAGGAAAGGGGAAAAAGGCATCAGAAGCCATGACTGAATTTTCCAGGCTAAAACCAAAAGATTTTGCTTTTGCAA
>JAKSDI010000287.1 GCA_022360175.1 Chitinophagales bacterium
CGTACATTCGATGGGGGCGACAATTGGGAATTACTCACCAATGGGTTACCTGATTTTGGCGTAGGCCGTATCGGAATCGCTATATCTCCAAGCCAGCCTTCTTTAATTTACGCGAATGTAATAGACTCTATAGGCGGCCTTATTAATGTATATAAGTCTGAAGACAATGGTAGCAGTTGGCAAGCTACCGGCAGTTCAGGTGCCAATACGGGTGGTTATGAATGGTGGTTTGGAAAAATATTTACTCACCCTACCCTACCCAATAAAGTATATTTTCCTAGCCTTGATTTGTATCAAACGCTTAATGGAGGCTCCTCATGGACAAAGATTTCTAATGGTGTTCATGTGGATCAACATGCTCTTTACATTTCTCCTAATGATCCCGATTATATGATCATTGGATGTGATGGTGGAGTTTATATCTCTGAAAATGCGGGACAAAACTGGACGCATAAAAATAATTTGCCCATCACTCAATTTTATACTTGCGAAATAGATTACAGTGAACCTGACAGATTATATGGTGGCACTCAGGATAATGGGACAGTCCGGGTCACTAATGGGCAGATCAATGGCTGGCATAAAATATGGGGAGGTGATGGCTTTGTAGCGCAGGTTGACCCCAATGATAATACTTTTGTATATGTAGAGTCTCAATATGGCAATATGAGGCGTTCTACCAATGGTGGCGTTGGCTTTGTTTATGCTGTAAATGGAATTGATAATGGAGGTAGAAACTGGAACACTCCTTATATGCTTGATCCCAATAATTCTGATATTCTCTACCTCGGAGGGCGAAAAATATATAAAAGCACCAATAAAGCGGTTAATTGGAGCCCTATTAGCCCAGAACTCGTAAATGCTCCCGGAGGAAGCAACCTCATATATGGTACTTTCACTAGTATTTCCGTATCACCTCTCAATAGTGAAATCATCTATGCAGGTACCGATAATGGTAGAATGTTTGTCACAACAAATGGAGGAAATAGCTGGCAGGAAATATCAGCAGGCTTGCCGGATCGCTGGATAACAAGTGTAAAGGCCAGTCCTCATGATATATCCACTGCATATATTAGTCTTTCTGGCTATCAGAATGGTGAATATATACCATATGTTTTGAAGACTGAAAATTATGGGCAATCCTGGATCGATTTATCCAGTAATCTACCAACAGTACCAGTAAATGCTATAATACTTGACCCAGATCAACCTGCTCACCTGTACCTCGCTAATGATATAGGCGTATATGTATCTTATAGTGATGGATATAGCTGGCAAATTCTGGGTGATGGGCTTCCCAATACAATCATTGGGGATTTGGACTACCATCCTCCTACCCAAACGCTCGTAGCAGCTACTTATGGAAGGTCTATGTACAGTATAGAGCTTCCCATGGTAAATACAACTACATCTAGTATTCAAGGAATCATACAAACAGAAATAGGTACGAAGCTCAATTCAGCTACCGTTACTGTAGAAAGCAATATCCCGATATCGAGCAGTACAGATGGTACAGGAGTTTATACTTTTGATCAGTTATACTCAGGAGAAAATTATACACTTTTTCCCAAAAGAGATGGGGATGACCTCAATGGTGTATCTACATTTGATTTAGTTCTTATTAGTCAGCATATTTTAGGTGTTCAATATCTAAACAGCCCATATAAAGTAATTGCTGCCGATGCTAATAATACGGAATCCGTTACTACTTTGGACATGATAGCTATTCGAAAGTTAATTTTAAGTATTGATACTGAATTCGTTGTGGACAGTTGGCGATTCGTACCGGAAGATTTCGTATTTGACCACCCCCTGAATCCATGGGAAGACAATTTTCCCGAATCTATTTCTATTAATATGTTGCCAGCATCCGGTATTAATAATGCTAATTTTGTGGCTATTAAGGTTGGGGATGTAAATTTGGATGCGGATGGAGGGTAGAGGGGTGTGATTGGTGATTGGTGATTGGTGATTGGTGATTGGTGATTAGGGAAACCGAAATCCAAAATGAACAATATCCTATTTACAATTTACATTATAACAGTTTACAAGCATTATTAAAAGCAAGCTATGAATAAGTATTTGTTGTCCATCTTTTTTTTGTCTACGCTGTTTTCTCTATCGGCTCAATCCGAATTTAGCTGGGGAGTACAAGTCACTCCTAATTTTTCTCATCGCCGCTTAATTGCTCAGGATGTTATCTCCAGAGAACAGGTTAATATGCTTGAAGAGTTAGAAATTGCACGTCTTTCCTATAATACAGGTGTCACCTTTCGTTGGAAAAGCGAACGAGTAGGTTTTCAAACTGGCCTCAACTTTATGACTTCAGGGCATCGTACACGAAGAGTGCCTATAGAAAGTAGTGACCCAGCTCCTCCTGGTGCTACAGAAAAGCGCACAGACTATAAAAGCTTATTTATTGAAGCTCCCGCTGAACTACAATTCATGCAAAAGCTGAATGACAAGAACTACTTCTTTTTTATGATGGGTGTTACGCTGGCATATAATATTGATAATGCTACCAACATCATCTTCTATACTGGCGAATCTCAGGAAGTTGTTGCTGAACCCACCGATAATGGCCAGTTTTCTTCCGTTAATTACAGCTTTATTTCAGGAATGGGATGGGAGCATCAATTCAGTGAAAATTTCAGTCTTGTTTTACAGCCTACTTTCCAGTTTTGGTTGCGGCCATTGCTAAACGATATTGATCTTGATTTGAATAGGAATTTATATTCAGTGGGTGTAAGAGTACAGGCGTTATTTTAGGTAAGTATGATTTGACACCATTAGTCTTTTTTGCTCTCGGGCTAATGCTTCCCTTTTTTTAGTCCTTTACTTTAAAATGAACATACCGCATCGGGGCAGTGTACTCCATTGTTTTAACTTTTTTTCAAAAGAATACGTGAAATCAGTGAAATTCGTGGACTAAAAAAGGAATGTAATAATCCAGGCAGTACGGGCAAAAAAAAAGTCGCACAAAATTGTGCGACTCACTAGCAATGATTATAATTCCACGAATATTAAAAAGCAATGAATGTTTATTTTTCCAAAAATAACGTTTTCAGGCTGAAAAATATTACAAAAAATTGAAAATGAATGCGTTTTTTTAACGCATCACCTCAAATTTCTTCGTAATCACACCTTTCTGAGTGTATACCTGCACTGCGTAAACGCCATTTCTCAAATCGCTTACTGGTAGCTGTGTATGATTACTTAGCATTTTACCTGTATCATACATCATTCTACCTGTCATATCATACACAACTGCACGCTCAAATTCATTTCCTCCATTCAAGTGCAAGTTGATAAAGTCTAAACTTGTTGGATTAGGGAATACTTTCAATTGATCTGCTGTGATAGGAGCGTCTTCTTCATGTGGACGAATGGTAATTTGTGCGCCTTGTATATTGACGCCAAAAGTCCGACCTGCTCCATTCATCATCGTAGAAGTACCGCCTCCTATCGTTAGCTGATAAGCTTCTTCTGACTTTCGGAATACATCTACATCATCAATAATTACAAAGCTTAGAGTCCCTATAGAACCATATCCACTAGCAGATATACCATTTGTACGTGTAAAACCTGATTCTACTAATCCTTCCAGGTTATTATTACTCATATGCAGTACAGGGGAATTATAAGACAACCAACTCCCTGTAGTAAAATCCACATATACGCTAGAGGGTTCTATAGAATTTTCATCATACTGGAAAGGGAAAGTAAATCCGTATACATTACTTGCAGGATCATCATTGGTACCCAGCAATAAATTCATCGTTACCAAATCTCCTGGCTCGGCAAATATATCACCTTCAAGTATAATTTGATATTCATAAAATGGTACTTCCGCTGGAGTTAAAGAATGCGTATTACCATAAAAATTGCTAATTGCAAAAGTATCTAATCCCGTAATAACGCTATCACCATCCGTATCAAGGTGTTTTAGATCGATGGGCATATATGCGTCCCAATCATCTCCATACTGACCATACCACTGTGACAAGTTGACATCCTGGCGAGGCACTCCAACTTCTCCCATATTCAGACCAAGAGGAAGGAGATCTTCCATATTTACGGCTCCATCAAAATTGGTATCACCCGCCCAAATACAATCATCAATACACATAGGCTCTGTCCCATCACCTATGTCTAATATTTCAACATCAATTTTAACTGTCTTCTGATAGTTACAGATGTTATTTGTCGTTACACAATATTCTAACTCAAAATGATCTACGCCAGAACTTACATTTGCATCTGGAGTATAAATGACAAGATTGTATCCAGTAACCTGTTGACCATAAATCACAGTATCTACATCTCCTTCAAAAAACTCTACAGTCCCCATATTTGCATCCACTGTCACTTCAAAACTGAAATCACTAATGGGCACACTATAACCTACTATAAGAGGAGTAACTTTTGGAGTAGTCATGTAGAAGTTAGTCGCCGAAGGCTCATAATTACTAACAAAAACATATACAGTTGCTGTTTCTACATTACTACCGTTTCCTCCTGGAGGGCAAATAGAATAGGTAAACCAGTCAACACCTATAAAGCCAGCAGAAGGAGTATAACGTGGAACCCCTACCCCATCCTGACCAATAATCCATTCTACGGTACCATACTGTGCATCACTAGTTAATTCCCAGCAATCAGACATGATGCCGTATTCATCATTTTCCAGTACATTTATTTCTCGTTCTCCTTCGTAAGGAGTCATATACACATAATCATCAAAAGCAAAACCATTCTCCTCTAAATCTAGCACAATCATTTCAATTACCTTATCTACGCCATTAAAATCATAAGTAAGGTAATCATTACCAGTATAATCAGGGTCAGGCGTATAATAAGGTACTTCCCCGGTATCATCATAAGTTCCATTAGTAGGCCCTGTTGTTAAAACATAAGCAGGTGGAACAAACACAACCTGAGAAGTATTTTTTCGGGTAAATAAGCTAACCGTATCTGTTTGAGGAGTATCATTGCTTAATACAAAAATACTCACCGTTCCATTATCACAGGTTCCTATATCGTCACATACTACATAATTGAGATAAGCCGATCCTTTGAAATCGGTATCCGGAGTAAAGGTGATGGTTGATTCGCCTGGATTAAAAGTTGCTGATCCATGGTTTACCAGCGGTATATTAGTAAGATTTAAGACACCACTTGAAGATATGTCATTAGCCAACACATCAATCGTAATGGGTTGATTAATGGTGGTAGTACCATAATCATGTACTGCGGTCACCAAAGACGGAGCCACATGTATATTAAACTTAAGGTATTCATAGGTAAAGAAAGGACTGGTATTTTTCCATACCAGAAAACGGAAGCTATCATCTCCTGTAAATCCATCACTAGGGGTATAAACCACCTCATAATTAAAAGGAGAAACTTCTACCCAACTTATTGTCCCATACAAAGGTGCATCTACCAAAGCGGGATCATTGGGATCAGAAGTGAATGTATATTCGAAGGTCTGGTTCTCAAAAATGGTATCATTGACCACTTGCTGTGCAGTGCTGAACAACGGAAACCCGAAGAACAGCAGTAAAACCATTATAGGAGGCTTTCGTAAAAGTACATTCATGGATCGTGGATTTTAACTCAATGCCTATTAGCTGTGCTTTAAGCTTGGTACGATGTAAAGGTTTCATTGCTAGTAAGTAAATTACATCGTCCCACCAAAGTACAACTTTTTGTCTAATTCTACGGTATTTTCATCTCCCTGTTTCATCAAATTAAGATTTTTTCACATTTGTTGCGATAAAAACTCAACCAATGAAAAGACTGTTATCATAAAACTCAACTATTTTATAAATTGAGCACTTATAAGATAGCAGTAATAAATATTTAAGGAAGATTCAAATACTAACCGATTGTGGGCTTTAAATTTTCATTGCTGTCACGAAGATACTAAAAAATAGCTGACATGTACAACAGCAAATTGTATACAATTCTTCAACATTTCGACAAATACGAGCAAAACCGCTGCCGTAAGTACATTCAGTCCCCTTATTTTAACAGAAGTGAGGAGTTGTTGAATTTGTTTGAAATTTTCATCGCAGATATTAATCGCCCTAAACCAAGAAGTCTGGAAAGAGAAGAAATATGGAAAAAATTACAACCGAAAAAAAAATATGACGATGTTCGATTTCGAAAATACTGTTCTGATTTGCTGAAACTAGTAGAAGGCTTTTTAGCTCAGGAAGTCTATGAATCTAGAAAAATTGAAAAATCCATAGATCTAATAGATGCAGTTGGCAAGAAAAAACTGGAAAAACTCTATGAAAGTTCTATGCGAAGTGCAAGGAAAGCTATAACGCAATTAAAAGAACGATCAGCATTATTTTATTTAAAGAATTATGAAGTAGAAAATAAGAGTTATGAATTAGCTGAAAATAAACACGAAAGAATTATTAAAAAAAATATAGACTCTCTGAATTATAACTTGGATGTTTTTTACATGTCCGAAAAATTGAGGTTTTATTGCTCTGCCATACAGTATAAACTGTTCACCAAACAAAGCTCAAACACTTTCTTTTTCGAGGAGATACTAAAACATATAAGAAATGACCAAGAATTGATGAAAATTCCTGCAATATCTATTTATTACAAAATCTCTCTGATCCAAAAAGAACCTGAAAATATAAACTCCTATTACCAACTCAAAACACTATTAGAACAACATGCTCTAGAATTCCCCCAACTAGAAGCTATGAATATATATGTTTATGCCATCAATTATTGCATAGGCCACATTAATAAAGGAGATCAGAAATTTCTTAATGAATTTTTCGAACTCCATGAAGATTTAATAAAAAAAGAGATCATTTTTGTCAATGGAGAATTATCACCTTGGAATTTCAAAAACATTGTTGCTGTCGCACTTCGCTTAGGAAAATATAGCTGGACAGAAAACTTCATACACAGCTATAATGACAGGCTTCCTGAAGCGTTTAGAGACAATGCTATAACCTTCAATCTAGCGCAAGTCTATTTTCATCAAAAACAACATGATAAGGTACTAGAACAACTGAGAAATGTAGAGTATGAAGATATTGCCTACAATTTAGGTTCAAAAGCAATGCTCATATCTACCTATTACGAAATGGATGAAGTAGAGCCTTTATATTCTCTATTAGAAAGTTTTAGAACATATTTAAACAGGCACAAACATGATATTTCGCAAAATCGTCGACAAAATCATGCTAACCTAATTAAATTCACAAAAAGATTATTAAGAATTATGCCCGGTGATAATAGATCAATTGAAAAACTGAAAATTGAAATTAATGAGACGAAAAATGTAACAGGTGCTAAATGGCTCAAAGAGAAAATAGTCGAACTAGAAGGTTAAAGCAAGATATAATACCACTATAGGCACCCAAAATATCCCTGGATGCCTATCCTTATTCTTATAACAAATCTATCTTTTTTACTCCAACTCTACCTCCATCCACACAGGATGATGATCAGAAAAGCGGAATTGCTGATCCATTCCCTTAACTTGCAAAGCTTTTATATTCGGGCTAATAAGGAAAAAATCTATCAATGTAATAAAGGATTCACCAGGTGTATAAGGCTTACGTATTTTTCGATTAGTAGGAACCGTTGGATCATACACCCATTGCCATTCATCAGGAAGAAATTCTGGTTCGATATTTATTTGAGTGTATCCCTGAGTATTGCCAGGCATAAAACCATCAAAGCGGAAAAAAGGAGGGCACTGGTTCCAGTCTCCACCTACGACCACGTAATTTCCTTTTTCGTATTCCGCTATAAACAATTCACGGAGGTAAGCCATTTGTTGTTTTTTTAATGCACCTCCTTTATCATAAGCCGAGTTGTGCACATTCATTACGACCAACTCTTTATCATTCACTACTTTATAACGATGTACAGATACACAGCGATCGAGTTGAAAAATGCGTATTGGCCAGTCGAACTCTCCAGGCAATTGCAAACGGGTAGATTCAAATGGCTGGAAACGAGATAAGGAAACCAAACCGCTTTTTACAGCTCCATACACATGCCAGGGCTCAAAAATAGGTATTGGTACTCTTGAGGATTGGTAATTAGGTGCAAAAAAGCTGGAATAACCTTCTAGCTTATTTTGTAATAATTTCTGATGGTCTGTAAAATAGCTTCTCTTGGAATGAACATCCACTTCCTGAAAAAGGAAAAAATCAGCTTGAGTAGATTGCGCAAACAACTGAATTCCTTCCCTGTATTTATCCGATAATTCCTTAGGCGGCCTTACCATTTGTCCTCCCGAGTAAAACATTCCGTTTTTATCCATGAAAAAATCAGCCTCAGCTCCCAGGCCTCCATAGCCAATATTCCATATGACAAAAGAAAGGACACTATCCTGTATCACATCAACATTAGATTGTTGCCTACCTTCACCAAGATCAATTTCGGCTTCTGGTTGCCAATCTGCCATAGTACCGTGAATCAGTACGATAGCTACGTATAATATAAGCAGTAATAATAGTCCCAACAGTGTTCGCCATAGGTATTTCATAATACGTATTTTTGGTTTCGGGTTTCAGTAGAACTCTTCCTCAAGAGCAGATTTCTACATCTGAAAATTTCTAGGCTTATAGTTCAATTTTAGGTTTTAGCTACTCCGTGAAATAATCATCAATGAAGCACTTTAAAACTGAAATCACATGTTCCTAAAAATTCAGCCCCAACATATCTGACATCTCATAATATCCAACCTTACCTTTTATCCAATAAGCTGCTTGTAAAGCTCCTCGTGCAAAACCTTCCCGTGAATGAGCCTCATGACGTATAGTGATCGTATCTATTGCAGATTCATAAACAACTTCATGCGTGCCTGGTACCTCTCCTTCTCTTTTTGAAACGATCGCTAATTCGTGAGGAAGTGCCTGAGTTTCATTTCTCCAATCTGTCTTCTCAGGAAGCTCTTCAATAATCCCTTCTGCTAATGTAATGGCGGTACCTGATGGTGCATCCAGCTTATGTATGTGGTGTATTTCCTCCATACTAGCCTTATAGTTTTTATGTGGAGCCATCAGTTTTGCTAATGTACGATTTAAAGCAAAAAAGATATTGACCCCTATACTAAAATTAGATGCATAAAAAAGGGCTCCTTCGTATTTTTCACAAAGCGTTTTGGCTTCATCCAGACGATCTAACCAGGCAGTAGTACCAGAAATAACAGGCACCCCGTTTTCCAGGCATAGTACAATATTTTCAAAAGCGCTTTCAGGCCTACTAAATTCTATTGCAACATCAGCTTTCGAAATAGATTCAGGGGTTAAATCAGCAAGATTGGTACTACCAATTTTTAACACAATTTCATCTCCCGCTGCCAGTGCCAGTTTTTCAATGGCCTTCCCCATTTTACCATATCCTAGTAGAGCTATTCTCATATCTTTAAATTATAAGCTTGCGTGTTAATTATGATAAATTCATTCTATCTATAGAGCTGCAAATAAGCAGGCGATTTCCTACTCGTTGTATTTTTTTCAATAAAGTGTGACTTCCACAAAAAAGTCCGTCTTAATAACGAACAACAAACTGAACAACACTAATTTTCCTTCAAAAATCTTCTTTGATATACCCCGAAAATGATTTTCAAAGAAACCAATTATAATACAGAGACAATCCAATAGCAGAAAGCTCCTGACAACCAGGGGCTTTTTTATTCTTCATCAAGAATTCCTTTCAGCTCGTTTAGTTTCATCATACACTCAATAGGAGTCATATTATTAATATTCAAGTCCATTAGTGCAGATTTAATTTTTCCTGCTGTAGGATCTACCGTTTCAAAAATACTTAACTGTAGATGTTCTTGAGCTGCTATTTTATCCATTTCAGGCTTTGGCGCCTTAATCCCATTTTCTGTTTTATCTTCCTTGTCGACAAACTTTTGTTCCAATTCTTTTAGGATGCCCGTTGCTCGTTTTACAATCCAGGTAGGCATACCGGCCATCTTTGCCACATGAATACCAAAACTGTGCTCGCTACCTCCTGGTGTCAGTTTACGCAAAAACAATACTTTTTGTCCAATCTCTCTGGTTGAGATGTGATAATTTTTTATGCGAGCATATTTATTAGCCAATTCATTCAGTTCGTGATAATGAGTAGCAAAAAGTGTTTTAGGCCTAGCCTGCCCATTATCATGCAAAAACTCAGCGATTGACCAGGCAATGGATATCCCATCATAGGTACTCGTACCACGCCCAATTTCATCCAGTAGTATGAGACTCCGGTCAGAGATATTATTCATAATACTTGCCGTCTCATTCATTTCCACCATAAAGGTCGACTCTCCGGAAGAAATATTATCAGAAGCTCCAACCCTCGTAAAAACTTTATCAACCAAGCCTATGGCCGCTTCTTTGGCTGGTACAAAAGAGCCCATTTGAGCCATCAAGCAAATCAAGGCTGTTTGGCGAAGCAAGGCCGACTTACCAGCCATATTAGGGCCTGTGATCATCAAAATCTGTTGCTCTTCGCTATCAAGGCATACGTCATTGGGTACATACTCTTGATCGATAGGCATTTGTTGCTCTATCACCGGATGCCTGCCATCCTTAATATCAATTTGTAAGGACTCATTAATTGTAGGCTTACAATAATTGTGTTTTTGTGCTATCCTTGAAAAAGAAAGCAGGCAATCCAAACGAGCAATTAGACTGGCATTATATTGTACAGGAGGAATATAATCATTGAGTGATAATACCAGTTGCTCAAAAAGGTTCTCTTCCAAAGCCAGGATTTTCTCCTCTGCACCAAGTATTTTAGTCTCCAATCGCTTCAATTCATCCGTTATATAGCGTTCAGAATTGGTCAGCGTTTGCTTGCGCACCCACTCTTCAGGGACCTGGTTTTTGTACTTGTTTGTTACTTCCAGATAATATCCGAATACGTTATTAAACCCAATTTTCAAACTGGATATCCCCGTTCGTTCGGCTTCTTCTCGCTGTATATTTAGTAAAATGTCTTTACTATTCTTGACTATATTCCTCAGTTCATCCAATTCTTCGTGTAAGCCATCTGCTATCACTCCCCCTTTCGATAAATTCACCGGAGGGTCTTCTACTATATGTTTTCCTATTTCTGAGCGTAAAAGATCGCATGGATCCAGGTGTTCACCTATTGCAATAAGGCGTTCATTATCTGACTTTGCTAATAGGTCTTTGATTGGCTCAACATGATCCAATGCACGTTTCAGTTGTACAACCTCTCTTGGATTGATTTTGCCCAATGGTACTTTAGAAATCAGGCGTTCTAAGTCACCAATTTGTGCTACGTATTCTCCTATTTCCTGGCTCATATCCGGTTCTGCCAAAAAATAATCTACCACATTTAATCGTCCTTCAATTTCTGATTTATTTTTAAGAGGAAGAACAACCCATTTTTTCAGCAAACGAGCCCCCATAGGGGAAACCGTATCATCAATAATATCTATCAGTGGCACTCCTGTTTCATGATTACTATGAATCAATTCCAAATTGCGAATGGTAAAACGGTCTAGCCAAACATATCGTTCTGGCTGTATCCGGGTGATCGAGGTGATATGCCCCAGGTTTTTATTCTCTGTAGTAGCCAGATAGTGTAATGTTGCCCCTGCTGCTACTTGTGCCAATTCTAATGCTTCTACTCCAAAGCCTTTCAGGTTTTTGACTTCAAAGTGCTCCATCAACTGTTCGCGGGCATAATCATAAGTATATATCCATTCGTCCTGAACATACACATAATGTTTATCTCCCATACGTTCTTCAAATGCCTTCTTACGATCTTTAGAAAAAAGAATTTCTGAAGGACGGAAACTTTGTATCAATTTCTCTACATACTCCATACTTCCTTCACAGACGGTCAATTCGCCAGTAGAAATATCGAGAAAAGATAGTCCCATTTGTCCACGCTTACCATAGTGTATGGATGCCAGGTAATTGTTAGACTTATGATCTAATAATTTATCATCTATAGCTACCCCGGGAGTTACAATTTCAGTCACTCCTCTTTTGACAATTTTTTTCTGTGGGCTTGGTTTTTCCAATTGCTCACAAATGGCGACTCTATAACCAGCCCTTACCAAACGGGGCAAGTACATATCCATAGCATGATACGGGAAACCCGCTAATGCTATATCACTACCTCCGTTATTCCTTTTTGTAAGCACAATGCCTAAAACCTGTGCAGTAGTAACGGCATCTTCTCCAAAAGTTTCATAAAAATCTCCCACCCGAAATAATAGTATGGCATCAGGGTGTTTGGATTTTACTTTGAAGTATTGCTGCATTAGCGGTGTTACCTTACCACTTTTCGTCTTTGCTTTCGCCACGGTATATTTTAATATTTTAGTACTTTAACAAAAGTCTTGTAAATCGAATTAGACAAAGTTGTTAGCCCGATTACTCTCATTGTTTTTCACTTAACCCATCTTCCAGATTTCTGCTAAAGAAGAGAATGTTTTCGTCTAATAGGTCATCAAGCAAAGATAATTGTCTTATACAGATTTCAAAATTATTGGTATAGACTTTGACTCTTGTTTATCTATACACTATTTTTGCGCCCTTATTATACTAGATACAAACCTTCGATTAGAGTATGTTTAAAATCCCATCAATTGGCTATGAGTGGCAAATTTTATCCTGTACTTCGTTAGAAAGCCTCGCTGTACCTGAGGGTATGCCTATGTTTTCTGCCTTGTTCAGAATAAAATTTCCTTCGCTCTCACTCAATCATGGAAATTTAAACATACTCTTATAAAAGGTGTTAACAGATAAAGAAAATAAAAAATAGTTATGGCTATAATAATCACTGATGAGTGCATTAACTGTGGAGCATGCGAACCAGAATGCCCAAATAATGCAATCTACGAGGGTGGTGTAGAATGGGCGATTGCCGATGGTACAGACATAAGTGGAAAATATGAGTTAGAAACGGGGACTTTCGTGGATGTAGCCGCAGAGCAAGAACCTATTTCAGATGAATTCTATTATATTGTCCCTGATAAATGTACCGAGTGTGTAGGATTTCACGAAGAGCCTCAGTGTGCCGCAGTATGTCCTGTAGATTGTTGTGTGGACGATCCTGAAAGAAGAGAAACGGAAGAAACCTTGCTTGCCAGGAAAGAAAGACTGCACGTGTAGGCTTTATCTTTTTGATAGCTTATGTAAATACACTATTTTTACATTAAGGTACCTCTCCATTGAGCTACTACGAGCCTTCTTTTTTTACTGTCATCTAAGAAGGTTCTCATTTTGAGTGATACAACTATAAAAAAATGAAGAACAATAAAATTCAGTTACAAACAGGCATTATCTCTCTAATGGTATTAATGGCAGCGCTGAGCCGCTTACTACCTCATCCATATAACTTCACTCCTATTGGAGCGATGGGTTTATTTGGTGCAGCTTATTTTACCAGAAAGTACCTGGCATTCATTATACCATTTGCGGCCTTATTGGTCAGTGACTTCCTTTTAAACAACCTGATATATGCTCGTATGTATCCCGAATTTTATACTGAGGGGATTGTTTGGTTTGGCAACTGGTGGGTATACGGTGCATTCGCATTGATCATTACCCTGGGACTTGTTGTATTGCGTAAAGTAAAAATTGGCAATTTATTGATAGCCAGCCTTTCAGCTTCCATCATATTCTTCCTTATTACCAATTTTGGAAGCATGATGATTGACCCGGTTTATCCTAAAAATGGAGCAGGCTTAATGGCTGCATATACTGCGGGGATTCCTTTCTTCTGGAATACACTGCTAGGTGATTTGTTCTTCACTGGAGTATTGTTTGGTGCTTATGAACTGGTGAAGCAACGTGGAGGCATTCTAGCTCCTGCTACTACGCATTAATCTGAATATAAATGAAAGTACAAATAATTGCTGCCGTTGCTGATAATAATGCTATTGGTAGCAATGGAGAATTAGCCTGGAATCTGCCCGCAGACCAGGCTTTTTTTTATCGCCAGATCGAAGATGCGTTCTTAATTACAGGGAGAAAATCTTTCGAATCCATTCAGGGCGCTGAAATATTCTATAATCGGCCATTCGTCGTAATTACCGGCAATAAAGATTATACAGTAGAAAAAGGCTGGGTAGCCAATACAATTCCCGAAGCGATGACCATTGCCAGCAGAGAAGCTAATGGCCGTCGAATATGCATACTTGGTGGTGCAGGTATATATCATCAAATGATGGATCATGCAGATGAACTAATTATCACTGAAGTGCATACTGTTTTGGAAAAAGGGGATGCTTTTTTTCCTATTATATCTTCTACAAAATGGCAAGAAACGAGAAGAGAGGACTATGAGGCAGATGCTCAAAATCCCTATTCATACTCCTTTGTCTTTTATTCCAGAATACATTAATTCTATATCCGCAAATAAAATCAAGTTACGATTATGAAACCTATTACGCTTGCAGACATCTCTACGCTCCCTCCAAAAGAAGTGGATAAAAAAGAACTCCAAAAGATAACCGATGATTTAGTAGAACGCTTAGGAGAACTGCAAAATTTATTATATGCTTCTCAGAAATATTCTGTTTTAGTCATTTTTCAGGGGATGGATGCCAGTGGAAAAGATGGGGCAGTAAGAAAGGTTTTTAAGGATTGTCATCCAAATGGATTAGGTGTATATAGCTTCAAGAAACCTACAGATGAGGAATTTGCACATGACTTTTTGTGGAGAGTGCACAAAAGAGTACCTGCAAAAGGCATGATACAAATCTTTAACCGTTCGCATTATGAAGACATACTAATACAAAGAGTGCATGGCTGGATTGATGATGCCACTGCTGATAGACGAATGAAAGCAATCAATGCGTTTGAAGAATTATTAGAATTCGACAACAATACCATCATTTTCAAGTTCTATTTGCATCTTTCACATGATCAGCAAAAAGAAGAATTACAGGAACGCATAGACGAAAGAGACAAGAACTATAAACACAATCCTAATGACTGGAAAGAACGGGAACACTGGGATGAATACATGCGTTATTATGAATATGCTATCAATAATAGCACTATCCCCTGGACAATAGTACCTGTTGATCAGCGTTGGTACAGAAACTATATTGTTGTTAAAACAATGGTAGAACGTCTGGAAAAACTTACTATGGAATATCCTCCTTTATCGGAGGTGTAGGAAGTGATTGGTGATTATAAAATGAAATTCGAAGAAATGATATTTGTATGGGGAATCTGGAAAAAGTAAGAGTAGATAAGTGGCTGTGGAGTGTGCGCATTTTCAAGTCCCGTACTCAAGCTACTGATGCCTGTAAAGCAGGAAGAGTAAAAGTGAATGGCTCCATTGTAAAACCTTCTTATTCTCTGCAAAGAGGAGAAAAGATAGAAGTACGAAAAAATGGTTTTGACCTTGAATTTAAAGTAATTGATCTTCTACAAAAGAGAGTGGGTGCTCCTATTGCTCAAAAATGTTACGATGACCTTACTCCTGCGGAAGAACTAAATAAATACCAAAACTGGTTTGTAGGCAAGGCTGCAGCCGAAAGAAGAGAAAAAGGTGCAGGCCGGCCCACAAAAAGGGAACGAAGAGATATTGATAGGTTTAAGGATAAGAATTATTGAGGGGGTCAGTGTTTCAGTAGGCAGTATTCAGTGGGCAGTGTTTCAGTAGGCAGTGTTTCAGTAGGCAGTGTTTCAGTAGGCAGTGTTTCAGTAGGCAGTGTTTCAGTAGGCAGTGTTCAGTGGGCAGTATTCAGTGGGCAGTATTCAGCAGGCAGTATTCAGTAGGCAGTATTCAGCAGGCAGTATTCAGTAGGCAGTATTCAGTAGGCAGTATTCAGTAGGCAGTATTCAGTGGGCAGTATTCAGTAGGCAG
>JAKSDI010000161.1 GCA_022360175.1 Chitinophagales bacterium
CTCATACAGATGGCCTAGAGGCATGGAGAGAAATATCTGCCAACGAAAATCCCGGCCATCTTGTGTACAGAAAATTTGGTTTTCCATACAAAATTTGTTTGCTTGTCTTTAGATATAAAATTGATCGCCCCGAAAATAGCCTCTTTTGACTAGATTCGGGGCTTTTTTATCGTTTTTCAAGCTAACAAGTTAGTCTATATTAGAGGATTAGAGTTTGCAGGGATGCCCTGATTCCGCGATGCCATACGTTCTTTCTCCAGGCTTAGACTTGTGTTTCCTCGAATGAAGTCGCATATTATGTTATTCGTGCGACTTCATCCGAAGTCGAAAATTTTTTTGCCTAGGCAAAAAAGATGTGATTTCTCCGAAATCATTACTCAGACAGCACAAGCTTTTCTCATTTAGCAAAAGCATACAGAGTTCGTCGCGGAATGATTCCGCGATGCTATACGCCCTTTCCTCAGGCTTACACTTGCATTCCCCCCAGCCACTTATTTTACTTCAAGTAAAACTTTAAAACTCCACCTTTGACTAATTCGTGATGATTGATAAAATACTGAGGGTGTTTATTCTGATTCCATTGTATTTGATCAATTAAGTAATTGTCTCCTTGATTATTGACGGTTTCAATGACGAGGTTTTGTCCAGGATAAAAATCTGGATGTAGTTCGATTTTAATTTTGTCGAAAACAGGGGAAGTAAGGGTATAATCCATATTGCCCGGACAATCAGGATAGAAGCCCATCATGCTATAGAGTAACCATGTAGATAAAGTCCCTGTATCATCATTTCCTGGGATGCCATCAGGAGCCTGATAATAATACTTTCTGATCAACTCTCGAACGGTCTTTTGAGTGCGCCATTCTTCTCCTTTTACATAATTGAATAGAAAAGGATAAGTAATGTCAGGTTCATTGGCCATGTCGTAATTGTCCGTATCAAAGCATTTTTGTAGTTCTTCAATGAAGTGCTGTTCTCCTCCTAGTAAATGCGCTAGTCCTTTGATATCATGAGGGACATAAAAACGATATTGCCAGGCATTGCCTTCAACAAAACCTATAACGGGTTCAAAGTTTTTCCCTGCCTCAGGATTAAAAGGATCAAGCCACTTACCATCATCCATAATAGGGCGCAACATCCCTGTAGATTTATCAAAATATTTTTGATAAGACTTAGAACGCTTTTCAAAAAACTGGGCATCTTCTGTCTTTCCCAGTGCTTTCGCAAATTGAGCCAAATTCCAATCAGCAATATTATATTCCAAAGTGGTTGAAACGGTTCCACCCCAAATATCACTACCCGTACTTTCAGGAATATAACCCATCCGGTCATAGAATTGAATGCCAGGCCGTAATTTGTTGTCTGTAAGCTGGGTAGCTGATTTTTTCATAGCTTCATAAGCCAGGTCTGTATCAAAATTTGTTAATCCTCTTAGATAGGTATCTGCAATAACAGGGGTAGCTGGATCACCGACCATAACAGTAGTTTCCATACTCAGTAATTCCCATTTAGGAAGCCAACCACTCTCTTTATACATATCTAGCATAGAGTGTACCATGTCGATCTGTAAATCAGGATAGACCAGAGAAAGAAAAGGATGTACATTTCGATAGGTGTCCCAGAGAGAAAAAACAGTATAACGATTTTTCCCATTCGCATTTTTTACGCCATAGCTTTCCATTGTTGGATACTCTCCATTAACATCCTGGATGATATTAGGGTGTAATAAGACATGGTATAACGCGGTGTAAAATATTGTCTTGTCTTCTTTTGACCCGCCTTCCAACTGGATACGCCCTAGCATGTCATTCCACTTTTTGACATTCTGGTTACGCGTTTTTTCCAGGTCAAAATCAGCTTGCTCTGCCTCTAGGTTTTTACGTGCGTTTTCTATACTTACATAGGAAACTCCAACTTTGACTTCTATACTCTCACCATCTTCTGTGTCGAAAGAAAAATAAGTACCAATATTGTCACCAACCATTTGGTGTTGATACTGGTCATAAGGCTTGTATTGGTCGTTGTATCTAGTCCAGGCTCCTTCAACACCTTTGAAAGCAGGCATTTTCTTCCAGGCACCATATGATTTTGCAGGCTTCGAAAATTTTGCAACAAAATAAACCGGACGAACATCTTCCGGATGGTAACAAAAGGTACCAATGAGTTTATAGCCCTCTACTTCGGTATTGGATTTAATCTGAAGCATAGCACCCGTCTCATTTGTCAGGCCAAGGCCTAGATTAAGCAAGATGTTACTTTGCCCTTTGGGGAAGGTATAGCGGCTAATCCCAGTGCGAAGAGTCGCAGACATTTCAGTTTTGATGTCGTACTTGTCTAGTGTATTGGTATAATAGCCAGGAGACGCTTCTTCATTGGAATAAGTAGTACCATTCTTTTCGGGATCTAGTTCCAGCTCTCCTGTAGTAGGCATCAAAAGAATACTCCCTAAATCCGGGCAACCTACACCACTTAAGTTGACATGTGTGAAACCTGTCAAAAACTTATTTTCATATACATAAGGCCGCGAATGCCATTCACTATCTTTTTCGTACTTGTTTTCTTCTCCTTTTTTGAAAGCTACATTAAAAGGAACAACAGAAACCATTCCTGCAGGCATTACAGCTCCAGGGTTAGTGGCACCATAATTGGAGGTTCCAATAAAAGGGTCGACAAAATCAACTGGGCTTTGACCCCAAAGAATGATTGATTGCAAAAGGATAGTAACGATTAATATGTTCTTCATTTAATGCTTGTTTTAGTGCTCCTTACTCATTTCAAATATCAATTCTCCTCCAGCCATAATCTGCTCATGCATAATGAAAAAATCATCCAATTTTTTCCCATTTAGCGATACCGCTTTTACATAAATATTTTCTGCCGATTGATTATTAGCCTTAATTTGAAAGCTTTTTCCATTTGCTAGCTGAATGCTGGCGGCATCGACCTCAGGGCTTCCTAAAATATATTTTCCATCTGCAGGGTTCACCGGGTAAAAACCTAATGCACTGTATAAATACCAGGCCGACATTTGCCCACAATCTTCATTGCCAGCTAGCCCGTTGGCTTGAGTGGTGTATAGTTCGTCCATAATCTGCCGTACCCGCTGCTGTGTTTTTTGCCCTGCACCAATATATTGATAAAGATAAGGAACATGATGGCTAGGTTCATTGCCATGCACATATTGGCCTATGTAACCAGAAATCCATTCAGGATTTTCCTCTGAAGATTGCTGGAGTTTAAACATTTCATCCAACTTCTTTTCAAATGAATCGGCACCTCCCGTTAGTTGGATCAAATCTTCTATATTTTGTGGTACATACCAGTAATATTGCCAGGCATTGGCTTCGCAATAGTCTTCAGGATGATAAGCTAAAGGATCAAAGTTGTCTTTCCAGTTGTTATCTGCTGATTTAGCTCGAAAGAAACCCGTCTCTGCATCAAAGTGATTGCGGTAATTGGCTGCGCGTTGGAGGAAGTATTTGTAATCCTCTTCTTTCCCCAGATGCTTTGCTATCTGAGCAATGCACCAGTCATCAAAAGCATATTCCAGTGTTTTGGAAACATTCCAGCCGCCATTTTCGAATGGAACATATCCAAGTTCTTTGTACTCTTTTATACCAAACTCATCCTGCATGGCACTCGCCTTCATCGCTTCGTAAGCTTTTTCCACATCAACAGGAAACCCTTTTAAAATAGCATCTGCCAAAACAGGTACAGCGTGATATCCCATCATCATATTGGTTTCACTGCCTTGCATATTCCATACCGGCAATAGTTTGTTTTCGTCGTAAAACTGTAGCATGGAGTAGAGCAAGCCTTCTACTTTTTCTGGTGCTGCAATCGTTAACCAGGGATGTAAAGCGCGATAAGTATCCCAGAGTGAATAAGTGGAATAACGAGCATGTTTTTCTGATTGCCATATTTTACCATCTGTTCCCTTGTACTCCCCATTGACATCAGAAAATAGGGTAGGAGCAAGCATGGAATGATACATGGCGGTATAAAACTGTGTTAGGTTATCTGGAGAGGCTTGTACTTTAATCCTTTGGAGGGCATTTTCCCAACGATCCTGAGCATTTTGTCGGACCAACTCAAAATCAAAACCATGTTGTTCGCTCGTCAAATTGAGCATGGCATTTTTAGTACTCACAGAACTAATTCCAGTTTTTACCATCACTTCTTTTTCCGAAAAGGAAAGTGCTAATAAAATATCTTTTCCATTTATAGAATCTCCTTCAATTTTCTCTCCATCATTACTTAACTGATAACTAAAAGGAGTAGAAAAAACAGCGGCAAAATAAACCTTTTGATCTCTGGCCCAACCAACAGAATGGCGGCAGCCTATTATCGTACTGTCATTGACGACTTTTGCATAACTTTCTGTAATGCTATCCCAATTACGGGTATAACCCAGGTGTAAACGGACTCCTGCATTCCCTTTTTCAAAAGTATATTTTTGCAGGCCAGTACGCTCTGTAACGGTGAGTTCGACATTGACATCGTAATCGTCTAAAAATACCTGATAGTACCCAGGGCTTGCCTTTTCTTTATCGTGTGAAAAACGAGAATATACAGTCTCTTGCTTATTGATGTCATCCAGCTTGGCTTTCTTCAATTTTCCCGAAACGGGCAAAAAAGAAATATCATATAAATCACCGGCCCCCGTTCCACTTAGATGAAGATGACTAAACCCGGCAATAATGGTATCAGGATAGAAATAGCCCGATATCCAATCCCAGCCATTTCTGCCATTATCAGGACTCAGTTGAATCATTCCAAAAGGAATAGCAGCACCCGGATAAGTGTTGCCTTTACCATCGGTACCAATAAACGGATTGACATAAGAAGTGAAGGGAGAAGAAACAAGGGGAATATTTTCTTTTTGGGCACAACTGAAAAAAACAAGAAGTATAAAACTAAGGCCTATATATGCTCTATTCATTCCTGATCTTTATAATTTCTATTGGGATGAGAAAGAAGTTGTCAAAGGATTATTTTTTCATTGCGAAGTTAAATAAATTTTTCCTGTGCACGTACACAGAAAAATTATTTTTTATATTGTGCATCGATTTTTAACTTATCTTTTGCAAAGGAGAGAATATGAATCTGCACTTCCTGGATATTAGCATCGTCTTATTATATCTTTTAGTGACTATTTTTATTGGCTTTTGGATTTCAAAAAAAGCTTCAAAGGGATTAAATTCTTACTTCCTTGGTGATAATGAAATCAAATGGTATTACCTGGGCTTATCAAATGCTTCTGGCATGTTTGATATTTCAGGTACGATGTGGACAGTGACCATTTTGTTTGTTTATGGTTTGAAAAGTGCCTGGATTCCCTGGTTGTGGCCAGTGTGGAACCAGGTCTTCATTATGATCTTTTTGGCAATTTGGTTGAGAAGGTCTAATGTGATGACCGGAGCCCAATGGATTACTTCCCGCTTTGGAGATGCTACCGGCGGGCGATTGTCTCATATCATAGTGACTATTTTTGCTGTGATTAGCGTTTTTGGTTTTATTGCCTATTTCTTTGTCGGTATTGGCAAATTTGCTACCATTTTCTTTCCGTGGGATTTATCCTTTTCTGTAGCAGGCCTTACTATTGCATCCGAGGAAGCATATGCTTTAGTGATTATGGGCATTACGACCCTCTATGTCATTAAGGGAGGGATGTATAGTGTTGTACTTACAGAAGTATTGCAGTTTGTGATCATGACCATTTCCTGTCTGGTCATAGGCTATATCGCATTTACCAGTGTGAGCGCAGAGCAGGTAACGAATGCAGTGCCTCCTGGTTGGGGCGATTTATTCTTTGGCTGGGAATTAGGCCTGGATTGGACGGGTTATTTGGATAGCGTAAACCAAAAAATTGAATCGGACGGTTTCGAACTCATTGGATACCTGGTGATGATGATGATTTTCAAAGGTATTTTTGCAAGCCTGGCCGGGCCAGTTCCGAGTTATGATATGCAACGGGTGCTTTCTACCCGTACGCCTGCGGAGGCTGCTAAGATGAGTGGGCTGACGATTCTGGTGCTATTTTTCCCCAGATACTTAATGATTGCTGGTTTTACCGTATTATCATTGGTTTACCTGCTGCCGGAGTTTCAGGCAATGGGCGCAAATGTAGATTTTGAATTGGTATTGCCACTGGCTATAGAGCGATTCGTTCCGATTGGGTTTAAAGGGCTTTTACTGGCGGGTTTACTAGCGGCTTTTATGGGGACTTTTGCCGCCTTTATTAACGCCGCTCCTGCTTATATCGTAAATGACCTGTACAAGAAATACATCAATCCCAATGCAAGTAATCGCCGTTATATTCGGATGAGCTATCTTTCTTCACTGGTTTTGGTAGTGATTGGTGTAATTGCGGGTTTTTTTGCAGAATCCATCAATTCATTGACGCTCTGGATTACTTCTGCCTTGTACGGGGGATATGCTGCGGCCAATGTTTTAAAATGGATTTGGTGGCGATTTAATGGATATGGTTATTTCTTTGGAATGTTGGGAGGTTTATTGGCTTCTACATTTATTCCTGGATTATATCCTGATACAGCAGCTATTTATATATTCCCTCATATTCTTTTAGCATCCTTTGCTGGCTGTATTTTGGGTACTTTCCTTACCCAACCAGATGATATTGAAGTATTAAAGAAATTCTACAGAGATACGCGTCCGTGGGGTTTTTGGAAGCCTGTCATTGAAAAAATAAGAGTAGAAGATCCCGATTTCAAACCAAATCAGAGCTTCGCAATAGATATGCTCAATGTAGTAATTGGTATCGTTTGGCAGATGACGCTTGTTGTAATGCCAATCTATTTGATTATTAAATCAATGAGAGATTTTTCTATTGCATTAGTCATTTTTGTTGTGACGAGTATTTTATTGAAGAAATTATGGTACGATAAACTAGATGGTCAATGCTACCCATAACGGCGACTTTTTTAGATGAGATCAGTCATGATATTCCTCATCAAAATTGGGGCAAAAAAGAGTGGGATTCGGATTTCGCTTATATGAAGCAGATGGGAATCGATACCGTAGTATTGATTCGGTCGGGGTATAAAAGGTGGCTGACTTATCCCTCGGAGGTATTGATCAAAGAAGAAGGTGCTTATCGCCCTCCTTTGGATTTGGTAGCTTTGTTTTTGTCCCTTTCGGAAAAATATGGGATGCATTTTTATTTTGGATTGTACGACTCTGGAAAATATTGGTGGGAGCAGGGCGATTATCAAAAAGAAGTAGACGTCAATCTAAAGGTAATTGATGAAGTTTGGGCAAAATATGGTAATGCTTCAGCTTTTAAAGGCTGGTATTTATCTCAGGAGGTAAGCCGAAAAACAGGAGATATCATGTCGCTTTATGCTCGTTTGGGAAAGCATTGCAAAGCAGTGTCTAACAATTTACCCACACTAATTTCTCCTTACATAGATGGGAAAAAGGCCATCCTCTCCAATCAATCTACACTTACAAAAGCAGAACATATTACTATTGAGCAACATGAAAAAGACTGGAATGAAATCCTGGATCGTATTCAGGGTGCAGTAGACATTCTGGCCTTTCAGGATGGCCATGTAGATTATCACGAATTGGCTGACTACTTTGCCATCAATAAAAAGCTTGCTACCCAATACAATATGCAATGCTGGACCAATGCCGAATCTTTTGATCGAGATATGCCAATCAAGTTTTTACCGATCAAGTGGGAAAAGCTTTTGTTGAAACTGGAAGCGGCAAAGCAAGCCGGCCTGGAAAAGGCGATTACTTTTGAGTTTTCCCATTTCATAAGCCCACAATCTGCCTATCCTCAAGCTCATCATTTGTTCAATCGATACATGGAAAAATTAAAAAAATGACCCCTGCAGAATATACATCTTTATACAAAAACGAATTACTAGAGCAAGTCCTTCCTTTTTGGTTGAAACACTCTAAGGATGAAGTTTATGGAGGTTACTTCAGTTGCTTGTTGGAAGATGGCCGGGTATTTGATACAGATAAATTTATCTGGCTACAAGCTCGACAGGTGTGGACTTTTTCCATGCTCTATAACCGACTCGAACAAAAGCAGGAGTGGCTGGATTTTGCTGTGCACGGAGCTTCTTTTTTGGAGCAGCATGGCAGAGATGAAAACGCTTATTGGTATTTCTCTCTTAATCAGCAGGGAGCGCCACTCATACAGCCTTACAATGTATTTTCTGATTGTTTTGCAGCTATGGCTTTTGGCCAATTGTTTTTGGCTACGGGTAAAACAAAATATGCTGAAATAGCAACTTCTACCTTTCGTAATATCTTAAAACGCAAAGACAATTCTAAAGGAGTTTACAGTAAAGTATATCCAGGAACCCGTCCACTGAAAAACTTTGCTTTGCCAATGATTTTGTGCAATCTATGCCTGGAATTGGAAAGCTTACTGGATAAGCATTTGGTAGAACAAACCATTCAGGATTGTATTCGGGAAGTGATGGATGTTTTTTACCACGAACCATCTGGGTTGATTTTGGAAAATGTAACACCCACTGGTGCCTTTTCCGATTCTATGGATGGCCGTTTACTCAATCCGGGCTATGCCATTGAAGCCATGTGGTTTGTTATGGATTTAGGGGAAAGATATGGGGATAAGGGGTTAATCCAACGAGCTGTAAATATCATGCTACAAACCTTATCCTATGGCTGGGATGATAAATATGGGGGTATCTTTTATTTTATGGATATCAAAGGGCATCCCACCCAGCAACTTGAATGGGATCGGAAGTTATGGTGGGTACATCTGGAAGCACTTCTTGGCCTACTGAAAGGCTATCAACTTACACAGGACGAAGGATGCTGGTCCTGGTTTGAAAAAGTCCACGACTATACCTGGAACCACTTCCCAGATCCGGTGCATGGAGAGTGGTGGGGGCACTTGGATCGGCAGGGAGAAAGAATATTTAATCTGAAAGGTGGAAAATGGAAGGGCTGTTTTCATGTGCCACGAGCTTTGTATTATTGTTGGAAGATATTAGAAGATGTATAAAACAGAGGATAGAGGTTTGCGCTGACTTTTCTGCTCTGGCATATTTGCATAACAATTGGAAAATCACCATATTTGCGCACTACCGAAAAGGAATATTCAATTCCAATAATGGAAAGGAGGGTTCGATTCCCTCTATCGGTACATGGTAGTGAGGAATCCCGTCTTAGTAAACTTTAATGTTTTCTTTGACGGGAAATCCTGCCAAACTCACCTTAGAGTGTGTTTGGGAATTTGTTCTTTGAGACGATTTTGTCACTAATTGGATTAGATGAGGCGGGAGGTTACGATTTTAGCCTAAGCTAAATGAGTGTTCTTCTAACAAAATATAAGCCGATTAGCGACGAAATAAGTCCGATTAATAAATCCCAAACATGCTCTTAGTTATTACCAAAATAGATTGCCGAAATGGCGGAATTGGTA
Organism: Chitinophagales bacterium; assembly: GCA_022360175.1. Classification (GTDB taxonomy): domain Bacteria; phylum Bacteroidota; class Bacteroidia; order Chitinophagales; family Saprospiraceae; genus JAKSDI01. The sequence continues at coordinate 9,434 of JAKSDI010000161.1, forward strand.
GACGCGCACGTTTCAGGGGCGTGTGTCCTTACGGACGTGGGGGGTTCGACTCCCCCTTTCGGCACACTGATTATCAAGGGGTTACAGATAAAATTTTGTAGCTCTTTTTCTTTTGTTCTTCTTCTTGCATGCCATTTGCATGTGTTTTTTGAGCTTAAATGAACATATCTGAACTTATTTGTTATTTGACTTAAGAATGACAAGATTGCATTTAGCTATGGATAGGTTGGGTGCTTTTTTGCTTATCCCTTAATCTCATTCATGTGGGTAGAATAAACCGAGTTCTGATGGAAGTTTAACATTGTGTTCAGCTTTATAGGCTTGCCACGCTTCTTCTTCATGAGATTCTGGCAAGGCTATTCCTTTTTCACAAGCTTCTTTGAATGCCTTTGATTTCAGATATTCATCCATAAAGGTGTCAGCAGCAATTGCATATTCTCCGGCGGCTTTGGCAAATTTCAAAAATTGTTTGCTTGTATCGGACAAGTTCATCTTTTCAATTTCATCAAAATCCACGTTCTCGTTCCTTTCTTTTCTATCTACAGCAACGTTATTTGTTAGGTTACGGTGTATCTACAAGTCCAGCCGTATGTCTGTCAACCTTCATCTTGATCATTGTGCATGTTAAGGGCGCAAGCTCATCAATTTTTGCCCATCCCTTAAAAGCCGCCCTTATGCCAGTTAAGCTCATACGGCCCTAATCTTGCATGCTCTTTATACAAAGACCCCGCCAGATCAGGTACCAAGCCGCAATCGCTTAACTGGTGTGTCATTGCGGATGTACCCCTTGAGTCTTAACAATTTTCCTTGTCGTTGTCATTGATCTACCTCCCTTTTTGTTGCGGCAAGATACCGTCTGCTACGTGATCCACAAGGATGGAGGAAACATTTTTTCTACATCATGCTTCAATAGAAATAATATCCCCTCCATCCTTGTAGATTTCTCCACAGCCTTGGTCATCCAGCCTTACAAACGGGAAGTACCTCAATTACATGTCCACTTCAAATAAACCTTCACCCCAACATATCCTCCATTTCAAAATGACGGGAGAGTGTCCTAATTAAACAATCCGTGGAGGAGGAAATGAAGATGGGATATTAGAGGATAAATAATAATTAAAGAGTTGGTAATTGTTCTGAAAGTCTGGTGGCGATGCACTTGCCATGTATTTACGGAAAATGTGAGAGTAGAATAAGTGAAAGAAAGACAACTTACATTATTGAAGATATAGTAATGATAAAAATTTCCATATCTTCTTTGGGCGGGTATAAATTATTTTAAGGCTTCAAGTGTTCTAGTTGATTTGATTGTTTCTTAGTTAAAACAGAGTAGGTCTTTCCTGACATCATTGCAATAAGACAACCTAAACCAGCGAACGCCGTGATAGTTCCATAATCTAGCATCATTCTTGACAATTCTGGTTGATTTTCATGCATAGCTACCCCAGCAATTACACTCAATATGCCCAATGCTGTTGTAATTGTTAATCCAGTCGCTACTTTATTGAATTTAGTAGATAAATAGTGTTTTAATTTCTGCAAAAAAAAGCTCCTTATTTAAAGAGTATTCAAAATATTTCTCAAACTAAACGGCCACTTCAATTTTTACTATTTACGGTCTTTGCTCACATTAGTTGAAGATAATAACCACAGTATGCACACAGTTTTATGAAATGCAAACTTTAATTTAGAACTGTTTTAAATGAGAGATACCTCTTTTTTTACACTCTATTTGGCTGGCAGTTAAGATTTTTGATTGCTTTGTATTCAACAAACAGATTGCCCTACTCATAGCAGTTATTTTGTTTGTATGTGTCGAGTGTATTGACGGCGTGTTGCAGGATATGTGCGGTGTCGTCTTTGAAGTAGGATATGCCTTTTGTTTTTTTGCCGTTGACAAAATGGGTGATGTAGGCCCCCTGATCCGTGTTTTCTGTGATCTGTATGAAATAGCGGCTAATGATTTTTTGTCCGAAACTATTCATGAGATATTCGCCGATGTGTTTTGCTTTTTTTAGCTCATAGTAATCGCAAAAAATAGATATACCGATCCCGTGGCAGTTTTGTGTGTAATCTTTCGCACTAAGCTCTGCATCTGGGGTTTTAGAGGCTTTAAATATCTGTCGTTCTTTAAATCTTGCGTTATTGAGATCGGTCAGCGAATCTTGCCTGAAAATGATCTGAAACGCCTCGGTTATAAGCTCATCTATTTCATCCTCTAATACTCTCAATTCCTCTTTTATTTCTGCAAGTTCTTGTTCCTTATATTCAGGTGAACTGAGGATACAGCGCACATTATAGGACTGTTTATAGTCATGAGCAGCAACAACAATAGACTGTGAGGCCTGCTTATGCATGTAATCCCAACTGCCGATACGCGCCGCAAACCCTGTCCAGCTTTCCGGATCATAGGTAGATGTCCACCAATACCCAAATTCACCCGTATCACCACATCCACCCCAATCACTGGCAAACCCATTTGGCACAGCATTAAATCCGGCGGCGTTATTTCCGCTACCATTATGCACAAGCCCCCATCCCATAGTGGTTTTTAATTTATATCCCGCATACCCTCTGCCCCCAAGCGCATTTATCATCTCTTCCCATTCTTCTTTGCTTGGAATATGGTAGCCGGAGGGCGCAAGCCCTCTTATATCATTGACCGCAAACCAATTATATTTCTTCCCGTATTGCGTGCTTTGACCTGTCTTGTCCGTGCAATAACACCATGCAGGTATTTTCTTTTTAAAGGCATCATTCCATTCTTTGGGGGTTTTTGCGTGGAATATTTCATCGCCGTTACTGAAGGTGGTGACATCTAAATCGTGCGCCATCCATATTTGTTCACCGATTTTTACATGTTGAACAGGGGGTTGTGCCTTTACGGATGACGTTAACACAATGGCCATAAGCCCCAATAGATATATGATTTTCATGCTTTGAAATAACTATGAAGTGAGTGAAAAAATAAACGTATTCAGATCAAACCCCATTACGTTGATGAATAGGGTTTGATCCGAACGGCTCGACAAAAAATTTATTGACCTTTGCTGCATCGGTCGGCCAATGCTTTCCTCATGTTTTCGTAGTGCGGCCCGCCAACGGTTAAGCCCTCTTTAACCGCCTTTGTCATCCCCGCCGCATAACAGGTGCAGTACTCCTCTTTCGATACGTTCAGCAAATTACCAAGAACGAGCAAAGACAGATTGGCTTGTGCGTCCTTATAATAAGTGTCATACAGTTTATCGCGCGGCAAGCAGTCCGTCGTTTTGTACAAAATGCTCATCACAGCCGTAAAATCCGGCTCACTTTGTGTGGCCGCCATCGTTTGCAGACCTTGCCCGTTCTTTGCACGCTCCAAAATCTCACAGGCCGGCCGATGGGAAAACGGACTATCGTCCATCATAACGGGCGTGATCTTGAGATAGGTCATTTTGCCCGATGTCACTTTTTTGATATGAATGTTTCGTCCGGCTTTGCAATGCCGTTCCAAATGCGATGTGTATTTTTTTAAAAGCGCAGGCGAAATGTCCGCATCTGATCCTGATCCACCCGCCGATGTATTTCCCGTGCGTATCTGTTCGGCCGTCTCATCATATTTTGCGATCAAACACTCGCAGTCATATTGCGACGATGTGAATTCTCGTTTCTTACAAGATTCAAGCGCCTTTTGCTTTTCGGTTGCGCGTGAATTTGTTTGACTATTAAGCATTGAGCAGGCCATCAACAACGGCAATAAAGCGCAGAACGCTTTACACGATATTTTAAAAACCATGTCTTAGAGATTTAATTAAAAGATGTCTGCAAATTGCCTATAACATGACACGGGAAGGCGATATCGGAGGGTTATGAGATCATTTCGGGGGCAAAATATGCGTTCAAACGTACAATTTTGAGGAAAACAGCCTTTTTTAATACGATTTCACTTTGAACTTTGTCTTTTTATAGGCAATACTCGGACAGTTATATTTTCAAATTGAAAACGTATGTATATGTACAAGACAAGTATGTCACTCCATAACGCGAAAGGCCAAAGGAAGTATTTAAATAATGCCGAAAGACGGCGCTTTTTAGAAAGCACCAAAACAATCAGAACTGATAAAAAACTATTCTGTCAGCTACTCTTCTTCACGGGCGCCCGTATCGGCGAAATCCACAATCTGCGCAAACATAATATTGATTTCTCAAATGAAACAGTCATTATCGAAACACTTAAAAGACGCAGAAAAGGCGTGTATCGGGAAATCCCCATACCTTCATTTTTATTAGATGATCTCCGTGTATTTATAGAGCGCACTGTTGAGGGCAGCAATGGTCGTCTCTTTACGTTTTCGCTGCGCACCGGATCGCGTTACGTTAAAGATGTCATGAATATGGCCCGTATTGAAGGCCTTCCCGCCTCGGCCAAGGGGCTTCGTCATGGGTTTGCCGTACATGCCATATCGAAAGTATCTATCACCTTGGTCACCAAATGGTTAGGCCATGCAAAGCTGGAAACCACCCAAGTATACACCACGGCGATAGGCGTAGAAGAACGGGAAATGGCTGCAAAGTTGTGGGATATGGATGACTAAAAAATTGTCAGAGTATGTTTTATGTATGTTATGTGGAGGTCGGATGTTTAACCGTGAAATAGAAAAAGAAATGAGCATACGAATAGGCCAAAATTTACGAGCCATGCGTAAATCTTTTGGCCTATCTCAAGCCCAATTGGCGACGATCCTCGGTATTACATTTCAGCAGGTGCAAAAATACGAGGCAGGTCAAAACCGTTTATCTATCGAAAAAGCCATTTACCTTTCAGAGCATTTAGAAATACCAATACAGGCTTTCATCGACGGGCTGAAAGATCAACCAGCATATCAACATGATCCCTTGTCCACCTTATCAGCACGAAAACGCCGCCTGTATCACCGCTTTATCAAAGCCCTCCAAAACATGCCAGATACAGACATGAATATGTTTATAACCCTACTGGATATTATCCCAGATCATTAGGGAAGGGGGGATAATTAGGCGTATGAATGTTTAATCAACATTCATACAAGATCATCTTTTTTAGGGGCAAAAATAGGGGCAAGTTATATTGTGCAACACCATTATTATATTCTAAAACAATGGGTTGGGTGTTATGATTTAGTCCCTTCACTCGCTCCATTCAAGCAATAATTGCTTATCATCAATTTTCACAAATTAACTACAAACATATGGTGGCTAAAGCTTTGCGCTTCATTCGTCTTCATGGTATAATTTATCATATCAGGTCTTTTCACAAATTTTAGGGGCAGATTTAGGGGCAAGTTTAGACAGCGTGGGGGCAAGTAGATGAAGTTAACCAAAACCGAATGTGATCGACTCAAACCAAAAGAAAAAGCGTATAAAAAATTTGACGGGGGCGGTTTGTATATTGAAGTCACACCGAAGGGGGCGAAACTGTGGCGTTTAAAATATTATTTTCAAGGTAAGGAAAAACGATTGTCTTTAGGGCGGTATCCCGTTGTGACCTTGAACGAGGCCAGACAAAAACGCGATGAGGCCAAGCAGGTATTGGATCAGGATATTGATCCGTCATTTGCGCGCCTGCGCCGCAGGCATAAAGCGGCGATTAAAGCCAATACAACCTTTGAGAGCATTGCCCGTGAGTGGCATGAAAAACAAGATGAACGCTGGGGGCAAAAACGATCTAAAGTTGTTATGCGGCGGCTTGAAAAAAATATCTTTCCGTGTTTGGGGAATTTCCCCATTACAGAAATAAAAGCGACGCATTTACTGCACGCTTTGCAACGCATAGAGGACAGAGGGGCGTATTATACGGCCAAATCGGTGCGGCAGATTTGCGGTCAAATATTTCGATATGCCATTCAAACAGATCGATGTGAACACAATCCTGCGCCTTTATTGCATGGGGCTTTGAAGTCAAGGCCTGTTGAACATTACGCGGCGATTGAAGCCTCAGAATTACCCGAATTAACGGCAAGCTTAAATCAGAATAAAGCACGGTTATTTGAGCGCACCCGAAATGCGATCGCGCTTTCAATGTTGACTTTTTGCCGTCCGGGGGAAATCCGGCAAGCGCAATGGACGGATATTGACTTTGATGAACAGGCATGGGTGATCCCCGCAAAATTCATGAAATCCGGCAAAAGCCATGTTGTGCCTTTATCAACGCAGGCGTTAAACGTCTTGGATAAACAGCGCCAAGAAACGGCGCATTTAAATACGCCTTGGGTTTTTCCCGCGCGAAATAATATCAAAAAACCGATGAGCGATGCGACAGTCAATCTGGCCTTAAAAAAACTTGGGTTTCATAACAGAATGACGGCGCACGGGTTTAGGGCTTTGGCGCGGACAACCATTCGAGAAAAGCTGAATTATTATCCCGATGTGATCGAGGCGCAGCTTGCCCATAAACCTATTGGCCCGTTAGGCAGTGCGTATGACAGAGCGCAGTTTTTGGACAAACGAAAAGACATGATGCAAGACTGGGCCGATTTTCTGGAGCGTAATGGCGCGATTTTTTGAGGGGGAGGGAGCAGAATAAGGTAAATTGAAGGTGTTTAATGATGTGTTTATCCACGGTTCATATGACCCGGTTCATGCGTCTTGGAGGTCGTATTTAAGAAGACAAAAATTCCTTACAGACTTCACGTCTAAGCATGCGCTTAAGACTCATATCGCTTAACGTACACGCAGGGTCAGTGCGCCTTCACATCTCCATAATTGGTATGCTTGATTGCCTGTTGCTTGACCGGTAACTTACTCAATGATCCGTTGGTGATAGTTGTCAAGAACGTCCTTATCGAAGCTATCTAGATATATTTGGGTGACATCCTCTGAACTATGTCCCAATGCTTCGCTGATTACTGCGGTAGGGATACCCTTATATTTAGCTATCGTGGCGTAGGAATGACGAGCAACATAACTGGTAAGCGGTGTTTGAATATTGCAAAGCCCGCCAATTTCCTTGAGGCCGATATTAAAGCGACGTAATCCGTTATGCACTTCATTGACATGTCGCTGTGGATCATCTGATTGAATGACGTTTAAAATGTAATCTTCTTTTGTTTTATTTTTTAGATAAGGATTTAATAAATCTTGTAATGGCTTAGAAAGGATAATGGAATGCAAGCGTCCAGTTTTACGGCGCTTGTACTCTATGCGGTTGTCTATGATATGACCCAAAGTAAGATGAGCAATATCAACAAAGGAAGCGCCCATCAGATAAAAGCTAATCAGAAAACAATCTTGTGCGTATTTTTGCCGTGCGGTTTGGGGTTCGAATGCTTTGATTTTTTTAATATCTTCTAAGCGAATGGCACGTTTTCGCGTTTTTTCTCGTTTGATGACATACTCATTAAAGGGGTAATATTCTTTAGAAAGTAATTTTTCTTTAATTGCCCGATTTATTAATGCCCGTAAGGTGCGCAAATTTACGGCTAGACCATTGATAGAATTACCTTTACCTAAAAACCATTCTTCATAACGTTTGAGCCAGCGATAGCTAAGTTGGCGCATTGGAATATCCTTAGACTTGACAAAATTTCGTACCGAATTCAGCATTAATTGATAAACCCGTGCATTGCCATGTTTTCCGGTTTTGTGTATTCTGGCAATGACCTCTTCGCCATAGGCTAGAAGCATGAGGTCTGTTTGATTGCCGATCAAATGTTTTTTTATCTCTGGAAAAGATAATCGTTTCAATTGTCCCCGTTCATCCAAACGGGTGATCACATCTAATGCTTTTTGTTTTTGACTATGAATTAAGGCGTTAAAGCGCGTTGTACTGCCAATGCTTTTGCAAGAATGTTTGACTTTTTGCCCTGTCTCATTCCAATGTTTGGGGTCTATACTATAGCCCATCGCTTTATGATAGGTTTGGCCATGAAAAATAAAGCGCAATTTAAGCGGACTTGTGCCATCTTTTTTGCGAGAACGCGTATCAAGAATAATTTTAACTGAAATCATGAATGAGAAAATTTGCATGTAATTTGCATGTAAGATATGCAAATTATGGTTTTATGTGGTCGCATTTGAACTTAAAAAACACTGATAATCAGCGCTTTTTAACTAAAAGCCTTTAAAGGCGTTGCCTTTGGGGACGTTTCAGGGGCGTGTGTCCTTACGGATGTGGGGGTTCGACTCCCCCTTTCGGCACACTGATTATGAAAGAGTTACAGGTGAAACTTTGTAGCTCTTTTTCTTTTTGCATGTATTCTTCAGGCTTAAATAATGAGATAACGGTTTGAGTAATCACTCAAACCGCTATCGCTCATGCAGATTGTTGGTGGTTCAGTCTTTTCTATGGTAGAAATTTTAGCTCCATATTATTATTCGCATATTCCCACAATTTTTTACCGATTTCTAGATTCTGGGCATAATCAGAAATAAAAGCAGGTGCTGGATACCCCGTCATTTCACCTTCGCCATTAGGGCCTATATATTCACCGCCCTGTAAAGGCTCTGTTGCTGCATAAAGCGTCGGAAAAGCACCTTGATTAGCATCCATATGTGGGAATTCATTAATCATTTCAGGATTATCTGTCCGCAACAATTCGGTTTTACTAATACCTGGATGAGCACCTATAGATATACAAGGCAGATCGTGTTTTTCCAGTCTTCGCTGTAGCTCTAAGGTGAAGATTAAGTCAGCTACTTTGCTTTGCCCGTATTCTCTAAATTTATCGAAGGGCTTTTCTAACTTTAAATTTTCAAAATCTATACGTCCATTTTTATGTGCTATACTGCTTAAGGTAACTACTCGACTGTTTGGTGTAGCATTGAGTAATTGGAATAGATGAGCTGTAAGTGCAAAATGCGCTATGAAATTCACGCCAAATTGCAATTCGTAACCTTCTTTTGTGGTGCTTGGTGGCGGAAACATAACACCCGCATTATTTATTAATACATCTAAACGATGGTGTTTTTTGAGTACGGATTTAGAAAATGTTTCTACAGAAGATAAATCGGATAAATCAACAATCCCAGCTTCCAATTTTGCAGCGGGATATTCCTTTTTGATGTTTTCAATAGCTGCATTGATCTTTATTTTATTTCTACCTGCCACAATGACTAGGGCTTCTTTTTTTGCTAATTCCAAAGCGGTTTGAAAGCCCAATCCTGTATTTGCTCCGGTTATTAAAACGGTTTTTCCATTTTGACTTTTAATGTTTTCTTTTGTCCAATTCATCGTTTAGTGTTTTATAAACCAAAGGTTACTTTAGCATGATAGGTGTCCATGTATTCTTTCATTCTTTTTACCTTTCCATTTTCGATAGTGAATAGAAAGTGGTAGTAATTTTCGTAGTCAGTTCCCATGGCGGTTTTAGCTTTAAATTCAGCTTCTGCCGCAACTTTATTGTCTTCGGCAATCATTGACGTTATTGTAAAATCTGTTCCGTCAGGAAACAATTCGGCACCTTTAAAAAAGCTAAGAAAATATTTCGTATCGTGCTCTCCGGCGGTAGCCAAATACTCAGGTTTTCCGATGATCCACCAACTAAAATCATCGGTAATCATAGTCTTAAGTTTATCTACGTTGGAAATTTGCATAGCTTCTACAAATTCTTTTACCACCTCTTTGTTCTTTGTCAGTTCCGTATTGTCCATTGTTTGTTCAATTGAATGTTTCGTCTGTTCATTGTCTACAGATGAATTACAGCTTACGGCTCCAAAGATTATAATAGCCCAATAAATGCCTGTCCTGAAAAAGTTTTGCATACTCATTTTTTATCATTTAATCGTTTGAAGTTGCAAACTTAGACTCTTTACTTTACTTTTGAAAGTAGTTACATTAATGGGAAGTAATAACATAAATGTAAGTATTGTTGAAAATCAGTCTTTTATGCGTGAAAAAACTTTAGAAGAATATTTAAACTGTCCATTTCATTTGGCAATGAACACTTTAGAAGGGAAGTGGAAGTTTGCCATATTGTATGTATTGCTGGATAAAGGAACATTACGTTTTAAGGAGTTGGAGCGTGCCATACCCGATATTTCTACGCGAATGTTAGTGAAGGAATTAAAACATTTAGAAAGCAAAAAGATTGTGCGAAGAAAGGCTTATGCTACCGTTCCTCCAAAAGTTGAATACTCGCTAACCGAAATAGGGAAAAGTTTGCAACCCGTGATCACAAGTATTTCTGATTGGGGTAAATCCTATGCTACAGCACTTTTAAAGCAGGGTTGAGGTTTTGCATATACTCATAAGTTGCCTAATACGTTTATATACAGCTTCTGTATCTAGCTTTGGAAATCCTTACCATACGATCTTCAAATTTGACGCATTGGGCATATATTTGAATAAGCCTATCGTTTAAAACGATGATCTCCCATATGAACAATTTTGGATTATGGATGTGGGGGCGACTCCCTTTCGATACGAAGTACATTAAAGAATGACATGAGAGTAATTCAAATAATCTTTATCCTATTGACGATTTTTAGTTGTAATAAGAAGGTGAAAAACTCTTTGAATACAAATAGTAAGATAATAGCAAAATATCAAACATTAGATGAAACTATAAGCCCTGCTCATGCCAAGTGTTCTGATGAAATTAAAGTGTTTGATAAAATGAATGCATATGATTGCTCTTTTAGACTTGGAAACGATGAGTATGATATAGAGAAGAAATTTATCCTTGATGAAAGAAGTACTTTAAAAGAGTATTGGGTGTACAAATCTGAAGGCCCTTTGATCTATCAGATAGACGAACTAAGCTTAAATCCAGCGTTTCTTAAAAGTATTGGCAACACGAAATGGTATGTCGATATTCTTGGAAATGGCCAGCAAATAGTATGTAGTGGAGATACGCTGACCATTGAAAAAGTTTTTTCAAAAGAAAAATTAATACTTATAAAACAAGGAGAAAGTATCAAAAAGGCAAAGAGGAGAATATTTTTTGAATACGAGTAAAGTTGAAGTTGCTTTAAAAATATCCCTGTTCTCTCTTTTTTATAATGTGTCTGAATTGTTAGTATCTTACTCTTTACTTTATCAGGAAAACAAATCCCGATTGGACCCAATTATTATAATATAAAGCCCAGGATAGGCTTAGATATTTGTTGAAAATGTAACCCAATTTACAAAACCTACAAGCTTCTATTAAAATCAAATCTACTCTTAGGTGCAAGGCTTTGCATATCCATATTTTTGATATACCTTGAAGTCGAATACTAACATTGATTATCAGCAGCGCTCACTTTGGAATATTATTTCTTGGGAACTGATCTTTTTGTAATGCGAACACTTTTTTTGTGTGAATAATGTCATGATTGCGGACCAAACTTTATTCTAAGGCAAGAATAGCTGTTGATTATTCCTTGAAACCTACAATCTTATGAAAAAAAAATTATACTTTCTTTTGTGTGCGGCGATATGCTTCTCCGCTGTTGATCAAGTAAATGCACAAGCCAAACGATATGGATTGTTTGAACACTTTACTCAAGCTTCTTGTGGTCCCTGTGCCTTTCAAAACCCTGCTTTTTTTAGTGCAATAGAGAATAATACGGATAAAGTGCATGTTATTGCATATCATACTTCCTGGCCAGGAGTGGATCCAATGTATTCGCATAACACTGCTGAAAATGCAGCAGCTACTAGTAATTACAATATTTCAGGAGTACCCAATTCCGTTTTTAATGGCGAAAATTTAGGTGTTTCCAATTCATTCATCGATGACTTTGATAATGTCATTAAAGTTGGGAGTAGCCCCTATCGATTATTGGTTACTGAGGAAGTTGATATGGCGAATCCAGAAATGGTAAATGGACAAGTACGTGTAGTATCTGCTGATACTCCTTTTGAAGGAGATGTCAGATTGAAGTTAGCGATTGTAGAAAGAAGTGTGGTGTATTCTTCTCCTCCAGGCTCAAATGGCGAACTAGATTTCAAGTATGTTTTTAGAAAATATGTTAATGGAGAACCAGGCCAGGTGATTACACCAGCTCCAACAGCAGGTGATGAAATTGCGATTGATTTTTCCTATGAGTATGATTCTGAATGGGAGAAAGATCAAATATTTACAATAGCATATCTTACTACTACTGATGAAAGAGAAGTCTTACAATCTGGAATCATGGGTGATCCAACATTTGAGATAGCGGGTACTACCTATGATTTTGCTCAAACTACAGATCTGGACAATGGCAATAATTTCAGAATTGTTATTACAGAATTAGGAAATGAAAGTTCTGAAGTTAAGCTTACTCTTTCTTCTGATCAGCCAAGTGATTGGTCTGCTTCTATGTCATTTGACGGTGTTGATTTGGGTAGTGAAGGGACTATAGACATTTCGTCGGGTACAAACTTAGTGAGTATTAATGTAATGCCTGGGATGGAGACAGGTATTGGATATTATACCATCACTGCCGAACAATTAGGAACAGGACTAACAGAAACATTTGAGTATATATTATTAACTCCATATACAGATTTGGTGATTACCAATTC
>JAKSDI010000309.1 GCA_022360175.1 Chitinophagales bacterium
TCGTAAGTTTGTAAAAACCTCGAAAGGCGAAAAAAAGTAAAAGAACTAAATTACAGCAATTGAGCATTGGGCGGGACAAGCCGAGTCGCAGTAGGTACTCGCGATACCGTATTGGATGTTGAGCTGCTCGCCCATCTCTTCGTTGTGGCTATACTGGACAGTTCAGTAGGCATAAAGCCCGTTTACGATGATTGTAGTAGCCTCATCGAACCGCTCAATTACTGCAACAACAATTTATATCACTTCAAAGGTATCATTTTTATGGATCAATTGCCTACTCTTTTTATAGGGGTGGATGTATCTAAAGATACATTTACAGCCGCCAGGAAGGATGAAAAAGAACAGTGGATTATAAAAAATTATCCAAATAGCGAAACAGGCATTCAAGAGTTTATTCAACACTTACCGCAGGGTCAAGCAATACATATCATCCTGGAAGCAACGGGTACTTACTCTATGAAACTGACTTTTGGACTTTGCAAAAGTGGAATCAAATGCTCTGTATTAAACCCCAAACAGAGTAAAGGTTTTATCCACGGAGTGTTGCTTTCTACCACTAAAACGGACAACAAAGATGCCTGTGCATTGGCATTATATGGGCAATGTAACAAGCCTAAACCTTTCATTTTACCCAGTGACAAGATGCTGAAAGCTAAGCAGTTGAGAACATTGCTTCGGCAACTCAAAAAACAAAAAAGAGTTATTGAAAATCAGTTGCATGCCCTTGAATATCATGTACAGCCTCTTGATTTTGTACTCCAAACGCTCAAGGATAGCCTCCAGCTTTGTGAGCAACAAATCCAGCAAACTCAGCAACGCATTTGTAAAGTCACTCAACAAGCATTCGACAAAGCTTATCAACTGGCTACCACCGTTGTAGGCGTAGGCCCTGCAGTAGCTAATTCGATTCTGATATCCACTAATGCCCTCCAGGATTTTGATAATTACAAACAACTCGCAAAGTATGTTGGAGTATGCCCAACTCAGTTTGAATCTGGTTCTTCCATCAAAGGTAGAGGATCCATCGCCAAGACTGGGGATGCAGATATCAGAGCCTCGCTTTTCATGGGGGCTCGCTCCGCCAAGCGATATAATAAAGATTGCAAACTTTTATATGAGCGCTTAAAAAGCAAAGGCAAATGTCATAAAGTAGCCATGCTAGCAGTGTGTAACAAAATGCTCAGACAGCTTTTTGCTGTCGTCAAATCTGGCGTCCCTTTTGATAATGAGTATTACCTGAAACTCCAAAATGCTTGATTTTTTAGACCGCATTGTTTGTTTTTTAACACAGTTCATCCAAGCCTAAGCCGGAGGCTACTCCTACCACATTCATTGTAAATCCAGATTTACCTCTTGGTCGCAATCCAAGCCTAAGCCGGAGGCTACTCCTACTTTTTGTAAAAACCTTTCCAAGGACATAGGTCCCGTCGCAATCCAAGCCTAAGCCGGAGGCTACTCCTACACGGCACACTTTTGTGTTTGTCGTGCATTGTTCATCGTCGCAATCCAAGCCTAAGCCGGAGGCTACTCCTACGTAATGCTCGTTACCCCTGTGGTTATAATGCTAGTCGCAATCCAAGCCTAAGCCGGAGGCTACTCCTACATACAAGAGCATACTGAAAAGAAGCTTTTGTCTGTCGCAATCCAAGCCTAAGCCGGAGGCTACTCCTACGCGAACGGTGAAAAGATCAAGGCAATGGGAAAACGTCGCAATCCAAGCCTAAGCCGGAGGCTACTCCTACAGTCGCATCCATACCACTCCTTGTGAAGATTATCATGTCGCAATCCAAGCCTAAGCCGGAGGCTACTCCTACCTGATGGACCTGTAGCTGAACCGTACAATGCAAATGGTCGCAATCCAAGCCTAAGCCGGAGGCTACTCCTACAATCTACACTTTACAAATCATACAGATATATACCCTGGTCGCAATCCAAGCCTAAGCCGGAGGCTACTCCTACCGCGAAAAGTAATGGTAGAGGTAATCGAAGTAGGCTGTCGCAATCCAAGCCTAAGCCGGAGGCTACTCCTACAATAAGTCACGAGACAATATAACAGCTATGGTGTCGCAATCCAAGCCTAAGCCGGAGGCTACTCCTACTGGTTATGAGTAATGAAAAAAGAAACGGTACAGCGTCGCAATCCAAGCCTAAGCCGGAGGCTACTCCTACTTCTATATTCTAAAAAAATAAAAGTGGTTTAAGTTGTCGCAATCCAAGCCTAAGCCGGAGGCTACTCCTACCAGCATTCTCATTTATTGCTGCAATAACGTTGTTTGTCGCAATCCAAGCCTAAGCCGGAGGCTACTCCTACTCTATTATAAGGAAAGCAATCTCCTCACTTTCTGTCGCAATCCAAGCCTAAGCCGGAGACTACTCCTACAAAATGATAATCCCTATGATATATACCTCCTATTGGTCGCAATCCAAGCCTAAGCCGGAGACTACTCCTACAGTGTATGACATGGTTGATGAAAGTAGTTACTACTGTCGCAATCCAAGCCTAAGCCGGAGACTACTCCTACCTCATGCTGATATTGAAAAGGCGTCGGAGAGTGGGCGCAATCCAAGCCTAAGCCGGAGACTACTCCTACTAACACTAAGTGAGTGCCAAGAACAACTGCTTTGTCGCAATCCAAGCCTAAGCCGGAGACTACTCCTACCTGTAATGAAATTTAATCTTTTAAAAGATTTGAAGTCGCAATCCAAGCCTAAGCCGGAGACTACTCCTACCAATGCGTACTTTTGTTCTTATCATCGCTACTGTGTCGCAATCCAAGCCTAAGCCGGAGACTACTCCTACCCCCAGAATTTCTAGAACAGGGTTTAAGTTATTGTAAGTAGGGAGTATATATATTGCTGTTTTAACACGAGTATAGTGCCAAACTGATTTTTTTGAAAATTTTGGATTTACAATGTTGTTTTGATCCATGTCACAAATAGATTTTTATAGCATATTTTAAACTACTTGTTCTTTGCAAAAGGCTGATAGTCAGGTGAAAATATATTGATATACAAGTAAAAACATATTTGATTTTTAACAATTGGCAGCTTTTTTTGATAGTGCCCTAAACCCTTATGTATTTAATGTTGATAAACAGATTGGTACGAGGAATGTATTATTAAAAATCATATACCATTTTGCAATTTTAACATTTTTTAACTAAATAACAAGAAATAGACGTATGGTAAGTTTTTATTATTTGAGTTGATGTCCAGATTTTGATCTAGGTGGTTTAGGGTAAAATCCTGTTGGAATTTAAATCAGAAAAGATTCATCTTCACACGACAAGTTTCAATATCTTAATCACAAATCACAAATCACAAATCACAAATCACAAATCACAAATCACAAATCACAAATCACAAATCACAAATCACAAATCACCCAACAGAGCTAATAAGCGAAGTTGAAACATCACCAAATGTCAAAGAACTTTTGCTTAAAAATAGCTTCCTTTTGGTGGATATCCAAGTGCGCTTGGACATTTTGCAATGTTATTTTGTTTAATTTGATGATCACACCATTCGCTCTGCTTGCAATACTACGATAGATCGGCTTTGTACGCTTTGCTTATTCCTATTTACAGGTACCGCATTCTTATAGGATTGGATGTCTTCAGTAGCAGGAGCGGCGGTATCTATGACTTTTTTCCAGGGCCATCGTTTACCGGAAGGTGGTAATTGAAATTCCAGTGGCTTCCAATAAGCATTAATCATGATGTGTAGGCGCTTGGAGTATGTTTTGTTTTTGAGTGTAAAGGCCAGGCTGTGAGAGTGGCTGCTTAGATCGGGCAATGCAAAATTGGTACCGTGCAACTGGCAACGAGAGGCACCCAGGCTTTCAGGGCTGTTCCAGAAAAAATCCTCCTGAAAGAACTCAGTAGATAGATTAAAATGGATTAGCTTTTTTACAAATTCCAGCATTTCTTTCTCCTCTTCTACTTTAGCCCAGTCAAACCAGTTGATTTCATTATCCTGGCAGTAGGCATTATTATTGCCCAGCTGGGTGCGGCGTATTTCATCACCCATCAAAAGCATAGGAGTGCCCTGGCTAATCATCGTCAGGGTAAGCATATTTTTCATTTGCTTGATCCTTAATTGTTCAATAGCAGGATCATGACTTGGGCCTTCTACTCCGCAATTCCAGCTTTGATTGTCGTTGTGTCCATCGCAATTGTATTCACCATTATCCCAGTTGTGTTTTTCATTATAGGATACCAGGTCATTTAGGGTGAAACCATCGTGACAGGTGATGAAATTGATACTGCGATTGGGGTTGCGCATGATTCCTTTGAATAAATCAGGACTACCGTTGAGTCGTTGGATCAGGGGAGGTACCATGTCATTATCTCCCTTGATGAAGCGGCGTATATCATCGCGGAAAGCGCCATTCCATTCAGCCCACTTATCTCCTATAAAAGAACCGAGCTGATATTGCTGTATATCCCAGGCTTCGGCTATGAGTTTGGTAGAAGCAAGTACCGGGTCTGATTCGATTTCCCAGAGGATAGGAGGGTTCTTTAAGGGAATGCCCTCTTCATTACGGGAAAGGACAGAGGCCAGGTCAAAGCGAAATCCGTCTATATGCATTTCGGATACCCAATGACGCAGGCAGTCTCTGATCATGCGGCGCACCACAGAATGATTGGCATTGAGGGTATTGCCTGTACCTGAATAATTTTTATACTCATAACCAGGTTTGGAAAGCATATAATAGGCTCTGTTTTCCAGGCCTTTAAAACTTAATGTAGGGCCTTCTGCATTTCCTTCTCCAGTGTGATTGAATACAACATCTAATATGACTTCTATACCAGCCTTGTGTAAAGCCTTGACCATGTCTCTAAATTCGTCCAGGACTTCTATTGGATCAGAACTAGAACCATAAGCACTATGAGGGGCAAAGAGTGCTATAGGGCTGTAACCCCAGTAATTGGTCAGGTCATTTGGCACATCATAAGGATCAAATTGCTGTACAGGTAACAATTCTACAGCGGTAACTCCCAATTCTTTTAGATAGGGAATTTTTTCAATCAACCCCCGATAGGTGCCCTTCCATTCATCTTTTATACCAGAGTTGGGGTGTTTGGTAAAGCCTCCTACATGTAGCTCATAGATGACAGATTTTGCAAATCGATGATTCAGCGGTTGATCTCCTTCCCAATCGTATAGACTCGGGTCTACTACCACACTTTTAATGGCTGTTGCAGTATTATCGCCGGCATCAATAGCAGTATTTCGGTCGTAGCCATTGGTTTGTACAGCTCGGGCATACGGGTCTATCAGGAGTTTGTTGATATCAAATCGATAGCCACGTTCAGGGACATATGGCCCTTGTACCCGCCAGGCATATAGCTGGCCATGCCCAATTCCTTCCAAAAAGATATGCCAATAGTAGAAAGTTCTGTTTTGGCGAGGAGATAAGCGAAAGGTGTGAGTCGGCTTATCGGGTTGATTGGCATCAAACAATAAAAGCTCAATGAAGGAAGCATGTTTAGAGAAGAGGGAAAAATTGGTACCCTTAGAGGATACTGTAGCCCCTAAGGGGTAGCTCAACCCCTGGCTGGCAACGATTTTTTGACTCATATGATACTTAAGAGTATTCAGAACACATTCTACTATTCAAAAGTAAGAAAGATATTTATAAGTCCTTTATATAGTATGCTTCGCAACTACCGTGTCCGGTATTTCCTACAGAGCAGCTTAGCTTTTTAAATCCCATTTTTTGGTATAAGTGATTAGCCTGGCTCATTCGTTCAACGGTTTCCAGATACACCTGCTTATAGCCAATAGCTTGAGCTGATTCAAAAATTTGTTCTACCAATTTTCTACCAAAACCAAGCCCTCTTAAATCTGGCAGGAAATACATTTTCTTGAGTTCGCAGATGTTTTCATTGGCATCAGGCAGGGGGCCAAAGCCACCACAACCATAGATTGTACCCTCTTTTTCTATGACAAAAAAAGCAGAACGGGTATTATTGTAAGCCTGATACATTTGGTCTACCTCGGGGTCCATAATAGAATACCCCTCACCAACAGCACCAAACTCTGTCATTACCTGGCGAATCAATTTTGCTACCGGTTCATTGTCTCCGGTTTGGATTTTGCGTAGGCTAAACTCCTGTTTCATGCTGATATATCTATTCGTCTTAATGTTGAACAAGACTATTTACCAGAACCATCTTCGATATTCTCCTGTTCTCTCATTTCTATAATGCGGTCAATCACTTCTTCCAATTGCTCTGCGCCAATTCGCTTGGAGAGAATCTTTTTGTCTTCATCCAGGACAAAAATCTGAGGTGTTGATTTAATGTTATATACCTTCATATACCGGGAGCGATGATAAGTATCCACCAGGTGCATCCAATCTTGTATGCCGTTTTCCTCGATATATTCCCAGCAGCCCGAAATTTCATCTGTAAATTTCGCACAAACTGATACTAGTTTAACTCCTTTATCTTTATACTCTTCGTAAAAAGATTTGATATCGGGAGTTGATTTTTTACAATGGCCACAATCATAACGCCAGAAGTACAATATAGTAATAGGAGACTCAATTTCATGCAGTGAGACAGGCATTCCATCTTTATGCTCCAGCTTAATATCTGG
This sequence comes from Chitinophagales bacterium, assembly GCA_022360175.1. GTDB lineage: Bacteria > Bacteroidota > Bacteroidia > Chitinophagales > Saprospiraceae > JAKSDI01. Next base: position 6,607 of record JAKSDI010000309.1, read on the forward strand.
AGCAATCTTTCCAATTAATAGAGGTTCTAAAGCTTTAGCGTTTTCTATAATTTTTTCGAGTTGTTCTTCGTCTGTCCATGGAGCTCTGCCCTTTGAATAGTAATCATTGACGAGATGTACATATACCGCGTCCATTCCTACTATATTAGATTTTGCATAATGATTGAGGAAGTGGATCAGGTAGTATTTAAAGGTTTCTTCACTAGGTTCCATCAGCTTTAGTACTTTGTCTATTGCTTTGGAAATGGTATCCGGATGTTGTACTTGTAGTTTGTGTACAAAGTAGTCTACTCGCTGGAAAAGAAAAGGCGTGCGGAGAAGATCTGGATTAGTCAGGTCGATATTGTCAAAGTAATGTTCCTGGGTATAGCGCCACTTTTTGCGCTGAAGAGTGGTTTCATCTCCTTCAAACTCGGGCATGTCAAGTGGGAGATTGGCCTTAATGATAGCGGCAGTAAGTGTGGTAGAATGGTCTTTAATGATGCGATCCTGGTATTCTGATACCTTTTGATCAATTTTATTCCTTTTAGCTGAAAGTTTTTCTTTTTGCTTGTCGTCCTCTGCTGCTTCAATTTCTTTAGCGAGTTTATCTGCTTCTGGTTTTTGCTGTTCCAGAAAGGCGAGATAGTCATAAAAGAGTTTATTATCATCACTACCATCGATATGTATTCCTTTTGCAGGATCGTTGGCGTTGGTTTTTATTGAAAAATGCTGGTCGTTTTCAGTGACTAGTACCTGAAAGTATTTGTTGTCGGGAGCCATGACAACAAGGTAAATACCTCCTTCCAAAGGTTCATTACCCGTAAAGATGTACAAACCATCGCTATTGCGCTTGACAGTATCCTGGATATACTGCTTCTCGCCATAGTGGTAACCAAGATAAAGCTCTTCTTGTTCGTATCCTTCGATTTCTACTTTGATCTGATAAGCATTGGATTGAGCAGTCGCGAAAAGTGATAAAAAAATACCGATGAACAGTGAAAGTCCTCTCATTATATTATACATTATTTTCGGGAAAATGAAAACACCCCGCAAATATACTCACAAAGCATAATATTTGCGGGGCGTTTAAATGTTTAAACATTTTATTAACACAAAATCCTTATCAAGGGATCGCGGTGATTAAAAAAAGATTTTATGAAAATCACCGCGAAGTGCTAATCTGCGGGAGATAATGTTATTTCTTAGAGCGTGTTGGGGAATTTGTTCTTTGAGACGATTTTGCCACTAGTTGGATTAGATAAGGCGGAAGGTTACGATTTTAGCCTAAGCTAAATGAGTGTTCTTCCAACAAAATATAA
>JAKSDI010000268.1 GCA_022360175.1 Chitinophagales bacterium
GATGAACAAATCATTTTTTTTTTTTTTTTATTTATGCTAGAACGGCTCGTTGAGCAAATTGGCGACCAACAAATAGTCGGTATTTTCCATACCGATTGTGCAGCGCGAGGTAGAGCGATGTTTAATCAAATTGTAAAAGATGAAATCATTGAAGCTATGCAATCACCTTTAATGAAAGAAGGAAGTATTCCATGGCTTGGAATGTATGGTTTTGGTGAATTCACACGCCTCAACGATAAAAATTTATTCCACAATTATACTACTTCTATTTATGCACTAGTGCGAAAAAACAAAGGCTAATACCTTCCTCCATAACCAAATGGAGTCCTATAGCAGGAAAATTTTGAAACTACACAACTATGAGTAAACCTTCGCAAAAACACATGCTCTCCTATGAGCAATTGGAAGAACTGACTCACCAATTGCAAGATCGTGTTACGCAAGGTATAATGACTCAACAACAACTGATTACAATCCGTGATGAGTTGGACCAGGAGCTCAACCGATACCGTCTCTTACAAGAATTTAGCCAGTTCAGCCTTTCTCTTGACCACCTTCAAACCTTTGCTGATACCACTGTTGAATTTTTTGTTCAAGCCTTTGAACAACCACACTGCCTGTTTGCAATTTTCGATGAAACCCAGCAACATTTTACAACCGCCAGTACTTTTGGGTTTACAGGACAACAAATTCCAGACTTTTTTATAATCAGAGGTAAACATGAGCAGCTAAAAAATATAAAATTGCTAAGTCAATCTTCTGAATTACAATCTTCGATCGACTTTCTAAATCTACAAGAAGCATTAATCGCATTTTTGGTAAATCCTAATCAAATTATTAACGGCATTATCATATGTGGCCAAAAAAATGAGGATCAGCGCTTTTATCCTTCTATCACCAATAAACTTACTCCTTCTTTTGCCGTAATGGGTATACAAACTGCCTATTTGCTACATAATTTCAATGCAACGGAACGCCTGCGCCAGGAAATTCGGGTGCGTAAAAGAGTAGAAAAGATGCTTGAGAATAAGGCTGCCGATTTGATGCGTTCTAATGCTGATTTAGAACAATTTGCTTATGTCGTGTCACATGACCTGAAGGCTCCTTTGCACAATGTAAAAGGATATAGTAAAATTTTAAAGGAAAAGTATAATACTGATTTGCCCGATAAAGCAAAAAGCTACTTGTCTATTATATTGGATGAAATAAATCGTTTTGGTGATACCATTGATGCCCTCTTAAAGTATGCTCGCTTTAATAGTTCTAAAGCGCCTCTCCAGCATATTGATTTCCAAGAACTCGTTGAAAAAATACAGCGCCAAATACAATTGACACTTGACCAACGATCCGTAATTATAAAATGCTCTGACTTACCTACCGTTCATGCGAGTGGCCTTCAAATGGAACAATTAGTACTCAATTTGATTACTAATGCGATTAAATTTACCCCTCCTGAGATTGCTCCTGTAATTCACATCAGTGCTACGCTAAAAAATGAAGCATTTCTCTTTTGTGTAAAGGATAATGGAATAGGCCTTCCCCCTGGTCAGGAAGAAACTATTTTCAATCTGTTCAATCGCCTTCACAAGGATGTTTATGAAGGCAGTGGTATTGGTTTAAGCATTTGCAAAAAAATTGTACAACAACACGGAGGAAAAATCTGGGCGGTCTCTCCCGGTCAAAATAAAGGCACTTCATTTTATTTCACGCTTCCTACCCATTCGTCGAAAGAATAACGTATTTGAGGGTATAAAGAGGATATCCTTTCCATTAAACTTTATTTTCCCTTAAAACTTTCCCTAATGACCAAATGTAAAGCACTCCCAAAATGGGATAAAATAGATCATGCCGCTCAATATCTCTTCTGGCAATATGCCAATACAGATGCTTTTACCCTGAGCCCTGAAGCACATCATATTGACAAGAGCTTTCGTCAGTACTTGCGCAAAGCAAAAGCAGAAGCAACTTTTAAGAAAAGTATCCGCCAGTTAGAAGCATACCCTCTACAACAGTACCAACTAGCATCTAAGTGGATTGATGCCTATCTAGTCCGATCAGATCAAAAGAATTTGACAGAATATACTCCTGAAGCTGCTTTATTAATCGTACTTGATGGAAAAGCAAAGTTTGACCTGTCAGATGCTTCTGCAAGCACCAGGTTAGATGGAATAAGAAGTATCCATCCTGCTTTAAAAGCAACACTTAACTACCACAAATACATAAAAAAAATACAGGATTACGCTGATAATGAGCTTCCTAAATACCGTGTATTTCAAGCTCAAAAACAGCAATTAAGTCAAGCATATCGAGATAAATTACAATTGGAGAACCTCCAGCCTAAGGTAATGAGCAGTTTCGTTCGGAATCAACTTATTAGCCAGGTTTATCTCCCCATTATTGGTGACAATTTAGCCCAGCAAATTGGTACTGCTGGCGAGGACAATGGCAACCGGCAAGGATTATTAATGCTATTATCTCCTCCAGGATATGGTAAAACAACCTTAGTGGAATACATTGCTAACCGCCTGGGCCTTCATTTTATAAAGATCAATGGCCCTGCATTAAGCCATCGCACCTATTCGCTGGATCCTGCAGAGGCTCCTAACCAAACAGCTGCGAGTGAACTTTATAGATTAAATTTATCTCTGGCTATGGGTGATAATATCATGATCTATATTGATGATATTCAACACTGCCATCCTGAATTTTTACAAAAATTTATATCCTTATGTGATGCACAGAGAAAAATAGAAGGAGTCTGGAATGGTAAAAGTCAAACTTATGATTTTCGCGGACAGCGCGTAGCAGTTGTCATGGCAGGCAACCCTTATACTGAAAGTGGAGAGCAATTTAAGGTACCTGATATGTTAGCCAACCGAGCAGACATCTATAATTTAGGAGACATTATTGGCAACTACAAAGCTGCTTTTGAACTAAGCTATATAGAAAATGCCTTGCTTGCCAACAAACACCTTGCAGAGACAATTGGCAACAATAAGAAGGATGCCCAGCAACTCATTCAACTTGCTGAAGGCTTGTTAACTACTGATCAGTTACAATTATCCAATAATTATGCTCATAATGCATGGGAAGAATGCGTCCAGATTATTAAACATTTGCTTAGTATTCGAAGCGTAATACTAAAAGTCAACCAACGATATATTCATTCGGCATCGATTGCCAATGAAGATCGAAAAGAACCTGCATTTCTATTACAGGGTTCTTACCGAAACATGAATAAACTGGCACAAAAAGTAATACCGATCATGAGTAATGAGGAAGTCCAGACTTTATTGCTTTCCCATTATAAAGCTGAATCACAAACATTAAGTTCAGAAGCAGAGGTCAACTTCCTTTTTGTAAAAGAAATCATGGGTGGATTAAATAAAGACGAGCAAGTTCGTTTACAGGAAATACGAGAGCGGTTTTAAATTACTTCAAGCTCTTACGGTACCCCTATCTGAAAAGTGATCCCTATTTGAGGTATCAACATAGTAGTTGGCGATGTAGCCGCTTCAAATGCCTCAATAGGATCATTGTATGGTCCCATATCTTCTTCCTTCCGCACTAGATAAGTTGCATTTCCTCCTGCCAGATAAGCACAACGTAGATCAATCGCAATATCAGGCATAGACGTTACCATAATTTGCACACCTGCAGCAGCACCATAACTTAACACGGTCTGGCTTCGATCCACATAGCTCTCCACAACATCTTCTTCATTATCAAAAAGATAAAGAAGTCTGGTACGGGTAAAAAACGTTTTAAATCCAAACATTCCATCAAAATATGGCTGAAATATAGAAGCGGTGAAGGGCTTGTATCGAATCATTCCATGCCACAGCAAAATGTTATTATTGGTTTTAAGGCGGTAATCTTCTGCTACTCCCTCTACGATCTCTGTATATTCAAGGCTTTCAGAATCATATCGTAAGCTATTCACTTCAACACCAATAAATATAGGCCGCCCTCTTCTTGTTTGAAAAAGGATATTGCCTCCTCCTCCAAATGCTGGCTCCGTTAATTCCTGCCGCATGGCTTCTAGTGGAATCCCGATCTGAAACTGCCCCCCTATTTGTAAATAATAGAACGGACGTTCCTCCTCCTGTGCAGATAGGTGATTGCCCCAAAAAAGTATAATTACAATTAGTATTGTGATTCGTTTCATAGCTTTTTTATAAAATATTGTAATCATAAATTATATATACATCCATATTATTGCTGTAGATAGCAAGCTAAAAGTGACCTCACCAATAAATTTGCGTCAAATAATCGTTCTAAACACAAAGGTTTGTTAAATTTAACTTTTAGGAAACAAGCAATTAGTCATCTATGAATGATTTTGCTTACCTCAAGTATACAAACGTTAATATTCTTAAACCCTCAAAACAACATTTAAATGAAGTTTGAGATCTTCAAAAGTGATAGTAACGACAAGTTCTATTTCCGACTGAAAGCGAAAAACGGGCAAATTATCCTATCTAGCCAAGGTTATACTGCCAAGCCTGGTTGTAAAAATGGCATCGAGTCTGTAAAGAAAAATGCTGGAGTTGATGATTGCTATGAGCGCAAAGAAGCTGCTAATGGTAAATTCCATTTTAACTTGCTTGCAATGAATAAGCAGGTTATTGGTAAAAGCCAAATGTATGCAAGCAAAGCAGGCATGGAAAACGGCATCGAATCTGTAAAAACTAATGCTCCTGAAGCAACCGTAGAAGATTTGTCTGTTGCATAAGACAACAGATACTAAGCAAAAGCTAAAGGCCCAGTGCAGTCTTATACTGTCTGGGCCTTTGGTGTTATTTTTGGCATAAAATCTTCCTTCGGCTTAATAACTATGGAACATACCTTTACTGATCAACTAAAACGTCCTATTAAATGCTCCTTCCCCCCTCGCAGGATCGTATCCCTGGTACCATCTCAAACGGAATTATTGTATACACTTGGGCTGGAGGAAGAGGTAGTAGGAATTACCAAATTTTGCATTCATCCTAAAGTTTGGCTTAAGCAAAAAACAATCATAGGAGGAACTAAGCAATTCCACCATGAGCGCATTCATCAACTACAACCAGATTTGATCATAGCCAACAAAGAGGAGAATTCTAAAGAAGATATTGAAAAACTTAGCAGCCAATATCCTGTATGGCTTAGTGATATTTATACTTTAAAGGATGCCCTTCATATGATCAAAAGTGTGGGGAGCCTAACTGATCGAGAAGAAACTGGCCTAAAACTAGCAGAGGACATAGCAACTGCCTTTACCCAATTGCCCAGCTTTAAGCCTTTACGTGCTGCTTATCTAATTTGGAGAAAGCCATATATGGCAGTAGCCTCAAACACTTTTATTAATGAGATGCTATTAAATGCTGGTTTTATAAACGTCTTCCAGCGTTTAGAGCGCTATCCGGAAATCAGGCTCGAAACGCTAGCTGCACAAGCTCCTGATGTTTTGCTATTATCTTCTGAGCCCTACCCTTTCAATTCCAGCCATTTTGAGGAGTTCCAGGATGCTTGCCCTAATACTATTATAAAAATAGTAGATGGTGAGCTTTTCTCCTGGTATGGCAGCCGACTCCTCAAAACACCTGAATATCTATATCAGCTAAGAAAATCTCTTCACTAGCAATTATTTGTGTTTACATTATAACTATTCTCTTATCTGCTGAAATTAGCGAGCTAATGTAAAGTTTCCTTGCTCACTGCCTGCTTCGCCATTGATTAATTCATAACTAAGTGCATAGAAGTATACTTCCGTTACAGCGGGTTTATCATTGTGTTTTCCATCCCAACCTTCTATTGCTGAAGTCGTTTCAAAAACTTTTTCTCCCCAGCGATTATAAATCACCAATTCAAACGATTCAAATAATAGCTCATTACTATGAGAAACTACGTTAAACACATCGTTTACACCATCTCCATTTGGAGTAAATATATTAGGGATGCCAAACACAGGAGTCGGATTGACATTAACAATTACAGAATCCATTCCAATACACCCCTCTTCCGTCATTCCCGTCACAAAAAGTATGGTGGTGTCTTGTCCTGAAAAGATAGTAATATCACATTCGCTGCAGCTAAGATTTTCACTTGGCGACCATGTATATGTAGAAGCGCCCGATGCACTCAATTCAACTTGCTCTCCTGTAAAAATGGTGGTATCACCCATTGCCACAATCGTTGGGTTTTCGTAAATATTTATGAATATGGTATCTCTAAAACCACAGATACCTCCATCCGTATAATAGGCCTGATACTCCCCTGCTGATAAACCTGATGCCAAAAACAAACCTTCCCCATTTATACAATCATCACAGGATGCCGACCATTCCCCTCCTAAATTTCCAGAAGGGCTTTCTAATTGAATATCTTCATCACCTTCACATAAGGTAATTTCAGAGGTTTCACCAGGAATATCAGGTGCTGCAATAATTTCCTGAATAGAACAATCCTCGAATATTTCGACAAACTGATTCACTGCTACATCTGAATAGGCACAAACTGCACCAGAAGGCCACTCAATAATTAGAGAGTCAATCTGTCCTGCATCCTGAAAACCGAAGTGTGCCCACATAGGGTTTTGCCCTGGTTTAGAGGTCTGTGCTGAAATTTGGCGCATCTGCCATACATCATTACCTCCAATATTAGACAAAGCACGAATTGTAGTCCCTATTCCAGCCCAGTTGGACTCTATACCTGTACATTTTATTTTTATCCATGATATACATTCAGCACCATTATTATGGAAAAGAAGATCGGGAGCAGTATTGGGTTGTGTCAAGTGTAAATCCAACCAGCCATCATTATCATAATCAGCAAACATTACTCCATTGGACAACGATCCGGAAAAAGGCAAAGGAAAGATATTAGAATGCTCAGTATTAATATTTGTTAATCCTCCCTGTCCGTCGTTTTGGAAAAATGCAGATTCATCAGGACTAGCTCCCATAATGATTAAATCTTCATCACCATCATTGTCATAATCCCCCCAATTGGATGACCAGCTAGTACCGCTTTCATTAATAGATTGGGATGAAAAAGTACCATCTCCATTATTGAGATACAATCTATCTGGTGCATTTTGATTAGTTGCAAAAAGATCCATATAACCATCATTATTTGCATCTACCCAATTAGCTACTCTTGTATTATGTGCGTCCGTCACTACATCACCCGCAGTGATATTCTTCGTAAAGGTACCATCTCCATTATTCTCGAAGAGGTCATTTCTTCCCGGCCCTGCTGTATTATCCTGATAATTAAAAACATAAATATCAAGATCACCATCATTGTCATAATCACCCCAGATACCTCCTGATGTCCATAGCCCATCAGTGGTCAATTCACCTAAATTGACGGAACTAAAAGTGCCATCTCCATTATTACGATATACAATATTGCTCTGCAGATTCCATCGCGCTAAAAATAAATCCACATAACCATCTGCATCATAATCGCCCCAACTAACAGTGCCTTCATAAGGAGCAGCAGTATTAGGAGTAGCTCCAGAATTAGTAACTTGTGTAAACCCTGTACCTCCATCGTTCAACCACAATTCATTGATGCCTCCAAAATTCCATGTGGCTGCTATATATACATCTAAATCTCCATCATTTTCAATATCGGCCCAACCATGTGTAAAGGTCCCAAGCTGAGCAGTTGAAAGTAAATTGCTCGCTGTAAAATTGCCTTGCCCATCATTTAGAAAAATAGCAGATTCATTATTGGTGTCAGGCGGGATTCCACTAGAACCAGAAACAAATACGTCCAAATCATAATCATTATCTACGTCTATCCACGAAATTCCTCTTAGATAGGAGATATCATCATTAAATGTAAAATCCTGTATTTTTTCAAAAGTGATTTGAGCAATTGAAATTTGAGTAACAATGAAAATAAGAAAAACGGTAAAGAGCAAGGACTTCTTCATGCTAATTGGTAATATTGGTTAAGACCTCACAATATATATAAAAACTATAATAATATAAGGCTGTCTATTTTCCTTGCACTCAGTATTCTTAACAAAAAAAACAGGCTGCAAATGAAGGCAGTTATGATGCCAATCACTTGCAACCTGAGAAGGACTTGCCGTAGTCCAGTCGCTCCTAACAAACTACCGCACTATGTATGACAGAAGCCTCTTATGATGGCTATTTTCACTTATTTTACATGTATTATCAGTTGTTCATTGTATAACAATTTACCATTTTTTATAATTTTAATTAAATAAACTCCATTCGACATATCTGGTAAATTAACAGAAACAAAAGTTGATCCAACCAAACGTGAGTTGAAAACCTTTTGCCCATATAAGTTATACAAATGATTGAGATTAATCCTGTTTGAAAAATTTGCCTGAATATCTTCTATTACCTATGTATAGTTGATAGCTAATCAATCCGTTAGTTAATTTATCCGTTGGGATGGTAACAGAATGTCTTCCTTCCGAAAGTTGGATATCATAGGTAGCTAAAGCTTTACCATCTATGCCATGAAAATTGAGCACAGCATTTGCAACATCTGCAGGTGCATTAAAACTGATGGTAATATTATCTTTTGCTGGATTTGGGAATACCGAAACATCTTCAACGGCAGATGCCTCTCCCGAGAATTCAAGGGTCAGAATGTTTCTTTCTAGCTCTGTATTGGCTATGCTACAATCCTGAATATCAGGCCGGAGCTGAAGCAGTCCTTTCAACGACCGGATCTCCTGCTTTGTTTTTACTACAATGTAAAACAGCGGATCATTTTCAGAAATAGATACGTCATCCCCTTCAGTATTAAGCCAGGCCAATCGAAGTAGTCCATCATCCATTGCATCCCAATTGAAATAGCTTTCATTGAGGTTTGGTAGGCCTCCTTCTTTGATTGTAAGTATTTCAAAGTATTCTGTCGGTAAAGAAAGGGCAAAAGCAAGGGCAGCCGTATTTTTTTCTATCCCCCTAAAGTAAACAGGTAGCTCTACTTCTCTACCAGCTTCTATTGCCTGATCCTTAAACCGGAGTCCTGTATTTGTAGCACTACGATTTTCTACATCATTACCCTGAAATTCGCCATCACAATCCGAACAACTACCATCTACATCCGCTCGTTTGATGCCGACAAAATCTTGATTAGGGTGGTGGTTATTCAGGTTTAGTATACCAATAAATTCATCATAGTCAGGATAGAAGTAATTAGAGGAATTCACAGGTGGGAAAAGACCATAATCTATAGCTGGGGGAAAAGACCATGAGCGCCATCCAAACGGGGCTTCAAAATTGCCGTTTATCAAATGAATAATACTAACTACATCACTCATGGTCACTATATGATCCAGGTTCATATCGGCTGCTACCACTTGATACGGGTACTGTAAAAGGGCAGCACCGCCTGCATGTTGCCAAGCCATCAAGTAATCTGTAGTATTTACTCCACAATCAGGATTATTGTCTTTAACCGGTGCAATGGAATAATCAAATAATTCATTAACGGTAAAAGCATATTCCCCATCACTTTGATTAACAGTGGATTGACTCTGCTGAGCTGGCAGGCACTCTACATTGGAACCAAGATTAATGTCTACACCTGGTACAGCGGCATTATCTATCCCATTACAATTAGACTGAGTAATTGGAGCCTTGTAAATAGAACCGGAAATTGCACGAGCAGGGAAAAAATCGTGTGGAGGAAGGCTTGTAATTGCAGGATGGAATTGTCCTCCTAGTTCAAATATTCCATTAGTATTAGGCCCATCATTCCAACCAAAAAAGACAAAGGTACCAGGACTTCCAACATAGAAAATACTGAAAAGGGTGATCGGGTCTGTCAAATTCAAGGATTGAATATTAGGTACTGTTAAATTCACTGTAGTACTAGATGCCGAGATATCATCGGCATCAAAAACAGCATTTAAAGAGCCTTCAGTGAATGCCTCATGGACACATTGCCCATTTGTAGTACCATTATTCAGTTCAACATTGACTCGAAGCCAATAACTATTGCCATCATTGGGAACATTTTGTCCGCTCCATACTACATCGAGTCTTGAGTAACCAAAAGGATGTAGTGGGGCAGATTGAAAGCTAAGTGTTCCAGGCATAAGCTGTCCGCATAATTCACCTGATGATAAAAAGGTAAACGCTATTACTAATAACAAACAAAATGGAAAGGATAAATATGTCTTCATAACAAATCAAATTTTAATTATCAGAATCAATTGTAAAGACAATACACGCCCATTCACTAAGCCTGAGGCTAGAGATATACAATCTTTTTATAACTCTTATCATGGTCTATATGAAAGGAGAAATGAGCGCCTTTTTGTTATTCTTAAAATTATAAATAGGTATTATATTATCACCATACAATTCAATAAGTGCATGCTTACAGCGATAAGTGATAGGAAAATCAAAATAAGTGATGAAAAATAATAGACTACACTTTCATTATTTCTAAAAAACCAGACTTACGCCTTTGTGCAATATTAACTTTGTCGCCATTACTCATCTGGACGTAATTTTCTCGACTATTATATTTTTTGATGTAAAATAGATTGATCAATTGAGCATAGTGAATCCTGAAGAAACTGTGTTTTTTTATTTTAGAGGCCTTCGGTAGTAATTTTTCATATTCTCCCAGATTACGAGAAGAAAGCAATTTATGTTCACTATCTAGATGAATCCAGGTATAACTTCCATCTGCCTGGCAATAAATAATTTGTTCAATTCTAATGAATTCTCGTCCATCTATAGTAGGAATAGCTATACTTTGTGTACTTGGATCCGTATTTCTTATGTTACTTAATAATTGCTGTAAACGATCTGTATCAGCTTGTTTTAGAAGTGCGTTTTCTGCTTTTCGTACAGCATAAGTTAATTCATCAATATCAATTGGTTTTAATAAGTAATCGAGTACATGGTATTTTATCGCTTTTAAAGCATAATGGTCGAAACCTGTAACAAAAATCACTTCAAACTGGTGATGGGGTAACCTCATTAGCAAATCAAAGCCTGTTCCATTTGGCATTTCCACATCCAAAAATAATAACTGAGGCCTTCCCTTTATAAATAGTTGATAAGCTTCATCTATAGAAGCTGCTACACCTACTATTTTAATATTCGGACAAAATTTTCTCAGTAATTTTTGTAAAATATTTCTGCTACTCGCTTCATCATCTACGATAAGTGTCCTGATAATAGTGCTTCTTGTCATCTATCAATAAAATTAATACGAATTCTTATTTGAACTGCTGTACCTAATGCTTGACCATTCTTGTCATACAAATCCCTTATATTGATTTTAATATTTGCATTTTCAATGAAATTAATAACATTTTGGCGCTCTTGCACTAATTTCATACCTCTTGATTTATAACTTTGATAAGATTTTTGTTTAAGCTCTCTGGCTTTCTTACGTCCAATCCCATCATCTTCTATCAGACAAACTAAATCGTTCTTCTCCTGCGTAATTGTAATAGACAAGAGTCCTTTACTTTTTTTGTGGACCAAACCATGATTAATCGCATTTTCTACAAATGGCTGAAAAAGCATAGAAGGAATTTCCAATAAATCAATAGCAATGTCAGGATTTATGGTTATGATATAATCGAATTTATCACTAAAACGCATTTTCTCCAGCTCCAGATACAAGCTTAACAATTGTATTTCATCACATAAGAGAATATATTTTTCCTTTGAAGATTCTAAAAACAAGCGCATTAATCGCGAAAACTTGACCAAATAGCGATTTGCTAAAAGTTCGTCTTTATCAAAAATAAATTCTTGGATAGCCTGAAGTGCATTAAAAATAAAATGTGGATTCATTTGAGCTTGAAGTGCTTGTAATTCCAGCTCTGCAAATTTTTTCTCTATACTATTTCGCTCCTCTGTCTTCTGTCGAATATTCTTTATCCTCCATTGCATAGCTCCATAAACAAGCGTTGCAAATAATAATAAAAATAAGCCTCTGACCCACCCTCTTTCCCACCATGGTGATAAAATGATAAACTTAATTGTTTGAATTTCAGTTCTCAATCCATCAATATCTTCTGCTTGTAATCGGAATTCATATTCTCCTGGAGGCAATAATGGATAAGATTGTTCGAGACTAAAAGTGCTCCGCCATACAGTATCTACACCAGTCATTTGATAGTAATACCTAACGTCTCCCAAGCTTTTATAGGAAAAGCAAACATACTCTAGTTTAATATTATTTTGAAAATAATTAAGTTGATAGGTACGTTCAACACTCGTGTCCCGATCATTTATGCGTATATTTTTTATCAGTAATTCTGGATGTACAATATGCTCATCATCTCCATTCTTTTCTAGAATAGTAAGCCCATTCTTTGTACCAATATATATCCTTTCTCTATCTACAATGATCCTGTTTACTTCATTTGATGCCAGGCCTTGAGCTACTGAAAATTTTTGAATATTATAAATGAGAGGAAACTCTTGCCGTATAGATAGTTTCTTTACTCCTTTATTTGTTGCCATCCAAACATTACTATTATAATCAACATATAGGGAGTTAATAATATCGTTTTGGGTTTCTGGTATCAACTCAAATTCTTTACCATTCATTCTATATAGGCCAAACCCATCTGTTGCTATCCATATTTGCCTGTTCTTTCGAATTTTTATATCGTTGACTGGCATAAAAAAATCGCTCTTCTCCTCTTTTGCTTCCTCATTTCTGAAATTAGGCAGATAGTACAATCCTGATTTTCTTCCAATCCATAAGTTTTCCTCTCCATCAATAGCTATTGAATGAGCTCGTTTCCATTTTCCTCTTCCTCTATAGCAAGGCAATGTGTGAAACGCTTCCTCCTCTAGTATATTTATACCATGAGAGAACGCAATTAAATAGTACTGGTTTTTCCAAGTAGCAATATCTTTAACTGACAAGGCTACATAATGACTGTCATTTTGTAAATTAAAAATTGTATTATCTAGATTGTAAAGCAATCTATCTCTAGTAATTACTCCTTTCTCTAGCTCCGTTTTCTTAACAACACTTATACCTACATTATGCCCTATTAACAAATCGCCATTATCTCTAGGCAATATTTCAAAAATAGGCTCTTGAGAAGGAATAGAATTCCAGGTGAGGTTAATTTTTTTAAAATTACTATCTAATGAATAGAGTTGTCCTGAGATAGTCCCGATTAGAAGCTGCCCTGTTCCATTAAAATTTAATGTAGTAATTTCATTATTCGACCTTTCTGATGAAAAAAGAAATGATTTACTTTTTCTACCCTTTGAGGGTAAGAAATACAAACCAGATGGAGTGCATATCCATAAGTTGTTCTCCTTATCTTCAAATAAGGTATTGATGGTCATATTTTTTATAAAGTCAATATCATTTATCAACTCCAGATTTTTATTTACAATTCTATTTCCTCTATCTGTTATTACAAGCATTTTGTCTTCACCTAACTTACTAATGCTTAGTATAGAACAATCTTCTTCAAAAAGTATAGCAGTTATTTTTATTTGGATAGCATCAAAATCAAATGAATACAGTTTCTTTCTTGAATGAAAGATTATTTTATCCTCATAATTAATCACTTGATTATTTCTATTAATATATTCATCGTCAATCACTATGCAAGGTTCATAACAACCTGCCTCCTCTTTTAATAAAACGATTTTTTTAGTTGAAGGCCCCAGAAAAGCCATATACCAAGCCTTCTTCTGTGCATCCCTCCCTAGATAAAGCAAGCTGTGCTCTTCAAATGGAAATGAATCTAAATCATTATGGCTAACCGTTCTTATGCTAAAATGACCTTCTTGACCTCCCTCTATTTGAAATAAGGATGGCCCTGGTTCTGCTGTAAAAAAATGTGCAGTATCCCGTTTTATATAATGATGATTAATAAAACCCTGTAACTGTATTTTTCCGGGTAGAGAAAGCGTATGAAATTTGTTTTCTTGAAAATAAGTAAGCTGATCATAGGTCGAAAGCCAAAGCCTCCCATTGTGATCTTCTGTTATCCCCCAAATATCATTACTTGGTAGTCCGTCCTGGACTGTAAAAGATTCAAAACTATAACCATCAAAACGCGCAACTCCCTTATCTGTACATAGCCAAATATAGCCTTTAGTGTCTTGTATTACTGAATATACATTCGAACTTGGAAGTCCATCTGCCGAAGTAAATAATTTCATTTTCGGGGTCTGACCCAATAAAAAATAGCTAAACAGGCAAAATATTACTACGCAGGCAGGTCGCATCTAATTAACTTTTACGTCATACGCTTTAATACTTCAAGCACCTGTTCCAGCATTTCCTCTGTAAAATCCAAATGGGTAACAAAGCGCACTGTCTGAGGTCCAAATGCGCTGGCCTTAATACCATGATTTGCTAATTGAGCCAAGTATGATTCCGCAGTATAAGCTTCATTTAAATCAAAAATGAGAATGTTACTTTTCACTGGCCGCACATTATCTACATACGATAAGCTTTCTAACATTTCTCCAATTACCCTAGCCCGTCTGTTATCTTCTTTTAGTTTTGCTACATGATGATCTAAAGCATATACTCCTGCTGCCGCCAGATAACCTGCCTGCCTCATTCCTCCTCCCATTACTTTACGAATTCTACGAGCTTGCCGAATAAAATCTGAATCTCCTATCAATAAAGATCCAACCGGAGCTCCCAGGCCTTTAGACAAACAGATGGAAATACTATCAAAAAGCATTCCCACATCCTGAGTACTCTCTTTTGTCTCTACCAAAGCATTGAATAAACGAGCTCCATCCAAATGCAATCCAAGATTTTGCTCTATACACAAGCTGCGAATAGGGCGTATTTCATCCAAAGTATAATAGCTACCTCCTCCTTTATTACAGGTATTCTCTAAAACCACCAACTTGCTTAATGGTAACCAGTCATAAACAGGTTTAATGGCAGCCTTAATTTGTTCAGCAGTTATTTTTCCGTGCTGCCCTTTTATGAGGTTTATAGCTACTCCAGAATTATAGGCATAGCCTCCTGTTTCATATTGATAAATATGAGAATATTCATCACATATAACTTCGTCTAAAGGTTGCGTATGTACCTTAATTGCTATTTGATTGGTCATTGTACCTGATGGACAAAAAACAGCAGCTTCCTTTCCAAATAGTGATGCAGCTTTTGCTTCTAAAGCATTAACTGTAGGATCCTCTCCAAATACATCATCGCCTACCTCTGCCTGCATCATTGCTTCCAGCATTTCAGGAGTAGGCTGGGTAACCGTATCACTTATTAAATTAATTTTCATCTTAGGGTGCTTTATCGGTGAATATAGAAATAAATATGAAACGATGAAATGAAAATATTTTAATTAGTCAGCTTTCCAAATTATGATTTTCAGTATCAAAACTAACTACGATTCCATCATAATTTACCAGATAATATAACTATCGTTTAACAAAAAAGCCTCTTCCCACTTAACGTGAAAAGAGACTTTCCTGAAGGAATAAATCTTCCTTTATCTATATTACAATTGTGCTTGTCTTATGCCATATCTTCTTCCACCTCTTCCATTTCAGCATGGCGAGCTTCATATTCCTTATGAGCGTCCATACTCGTAACGAAGAGATCATTGTACTTACGTAAACCGGTACCCGCAGGAATACGCTTACCAACGATTACGTTTTCTTTCAATCCGTTTAGGAAATCCTGTTTAGCACCGATGGCAGCAGTACTCAATACTTTGGTAGTTTCCTGGAATGAAGCTGCTGAAATCCAGCTTTCTGTACCCAAAGAAGACTTGGTAATACCTTGTAATAGCGGGCTTGATGTAGCTGCTATTGCATCGCGATACTGGATCAGCTCCATATCATTACGGCGTAAGTAAGAATTTTCTTCTCTTACCTGGCGTAATGTTACCAATTGTCCCTGGCGTAGCTTTCTTGAAGCTCCCGAATCTGTTACAATCTTCTTATCGAAGATCCAGTCGTTTTGCTCCAGGAATTCGTATTTCTCTACTGCTTCTCCTTCTAAGAATGAAGTATCTCCTGGATCTTCAATCTGTACTCGACGCATCATCTGGCGTACAATTACTTCGATGTGCTTGTTGTTAATAGTAATACCCTGTGAGCGGTATACCTCTTGTACTCCATTTACAAGATAAGATTGTACTGCAAATGGCCCTTTGATATTTAAAATATCTCTAGGAGCAGTAGCACCATCAGATAGTGGTGTACCAGCACGAACAAAGTCACCTTCCTGTACCAGGATATGCTTTGAAAGACCAATCAAGTACTTACGCTTTTGACCGTCTTTAGCTTCTACTAATACCTCTCGGTTACCACGTTTGATTTTTCCAAAAGACACTACACCATCAATCTCTGATACAACTGCAGGATTGGAAGGGTTACGTGCTTCAAACAATTCAGTAACACGAGGAAGACCACCGGTGATATCCGCAATCTTACCTAACTTACGAGGTATTTTCGCAATCTTCTGACCTGACTTAATAGTGTCCCCATCATCAATTGACAGATAAGACCCTACTGGTAGGTTATAGTTACGCAGCTCTTCTCCATCCGGGCTCAAGATTTGAACCGTTGGTATCTTTCGCTTATTCTTGGATTCAACGATTACCTTCTCTGCATAACCAGTTTGATCATCTCTTTCCACACGATAAGTCACACCTTCTTCAATAGATTCAAACTTGGCAATACCTCCAAATTCAGAGATAATGACAGCATTGAACGGATCCCATTCACAAATAGGATCTCCTTTCTTAATTTTCTGTCCATCTTTGATATGAAGCACAGAACCGTAAGGAATATAGTGAGAAACAAATTGCTTACCTGTTTCTGTATCTACAATTCTTACCTCTCCAGTACGTGACAATACGATATTTTGATTTTCTCCAGTATCACTTGTAAATGGAGTAGTACGAAGACTATCAAATTCTACCTTACCATCAAATTTTGAAGTTATTTCTGATTCGGACTTAGATACAGATGCAATACCACCCACGTGGAAGGTACGTAATGTCAACTGAGTACCTGGTTCACCAATTGATTGTGCAGCAATGATACCTACAGCATCACCAGATTCAGCGATTCTACCGGTAGCCAGGTTCTTTCCGTAACACTTAGCACATACACCGCGTTTTGTTTCGCAGGTAAGTACCGAGCGTATTGTCACCATCTCAACTCCAGAGCTTTCAATCTGTCTGGCAGCTCTACCAGTAATATATTCACCTGCTTTTAGCAGTACCTCTTCCGTTTCAGGATGTACAATATCATGTAGTGTATAACGCCCTTCAATACGAGACACAAGGTCTTCAACAACCTTTTCATTATCTTTAAGAGCAGATGTTTCTATACCTCGTAGTGTGTTACAATCTTCGATATGAATTACAACATCCTGAGATACATCAACCAAACGACGTGTCAGATAACCTGCATCAGCCGTTTTCAAGGCTGTATCTGCAAGCCCCTTACGAGCACCGTGAGTAGAGATGAAATACTCCAGAACTGACAGTCCATCTACGAAGTTTGAAAGGATTGGGTTTTCAATAACCGCTCCTCCTGTATCACCAGATTTCCTCGGTTTTGCCATCAATCCACGAAGCCCACAAAGCTGCTTAATCTGCTGCTTAGAACCACGCGCCCCTGAGTCAAGCATCATGTATACTGAGTTGAAACCCTGCTTGTGAGCAGCCAGCTCTTTCATCAGTACATCGGTAATACGATTATCGGCATATGTCCACTTATCAATGATCTGATTATAACGCTCATTGTTAGTGATAAGTCCCATATTGTAGTTATCCCAAACTTCATCCACCTCTGCCTGAGCTTCTTCAAGCGTATCTTGTTTTACAGTAGGCGTAATCAAGTCTCCAAGGTTGAACGATAGACCTCCTTTGAAAGACCACAAAAAGCCCATTTCCTTAATACTATCAAGGAATGCAGCCGTAATGTAGAAATCTGTACGCTCTAGTACATCACTAATTACTCGCTTAAGGTTTCGCTTGGTAAGCAACACATTAATGAAAGGCACTTCTTCAGGAGCCTTTTCATTAAACATTACTCTACCAACAGTCGTGTCTATCAATTGATTTACCAGCTTGCCCTCTTCATTTTCTGCTCTGGCTCTTACTTTGATGCAAGCATGAAGATCAACCTGACCTTCATTGTAAGCAATGATAACCTCTTCTGGAGAATAGAAACGACGGCCTTCACCTTTTACTTTCGTCTCTTCTGTAGAACGACGCTCTTTAGTAATATAGTAAAGTCCCAGTACCATATCCTGAGAAGGCAAGGTAACAGGAGTACCGTTTTGAGGGTTCAACATGTTGTGCGCTGACAACATCAACACCTGAGCTTCCAAAATTGCAGCATGGCTCAATGGTACGTGTACCGCCATCTGGTCACCATCAAAGTCGGCGTTGAATGCACCACAAACAAGTGGGTGTAGCTGTATTGCTTTTCCTTCTATCAACTTAGGCTGGAACGCCTGAATTGAAAGACGGTGCAGCGTAGGAGCACGGTTAAGCATAACCGGGTGCCCTTTTAATATATTTTCAAGGATTTCCCATATAACAGGATCCTTGCGGTCTACCAATTTCTTCGCTGATTTTACCGTCTTAACGATACCACGCTCAATCAACTTTCTAATAACAAACGGCTTGAATAACTCTGCAGCCATTGCTTTTGGAATACCACACTCATGCAATTTCAGCGTAGGACCTACAACAATAACTGAACGACCAGAGTAATCAACACGCTTACCAAGCAGGTTTTGACGGAAACGTCCTTGCTTACCTTTCAGGATATCACTCAATGACTTAAGTGCTCGTCCACCTTCTGCTTTTACAGCATTCGACTTACGAGAATTGTCAAATAGTGAATCGACCGCTTCCTGAAGCATCCTTTTCTCATTACGAAGAATTACTTCCGGAGCTTTGATTTCCAATAATCGCTTCAGACGATTATTTCGAATAATTACCCTACGGTAAAGGTCGTTCAAATCCGAACTTGCAAAACGACCACCATCCAATGGCACCAATGGGCGCAATTCAGGTGGAACTACTGGCAAGTATTGGATGATCGTCCATTCTGGACGGTTCTCAATACGAGACAAGCCATCGCGGAACGCTTCTACTACACGCAAGCGCTTCAAAGCTTCAGACTTACGTTGTTGAGAAGTTTCATTCGCTGCTTGATGGCGCAATGCAAACGAGAGTTGGTCGAGGTCCAACCGCATCAAAAGATCACGGACAGCCTCTGCTCCCATCTTTGCTATAAATTTGTTTGGATCTTCTTCATCCAGCATCTGATTATCAGCAGGAAGTGTATCCATGATTTCCAGATACTCTTCTTCTGTAAGCAGATCCATTTTGGTAATTCCTTCATCTTCTTTAACACCAGGTTGTATTACCACATAGCGCTCATAGTAGATAATGGATTCCAGCTTCTTTGATGAAAGGCCTAACATATAACCAATCTTGTTAGGCAGTGACTTGAAGAACCAGATGTGTACCACTGGTACTACCAACTTGATATGCCCCATGCGTTCACGGCGCACTTTCTTTTCTGTCACCTCAACACCACAGCGGTCACAAACGATCCCCTTATAGCGGATACGCTTGTACTTACCACAATAGCATTCATAGTCTTTCACCGGTCCAAAAATACGCTCGCAAAACAAGCCATCACGTTCTGGCTTGTAGGAACGATAGTTGATTGTCTCCGGCTTCAGTACTTCACCATATGAACGTTCCAAAATTTCATCTGGAGACGATAAGCTAATAGTGATGCTATCGAAGTCTTGAGTTTGTATTTGGTTCTTTTTCTTGAAAGACATATAGAAGCAATATTGTTAGAACGGGGTGAGTTTAGACACTCACCCCTATTGAACAATCTAATTAGTCAAACTTTACATCCAATGCAAGTCCACGTAATTCGTGAACCAATACATTGAAGGATTCCGGGATGCCCGGATTTGGTAGCGGATCTCCTTTTACGATCGCTTCGTAAGCTTTAGCACGCCCATTGATATCATCAGATTTAATGGTCAATAGCTCTTGTAAGATATTTGACGCACCGAATGCTTCCAGTGCCCAAACTTCCATCTCACCAAAACGCTGACCACCAAACTGTGCTTTACCACCCAACGGCTGCTGAGTAATAAGAGAGTATGGACCAATAGAACGAGCATGCATCTTATCATCAACCATGTGAGATAGCTTCAGCATATAGATTACTCCTACTGTAGCCTGCTGGTGGAAACGATCACCAGTTTCTCCATCATGTAGATAAGTCTGTCCAAGACTTGGTAGCTTAGCATCCTTGATGTATTCATCAATCTCCTCAAGGCTTGCTCCATCAAAAATAGGAGTACCAAACTTCATATCAAGTTTTTCTCCTGCCCATCCAAGTACTGTTTCAAATATCTGTCCAAGGTTCATACGAGATGGTACCCCTAGTGGGTTCAGTACAATATCTACTGCTGTACCATCTTCCAGGAATGGCATATCTTCAATACGCACAATTCTTGATACAATCCCCTTGTTTCCGTGACGTCCTGCCAATTTATCACCTACACGCAGCTTACGCTTCTTGGCCATATATACCTTAGCCAATTTCAATACCCCTGCTGGCAGCTCATCACCAATACTGATATTAAACTTCTCACGCTTGTAACGACCAACTTCCTCGTTGTACTTGATGCTATAGTTATGAAGCAAACGAGCTATTAGTCCATTTACTTGTTCATCATCTGTCCAACCAGAATAGTCAACACTAGTATAATCGATTTCACGCAGTTGTGTTTGTGCAAACTTCGTACCTTTAGAAATAAGAGGCTCATTATAGATGCTCTTCACACCTTGAGACATCTTACCTTTAACCAGTACCAACAACTTATCGATCAGGATAGTCTTTAGCTCATTGAGTGCAATCTTATGCTGGTCTTCCAGTTTAGAAAGCAGCTCTTTTTCCTGAGCTTTTTGTACTTTGTCTTTCTTAGCTCTGGCAAACAACTGCTTATCAATGATAATACCTTTAGTTGATGGAGGTGCTTTCATGGAAGCATCTTTCACATCACCAGCTTTATCACCAAAGATTGCTCTTAGCAGTTTCTCTTCCGGAGTAGGATCTGATTCCCCCTTAGGAGTAATCTTACCAATCAGGATGTCTCCTTCTCTTACCCATGCACCCACACGAATGATACCATTTTCATCCAAATCTTTTGTAGCCTCTTCACTAACGTTTGGAATGTCATTCGTTAGCTCTTCTTCTCCTAGCTTGGTATCACGCACATCCATTTCAAAGTGCTCAATATGTACAGAAGTAAAGATATCTTCCTGTACAACACGCTCTGAAAGTACAATCGCATCCTCAAAGTTGTAACCTTTCCATGGCATGAAGGCCACTTTCAGGTTCTGCCCAAGAGCCAATTCTCCTTTTTCAGTCGCATAACCATCACAAAGGATTTGTCCTTTTCTAACCCTCATTCCTCTTTTTACAATCGGCTTCAGGTTAATACAGGTTCCCTGGTTGGTACGACGGAATTTAATCAGCTTGTATACCTTGCGGTTATCTTCAAAAGAAACCAACTGCTCTTCTTCCGTACGGTCGTAACGGATAATGATTTCGTTGGCATCTACATATTCTACTACACCATCGCCTTCTGCATTGATCAGCATGCGAGAGTCACGAGCCACTTTACCTTCAAGTCCTGTACCTACAATTGGTGAACGAGGACGAAGTAGTGGTACTGCCTGACGCTGCATGTTTGACCCCATCAAGGCACGGTTTGCATCATCGTTTTCCAGGAATGGAATCATTGATGCAGAAACCCCTACAATCTGGTTAGGAGCAACATCAATAAATTCTATTTCATCAGGAGCCAGTACAGGGAAATCACCATGCTCTCTACACTTAATACGGTCAGATTCAAATGCACCATCTTCCGCAATTGGGGCGTTTGCCTGAGCAATACGCTTAAAGTCTTCCCCTTCTGCGGATAGATACATTGGATCTGCTGTGGTTACCACTTTACCATCCTGTACTTCGCGATAAGGCGTTTCCAGGAAGCCCATTTTATTTACTTTGGCATGTACACAAAGCGTAGAGATCAGACCAATGTTAGGCCCTTCAGGTGTCTCAATGGTACATAAGCGGCCATAGTGAGAATAGTGAACGTCACGCACCTCAAAACCAGCACGCTCTCTGGAAAGGCCACCAGGCCCTAATGCAGAAATTCTACGTTTGTGTGTAATTTCTGATAGAGGGTTAGTCTGATCCAGGAACTGTGATAACTGACTCGTACCAAAAAATGAGTTGATCACAGAAGATAATGTACGTGCATTAATCAGATCAATAGGAGTAAATACCTCATTATCTCTGACATTCATCCGCTCGCGAATGGTTCTTGCCATTCTTGCCAAACCAACACCAAACTGAGCATATAATTGCTCTCCTACGGTACGTACACGACGATTACTTAGATGATCGATATCATCGATCTCAGCTTTCTGATTGATCAGGCTTACCAGGTAAGTAACAATAGAGATAATATCTTCTTTTGTTAGTACCAGTACCTCCTTCTCAATATCAAGTTCCAGCTTGCGGTTGATCTTATAGCGGCCTACCTCTCCAAGGTTGTAACGCTTGTCGGAGAAGAACAGCTTATCGATGATACCACGAGCCGTCTCATCATCCGGTGGATCAGTACCGCGCAACTGGCGATAAATATATTGAACAGCTTCTATTTCAGAGCTGGAAGGATCTTTTTGTAGCGTATTATAGATAATAGAGAAATCCTGGTCTACATCTTCTTTTTGAAGAATTACTGTTTCTGTTTCAGCATCCAGAATCGCTTCAATATTATCTTCATCAAGCACAATATCCCTTTCGAGAATGATCTCGTTACGCTCAATGGTTACTACTTCTCCTGTATCTTCATCTACAAAATCTTCAGCCCAGCTACGTAAAACGCGAGCAGCCAGCTTACGCCCGATAGCCTTCTCCAGGCTATCACGTGTAGCTGGTACTTCATCTGCAAGATCGAAGATATCCAGAATTGCCTTATCGGTATCAAAGCCGATGGCACGTAGCAATGTTGTAACCGGGAATTTCTTTTTACGGTCAATGTAAGCATACATTACCGTATTAATATCAGTAGCAAATTCCATCCAGGCACCTTTGAAAGGAATTACTCTAGCAGAGTAAATCTTGGTACCATTCGGGTGGAAGCTCTGTCCAAAGAATACCCCGGGAGAACGATGCAATTGAGAAACGATTACCCTTTCAGCACCATTGATAACAAAGGTTCCTTTAGGGGTCATGTAAGGGATATTTCCCAAGAAAACATCTTGCACAATAGTCTGGAAGTCTACATGCTCCTCATCATTACAGGATAAACGCAATTTCGCCTTTAGTGGTACACTATAGGTAAGCCCACGCTGCATACACTCTTCAATAGTGTAACGAGGCGGATCCACGAAATAGTCCAAAAACTCTAGTACGAAGATGTTTCTGGCATCGGTTATCGGAAAATTCTCTTGGAATACTTTGTAAAGTCCTTCATTCATACGATTTTCAGGAGTTGTTTCCAGCTGGAAAAACTCCATAAAGGATTTTAACTGTATTTCAAGCAAATCAGGGTATGGTGAGGGAAGTTTAATTTTGCCGAAGCTGACTCTCCTCTCTTCGGCTGTTAGTACCTTACCGTTTGACGTCATTGGCAATGAAATTTGTTTTTGCAGCAATCAATAGCTTTCTAGAAACTGCCTATGCTGTAATAATACCCAAAAAAGCGGAAAAAGTTCAATTATTGCTGAACTTCTGCTATACGACAATAGGCTTAGCCAGTTGTTAGACAACTCGCTAAGCCTGAAACAGGCAGGAAAGTGAAACATAAAGCTTAACTTTCCTACCAGTATAAAGTAATTGCTTACTTCAGTTCTACTTCTGCACCTACTGCTTCCAGTGCTTCCTTAAGCTTTTCAGCTTCTTCTTTAGGAAGACCTTCTTTCAGATTACCAGGAGCACCATCTACTAGTTCTTTAGCATCTTTCAAGCCAAGGCCAAGCAAGTTTTTCACTTCCTTAACTACTTTTAGTTTAGCACTACCAGCGGACTTTAGGACTACGTCGAACTCAGTTTTTTCTGCAGCACCGCCTGCATCGCCAGCGCCACCAGGCCCAGCAGCAACTGCTACAGCAGCAGCAGCAGGTTCGATACCATATTCATCTTTTAATATACCAGCTAGCTCATTTACCTCTTTAACGGTAAGGTTTACCAACTGTTCTGCGAATTCTTTTAAATCAGCCATGTTAAATGGTTTTAAATAAGTTGTACGATAAAATATATATGTGCGTACAGCTTGGAAGCCGTGATTAATGCCCCTGCCACTAAAGCTCAAAAAAAGCTATAAGATAGTGCGGGGGAGGAGGGATTACTCTCCGCGCTCTTCAAGCGCTTTAAGCAGCCCTGTAAGTGTTTGCCCACCTGATTGTAGGGAGCTGATAACAGTTTTTGCAGGAGATTGCAACAAAGCAATTACTTCTGCGATCAGATCCTCCTTCGACTTTAGAGAAGCCAATGCTTCTATCTGTTCATCGCCTACGAAGACATCTGTATCTATATATGCAGCCTTAAGAAGAGGCATTTCGTGATCTTCACGAAACTCTTTCAAAACTTTCGCCGGAGCATTTGCTACATCTGCAAACAGAATAGCAGTATGTCCTTTAAGAGAATCGTAAAGTCCTTCAAATTTGCGTTCTTCTGGTGCGCTTTCAAGTGCTTTGCGAATGAGGGTGTTCTTTACCACCTTCATTTCAATTCCTTTCTCAAAGCACAATCCTCTAAATTTATTGACTTGCTCTACTGTCAGCGTTGAAGAATCTGCTAGGTAGAAGTATTCTACTCCTTCCAACTTTTCTTTCAATGCTTCAATAACAGCCGTCTTTTCTGCTTTAGTCATTGCTCTTCAAATTTTAAAAGGTTTACTTAACCAATGCCTTTTGGATCAAGTTTAATACCGGGGCTCATTGTACTAGCCACTGTGACAGATTTCATGTACGCCCCCTTAGCTGAAGATGGACGCATGCGCAAAAGTGTAGATAATAACTCACTAGCATTATCTGTCAATTTTTCCGGAGTAAATGATACTCGGCCTATTGAAGCATGAATAATTCCATATTTATCAACGCGGAAAGATATCTTACCGCCTTTTACATCTGCTACTGCAGCCGCCACATTAGGTGTTACTGTACCTGTCTTAGGGTTGGGCATCAAGCCACGAGGGCCTAAAATACGACCTAAGCGGCCTACTTTCGCCATCACCTGTGGCATAGCTACTACTACGTCAATATCTGTCCAACCACCTTGTACTTTCTGGATATATTCATCCAAACCTGCATAATCAGCACCTGCGGCTTTTGCCTCTTCCTCCTTGTCTGGAGTACAGAATACCAATACGCGCTTAGTTTTACCAGTACCATGTGGTAATGAAACAGTGCCACGAATTGCCTGATCAGCCTTTCTAGGGTCTACACCCAGGCGGATATGCAAATCGACAGAAGCATCAAATTTAGTTGTATTAACATCTTTGATAAGCTTCATTGCTTCATCAAGAGCATACAACTTGTTGCTGTCGACTTTTGCATTGGCAGCAGCTCGTTTCTTACTAACCTTAGCCATTATCGAAAATTTTGAGGTATTAACGCTCCTATATGATTGGAGCTCCCTTCGTGAATAAATTAATTGTCACTTGCCTGTTCACCTTCCCAAGGCGGAGTACCGGAAATCGTGATTCCCATACTACGTGCTGTTCCGGCTACCATCTTCATTCCTGATTCAACAGTGAAGCAGTTTAGGTCAGGCATTTTATTTTCTGCAATTTCCTTTACCTGATCCCAGGTTACAGAACCAACCTTATTACGGTTAGACTCTGGAGAACCACCTTTTAGCTTGGCAGCTGCTAACAACTGAACGGCAGCTGGTGGTGTTTTGATGATAAAGGTGAAAGACTTATCCTTAAACACCGTAATCACAACAGGTAGTACCTGTCCCTGCTTATCCTGCGTTTCTGCATTGAAACGCTTGCAGAATTCCATGATATTTACCCCTTTGGCACCTAATGCAGGACCAACGGGAGGTGCTGGGTTTGCTTGCCCACCTCTTACCTGAAGCTTGATAAAGCCATCTACTTCCTTAGCCATTTTATTCGCTTTAAACGGTTATATGTGCTACGTCACTTTAGGGAAGCTAAGCCCGTAGGCTCTAAAGCTAAATAGCTCGGAAATTTATCTTAAAATAATATATCTCTTACTTTAAAACTTCTTAGGAGTTCTTCTCAACCTGAACAAAATTCAGTTCTACTTCCGTACCTCTACCAAAGATTTTTACAATTACCTTTAGTTTCTTCTTCTCCTCATTTACTTCCTGAATATCTCCTACAAACTCGCTAAATGGCCCATCAATAATTTTGACGGTCTCTCCAACGAGGAATGGTTCAATCATTGCTTCTCCCGCTTCTTGAGATTCGTCAACCTTACCCAACATTCGATTGGCTTCTGATTGACGCATTGGTATCGGATTATCTCTACCAAGGAAATGAATCACATTTGGGATATTGGCAATAATCTGAATAATTTCACCTGTAAGTTTACTAGGAGCAGCTTCTATTAGGATATAACCAGGTAGGATATTACGCTCAGAAATTACTTTCTTACCATTGCGTATTTTATATACCTTTTCGGTAGGAACCAGTACCTGTGGAATAAAGTCCTGCCACTTAGAACGATCAATTTCCAACTCAATGCGTTCCTTGATCTTACGTTCTTTCCCACTAATTACACGAAGAGAATACCATCTGGTCTCCGGTTTGGGCTTGTTCTCAGCCGCATCAGGAGTAATATCTTCTCCTAGTGTGTTATTATCATTTTCCTCAGCCATCGCACTTATTTATTAATTAGAGGCTGTAAATCTGATCAAGAACTGTTTTAGATATAACATCCATCAAAAAGATCATCAATGCTAAGATGATAGATGCTACTAAAACAACGATAGTGCTACTTTGTAGGTTAGACCAAGTTGGCCAGGTTACCTTATTCACCAGCTCATTATAGCTCTCGATCACGTAAAGTTTTAGCCTTTCCATTATCGCTTTCTTTAAAATGATACAGGTTGAAATCGTCGAAACGATTTTTCACTTGCACTCTGTAGTGATAAAATCTGCATAAGTGGAGAGACCCCAATCCTTATTGGGATAAACTTTTCGCCCCTCCACCTATTTAATAAGGATTGGCGAAAAGTAGTCTAATCTTGCACGGGTGGAGAGACTCGAACTCCCAGCCCCTGGTTTTGGAGACCAGTGCTCTACCAATTGAGCTACACCCGTATGATAAAGTCGGAAAGTGGAAAATCGGAAATCTGAAATCGGTTTGGAAATTTATGTTTTCCCAGGTTTCGACTTCTGATTTCCGACTTTATTATATAATACCCGAAGGTATCTTATTTATATTATCTGATTCCGACTTTGGAATGGATATTAGTCCAGAATTTCAGTTACCTGACCTGCACCAACGGTACGTCCACCTTCACGAATCGCGAAACGAAGACCTTTTTCCATTGCGATAGAGTTGATCAACTTAACTTCTAGTGATACGTTATCACCAGGCATTACCATTTCAACTCCTTCTGGCAAATTCACATCACCAGTTACATCAGTTGTACGGAAGTAGAACTGAGGACGGTATCCGTTAAAGAATGGAGTGTGACGTCCACCTTCATCTTTGCTTAGTACATAAACCTCACACTTGAAGTGCTTATGAGGCTTTACTGAACCAGGCTTACAGATTACCATACCACGACGGATCGCTGTTTTATCAATACCACGAAGTAGTAGGCCTGCGTTGTCACCAGCTTCACCACGAGTTAGGATCTTACGGAACATTTCCACACCAGTGATCGTTGAAGTTAGTGGCTTTTCGCCATCAGCCATCATACCAATGATTTCTACAGGGTCACCTGTATTGATCACACCACGCTCAATACGACCAGTAGCAACAGTACCACGACCAGTGATTGAGAATACATCTTCAATAGGCATCAAGAAGTCCTGATCTACTAAACGCTCAGGCTCAGGAATGTCAGTATCTACTGCAGCCATCAATTCTAAAATCTTAGCTGTAGCGTCTGCATCACCTTCCAGTGCTTTAAGTGCAGAACCTGCAACGATAGAAGCATCATCACCATTGAATTCGTACTGATCCAATAGTTCGCGTACCTCCATATCAACAAGCTCAAGCATTTCTTCATCATCAACAAGGTCAACCTTGTTCAAGAAAACAACAATAGCAGGTACACCTACCTGACGAGCAAGCAGGATGTGCTCGCGAGTCTGAGGCATTGGACCATCGGTTGCAGCAACTACAAGAATTGCACCATCCATCTGCGCAGCACCCGTAACCATGTTCTTTACATAGTCGGCGTGACCTGGACAGTCTACGTGTGCATAGTGACGGTTTTCTGTCTCGTATTCTACGTGTGCAGTATTGATCGTGATCCCTCTTTCCTTTTCTTCAGGAGCACCGTCAATTGAATCGTAGTCTTGCTTCTCTGCTAAACCTTGCTGAGAAAGGACATAAGTGATCGCCGCCGTAAGAGTAGTCTTACCGTGGTCTACGTGGCCGATAGTACCCACATTGAGGTGGGGTTTATTCCTTTCAAATGTTTCCTTAGCCATCGGTAATCAAATTTTAAGTATGAAATTTTTGATAATAAACTTTTTGGTAAAGTGCCAAAATCAGAGCCAATGAGGGGATTTGAACCCCTGACCCCTTCCTTACCATGGAAGTGCTCTACCCCTGAGCTACATTGGCTTGAAGGCTTCCATCATTTTGGCAACAGCATTAGGAGCTATATGACAAGTTGATGGTTGTTAATTTTGGCAATGTAGCCACTACCATCGGTAATGAATTAGAGCGGGCGACGAGACTCGAACCCGCGACCCTCAGCTTGGAAGGCTGATGCTCTACCAACTGAGCTACGCCCGCTTATTAAGTACACTTTCGTGTAATTTAATGTCAACACTTCCTAGTTTTTCAGGAAAGGGAAAAGCCTGATTTATGAGGCTTTACAAATGGACTTGCCCTACTGTTCCGATGAAAATTCAGTAGAGCAAATTTATCTTATCTGCAAAAGACACTAAATAGAGCAAGGAGCAGATAGGATAAGATAGCCGATTTTACTCCTTTGAGCCATGACGGTTATCCGTTAGTGGGGGTGATAGGATTCGAACCTATTCAGACAGAGTCACCAGATTTACAGTCTGGCCCGGCTCTCCAACTCCGGCGCACCCCCAGAAGCTTTTTCTACGAAAGTATTCATTCAAAATTGGAGCCAGCAGAGGGATTCGAACCCCCGACCCGCTGATTACAAATCAGCTGCTCTGGCCAACTGAGCTATGCTGGCAATTTAGAGAAAAATGAACACTCTAATTGTGTGTAAAAAAGCCTCATTTCAAATGTCGCTTAAGATCATTTTCTAAAAGCGATTGCAAAGATATAACTTTTTATGAAAACAAAAAATCTCTTTTGATTTTTTTTATTTCTTTATTCTAACGTGGCGCAAAGTTAATAATTTCTTTTGCAAAGAAAACCAGAAACCGGAGTAAAAAATTCAGATTAAGTAAAAAAATAAGTGCCCCTTATATATTAAGGAGCACTTATCTAGAAAGAACGATCAACAAGCCTATCAATTATCCATCATATAATAAGATGGATATTGAGTTTATGAAGCCCTTCGCAGGCGTTCTTTATACTTTATCAATTGTCTTTTTAATACATCTACAGCAGTATCAATTGATGCTTCGAAGGTTTTACTCGTTTCTTTTACAATTAGAACATCGCCGGGTACACTCAATTGCACCTCAGCTATTTTATCTTTTACCTGGCCAGAATTCTCTAGCTTAAGGGTGACTTTTGCTTCTATTATTCTATCAAAGAATTGATCCATTTTCTGAAGTTTCTTATCGATGTGTTCGATCAACTTTTGGTCCGCTTTAAACTGAACCGCTTCTGTTCGTACTCTCATAACTTTTCTTTTAGTGATTTAAGGAATAAAGATTAGACGATGCTGAGTTCTTGTTGATAAATCCTGTCCAATACGGTAGTTATGGATTATCTTCCTCAGCTTTTGGGTGGGCTTGTTGATAAACTTCTCTGAGTCGTTCTATAGAATTATGAGTATAAACCTGAGTAGATGCCAAGCTGGAATGCCCCAGCAAGGCTTTTATAGCATTTATGTCTGCTCCATTTTCAGACAAATGAGTGGCAAAAGAGTGCCTTAATGCATGAGGCCCTCTATATTCATTATTTGTGACTAGAGATAAATACCGGTGAACCGTTCGATAAACGAATTTGGGATATAACTTTTTTCCTTTATCTGTCAAAAACAAATAGGGTAAAGATATGTCTGTAAATTCTGTAGCACGGAGCGTCAAATAATTTTCCAGTTTTTTTCTAAGTTCTGTACTGATAGGAATGATTCTGATTTTTCCACCTTTCCCCTTAACGGTTAATTGTTGTCGAGAAGTATCAAAATCCGATATTAAAAGATTAATTAATTCCGAGCGCCGCATGCCTGTTGCATAAAGCATTTCAATCATCAGGCGGTTTCTGAAGCCAGGAAAGCCTTCTTCTTCCTGAACTAAATCAAAAAGGCGGCTGATTTCATCTTTTTTAAGATTAGAAGGAAGGCGCTTGCCTATTTTAGGAACAGGAACTTTATCTGTAGGATTATGGTCAAGATATCCTCGTTTCATCATGAAACGAAAATATGCTTTAAGCGTAGAGAGTTTTCTATTAATTGAACGGGAGCTCATTCCCTCACTCAATAGATGTACCATCCAGGATCTTACATGCGGATGTCTTACCTCCTTAACAGAAGATAGCCCCCCTTCCTCCTTAATAAAAAGTAGAAACTGTTGTAAATCTTTTTTATAAGCGGTTATCGTGTGCAATGAAAACCGTTTTTCAAATTCCAGATACTGTAGGAAAGATGTTTCTTTCATTCACTTGTTTAAGTCTATAGAGGCAATTTAAACGAAATGAATGAAATTGTCAATACACTTCTGGAAACTCTGTTTCTCATCAATCTGTTTTGTGCTTTTACCACAGCATTTCCAAATCATCTCTCGTAAAATATTTTATGATAAAGGATATAGCCATTTAGGGCATACCGCCCTACCTAAACTATAATCATAAAAGGATAAGCTTTGTGAATTATAAAAAATAGTGTCCTTTACTATAAGTCCAAAATATTTACGAATTTTATGAGAGAAAATGGAATATATCAACCAATATGCAGCGAGAAAAAAAAGATAAGAACTTCATAAAAAAACCAATTTATGATGGAGGCCCTAAGGCTATGCGGGAGTTTATCAAAAAAAATATGCGCTACCCTCAAGAAGCATTTGATGCTAAAATCGAAGGCACTGTTGTAATAAAATATAGAGTTGACCATCAAGGGAAAGTAGTAGATGCGAAAGTTATTGCTGGACTAGGCTATGGATGTGATGAAGAAGCCGTCCGCCTTGTTAGTCTATTGACCTTTAAAGTACCAAAATCCAGAGGGGTCAAAGTACTTTTCAACAAAAGTTTGAAAATACACTTTCGGATGCCGAAAAAACCACCTACAACAATTAGTTATACCGTAACAAAGGAAGAGAAAGGAAAAGAGGATGCTTCATCGAAAGAGAGCAATTCAGGTAGCTATCATTATACAATCAATATTTAAGTACATCTTAAGTCAAGTAAGTGATCACTTAGTTTAAGCATTTTACGATATTGGAAACTTATACTGGATACTAATCCTCATTCTCGTAGTAGTCGTTAGTTGAGTCCCTTTTAATGACCACCATACAGGCCACTCTGAAAATGCTCCTAATTGAAGATATGGAGATAATGCCCATTGTACTCCGGGGCGTATATGTATCCAATTGCCACCTGTATTGGGAGATTTATTGCCATTGATTTCATCTTCTAATGTATGTCGGTACATCACCAATATTCCAGAATCTATAAAACTCTTTTTAAGCGTAAGGCGATCTGAGATACCGGCCATAATCCGAAATTCATTTCCGAAACGATACTCTTGTAAACCCTCATAGCGATCTGCAGCCGTAGTAACTCTATACGTCAACTGAGTAAAAAATGAAGTTGTGGGACGAATTAGTTGATACCTGTTATAACGCATACTCCCAATAAATGACCAGGCTCCTCTCCCTGGTTGAAGATCAGGATGCAAAGGCAACTCCGTTCGTTCGTCTATCCTATCTGTACGGCCTATTGGCAGTTCGGTACCAAGCCCAATCAGCAAATTATCTTTTAGCTGCCCAAATAAACGATACTGCCCCATTACGACAGCATCCCCTATCCCAGTTGCTTTCTTCAGGCTCGTTCCTCCGGTATTTAATTGTGTGCGTTCTTCTTGTTGAACATAAGACAATAAAGTAACTATCATGAATCGATCGGTAGGCGCAAAACCTAAGCGAGCAATACCTGAATGTGTGACCCGCTCTCGCGGATTATCCCCAATCCGCTCGCTACTGCTCACCAAACTTTTCTGAGTGTTATAATCATAGTTGATTTCTGTAAAGAAAAAGCCCTTTTCTACATCTTCCAATCCTATGCTCCCTGAAAGAGGTGCTCCTCCGGAGCAACAAGCCTGGCCTATTAGCATAGATGTACTAATACAAAGAAAAGTCAGTGATATAAATAATCGAGACATTATCATATCATTCATGCTAGAAATCAGACAGGCGATAAACCTTTGCTTGCCCAGCTATAATAATAGAAAAAACTCTTTCTTTTGGATGTAAACGATCGTCCTGGTATAAAAGAGGATAAGAAATGAGCTCACTACTTCGATAATCGCCATAAGGGTAAATATTATAATTGCGATCAAATCCAGTATCATCACTCAAGACAACTGGAGAGGGAGCTATATTTCTCCAAGTTTTCCAGGTCGTTTCTACAAACGGGATAATATCCAGTCTATTCCCTCGCAGCTCTCCAAATATACAAACAGCCTCCAGCTGAGACCATAAGCTTTCTGTTACTCGATCAAATGCAAGAATATTGCTGTTGTATAAAAAGCCAGATACCCCATAATTATAATCTACACTTTCATCTTGCCGTTCCCATACTTTCCCTGTTCCGGTAAGAGGACAGTAAGTTACAGAAATAGGTGTTCCTCCTACTTCATCATTTACTACTTCATGCCAATCCAATACTTTATGTGGATACGTCTTTGTTTCACCATTAATTGATACTCCAATAACAAGATCTTCATCGTTCACATAAAACGGATCACTCGGATCGGAGTTGATAATTTCAAAAGTTTCAAAAGTTGGTTCGTCAAGAGCAGGAATACCATCGAAGCCTGCTCCCTGGGCCACATAAGCAGTTGCGACAGACCAATTTTCTGTAGTGTCTGCCTGCCCTACATCAACAATCTCTTTTCCAAGGCCATATATTTCAACGCCTGGATAAAAAGCTCCAAATGCGAACCAAAATCCCATACCAGAATTGATAGCTTCAAGTTTTTCTCCTTTATTAGGGCCTAGCAGTGCATTCCCAAAAACATCCCAGTGATTGCCCAGATCATCTTCCATAACTACGGGCATTTTTGCATCAAGAGGGGAAAATGTACGAATTCCTCCTGCAAAATTCCGACTAAAGGCAGCAATCAGATTCTGCCTGCCACTCCCTACCAATACAACAGGAGTATCCATAAATTCATCTTCAATAACAGATATATTAAATGACCCCTGGCTAACAGCAGGAGGAGGACTGCTTTGAGATGGTTCTGCATTTTCCTTCTGACACCCTATCAAAAAGATAGCATATAGCAATATGGTAATTTTAAGATAATTGCCCATTATTATTATTTTGCGATTCATAATACTTCTCTAACACCGAGCGTCTATTAAAAGTCTTAAATATCTCTCAGAAGCGTTGTCGTATTCAAAACAATTGCATTAGTTTTGAGATTATTACCACTTTTAATGTCGTGTTTCAGATCAATTATAGCCGATATGATTATACCCTGTCTATCTCCTATCCGTATTTTCTTACTTGCCTCCATTGTCTTATTTAGTTTCTCCTGTAGTGAAGATTCAGCAAATGTATCAGAAGAAAAAGCTTCAAAATCAGACGCCAGGCCTCTATATCAGCAGCTTACTGCCAATAATACAGGTATTGCATTTAATAGTCAAGGGCAACTCCTTTATCCGGGTGACCTTACAGGCCTTTACTCAAATGTGTCAGGTGTAGCTGTAGGGGATATTAATAATGATGGCCTTCCCGATCTTTTCTTCTCTGGAGGCCGTGCAGATTCTAAATTATACTTAAATGAGGGGGATTTCAAATTTAAAGATATAACCGCTAGCTCGGGAATAAAAGATGGCGGTATAAATAATGCTGACAATCAAGGTATAAACATGGTAGATGTGAATGGAGATGGCTGGTTGGATATTTATATTCTGAAAACGGGAATTAAAGGAAATTTTAAAACACAGCAGTTTACTAGTGATGGAGCAAACTTGCTCTACATCAATCAGCAAAACAATACATTCATAGAACAAGGCAAAGAATATGGGCTCGATATCATTGGCCTGTCTCATACTGCCAATTTTTTTGACTATGACGCCGATGGCGACCTTGATGTGTATATAATACAAACAGGGGAACCTGGTTCTACATTCAGTTTTGCCTATTATGAGGCTCCTCCACGATCTCAATGGCTCAATGACCTCCTGCTGGAAAATCAAAATGGCAAATACGTTGATGTTAGAGAAAAAGCGGGCCTTCCCTATAAGCGAAATATCGGATTAAGTGTTTCTGTAGGCGATGTAAACAACGATGGATACTCCGATATATATGTAGCTAATGATTTTTTTGGGCCGGATTATTTTTATATCAATAATGGAGATAAAACATTTTCGGATGCAAGAGAAAATTATTTTTCCAAAACTCCTATGTCTTCTATGGGTTCAGATTTTGCTGACATCAATAATGATGGATGGATAGATTTATTTGTGGGTGAAATGATGCCTGCAACCCATCTTAGACAAAAAATGAACCTTGTTCCCTTTTCTATTGAAATCTATAATAAGCTGCTGGAACAGGGTAATGCCCAATACACCCGTAACATGTTGCAAATCAATAAGCAGGGCAAAAAATTTAGAGATATTGGCTTATTAGCAGGAGTTTATGCTACAGAGTGGAGTTGGTCTTCCTTTTTTATGGATGCCGATAATGATGGGTTAAAAGATTTGTATGTAGCCAATGGGATCTTAAGGGATATGACCAATATGGATTTTGTAAAAAGTAATTTTGGAGATGATTATACCAATATGGCAAATCCTAAATCAAAATCTCAGGCAGACCCCCGTCAAGCACCTTCTGTGAAAACCAACAATTACTTATTTAAAAATGAAGGAAATTATAGATTCACTGATAAAAATAGTTCATGGGGACTTAACCAGGCTGCACATACCAGAGGCGCCACATATGCTGACTTGGATGCAGACGGTGATTTAGATATCATTCAAAATAATATAGATGGTAGTCCTTTCATTTATCAAAATTTATCGGAACAAGTCAATAAGAATAATTTCTTGAGGCTTCGGCTTGAAGGAAATGGTAAAAACACCTATGGTATTGGAGCCAATGTTTCTATATACTATGATGGGCAGCAACAAAGCAATTATTTAAGCACTCAACGAGGTTTTCAATCTGGCCCTGAACCAATTGTACACTTTGGATTAAGCTCCCACAACCGTATTGATACACTTATAATTACATGGCCAGGAGGAACCAGAGAAGCCTGGTATGATATCGATGCAAATCAACTTCTAAAGCTTAAACAAGGAACGGGAACCTCCATATCTAAACAATCTTTGCCCGTATCTACTGTATTACAGCCTGTAGCAAATGGAAGCACCATCAAGCATCAGGAAAAAGTATTTCAGGATTATAAAATAGAGCGATTGCTGATTAGGCAATATTCTAAAGAAGGCCCTGGCACTGCCATTGCTGATGTTGATGGTGATGGCACAGAAGATTTATTCATAGGCGGTGGAGCAGGGCAAAGTGGCCAGCTTTATATGGAATCCTCAGCTGGAACATGGCAACAAAAAAAGGGCGGCAATGCATGGGAAAACAATAAGCTTGGAGAAAATATGGGAGTGGTATTTTTTGATGCCAATAGCGATGGTACTCCTGATTTATATCTCAGCAGTGGTAGTAATGAGTTTTTACAAGGTGCGCCTGCTCTGGAAGATAAAATTTACATCAATGATGGCAAGGGTAATTTTTCATCCTCACTCAACAGCTTACCGATTAAAAATGCATACACTTCCGTTGTCGCCGCTTCAGATTATGACAATGATGGAGATCAAGACCTTTTCATAGGTAGTAGAATAGTACCAGGCGATTACTCTGCCATTCCCGAATCTTATATTTTACAAAATGACAATGGTTCCTTTAAAGATATTACTGCTAGTGTAGCTACTGATCTAAAAAATGCAGGTAGAATAACATCGGCAATATGGACGGATGCAAATGGTGACGGAAGCCAGGATTTACTTATTGCAGGTGAATGGATGCCATTAACACTATTTCTACAGGAAAAAGGATCAGGTACATTCAAAAAAATGACTATTCCAAATTCGACCGGCTGGTGGAATAGTGTGATAGGTGCCGATATAGACAATGATGGTGATACAGATTATATTGCTGGCAATCACGGATTGAATAATATTTTCAAAGCTTCATCAAAAGAAGCTGTTACTTTGTTGGTAAGTGATCTGGATCAAAATGGAAACAATGATCCAATCGTTTTTAAATATACAGATGGTGTCAATGCTCCATTTGTAAATAGAGACATTTTCATTAGCCAAATGCCCTTATTCAATAATCAGTTTTATAGCTTTGAAAATTATGCGAAGGCTACTTATAATAATCTTACAAATGAAGAAGTGCTGGCTAACTCAACGATAAGCGAGGTGCAGGAGCTGAGATCATGTGTATTCATTAATAACGGTAAAGGAGAATTCAGTATGAAACCATTGCCTGTTGAAGCCCAACTTGCTCCTTTATATGGGATACTTCCTTTAGATGTCAATAGTGATGGTAATATAGATTTACTGATAAGCGGAAATACCTATTCGAATCACTATGAGTATGGTAGCATAGATGCATTGGACGGACAACTACTTATAGGAAATGGTGATGGCAGTTTTAAGACGATGCCAGTTGAAAAAAGTGGCTTTAGTACCAATAGAGCAGGTAGGTCTCTCACCTGGCTCCCTTCCAGCGATAAAAACAGGGCATGGATCATTGCAACTAACAACAATGAATCAACTCAATTTTTCCGGTGGGAATTTGCACCTTCTTCTCTTGTAAAAGTTCCATCGGATAAAGTCACTCATGCGATTATAACACTTCCATCTCAAGAACAGCAAAAAGTGGAGTTTTACAATGGGGGCGGATATTTATCGCAATCTGCACGCTATGCAGTAGTTCCTCCTAATGCAAGTATCAAATTTTACAATCACGGCCAATTATTAGAATAATCAGGTAAGCTACTACTTAATAAGTGCAGGCTGTTTTGTATTGAAACAGCCTGCACCTTATTGATATAAATTTTACTCGCTTGTTTTCACACTTTCATTAATCAGTTTGCCAAGTTCTTTCCCTTGCTCGAAACCCGTTTCACAAGCAAAGACATAGTGGATGCCTCCCAATAAGCGGCTACGTGCAGCTTCATCAGCAGCTATCCATACATTTTCAAATTGTTTCGGAGGTAATCCAAAAGCCATATTGGTATCATCAAAGAATGCCATTTCTCCATATACACCACTCAATACAGATGCTGCAACTGCCGAAATCAAACTATGTGCACTGGTGAATTCAGGAAATAGTGGTGATTCTAATTTAGGCCTCCAATCTTTATCTATATAGCGATTGATAAAAGTTTCCGGCCTTAATAGATGATGAGCATACTTTGTATCCCAGGCAGCAATGAATCCATCGGCAACTCCCGTACATAATTTTGCATATACCGCACAGCTTTCGCTCAATGTTTTATCAGATTTTTGAGCCAATATACTATGTATACCTACCCAATGCCCACCAGGGGTATTTTGTTTGCGAACCTGCATTGAGTGTCCATCAACCATTGTAGGGCCGGGGTTGCAATCCCAGTATACTGCTATATCAATATCTTCAGGTTTTGCATTGACTACAATATCATATACTTCTTCAGCCGCTTTATAAAAAGTTGAGTTTTCTTCCGTACTAAACTCTATAGTCAAAGGAGCACGATACTGACTTGCAGAATCCATTACAAAAGGCCGTAGTTTATACCAATGAGGCTCTAGTGCTTCCCCATACATCGGGGCCGTCGCTTCCCAGGCATAAGGTGCTTCCAGAGGCTCGTACCTTGGCATATTTCTGGTTTCCTGATAGCCATCTTTATCTGCCCATTCCTTAATATGTTTAGCTACAGCTAAGCCTCTTTCTATTGAAGCTTTAAATTTCGTTTCATCAAGATACTTCACTTTCAAAGTATCTATCATATGTTGGTATACCGTATCTAACATAAAATCCCGGTATACCAGATGCTTTGCTACTTCCGTGAAACTACTAATCATAGCAATTTCCCAGTACATTTCTCCTTTATCTTCTAAGGTCAATGGCGCTAAATCATTCAGTTGGCCTGCCAGGCTTTTGCAATCAGTATTTATCCCTCTTACAGCTTCATAAGCTGCAACATTTGCATACGCATAAATTCTACTAGCTACTGGAGGAGGGAACAAATCCTCCGAAATAACACCGATCAATTCTTTATTGAGTTGATGAATGATGGCCGAGTTGTTCACATCAGCGCCTTTTTTATCGTACTGTTCTTCCTGAACAGGAGCCTGGCAACTGAATGTACCAATACATAAAATTGTAAAAAGAATACCTCTCATTGTTAGCATATTGATATAAATAGTTCTTTGATGACTCATCTCACGAGCCTGTTTTCAAGTAAGTCAAACAAATTTCGTGATTTTGAATTAATGATATAGACAATAGTATGTGACTATTATCCACAAAATAGGCCAGAACAGGACATAAAATTAAAAAGAAAGGGCTGTTACCCAGGTAACAGCCCTAACTTTATCTATAAGATATTTTTAAGTGTGACGATGATTAGTTTACATCCCACCACATCTTAGCGTTTAAGTCATCAGGAGTACTTGTTACAGCACTTAAAGAAGTACCATTACGAGACTGCTCTGTTACAGGATAAGGCAAACGAAGAGGAATGATATCATTCGTTGCAGCAGCAGGAACTGCCAATACTGGCTGATCCAGACGACGCCATTCTGCCCATGCCTGAGGACCATTCATATAGAATGCGAACCACTTCTGTAGGCCGATAGAAGCTTTCCAGTCGTTACCATCATAAGGATTAGCAGCGATGTAATCAGCAATTGCTGTCTCATCAGTAATTCCCCAGTAGTTCATAGAAGCAGTAACTCCCTGAGCATAGTAATCAGCAGCAGAACCACTAGCTATGATACCACGCTGATTTGCTTCAGCAAGCAAGAAACTTACTTCTGCATAATCCATGATTACAGCAGGAGCAGTAGCTTCGCGTACAGTACCATTAGGACGAGAAGTAGTTGACTTCAGTGCGAAAGCCTCACCATCTGTTAAACCATAAGGCAAACCAATGATTTCACCAGAGTTTGTAGGAGAAGCAAAAGCATCTAAGCGTGGGTCACCAGCTGCTTTTAGTGCATCTACTAATTCAGCAGAGATATTGAAGTCATCACGAGTGTTAACTGTGTTATCTACGAAAAGAGGATTAGCAATATTTGCATCACTAGAGAATGTAAACATAGCGTTTTCATCATTACTAGAGATCAAATCTCCGCTCGCTGCTTCAGTGATGTACTGACCCGCTGTAGCTGCATCTACATCTACCATACGCATTGCTACACGTAGCATTAGGGAGTTTGCTAACTTTTTCCACATAGTAACGTCTCCACTGTAGATCAATTCGCCACTGTCAAAAGAATCACCTCCACTATTCAATGCTTTCGATGAATTGCTTAGTGTTTCTAGAATAGCCATATAGATTGCTTGCTGGTTGTCATATGCAGGCAATGGGAAATTGATAGGATCCAGAGCTTCAGTATAAGGAATTGATCCAAATGCATCTGTCCAGTTGTGGAATGCATGAGCCATCAAGATATCGATGATTGCTAACTGATTTGCACGAGTTGCTTCATTAAGATTTGCATCTTCAGCAATTAAATCTCTAGCAATTTTCAATTCATTTGGTGAATCTGCATAAAAATCAGCCCAAAATGCATTGTAATCATTACCATCTACATCATAACGTTGCTCTTCTGTATATTCATTCTGTGCCCAATGCTGAACCATCAACATAGACCACTCCGCATTGTAAGTACGTCCCCACAACAGATCGCACAACTCATATTCTGCTTCTGTAAGCAAGTTTGCAGCGGGAACAGCAGTAGGTTCGTTAGGGTTTACGTTCAGATCGGTAATATCATCACAAGCTGAAAAACCGACCAACAGTATCCCTAGCAGTAAGACTAATTTATATTGTTGAATCATATTTCTTATTTCTTATTGTTAATTAAAATGAATGATTAGAACTTAAAGCTTAAGTTCACACCGAATGAACGAGTCGATGGAATCTGAGCATTTTCCAATCCTTGATCGTTACCAGCACTAGTTACAATCTGTGGATCTAGGTATGGTAGATCAGCAGAAAGGATTGCCAGGTTACGACCATAAACACTAACTACGATATCTCTTACTGGAGCACCACCAATTAGAGAATTAGGTACACGATACCCAACACGTACATCTCTTAGCTTCATAAAGCTTGCATCGTATACGTTAGGTGCTGCAAATCCGAAGGTTCCCTGATAGTAACCTTGTACATTTGTAATCTTGATATCGTTAGGTGAACCATCTTCTTTAACACCAGGTAAGATCATACCATTTGCACGGATGTCACTTTCACCGTTGAAAGCAACGGTTTCTGGGTGCATACCAGAGTACTTAGCCCACTGTAGTGAAGTAGAGTGGATAATACCACCTTTCTGGAAGTCAACCAATGCATTAGCAAATAAGCCTTTGAAGTTGATACCCAAGCCTACACCACCAGTCCAGTCAGCAATAGCAGAACCTAGGAATACACGCTCAGCAGTCATTTGATACCAACCATCTTCGTCTACTAAACGCTCACCATTATCATTGTATACATAATCCTGACCGAAAACAGCCATGTATGGAAGTCCTTCAGCAATACGTAAGTCAGCAGCCCAAGTACCTCCACGCTCAATGCTTTCGATACTTTCATCTAACTGTACTACCTCGTTATTCTGGCGAAGTGCGTTCAAGGTTACATCTAAGCTGAAGTCATTTGTCTTGATAGGAGTAGCTGTAAACTGCAATTCAAAACCGTAGTTACGCATCTCACCTGCATTCAATGCACGAGAAGTATAACCAGTTGCCGCAGAAACAGGTACATTAAATATCTGATTTTCAGTTGTACGATCGAAGTAAGCAGCATCGATACCAACGCGGCCATTCAAGAAGCGTAAGTCAATACCTACTTCATATTCCGTAGTCAACTCAGGCTTCAAGTCTGCATTAGGAAGTTCTCTTGGTACTTCATAACGTGGGTTGCCATCGTAATTAGGCGTTTGTGGCCCAAAAGTACGCTCTAAGCTATATGGATCTCCATCATTACCTGCTTGTGCCCAGCTTGCGCGAACCTTAGCAAAAGATAAAGCACTTATATTGCTTAGGAATGGCAATTCAGATACTACTGCACTCAAAGATACAGATGGGTAGAAATAAGAGTTGTTGTCAGCAGGTAGTGTAGATGACCAGTCATTTCTAGCCGTCAAATCAAGGTATAACCAGCTATCAAAGCCAAAAGAAGCTACACCAAATACACTATTGATACCTCTTATTTCTTCTTCCGTTTCAATTAATGCTGAAGCTGCAGCATTGCTAATGTTATAGAAACCTTCCAAAGCGATTCCTCCGCTACCTGTATTTAGGTCAGTACGGCGACGAAGCTGACGCATACGGTTAGCACCTGCAATTGCATTCAAAGAAATACGATCAAAAGTCTTATCATAGCTCAAACGAGCTTCCAAGTTAGTTTCCTGGAAACGACGCTCAATTTCTTCGTAGTAAGTAGTTTCAACAGATTGTACAGGAATACCTTCTATAGAAGAGAACTGATAGAAATCAGTACCTGCACGTCCTGAAAGATTCAAGCCTTCTGCCAAGTTTAATGTAACACCAGCATTTCCGAAGAAGCGGTTACGTACATCTTCCTGTACAAAGTTTCTTCTTACCCAGTATGGGTTATCAAAGAAGTTAGGCGAACGATCATAGAACAACAAATTGTTGTCTCCATCTACCTGTGGACCTACAGCGTTCCATGTTTGCTGGTCACCATTGAAATATTCATCATTCTGTAGACGATCAAGATCAACCTGAGTTTGCCACCACTGAGTGAAAGCCTGCATTGGGTTACCATTGTTGTAACCAGTAATGTTACGGTTTTCTACATCTGTACGGATGTAATTACCAGATAAGTTAACAGACAAGCGATCGCTTGCATTGAAGTTAGACTTAAATGTTACTGCATTACGATCCAACTTAGATTCTGGCATAGTACCAG
Source organism: Chitinophagales bacterium (assembly GCA_022360175.1). Lineage (GTDB taxonomy): Bacteria > Bacteroidota > Bacteroidia > Chitinophagales > Saprospiraceae > JAKSDI01. The sequence continues at coordinate 42,747 of JAKSDI010000268.1, forward strand.
TCTGATTCACATTGGTATATCCTAAACGGAAAGAACCTTTATCACCAGCACCAGATACAGCTACACTATTAGATAGTGTTTGTCCAGTTTCGAAGAATTCTTCATAACCTGCGCTAGGAGCACCCCAAGGACGTGTTTCTTTGTAATTCGGGCTGTCTGGATCCCAAGAATCCCAGTGACGAACCAATACATTAGGATCGTACTTAGGTCCCCAAGAACCATCCTTAGAATAAGTAGGATATAAGTATTCTACTCCATCCTGAATAACAGTATTGAAACCAGAAGGTGTACCAGGATTGATTGCACCTCCACCATATTCTTGCTGGTGAGGAATTAAGTTATCAACCTGATCCCAAGAAATACTAGAGTTTACTTCTACACCAAGTCCTTTACCTTTGCGGCCAGAACCATCTTTTGTAGTAATAAGGATAACACCATTCGCACCACGCTGACCGTACAATGCAGTAGCTGCCGCACCTTTCAATACAGTCATAGAAGCAATGCTCTCAGGATCGATATCCTGTGCTGTGTTACCATAGTCATAAGCAGTACCTGCTTCACCTCTTACTTCATTGAAACCACGTGCCTGACGAGCAGTAGCGAAGTTAGAGTTATCAATAGGTACACCATCAATTACAAATAAAGGCTGGTTTTCACCTAGGAATGAATTGGATCCCCGGATAGTGATACGAGAAGAACCACCTATAGCAGATGGGCTACCCTGAATCTGTACACCAGCTACTTTACCTTGTAGGGAGTTAACGATGTTCGTTTCGCGGGTTTCTGCTAGCTCATCACCACTTACTTCCTGAACAGCATAACCAATGGATTTTTCGTCTCTTTCAATCCCCAAGGCAGTTACAACAGCTTCAGTAAGAGTCACCCCTTCCTGCATGCTAAGATCGACAACCGTTTGGTTACCAATTTCTACTTCTTGAGTATTGAAACCTGTGTAGGAAAACACAAGGACTTTTCCCTCTGCGGGAACATTTAGCGTATAATTTCCGTCAAGGTCAGTCACCGTACCTACGGAAGTGCCCTTAACAAGAATACTGGCACCTAGTAACGGCTCTCCGCTTTGATCGGTAACAGTACCGCGCACAGTTGATTGTGCGACCATAGCACTAATGCAGAACAGCATTAGTCCCAAAACTAGTGAGAGTTTTTTCATACTAATCTCTTTTGTTTAGATAATACAGAGTTCGGTCAAAAATAATAGATTCGTAAAAATTGTCCTACTTGAATATTAACTTTCTGTTACTTAGCAGACTTATTGTAGCAAATCCATTAAATTTTCACAACATTATTCTTAACGTTTCTTTAACCTAAAACGCTGTTATTCAAAACAGAAAAGTTTTACATTATCGGATAAAAGACAATAGTCAATAATTTGTAAAAAAAATGTTAAACTATTCGTGTACAAACTACACTTTCCATACATTTTAACCTTTTTTGCTCTAAAAAGCCAAATTTATGAAGCTCTTTATCCCAGCTTGCGCAAGTACATTTGGATCGTATTTTGGAAGCCATAATACAGTGCATCACTCACAAGCGCATGCCCAATTGAGACTTCCAATAAACCAGGGATGTGCTGTTTGTAATATGCTAGGTTATCCAAATTTAAATCATGCCCCGCATTAATGCCTATTCCTACTTCATTGGCAGCCTTCGCGGCCTCTATATGTGGAGCGATCGCCCTTTCTCTATCTTTCTCAAATAATTTCGCATAATCCCCAGTATAAAATTCAATTCTATCCGCGCCACACTCTTTTGCCCCCACTACATGGTTTGGAACGGGGTCTACAAATATGGACACACGAATCCCCAAAGCATGTAGTTGATCTATTACCTCTTTCAAAAAGGTTTCATGCTGAATTGTATCCCATCCACTATCAGATGTAAGGACTCCTGGAGCATCAGGGACTAAAGTACATTGGGTGGGCCGATTTTTTGCTACGAGTGCAAGAAACTGCTCTGTAGGATTTCCTTCTATATTAAACTCTGTCGTAACGACTTGCTTTAGTGCTGGCACATCAGAATAACGAATATGCCTTTCATCAGGCCTTGGATGTACAGTGATTCCCTGGGCTCCGTATGCCTCACAATCGATAGCGACCTGGGTCAGGTTGGGTAAGTTGCCATTGCGAGAATTTCGGATTAGTGCAACTTTATTGATATTTACACTTAGTTTGGTCATTATTTATTGGTACTTTTCCCGCAAAATTAGGCATACTAGTCCGACTTCCTGATAAGTATAGGGAGAAATAATAGCTATTTTTTGAGCTTGAGGGCTTTGTTGATGTTGAATTTTCGAATAACAATTATATCTGTCTGCATTAATCCGTGAAAATGAATTTTTCAGATAATAATAAAGGAGCATGGAGTGATCTATTATCACCTACATCTACATTAGTTTTGCTGGTTTTATTGATGGTGATGGGAAATGCCATTGGAAGTGGTATAACTTATCTGGCAGGACAAGCCCTGGGTTTATCGCTTACCGATTTACTAGAAACATTTAATGAAAAAAGTGCTAGCCTCGAAAGGAATTTTATACGTGCTGCAAATCTTATTTCTCATCTTTTCACCTTTGTATTGCCTGCTGTATTACTTACATTCCTACTGAATAAAGCCAACTCTTATAAAGCTCTAAAGCTGGATCGATTCCCTGTTATCAACATGCTAAGCATAGGGATTCTTTTTTTAATCGCAATATTTGTGCTTTCTCAAGCGGCCTATTGGCTGAATCAGCAATTACCTTTGCCGGAATGGGCTGGTGAGATGGAAATATCTGCCGAACGTATAGTGAAAGGCTTACTGGTAATGGATTCTATATGGGAGTTGATTTTTACAATAACGGTTGTAGCTGTATTACCAGCTATAGGAGAGGAGTTAATTTTCAGGGGCATTTTACAACAATCTCTGGAAAAGATAACCCATAATCCAATCCTTGCTATCTGGTTTAGTGGACTGATATTTAGTGCTTTCCATTTTCAGTTTGCAGGCCTATTGCCACGATTTTTACTAGGAGTAGGCCTAGGTTATCTTTTTTATTGGACACAAAGTTTGTGGATGCCTATATTAGCCCATTTTGTTATTAATGCAATGCAAATTGTGGGACATTTTTTCGTAAAGGAAGGATTACCAGAAACAGGATTGGAATCAATTAACTGGAATGCAACACTTATTGCAAGCATTATGGTTGCAGGTATGAGTTATTATCTTTACAATCAATTTAGAACTAAAATCAAGCCATCGATAGAAACGAATACTGATGGCCATCAAGACTACGCAGCATGAGTGGTTTATTACAGCGGGGGATTACAGCTTTCTTTTTTGTGGTAGTAGTAGTAGGATGTATTTTGGGAGGGGCCCATACATTTGTTATATTATTTGCTATTATCACTCTATTATGTCTTTGGGAGTTTTTTAATATCGTTTTGATAAAAAATAAAAAGCGTGATTTACTCCGACGAATATTAGGTTTATGCCTGGGCTTCGTGCCTTATTTACTGGCTGTTGCTTATCATTTCCAGATATATAATAATAGTACTGTTTTTATTGCCCTTGCCAGTCTGTTATTTTTTCCCATTGTATTCACCAGTTTCATCTATGAACTCTACACCAAATCCGAACAACCATTTCACAATGTAGCATTCATTGTACTCGGGCTCTTCTATATAGGTTTCCCATTTGCTCTCTTGTGTTTTGCTGCTTTCCACAATGGAATATATGAACCCACCATTATCCTTGGAATTCTTATTATGAATTGGCTCAACGATACGGGTGCATATATGTTTGGCTCCAAGTTTGGGAAAACGCCACTCTTTCCCCGAATTTCTCCAAAAAAAACATGGGAAGGAGGCGCAGGTGGCTTATTAGGAGCCGTGATAGCAGCATGGGGAATGTCTTATTTTACGGATACCTTTACGCTATCTCAATGGTTAGGGCTAGCTGCTATTGTTGTTGTATTCGGTGACCTGGGTGACTTAGTTGAATCGATGCTTAAACGCAGCTTTGGTATTAAAGATTCAGGCAATTTGCTTCCAGGACATGGTGGCTTTCTCGATCGTTTCGATGCCTTTATTTTCTTACTTCCCTTTGCTACAGCTTATATATTGCTTTTATGTTAGAGCATGTTTGGGAATTTGTTCTTAATTACCAGACTAGATTATATACTTTATGATACAGTGACTCAAGGGCTTCCTCTATTAAATCATCTTCATCTTCAAACGACTCTTCATATCCGTTCTTATATTCTGAAGGAATTGCCCGTTCATCTCCCGAAAGCTCATAAGTAGTGATAGTTGAAGATGCTGATGCACTAAAACGGCCACCACTACAATCACAATCTTTAGTGTGTGAAGTAATATTTACATTCAAATCCAGCTCAATAGTTTTTGTTTTTTCCTGTATTTCCACTTCTCCTCTTATTGTTTCGTAAATAGGTGTTTTAGTTTCAATACCAGATGTATCTGTTTCCACTTCGTAATCCACTATTATTTGTTCCGAAAAATCACGTGTTCTCGAAGAAGTATTAATGTCAATATCAGGAGAATCAAAATTTAACGAAATAGTACAGTCCTTATTAGACATTATGCCATTATAATTCACTCGTTTAAAACCATTTTCTCCAGCTATATCATCAAATATTCGATTTACTTCCCAGCTATTTGATATCATCCAAATAGTACTTGGCTCAACATAGTAGTTGACAATTGCTTTAGTTCTGGCAGTTTTTATCAATTGATTTAATTGCTCATTTTCCAGGCTATACTTTTTTGCTTTTGAAAAATCGTAATAAGCCTGACGAGCATAAGACTTTAAACCTATACTATCTCGTAAATACATCCTTTCTTGTCCTCTCGTGAAATAAAACTCATACAAACGATCTGTTTGCTCTGAAGTTTCTCGTTTGAGTTGTTCATATTCAGCGGAAAATTGTTCATCCAGATAGGGAGCACTGTACTCTAGCATTTCTTTGACATCTTCAATTTTTGCCAGTGCTTTTTCCCAATCTTTTGCATCATCGGATGCTATTAATTCCACTATAAGCTCATTTTCATATTCCAGCATTCTGTCAATTGCTATCACCAGGGCTTCTCTTGTTTCGCGGTTCCCAAGTCCTTTCTGAAATTCTTGAATAGTATAATCGTATACTAGCTTATTTTCTCCTTTATCCAACATTTGTTGTAGGGAAGCTCTCAGTACTTCAAGGCTTTCAATATCTGACTTGTCTTTCTCCAGCTTGCGTAAAGCCATTTTATAAGCTTTTTCATACTCGCCTGATTCATATAATTTTTGAGGACTTGTGCAGGAGGAAATGATGCATAAAAGAATACCCATAGAAAAAGAGAAGCGTAACAGATTCATAGCTGGGGCGTTTTGTTTCAAAGTTATGCAAAACAGTTTATCTGACAAAAATTGTCGGCGGGCTAACTTTTTTTACCAAAAAAAATAATTCTCAAAGACAGGAGTAGCCGCTTTGTATTCTATTTTCGTTTAATCAAACAGTATAATCTATTGTTCACATCATTATAAAACTATGAAAATGTCAAAAACCAACTTAATTATCACCTATTGCTTACTTATTACCATTACCATATTTAGTGCATGTAAATCATCCGATGATTCGATGGAGCCCACACCTGTAAGAACTTTTGCAGATGTAGAAGCGGATTTTCAAGCATTAGACACCTCTCCGGGTGTCCATGATTTCACACTCGAAGCCCTTAATGGAGTTCATTATGATTTTAGAGTAATTGTACCAGAAGAAGCAACACAAGAAGCAAGGCCTTTAGTAATCACATTTCATGGAGCCACAGCATCAACTGACGCACACAAAAACACTGACTGTTATGCCGAACCAGGCTTAGATACACTTAATGCTTTTATTTTAAGTCCATTTACAGAAGGCGGGTTATGGTTTAGTGATTATAGCCAGCAAATGATGGGCGATCTTATTTACCTAATTAGAAAATACTGGCCGATCGAAGATGACAAAATTGCTGTAACAGGATATAGCAATGGAGGCAACGCCAGCTGGCTTTTCAGTAAATTCCAAGCGGGTACCATATCTGCTGCAATCCCTATGGCAAGCTCATATGATGTTCACGAATTAGATGGTTCTGTTGCAGTTTGGAATGTTCCTTTATATGTTATTCATGGTGAAAATGATGAACTGTTTCCGGTAGAGACAACACAATCCTGGGTGGAAGCGACTAGCAATGCTGGTAGTGATGTCACTTTTGTTATCGCACCAGGACTGGGCCATTATGTACCTTGTGATTATGTTCCTTATTTGAAAGATGCTGCTATTTGGTTGAAGGAAACTGTCTGGATGGATTAGTAACATATCTAAGGACTTGTGAATCTTTAATCACCTGTACGAAAACCCAACCCACATCATCATGTTAAATTTTTATGAAAACTTAAAACGTTTTAGGGGGATAACTGTCCTTTTAGTTGCTTGTATATCTATAAGTTTTATTTCCATATATCCCCACTCTAGAGCTTCTCCTCCTCCTGAAATATGCGACAATGCCATCGACGACGATGGTGATGGCCTGATCGACCTTAATGATATAGAAGATTGCGAATGCATCACAATAGAGCCTGAATCATTGATCCCAAATCCTTCTTTTGAAGATACTAATTGCTGCCCAGAATCGCAGAGCGAGTTGAATTGTGCATCAGGCTGGATACAAGCTTCTTACCCTACCACAGATTTTATACATAGCTGTGGCTGGATGGGATGGAATAATGGCATTGATGAATTTCTTCCTCCTCAACCCTTTCCAGATGGACAGGGAATTGTAGGGTTTAGAGATGGCGTATATTTACCTGCAGGCACCGGCCCTGATGCAGTGGAGATTAGTAGGCACAACTGGAAAGAATATGCGGGAGCCTGTTTACTGAGTCCTATGCTGGCAGATAGTGCTTATCGTATCGAATTTGACATTGGATTTGTTGATGCGATTTCATCTCCACCTATAATGGTTACTTTATTTGGGACAACAGATTGTGCCAATTTGCCCTTTGGAGCAGGAGAAGGAGAACCACTGACAGGATGCCCTACTAATGCTACCGGATGGGTAGAACTCGGTTTTGTTCCTGTTGCGGGTGGTGAAAATATATGGGTAAAGGCCGCTATAGATGTTCTCCATGATGAGGATATTCTGGCTATTGCAATCGGGCCCAACTGCGCCAACAACTTAAATGGGCATAGTCGTTATTATTTTCTTGACAATTTATTGCTAGACGAAACGGAATCGTTTCAAGTAAATATATCAACCATTTCAGACCCCTGTCAGGAAGACTTCGCCTTAGAGGTAGAAGACTATCCTGGCCTATCCTATCAATGGTATAAAGACGGTATAGCATTAATAGGAGAAACTTCTCCACTATTGTCTCAAATGTATGGCGAGGGCAACTATCAGGTCAGAACAATAAGTGAAACGGACTGTGTGCTTTCAGGTATATATTCATACACTATTCCTGTTATAAGCAGCAGCATTTATCAAAGCATCTGCGAAGGAGAGACATTTCTATTTGGAGATCAGGAATTATCTGAAGCTGGCCTTTTTACAGATACGATAGCATCAACAAGCATTTGCGATAGTGTTGTTGTATTGTCGTTAGAGATCGATAATGCAATAGTAGATACAATGGACGTTATGATATTCGAAGGAGAAACTTTTGATATTGAAGGCTATAGTTTTAATCAACCAGGAGGTTATACTATTACATTGACTTCCCCAAATGGATGTGATATAGAAACCTTTGTGCAGCTGGCATTTCATAGTGTATTTATACCAACTGCTTTTTCGCCCAATTTTGATGGAAGAAATGACAGGTTCACAGCATTAGCCGAATATGGGTTGATCCAGGATGTTGATATGACTGTTTTTAATAGATGGGGCGGTATCATCTATGAAGGTCCTGAATGGGATGGCAAAAGCAACGGTGAAATGGTAAATCCTGGCGTATACACATACGTAATGAAAGTAACCTTGACAGATAATCGTAGCCATTTGTTTTCAGGTTCAGTCACCCTGGTTTTCTAAGATAGTACCATAGAAATAAAGACTTATTCTAATTGTTTAATAAACCACTCCCGCTCTCTAAATGCGGGAGTGTTGTTTATTTCCTCAGCAAGCGACTGTCTTCCAATCCGATCGCTAGGTGGCATTTGTAATAATCTACGGGTAAAGTGTAGTAATAATTGATAATGCTCTTTATGATACCCCAAATCAGAGCGTCTTTGCAAATAAACCCGAAGGCTTTCCAGTAAACTATCCAGAGCATCCCACTCTTCTTGTTCGTAAAAAATCTTTAATTGCAGGCTTTTTGTTCCTAAATACAAAAAAGGCAGTTTGGTTTCTACAATTACCAATTCTCTTAAGGCATCCCTAAGCTGTCCACATTCATATAAAAGTTTGGCTCTTGAAAAAGCGGGTAAAGACTCTTGAAATACTGGCCTTAAGAATACAGCTTGATTTTGAATAAATAAACGAACCCAATCGTAGCGTTTCAGCCTTAATCCTAATGAAACAATATTGCTAAAGGTACTTTCAGGGATATGCCCATCTTCCAGAAGATAACCTTCACTTAAACTCAGTTCATACAATGATAATGCTTCTTTTGCAAACGCTTCTCCTCCCCTATTGAGGGCTCTTATACAATAATTAATTGCCAGATAATAAATATCTCTAATTTCCTGACGAGGAAAGCCATTCTTATACTGAATAATAGAACGCCGCAACTGTTGGAAATCTTCCTCCTCTCCACCTTGTACCACTGCTTTATAACAATCATAATAAATACGAATAGCAGGAACATCCAGTAAGGAAGTCCGCTCTCTTAATGTCATTTCAATTATTGATAGTAAGTGAATATCATAATTTTCTTGATTGGCAATCTTTCGGCTATGTGCCAAACAAGCCTGCTTCAGCTTTTCCGCAAAATAAAACTGATCCAACTGATCACTAACTTCCTGTAAGTTTGTTCGCTCCTGGCGGCTATGACTGGCGATGTAATCATAAAAATCCTTTTCCATTGCATAATCCCAATAAAGCATAGAGGCTTCCAGTTTATTTCTCTTAGCTCTAATTTTTTTCGCCTTTTGAGCACTGCGTTTGTATAATTTTTCTTCCCGCAACCTCCGATATGCTTTCTGCAATAAATAATATTGCTCCATCTCCTGTTGCTGCACTTCTTCCCACACCAGAAACTGTTCTACCATTCGTTGCAATCTGCTAAGTAATAAATACCAATCAGCCGAACGAAATGATTTATCGGGATATGCTTCCGCAAATGCAGCCTCTTTATCAATAGGCTGATATGGATGCTTCAACCACCATTTCCATAATCTGTATACAGCGGGCTGAGCTGCAAATGGAGGGGATTCTATAAATCGATTAAGCCTTGTTTTCATCCTGGGAGGTAAAGAACGAGCTAAAAGCAGTGATGATGGATAACTCAATTTTGTAGATTTATTGATTTAATAACCTGAATATCAATACTTAAACAATCACAAACAGCATATAAAAGTAAAAAAATGTTCTTGTTTCTCTATAGATATTAGCCCCATATTAGCAGCATAAATGAAAATACCATGAAACATATTAATCTTTTTTACAGCGTTCTCTTTAGCTCTCTTTTTTTTCCTGTTTTATTAAAAGGGCAATTATATCAGGATTCTGTCCAATCCATTATAAATATTCCAATGCTAGAAATAGCTAAAACCGCAGATATGGATGGAGATGGCGATATCGATATCGTAGGTTTTAATCGCAATCAATATGGACATCTTCTATTTTATGAAAACATTGACGGACAAGGGACTTTTGGCTGGCCGAAACAATTTGGAGATACGTATTGGTGGAACAATGACCTGACTGAATCTTTTTATTTATATGGCAACCATATCGAACTTGCTGATATGGATAATGATGGTGATATAGATATAGTTGATTCCCGAAGAAGTTTCCAATCATATCCCTTCTGGGAAAATGATGGTCAAGCAAACTTCAACCTGATGAACCCTGATGTACATAATGGGAATCTTAGTGGTAGTTTTCAAATAGTCGACCTCAATCTCGATGGCTGGAATGACATTCTTTACAGAAACTCACTAAATCAGCTGAAAGTCAATTGGAATCAAGGAGCAGGCCAGGAATTTATAACCGAAACATTTGCTTCACTGGGCAATTCAAGTTCCTTAAATTTCCAGGACCTTGAAGTCAGTGATTTTGACCTGGATGGTGATTTTGATGTATTTTCATTTTATCGCAAAAGAATTGCTCCGGAATATGATTCCATGACCGTTCATCTTAAATTAATTCAGCAAAATCCGGGATTAGATACGCTAATTAACATTGAATTATGGACTGTTGAAGGAGATTTTACATTCAACAATCTAAACGCATCTATCGCGGATTTCAATGCGGATAATTATCCAGATATCCTTATTACAATATCAAACAACCTTCCTCTTATACTATTAGAGAATCTGGATGGAACGGGTGAATTTGCCATAGTTGATGAATGGCCTGGTTTTACTGATCACCATTTAAAAGATATAGACCTGGATGGGGATGAAGATATTATTGCCATTCATCATACTATTGATTCATATGCAGAAGACAAGCTATCTACTTTCTGCTTAGAAAATAATGGTGATTTTTCACTTGATATAAACTTAATTGATTCCATTCATGCCGGGCCTCAATTTATACTAGGAGATCTCAATAATGACACACTCCCTGAGATCATAACATTTGGCAATAAGAATAATTATTCTCCTTTTTTATCTGAAGATGATAAGCAAATGTTCTGTCGCTATGCATTAGACACTGAAGGTAATTATACTAGCCCTGTCCCTCTTACCCAAGCACATGGTTTTATTCGAGATTTTGCCACAGCGAAATGGAATGAAGATGAATTTGATGATGTAATAATGGCTACAGAAAGTGGTATCTATTGGCTTGAAAATATTAATGAGGGGATGCATTTTCACACTCCACAAATTGTACGGAAGGCTCCTTATTATCTTGAAGATTTTCATTTTACAAATTTCAACAATGACGAAAAGCCCGATGGCTTAGGATGTTTTATCAGTTATAATGCCCCAACTACAAAGCGCTTCCCATTTATATGGAATTCAGAACAAAATAATGACACTATTATTTCTATTCCAGAAATAGAGTTATACCATCATAAACACATTACATATGGCAAAATTGATGCCGACAATGACATGGATATCATTGGTATAAATACTGGTGGAGAACTAATTATTGGATGGAATGAACTGGAAATGGGTGAAGGTTTTACACTTGAATCGGCTATGCTAAGTATACCATTTGATATAAGCAGCTTGCAAGAAATTTTAATTACAGACCTCAACCATGATAACTCTGGAGATATTATTCTCCTAACCGATAATGAAGTATTCTACTCTCTCCAGCTTGATAACATAGGTACTTTTGCCGATTGGCAAACTATCACAGGATTAGAAGGAACTGCTAAACTATACACTGGAGATTATAATATGGATGGACTTATCGATCTTCGGGCATTGCTGCCGGGTGACGATGATCTTTATCAATTAGTAATGTGCTCCTTTGATATCTCTGATCAAGACTTCACCGCTCCGGTACTTTATGGATTCACTTACGATGGAGAGGAAATCTTACTCAATGACGATACTGGCCCTGATTACATCACTTCAAATGGGTTTGTATTCAATATTGGAAATAGCGCTTACCTTACAGAAGAATTTATGCCAACGCCTTTTCCCCAACTTCTCTTAAATGACTTGCCCAGCTCATTGCGAACTAATGTCTATAAAGCAGATATCAACAATGACGGAAAAGAAGAACTATTAACTGGCGAACATTGGATTGTCACTTACCCCATAGACTTCCTTCAAGGCAGTACTGTCGACGGCCTGGTAGCCAGAGATACAACATACAATTGCTCTTTTGATTCCATCTATCCTGCGATGCCCAACACCCACCTCCTACTTAACAGCGGTATCAATCAACAACTAACAACCTTATCACCGGAAGGCCACTATGGCTTTTATCTACCCAGTGTACCAGCACATATTCTTTCTGTAGTACCTCTTAGTAACTATTGGGATATTTGCCCTCCAGATAGTACACTAACAAGCGATGGACCCCATACCGTACATTTCACCACATCTGCCAATACAGAATGCCCTTTAATGGAATTAGACATGGTGATTTCTCCTGTACGCCAATGCTTTTCTTCAACAGTCAGCCTATTCTACCAAAATACAGGCACATTACCAGCCAGCCCGGTAAGTATAATACTATCTTATGATGAACGAATGACTCCTTTACAATCTACTCCTCCATGGAGCAGCATCTCTGATAGCACCCTTGTATACACCTTTTCTCAGGTGGATATTGGTGAAACGGGTCAAATCGTTATAGAAATGGAACCTGATTGTGCCAACCTGGACTTAGGTGAAATTCTCTGCTTTGAAGCACAAATAACACCTGACTCTCTCTGTGAACCAATGATAACACAATGGGATGGCGCCAATCTACAAGCAACATATATTTGTGAAGGGGATTCTATAGCCTTTATCATTACTAATACAGGATCTGGCAATATGTCTGTTCCTCAGCAATACCAACTCAATATAGTTAATGATGATATTGTATTATTTGATTTAGGAGATATCATATTGCCAGCGGGGGCAACAGATACCATACATGCACCAGCTATCGAAGAAGGTTACCTCCTAAATATCAATCAAACTGACGGGCACCCAAGCCCTGAACAAATTGAACTTTTAACAGAAGGTTGTCTTTCTCCTCTGGATACAGGTTTACTAAACTCATTGCCCAATAATGATGGTAATCATTTCAACATCGAAATATGCGAACCCATTGTTGGTCCTTATGATCCCAATATAAAAGCTGCAATACCCCGAGGTTTTGGAGAACAGCATTTCATTGAGCACGATCAAAGTATTCAATACACTATACACTTTCAAAATGTAGGTACAGACCTGGCTCGTACTGTTACAATTCGTGACGAACTTTCTCCTCAATTGGATCTGGCAAGCTTCCGGCCAGGACCAGCCTCTCATCCATATGAATGGATTGTTTTACCTGATCGTACACTTACAATTACTTTTCCTGAAATTAATTTGCCTGACAGCATCAGTAACGAACCCGAAAGTCATGGCTTTGCTTCCTATACAATTGCTCCGATAAAAGACATTCTGCCGTACAGTAGCATTGAAAACGAGGCTGCCATTTACTTTGATTTTAATCCCCCGATTATCACTAATCGGAAGGTTCATCTAATCAAAAAGCCACAATGCACATCAGCCGTATTTGCTTCACTATGTCCAGGAGATGAATATATGGGACAGGTTATATTTCAAGATTCCATCATTAAAGAAGTTTATGAGATGCCTGATCAGGACAGTATCGTATGGCATCATATTGATATGCTAGCAGGAGGTGATACTACTCTAATTGCAATATCACTGGATGAACCAGGAGTATGGCAAGACATTATAGTTAACCATGATACTATAATCACCGAAGTTTTACAGAATAATTATGGTTGTGATAGTATCCTCCTCTATGAAATTTCTGTCCTTTCTGATATCAATAATATTAGCTGGCAAGAGGATATCCAAATTGCACCAAATCCTGCACAACGAAATGTTCAAATTCATTGGCCACTACTTCCTCTAGCTACGACTGAGATTAAAGTATACTCTTCTCATGGACAATTAATTTATACACAAAACAATAAACCTCAGGTACAATCCCTAAAGTGGGATGTAAGCAATTGGCCTCCAGGCTCCTATTGGCTGGAATTCGAAAAAGGTGGATACAAAGCAAGAAAAAAGCTTTTAATCATCAGGTAATAACACAACACTTTACGAAACCTAACAAGAGTTCTTGTGCACTCCATCTTTTAGAGTCATTTTGGTAAATTATAAACACTAATACTATGTCTAGAAAATCATTTTACCTCCTAATACTCTGTCTCAGCTTTGCCAATAGCATGTTTGCTCAGCTGGAACGTGATTCCGTCACTGTAATTATGGACTTACAGGAACTACACGAAGTTAAAACAGCAGACCTGGATAATGATGGCGATCAGGATATCATTGGTAGCCGCACAGGGTGGGACGGGCATCTTGCTTTCTTAGAAAACACCGATGGCCTAGGTACTCTGGCCTGGCCAGTTGTAACTGGAGACTCTTCATGGGCAGGTGCTGCTGCTGCTCACAATTTTGAACTAGGTGATATGGACAATGATGGCGACCTGGATGTAGTAGATGGCAGAGTACTGAGTAGTACAGTCCCTTATTGGATCAATAATGGGCAGGGAGCATTTAGCCTTCCCGTTCAAAATGAAAATGATGATTACTTAATCAGAGATTATAATGCCTTCCGCCTGGCAGATATGAATAATGATGGATGGTTAGACATCGTCTACTATAACCATACCAGTAGAAAAATATACGTAAACTGGAATAATGGCGCCGGGCAAGCATTTGATTATGAAATAGTCTTGTCATTAGATTTTCTTAGCTTTCACGAATTACATGACTTTGAATTAGGAGACTATGATCAGGATGGAGATTTAGACATTTTCATCTTCTCTACCTTCCAGTATGAAGAACAAGAACCCTGGAAAGAAATGGGATTTGAACTCATTAAACAAGAAGCAGGGCTTTTCACTCTTGAAAATCAAGTAGGCCTGTGGGTTGATGACAATCTCTATTTAGAATTAGATGCTTCTCTAACCGATCTGGATGCAGATGGCTATCCTGATGTTATTATGACACTTAGTCCTCCCGGCAACTTTGACAACGATTTATGGTTAGTACGCAATGTCAATGGTGCTGGTGGTTTTCAAACACAAGAACAGCTTCCTAAATACCAATATCATACCTTAATGGATGTGGATCAGGATGGAGATCAGGATATCATTGCCATTAAAGATGCCAAACCTTTCCCCTCCTATCCTTCTGATATTTTTGCCTACGAATGGCTGGAAAACAATGGAACTTTTGACCTTACTCCCCATACTATTGATTCTTCTTACACTGGTTTCAAATTATTAACTGGTGATATAAATAGTGATGGTATAGAGGATCTTATTTCCTATAAGCTCGAAAATTCCAGTTCAATTTTAACGCTTGATGATTCTCAATTATTTGTTCGCTCAGCTGACAATAATGGGAACCTTCTTTCTCCTGTTCCTCTAACAAATGCCTTTAGCTACATTCGCGATTTAGCTACTCCAGATTGGAATATGGATGGGCAACTCGATATTCTCATGGCAACAGAAGGAGGAATCAGCTGGATTGAAAATCTCTCATCAGGTACTAATTTCGCCAATCCTGTTAATATATGGGATGCCCCTACTTCTATTGGAGACTTCCAATTTGTGGACATCCAACAGGATAATTTAATTGATGGTGTAGGGGTACTTAAAACTGACGGAAGTTGGCCTCATGATTACTATCCCTTCGTTTGGGTCAATAATTCATCTGGAGGAACCGATGACATTTTTGAATTTCAAGATATATCCTTACATAATACAAGTAGTATCTGTACTGGCAATCTGGATGCAGATACTGACAATGATATAGTGCTAATTACGGCTACTTCAGAGATAATCATTATATGGAATGAACTAAATACTAGCGATGAATTTACAGTAGAAGTTGCTTCATTAACAGCTCCAGGGACTCCCAATTATTTATATCAAATTTATATTGAAGATATCAACCTGGATGGTTTTCCCGACTTAGTTGTATCACTCCCAAATGAAGGAGCATATTATAGCATTCATTTAGATGGTGAAGGTACATTTGATGATTGGACTTTTATAGCAGGAACTGAGAGGCTCCAGGATATCTTCATAGGTGATTATGATTTGGATGGCTTAATAGATATCCGAGCCCGAGTATTCACTTATGAAGAATTCGATTTTGAATTGGCTATGTTGAGTTACGATACTGCCATCCAGAATTTTACGGCTCCTATCAGGCTAAGTAGCATAAACAATTATTTTTTTGTAGAAGAGCTTGATCTTAATGATGATAATATACCGGATATTTTAAGTGGTGAAGGATACGCCTTAAGCCTTGGTACCAGTGGGCACATCACTACTTCTTACAGGCCACTGCCCTTTTATGTTCAGTTATTTACCGATTTGGTATTTAATCCACTGAGAGCTGATTTAAATGGTGATGGAGAAGAAGAATTGGTTACAGGTTTAAGAGGTATCACGAGCTATGATCTGGATTTCTTAAATGGCAGCAGTGTACAGGGCTTAATGCTGTGGGATACAACGGGCAATTGTGCCTTTGATTCCCTTTATCCAGTATTACCAAATGGCCAGCTTACACTCGATAGTGGTATTTCTGAACAAATAAGCAGTACTACCCAAAGTACAGGACATTATAGTTTTTATCTACCTGATGCTCCGCAACACATTCTCGCACCGGTCCCTATGAGCGAATATTGGACGGTCTGCCCTGAAGATTCTACATTATCCAATGACGGTCCTCATATCGTTCATTTTTCAGCTTCCGCCAATGTAGATTGCCCTCTTATGGAACTGGATTTATATGTAGGTTCGGTACCCCAGTGTTTTTCTTCTACAATAAGCATGGCTTATCGAAATATAGGTACTCTATCTGCTAGTCCAGTCACCATAACAATCACTTTTGATGATAGAATGACTCCAACCTCCTCTACTCCAGCCTGGTCTGCTATTAGTGATACTAGTTTGACTTTTATACTGCCCGATGTAGCAGTAGGTGAAGAAGGGCAGATTGTCATAGAGATGGAACCTGATTGTGAAAACCTGATTTTAGGTGAGACATTATGTTTCCAGGCCAATATCACCCCTGATACCTTATGTGACCCGATGCTGACACAATGGGATGGTGCTAATCTACAAGCTACTTATGATTGTGAAGGCGATTCTATAAGCTTCAAAATCACCAATACAGGTGATGGCAATATGACAGCACCCCAAACCTATCAGCTCAATATTGTCAATGATGATATTGTTCTATTAGAAGTAGGGGACTTACAGTTGTCATCAGGAGCGATGGATACCATTACAGCTCCAGCAACAGAAGATGGCTATCTATTACTGGTTGAGCAGCCCGATGGACACCCTAATCCAGAAACCATATCACTCCTATCTGAAGGTTGCCTTGTACCTCTGGATACCAGCTTGCTTAATACTTTCCCAAATGATAATGGTGATGGCTTTAGTGTAGAACGTTGTAGCCCGGTAGTAGGCCCATATGATCCCAATATCAAAGTAGCTATACCTGAAGGTTATGGTGAGCAGCACTTTATTGCCGCAGATCAACCCATACAATACACCATTCACTTCCAGAATATAGGTACAGATAAAGCTCGTACCGTAGTTATCCGCGATTTACTTTCTGATCAACTGGATTTAGCAACCTTCCAGTCAGGGCCAGCTTCTCATACTCACGAATGGATCATTTTACCTGATCGTACACTTACAATCACTTTCCCTGAAATCAACCTACCGGATAGTACCAGTAATGAGCCAGAAAGTCACGGTTTTTTTTCCTACACGATTAAACCCGTAGAGAATATTTCACCATATAATAGCATTGAAAATGAAGCTGCTATCTATTTTGATTTTAATCCCCCTATCATCACAAATCGTACGTCTCATTTGATTGAAAAGCCTCAGTTTGGTTCCGTATTACATACAACCCTTTGCCCTGGTAATGACTATTTAGGAATATCTATTTATCAAGATACCCTCATTAAAGAAATTTATGAGATGCCTGATCTCGATAGTATTATCTGGCACCATATCAACGTACTCACAACAGAGGATACGACTCAGATTAATATAGTATTGGACGAGCCAGGTATATGGCAAGGTATAGATATTCATCAGGATACAATCATCATTGAAACACTCGAAAGTAGTATGGGTTGCGATAGCATCGTCAGCTACCAGCTAAGTATTCTGACAGATATAGAAAATCCATTCTGGGCACAGGATATACAGCTTTCGCCAAATCCTGCTCATGATCAGGTACAACTCAGTTGGCAACATTTACCTGGCAATAATAACAGGCTACGTATATACCAGTCATTAGGACAGTTAGTAGTAGAACATTTGATTCCCTCAAATAGCAATAGCTATCAGTGGGACATACATAGCTGGTCATCTGGCGTTTATTGGATAGAACTTAATGCTGGTGGGCAAATAGCTCGCTGGCGCTTAGTAGTGAATTGATGATATCTTAAACCGGGCTGGTTTTAAAAATCAGCCTGGTTTTAATTTTCCAATATTTCACCTATACTTAATTTCACGCACGAATATGCTTAGAAGGTCTTTGGGTTTAGGCTCTTTTCCTTCTTTTACATTATAGATTTCTACGCTTGTCCAGTTACCTACTTCATCATACTCATATTTACGTATCAAAACTGATCGTTCATCAGGTACTCCTTCTATTATCTCTATTCTCGTTTTACCATTGATGCTATTAACAACTCGCTTTTCTAGCTTAGGTTTTATGCATCTTTTGATTGGATCAAAGAGATAACGGGATGTATCGCCTCTCATCTTTGTATCCAATACTGAAAAAATTTTTATAAAATCATCACCTACTTCAAGTACACGCTCTAATACCACACTATTTACTTTTCTTGTTGCAGCCCTAATTGGCATCCCTGTACTATCATAGTATACTTCAATAGTTTGTTTTAGTGTATGCCTGTCTTTACCATAAGTTAATTCATGAGTAAGTGCTCCCTCATCATTATAAACATATAAGATAGAGTCAAATAGAACGTCTTCTCGATATCTACTCAAATTATTTAGAAGCCCTTCTGGTGAATATCCATAGTAATATTGCATTTTAGTTCTTGGATGTACTCTTTTTATTACTTGGTTTTGTGCATTGTAAGTTGAATAATCCAATTCTTTTATTTTTCTTTCTTTAAAAGACATTCCATGTTTAGTTGTAATCGAATGGATTTGTCCTTTTAAATTTTCCTCATTTTCACATAATAATAATCGTCTTAGGACTTTAGGACTATGCTGCGCTTCCATTAAAGGATTAAAAAAAAATAAACAAATCAGGATTAGCGAGAAAGCTTGTTTCATATTTCTAGTCTTTATTTGAAAATACATTTTTCAGAGGAAGTATTTAGCACTTGAGTCTAAAAACATGTTCGAAAAAACATCTAAGATTTAAATGCTTTAAGCTTTTTAACATTTCCACACACTTTTCCTAATAGCCCGTTAATACAGATTATCAAGGGGTTAAACATTGTTAAAAACCTGCGCCGTATCGTTTTTCCCTATTTCTTTGTGACTGTAATCAAAACATCCGACAATGAAAAATTACTTGCTTATTACCCTTTTAGCACTTGGATTTGCAGCCAACGTATCTGCACAAGAAGAAGAAACTGTTTTTGGTAATCCTGATGTTCGCCTATCTGGTATCTGGGTAAGCTTGAACCCCACTTATTCCTACTTCAATGATGACTTTACTTATGACTATGGTTTTTCCATTGCAGGAGAAATTAGTCGTACTGTACTTCTGGGATATACCCGCCACGACTTCCGTGAAGAACCTCTAGTTGGAGATGATAACAAGCAAACCTATGACTTGAGTTTTAACGGATTTATGGTAGGATTTACACCACGTTCATTAAAAGCAATACACCCTAGGGTTACGCTTGCTGCTGGTAGTGGAGATATTGAAGTTGGAGGGCAGGATGATCGCGTATTTGTGATTCAACCATCCCTGGGAGTAGAAATCAATGCAACACAATGGTGTCGCCTCGGTTTAGAAGGAGGTTATCGAATGATTACCTATAATGATTTAGAAGGTATTGATAATGGTGATCTCGCGTCTCCATTCATCCAGGCTAGTATACGATTTGGTGTTTCCTGGGGAGACTAAATAATAATAGGATTAAAAATTATAGATGGCCAGCATCTAATTAATTCAAGTTGCGATATTCTTAACCTGAAACCGCAAAATGAAAAACGTTCAATGTAAAAGTGAGGGCAAAATTTGGCAGTATCCTTTTACCTTTTTTATTGCTCCGCTCTACATTTTACATTCAGCAAGTTGCATCGCAACTCGCATTAATTAGTCGGCCACCACCTTAAACACTACAAAACCAAACCCTGTTTAGCTACAAAAAACCAACAATAGCCACATCATCCGTCAGGAGGTGTGGTTTTTTTAATGGATGTACTCAATACTTTCGAATTTGAGTCATTGTTAAAACAGCCATAATTGGTATTGTGAATAAAAGGGCATTCGTTTTTCCTATAAAATGTCTGTACGTTCTCTATTCTCTTTCGCAATCATCCTTTTCATAGCTTCTTATGTTGGTGCACAAAAAAATCATTGGCAGTTTGGTATTGGTTCTAGTGTTTTTGCGACCAACTATGATCTTGTCATTGCAAAAGGAGCTATAAAAACAAATCCACTTTTACGATCCGGCCTAGGTATTTATGCCAGCTACCGCTTGAATAAAAAAGGGCGCTTCCAATGGGGACCATTCAATGAAAGATTAGGCATATATATACAAACAGGCTCCTCAATAGATTTATTAGCCTATAGTTATTTCATAAATGATAAAGAGATTACTCATCAATATATATCTGTAGAATTGCCACTTCACCTGTTGTTAATGGGAGAATCAGGTGGATGGTATTCCTTGAGAAAAAAAGGAATATCAGGCTATGGAAGATTTGGAATTACTGCTGGTTGGATCCCTGAAAAACAGATAGAAACCTCTTCTGACTTTCATTCTGAAATTACTTCTCTAGGAGGCATAAGGACTTCCCTTCATTTGGGAGGCGGCTTTGCGCGCAAGTTAAAGAAGAGTGCTTATTCAACTATTGGTATTTATTCAAAAATAGGATTGGGAAGTGTTGCCAAAGGCCAGCTAAGACTTGAATCTAGTAAAACATACTCCTTTTCTGTACTCAACTTCCAGGCAGGGCTGGAGTGTTATTATTTTTTTGGTCAGAAAGCGAAAAGAATAAACCCTAAAGACATGAAACCAGCAATTTTATGTCCGAGGTTCTAAAAAGAAACTGAAGGAGATTAAAAATCTCTGAAGGGTGAATAATATCCAATAAAAAAGCCATTCTGGATTATTTCAGAATGGCTTTTTTGTGGATAGGAACCAATCCTAGTATGACCAAAGATCGTGTTCAAAGTTGAATATTTCCTGGCGGATTTTATCTGCTTCCATAAGCAGGTCTACTCCAGAAAGATAATCTTCTAAACGACGGTCAAATACATTAGATTCTTTATATATATAGCTGGAGAAGAATCGCATCTCCATAATATCTTCAAAAGTCATTGGGCTACTATCGTTACCTACGTTAAAGGCGCGTTCTCTAGCCAGTACTTCACGAGCTTCTGGATAATATACCCAGAACATTGGACGCTCATACTTAAAGTTACCATTATCATCAAATTCTTCAATTAGAGGAGCTATACCCAGGATACGTACCTGTAGTGTAGAAGATTCCTCATCAAAGAACCATATTTCTTTAAGACGGAAACGTTTTACGTCCTGAGGGTTTACCTCATTACGAACGATTTGATACGTCTCTTCATAAGTTTCGGGGTCTACTGTTGCAATTGTATCAACACTTGCTCCCATAGAAGCTACTTCATCGGGAGTTAATGGAATTGAAAACTTATCATCTTCCGTGCTGTATACTGTAATTTCGCCTGATTCTGCTGCTTCCATTAGGATAACAAAGAATGGACGTTCTGGATAAGCAAAAGGAAGATTCATTTTTTCGCGTACATCCAGCACTCGCCAGATACGTTTTTCCCAAAATATGTCAGCTTCGCGAATATGGTCATAAGGAAGTACCCTTTTTTCAACCGTCAATTTTTTCTCAACGATACCGTCAAGGGGTCTATCCTGGTTCATTTCGCCTGACTCAGTCATCATGATATTTCCTGGAGTCTGCGCCATTAGAGGGCCAACTAGGAAGAACATCACTACACTTAAGCTAAGCAATTTCAGAGCGATCTTCATGGCTAATTTTTTAAATAGGTTTAATTTTTGAGAATCTGTTAAAGTTAAAACCACGGCAGATAAATACAATTTATCTTTTGGAAGGCGAAAAATACTGTTTTTCCTGCTAAAGGGAAAAAGAAAGTACTTTCTTAACACCACGTACCTTCTTTTTAGCCACGGTAATAATACTTTTATGCTATCTAAAGCACTAAAATCAGGTAGTTATTTCAATAAACGGCAATACTGCACAAACTATTTTGTGCAGTCTCGAAAATAACCAACATTTATATAAGAATGACACAGCCTCATAATGAGACTGTGCCTTCTATTGTCATTTACTTACTTAATCTTAAATACCATTGAGTTGATCGGACGACCCACCTTATCACCTGGGCAACGCGCCTTCACATCATCATAGTAATAGATGTCTCCTGGCTTAGCCTTATTAACTAGGCGTTTAGCCTGAGCATTGTAGCGTGGACCTGCGTTCACTACCTCAACAGGGTCTTGACGAGCTGCTACATAAACAAGAGTAAAGCCTTGAATCTTACAAGTTGCATCAAAGTCAAAGTTATCTAGGAAAGCACCTACACCACCTTGCGCTTTGAAAGTACCTGTACCCATTGCACCACCAGATTGCTTAGAAAGACGTGCTACTGGATCAGGAATACGTTTTACACGGAATGGCTTGCTATCTCTTAGGCCTCCACCGCTTACGTTAATGCGGCAGTCACCAGGCTGGGTAACGTTTACTATATAGTTAGCAGAACCCGCCTTTTTGATAGATCCGCCACCACCTGTCATACTTACTTTCAACTCATTGGAAGAAATACCTGCAGCAGATACAGAAACAGGGTTATCTACACCAATGTAGAACACGTTCATTTTATCCGCAGATACTGTTACAGAACGCTCACCTACTTCGTAAGAATACGTACCATCTCCTTCTGATACCTCTCCTGTCAGTGGATTACGAACTTCCACTTTCATATTCAGGGTCTTGGTTCCTAATGAGCTGGTAGAAGTAGAGAATTCTGCTTTTCCACCTTCGCCTACAGACAGTTTGCTACCATTTACATAGATGCCGATGTCATCAGGGTTAATCTGAGTACTATAAGTACCTACAGAAATTTCAGCTTTGAAAGGTTCCCCTCTGATCACGTAGGCTTTTTCAGCCTGTACAACAGGGAAGAAAGCATCGAATTCAACCACACGACCACCAGCGAGCTCAGCCATGCTGTTCAGCAGAGCTGCCTCAGAGCTTTTAGCATCTGATTGCATTTGGCTCATTAGTGGAAGTACTGCAGCTAAAGGCATCTGACGGAATTTGAAGTCCGACCAGCTGTTTTTATCTTTACTATTCTTCCATGTTTCGTCATCGATTCCAAATGGCATGTTATTACCAATATTTTGGATACGGTTTTTGATTTCAGTTTCTTTAAGACCAAAAGTTTCACCATGATCTGTCAGGAGCTTAGAGTAAGTATCTACCATTGCCTGACGAGTTTCAAGAATCTTGGCTTTCAACTCTTCACCCAAACCTTCTTGCACAAGCATACGAGTTGTTACATCCTTATTCTTTTTACCTTTTGGTACTTCTTTTCCATAAGAGACTGTATAGTCTCCTTCTTTTGTTACACTTCCATCGTTGTTACCAGCGGCGTCGATCAGCTTATCACGCAGTTCGTTCACATAGCTGTTGAAAGATTTCACCTCTTGGCGTACCTGATCGATAGCAGGTTCAATTGGGCGGTATTTTGCCTTAGACTCATCACTTAAGAGGTCTTTAATGCCGTTCACCGTTTGATCCAACTGAGACTCCACTGTCGCAATACTAGCTTTGTTACCATCATCCAACGTAAAGAAGGCATTCATTACCTCTGCAGATACGTTGAGGGCTAGTAGTGCGGTCAGTACCAGATACATCAGGTTAATCATCAACTGCCGCGGTTCCTTAGGTATTGACATAGCTTAAAGCTTTTTAAAATTCAACTAATAATTTATTCGCGGCTATTGATTAGCGATTAACATTTGACATCGCAGAAATAACGTTGCCATACACGTTATTCAGTTGACCGTATGCAGCATTCAAGCTACCGATATTTTGGTTCAACGTAGCAAGTTGGTCTTTGTATTGCTTAGTATCTTCCAGTGAATCGCTCAGGTCTGCCATTGCTTCATTCAACTTAGAGTAGAAATTGCTCATCGCTTTGATCTGATCACCAGTACCAGAGAAATCAACTTCTTGCAATGCTTTCAAAGAAGATAAACTCTTAGACATTGTTTGTAACTCCGTTAGCATACCACCTAGTTGCTGTTCTACTACTTCGCCATTTAAAGGAGCTGCTTGAGGCTGGTTGCCCGCAGGACCTGCTGTCAAAGGAGTAATATTAGAATGATAATCACTCAAACCAGGGTATAATTTATCCCAGTAGTAATCTGGCTCAGGACCAATAAGACCTAAGAATAAGAAGATTAATGCTTCCACAGACAATCCTATGATCAACATCTGAGATGCACCTTCCCAACTTTCCAACTTAAAGAGCGCTCCCATCAATACGACAGACGCACCTACCCCAATTAGTAGGTTCTTGAAGTATTTAAAACCTTTAGACTTTAAGAAACTCATTGTTTGTAATCTTTTAAGTTAAGTTTAGCGTAAATATAACTCTTCGGTTTTTCTCAAACCCATTTGCATAATGCCATCTAGTGAAAACGTTACACACTTTTTGACATTTTTTTTCGAGGAGTATAATTTTTTATTGCCTGGGTATTTTCTTTCCTCAATCCACACCATGAAAACATCATGACACATTGCAGTGTCTATTAATATTTAGTCTAATATGGGTGTAATAAATAAATGAGGATGGGCTATTATTCTACAAGTATATCTAAACAATAGACTTGTTATTATTGCTTATTCTATAGAGTGCTCAAGCTTAGTTATACTTCCTATCAATTGAGCCCGAAGATGCTATAGAATGAATCATATTAGCATATGGTATGATTCAAGTAGTGTGGATACTTTAATAAAAAATATCCACACTACTTTATATATTTATTCTCTTAGAAGTCACCAGCTGAGCGACCCAAGAATGTCAATGCACAACGGAAACCAATGTAAGATTTGGTAGTATCTTGATATTCCCAGTGACGAGTACCTGTTTGTAGGAAGTGAGCTACATCTTTCCAAGAACCACCACGAATCACCTTACGCTTATATGCCTCAGGATCATCATCCTTTGCATCATAGCGCATATCAGGATTCAAATCATGAAGGAAAGAGTATGCGTTGGCATCATATGCAGTAATCGTCCATTCAGATACATTACCTGACATATTGTACAAGCCATAGTCATTAGGGAAGTATGCATCAGCTCTTACTGTATATAAGCCACCATCTTCAGGATAATTACCACGACCTGGCTTAAAGTTAGCTAGCAAACATCCTTTAGCATTTCTTGTATAATATCCTCCCCATGGGAATGGAGCAAGATCATGTCCGCCACGAGAAGCGTATTCCCATTCGTGTTCTGTAGGCAAGCGATAATTCTCTGTGTTGATACCATCTCCACGAGTATGAGCGTAGGTATCCCACAATTTTGTTCTCCAATAACAGAATGCATTCGCCATGTGCCAATCTACACCCACAACTGGATAATCATCAAAGGCAGGGTGCCAGAAGTAGTTACGGGTCATTGGCTCATTATAAGAATAAGAGAAGTCACGAACCCATACCAAGGTATCAGGATAAACATTCACTTTCTTACGCTGAATAAAAGCATTACGAGGAGAACGACCATAGTCGTGTGCTGCTTTTTTCCAGTCAAACCATTCGTATTCGAATACTAGCTTACTAGCATCCAATTCTTTTTTACCGGCAAAGCGATCATCTCCTTGATAGAATAAATCTTCAAGGGTTTCATCTTGCCAATCAACTTCATATTCCCAATCGATACGCTCTTCACCATCTTCTGTTTCAATATAGTGATCCAGATAAGTATGAGCTAAAGAATCGCGAACCCAGTATACAAACTGGCGATATTCGTTATTGGTGATCTCCGTATCATCCATGTAAAATCCTTGGATAGAAATAGCCTTTTGGCGTTGTACGAAGGTATTACTTACATCCTGGTCAGAAGGACCAATATGTAAAGTACCAGAGGGTACGTATACCATGCCATAAGGATTAATTCCGCTCCAAGCTGGACGATCTAGAACACCTGTTAGTTGGCCGTTTTCACGACTGCCGCAGGATACAGCAACGAACGCTAGCAAGACTAGCGTGATCTTGAATAAGTTTTTCATGTTGACACCCGAGTTTTCCTTCAGAATATATAATACGGTCTAATTAAGCGATCGTAAATATAGGTCGTTTGCCCCTTTTATCAAAAATTAATTTTTCCTTTTTGCCATATGGGCGCTAAAAGATGCAATAATAGCCGCATATGCCAATCAAGCTTATAAAAAATAAGGGCGATTATAAATTCTTAATAACAATTTTTTTCGAGTTGGTTTTCTCGAATCGGCAGGTTTATAATACAACTCCGAATCAGTTTCTTCTATTATTCTATAAAAGTATTATCTAAACCAATGATGAATAAAGCATAATTTCTATACTCCTGATTTACATTTTTTTTTGCTTTACTCTATTTATTTTTTGGTTTATTTACAATGATCTGGGATTATATATAATTTTTGGAGGCCTTCCTGTACCAATTTGTTTATTCAAATTGTAGTGAATCATCACTTCATGTGAGCCATTACTTACCTGATTCAAGGAAGAAAGAGTAAAATCATAAGCATAAGCCAATGAGATATTTTCGCTTAAATTAAAGCCTAATATCAACGCTATGGCATCCAAACTGTTGCTATCGTACCCTCTTAACGATACTCCAGCCATAATATTGTTATTATAGCGGAATAGAGCTGCCAGGTCTGTTTGCGTTTGAATAGCGTCTGATTTAACTAAAAGAGAGGGATGAAAACTCAAATTATTGACCAGGTCAAAATTTGC
This sequence comes from Chitinophagales bacterium, assembly GCA_022360175.1. GTDB lineage: Bacteria > Bacteroidota > Bacteroidia > Chitinophagales > Saprospiraceae > JAKSDI01. The sequence goes on from JAKSDI010000268.1 coordinate 69,861, forward strand.
AGAAGCGGAAAAGAAATATGCTCGGTCCAGTTTAATACTCAAATCGGTATTCAAGCCTACTGTTGGTTCATTAATATGACGTGTTGCAAAACCAGCCTCAAAGCGTTCAGAATAAAAATATACTCCAGCACTAAAAGTTGTTGTATTAGCTGTCAATTGCGAAACAGGAAGAATATCATCATTATGAAATATAATGGAAGCATCCGTATAGTTCCCTTCGGGTGTCCGAAGCTTAGCACCATCTAGCGTACGTTGAGCATACCCTGCTCCTATCCCCATAGTAAGGAGGCTTCGGCGTCCTAAAGGCATTTGATAATTGTACATGACTGTACCCGTAGTGCGCCTTTCAGCACCTAGTTCATCATTTTCCAGATTAATTCCTACTCCACTACTAAAAATGTTTAATGGCATATGCACACTAATATTCTGTGTGACGGGGTTTCCTTCTATTCCTTGCCATTGAGAGCGATAAATGCCTGTAGCACTTAAAGAGTGATCAAGTCCAGCATATGCTGGATTCCAATTGAGTTTATTCATCATAAACAAACTATATTGGGCTGGTTGCTGCGCGTATACGCCTAGAAATAGAAAACTGGCAATGATAGTTGTAAAAATGTGCTTCATGCGTAGGCGGTATTATTATATACAAAATATAAAGAGAAAATAATATAAACATTCCTCCATTCTCTGTAGCTCTCTTTATAAAGGAAACGGGAGATTGGCAGGCATATTCTTGATATACATATATTTTTGTGTCGTCCTTTTCACCTTTCCCTACATAAGAGAAAATAATATTGTAGTAAATAGGTGTTTGCTGTAATTGTAAATCGCCTTGCTTCTTTAATGTAAAATAAAACAAATTTTCATCCAGATCAAGTATGACTTCTTTCGTCTTATCATCTATTCATATATAGGAAACAACACCTAGTACTTTCAGTTCATCAATTTCTTTGAATAGCATATCTAATCTATACCCTAAAACAACAATAGTCTCGAACATAAAAAAGGGTAATACCGCATAATACCATGGTGATTTAGAAAATCACCATGGTATTATGCGGTATTATTCTCTTTCTTTAAATCAAGAAAGCCAGACAAGAAGTGAATCTTGCCTGGCTTTCTATTTTATCGGCTATCTAAGCCTAATGTTCATCATCGATTACTCAACGATAAGCATTTTCTTAGTAGCTGTGAAGTCATCAGTTTCTACTGTGTAGTATAGTACACCACTTGCTGGTAGGTCCTTAGCGTTTACAACTACTGAGTTGTAACCCTTAACACCATCCAAGCGAA
>JAKSDI010000243.1 GCA_022360175.1 Chitinophagales bacterium
ATTGGTCCATATAAAGGAGGACTTCGTTTCCACCCAACCGTTACAGAAGGAGTCCTGAAATTTCTGGCTTTCGAACAAATTCTGAAAAACTCCCTTACAGGCTTGCCTATGGGGGGTGGTAAAGGAGGTTCTGATTTCAATCCCAAAGGGAAGAGTGATAATGAAATCATGCGGTTTTGCCAGGCCTTCATGACTGAACTATACCGCCACATTGGTCCCGAAACAGATGTCCCTGCTGGTGATATTGGCGTTGGTGCCCGCGAACTAGGTTACCTCTTTGGCCAATACAAACGCCTGCGCAATCAATACAATGGTGTATTAACGGGCAAAGGCCTGGAATATGGTGGTAGCCTTATTCGAAAAGAAGCAACGGGCTATGGTACGGTCTATTTCTGTGAAAATATGCTCAAGCATACTGGCGATAGTATAAAGGGTAAAACTTGTTCTATTTCCGGCTCAGGTAATGTCGCGATATACACTGCTGAAAAGGTACTCGATCTTGGTGGCAAGGTAGTGACTATGTCTGATTCTGGTGGTTTTGTTTACAATCCTGATGGTATTGATCGAGAACAGTTGGCATTTATCAAAGAGCTAAAAGAAGCTCGTCGAGGCCGTATCAAGGAATATGCTGAGGCATTTGAAGGTGTAGGCTACTATCCTAACGAACGGCCATGGGCAATCCCGGTTGATATTGCATTCCCTTGTGCGACACAAAATGAGCTAAGCGAAAAAGAAGCAAAACTACTGATTCAAAATGGTGTCATTGCCGTAGCAGAAGGAGCTAATATGCCAACTGAACCTGGAGGAGTAAACGCATTCCTGGAAGCCAAGGTCCTCTTTGGCCCTGGTAAAGCTGCCAATGCTGGCGGGGTAGCTGTTTCGGGACTCGAACAAAGCCAAAACGCTATGCGCCTGTCCTGGACCCGAGAAGAAGTGGACGCCAAACTAAAAGAAATCATGGCTAACATCCACAACCAATGTCTACAATATGGTGCCGGAGCAGATTCATACGTCGATTATGTGAAAGGTGCTAATATTGCCGGTTTTGTAAAAGTGGCCAATGCAATGATGGCTTATGGTATTGTATAAAATTTAAGAGGCTGTTGGGAGTTTGCTTTTAGAGCGAACGAAGGTAAATTTTGTATTGTATAAGGCGTTTTTGCAGTCGGATGCGGGCAATCCGGCGAAAAAAACAACGCAATACAGGGCAAAATCTGGCAAGAACAGCCTGAAGGGTAAATTCCCAACAGCCTCTAAGCAAACTCAAAATACTCAATGCGGCCAGGTAAAAAAACTGGCCGCATTACACTTACCACACATTAAATATTTCAACATCCAATTTCTCCAAAAAAGAACGTCAATTCCTGGTCTACCTTTTCTCCTTTAGCATTTGTTGCAGCTTGCCAACTTCCTGGCATTTCCTGGATAAGTTCCAGCATTTTTTCATCAATTGAATCATAACCAGAAGAATCCGTGAGTTTCACTTCACCAAGTGTTCCATCTTTGCCTATTTTAAAGCTTATTTTACCAGGTTGTAATTGATCTTTATGCGCAATCGCTATCGCTTCTTTGCTACCCTTTTTAAGATAGGTAATTAAATCATCATCGCCCGCTGAATATAGAGCTGATTTGCTTGGTACAACCGTTAAGTAAAGTACCACTGTGTCTTCAAAAGTTACATTACAGGCCTCCCCTTTTCTTTTGGTACTGCCCGTAATATAGAAGCTTTCACCATAATCCAATGATTGAAGAAGTTGTATTTGATCATCTGTCAGTACTTCATTTTCTCCTTTTTGCTTAAGCTGCATTTCATAATTCTCGTGATAGGTACTAATGGTTATATTGTAATAGGAAATAGTACTCCGCTCATGGCGAGGAGTAAAAATATCAAGAATAGATTGAGCTTTATCAAGTTTTTCTTTAGCAATACTTGCAAAAAATCGATTGTCTATTTTATATACGAATTCTGCATCATTCTTCTTGTTTAAGAATAAATCATAAACAAAAGATTCCTGAAAGGAAGCATCTATCTGTTTATCCTCACATAGCTTTTTTTCTTCTTTATTAATAAATCCAAATGCAGCCAGGCTTAGTACACCCAATAAGGCGCAAGACAATAAAATACGTTGTTTCATGATTGAGTTGTTTTACTCAAATGTATTTTATTAAAGCAGGCAAGGGCAAATAAAGAATGTAAATTAGTGTAAATCCAATGCAAAACATCTTAACCATCTGAGTAAACAAGTAAGTAGTTTTACAAAGCATCAGTCCTTCATCAAGTATCAATTAAAAGGTAGAGACTTCAGAGAAGTCGAAGATTTATTGAAAATGTTCAGAATAGCATTTCGACTTCGGATGAAGTCGTACAAATAATATAACATACGACTTCATCCGAAGTCGAAAGCTTTTTTGCCTAGGCAAAAAAGATGCGATTTCTCCGAAATCATTATTCTAATAATACTCATCATGCCATTTAACAAAGCTCTAAACCATGATTTTTAGGATTATAGCATACTCATATTACGCCAAACATCGATTAAGCATTTTCTTCAAACCCTCTCGCTGAATGTTCTTCCCGATGAAAACTATTGTACTATGCTTATTATCATCAGGCTTCCATTTTTGTTTTTCACTTATATCAAGGCGTTTACCTACCGATTGTACAATGTGCTGTTGATCTGAATTATCCAGCCATACCAGCCCTTTCATACGGTATAAACCTTTTGATTGTAAAGTCAAATACACAAACAATTGATAGTAAAGGGATTGATGCTGAAATGGCCGATCAAAGACAAATGTATGCGAAACAACTTCTTCTGTATGATGATGATGATGGTGGTGGTGGTGAGGTTTATTTACAGGAAAATTGTTTTCTCCGCGATGCTGATGTTTGTCAGTATTTGTTTTATGATGCAATTCATTAATGATCATCTCATTTTCAATGGTATCAATTTGAGGGAAATTATCTTTATTTCCAAAAACAATTCTGGCTAAAGGATTCAATAATTGCAGCCGGTTCTTTATCTCTTTGAGATAGTTTTCACTCACTAAATCTGTTTTATTAATAAGCAATACATCGCTAAAAGTAACCTGGCTGATCGCTTCCTTCGTTTCTTCGAGTTGATCCTCAATTAACTCTGCATCTATCAAACAAATGATATTAACAAGGGGAAATTGTTTTTTGATAGCTGGATGAATTACAAAAGGCTCTGCAAGTCCTGCCGGGTTTGCAACACCAGTCGCTTCGATGATAATTTCATCATATTCATTTCTCCTATCAAAAAGCGTATTTAAAATATCGTATAAATTATCATTCAGGGTACAGCAAAGGCAACCATTATTCAGTTCCATGATAGAATCATCAGCTCGAATAATCAGTTCGCTGTCTATACTTTGTTCGCCATATTCGTTTTCAATAATTGCGTATTTAATATTAGGCCTGCTATCCAGCAAATGATTCAAATAGGTGGTTTTCCCTGCACCTAAGAACCCTGTAAGTATGGTAGTAGGTTTTGCTTCTGTATTTTTAGACATGAGTATTAATCTCCTGGTTTAAAACTGTTTCACCAATGTAATTTTTGACACAAACTGCTGCCCTCTGAAATCGTCTATCGTACCATCAATTTCGGTATCATTGAACACTACATACACAAAAGACAGTGGCTGATATTCCCAACTTGCTCGAACATTCCACCTCCCCTGCTCATCAAAGCTATTGTATTGATAAAATACTGATAATTGCAATCTTGGGTTTAATGCAAATCTTGAACCTAAGGTAACAAGATGTGTTGACAAATCTTCCTGTTCTAAACCCACATTCCTGATATCATTGTATTCATACTCAAGAGTAGCTGCGGTATGAGGAAATGGTGCTAATCTTCCCGAAATAGCTACCCTATCCCTACTACCATTATAAAACTGCCCGAAATCATATTCAAGACCCAAAGACCACTTTTTTGAACGATCTGTATTGTATTGAATCAAATATCGAGTGTAATAATAATTATCCTGAGCGATCAGTAATCCTAGCGGAGCAAACTCAAAATTAATATGTTGCCAGGTTGGAGAAATGGAGAATTCCAGAAAGCTATTATCCTTAAACCACAGGTATACTGGAAAAATGTAAAAGCTTGCCTGCTGTAGGCTAGAAGGATCCGACGCATCATGATTAAAGTTTACAAAAACACCAGGGTCCCAACGCCTGATCCAGTTTATTTTCTTTGGCCGCCAAATAAAATACCCTCCTGGATTATGCCTGATTACATCGTTTTGTCGAACAAAGCCCATTCCCGGATTATAATCTGCATCTGTATATTCTGTAACCCAACCATAATAAAATTTATTGGTTGTATTACCTGCAAATATTCTGCCTGCAAAACCAGTTTCACCTGTTGTTTCGTCATAAGAGGTAGTTAGTAAGTATTGAATATCCCATTCACTAACGGGCCGAATTTGCCCATCAAGTGTAAGTGTCGTATTGTTATTAGCTTCCATTCCCAAATCAGTAGACCTCTCATCCAGCCGATGAGTCAACATTACACCAATATTATTTTCCCTTCCATAGTTTCTTAAATACCTGGCTACACCAAAGTTGGAAACGGGGGAACGATCAGTTTCACCTTGCCTAACAAACATTCCTGCTATTGCTTGTTTTTCTGTCCGATTGGTAAATCTCATTCCTGCCTGAATGGGAGCTGGTTCAGCATTAAAACTGCCCTGTAGGCCAACTTTCCTACTAAAAAAAGGTCGGATAGATTGTTGTAAACCTCCTGCCCAGATTCCTGAATTTTCAAGAAAAAACTGCCTTTGCTCTGGAAAGAATATATTAAATCTTTCCAGGTTATTGACTGCTCTATCTACGTCTACCTGAGCAAAATCAGTATTAAATGTAAAATCAAATACTGAACGGGGGCTAATTGCCCACTTTATATCGCCACCCAATTTAAAGTCTCCATTATCAGAAGTATTGGAGCTAGTTTCAACCTTATCATATTGGTAAAGGGTATAGGGCTCAATCCTAATATTCGCTGATGGAGGTGGCACTTCAATACCAATGAGTCTGGCCGCATAAGTCATTCGATATGGGGTAAAAGATTGAGGTATATCAGGAAAAGTGGATACCTCTATATCTCGCCGGGCATATCTTACAAGCGTTACTCCCCACTCCACCAACTCCCCCTCTTCAGGAGCGTCATAACGCAATGTTTCAAAAGGAATAGCAAATTCTACAGTATAGCCTGTATCTGTACGCTGTGTTCTTACAGTCCATAAGGTATTCCAACCTGTATCAAAGGTGTTTCCATTGAAATTTTGAAAATCTCGCTGATTCCCATAGGGGGTCGTTTGAAAGGCTTGTGCATACTGTTTTAAGTTTTGTGGGTCAAGAGCAATCCCAAAAATGTCGTTTTCGCCCCAGGTAAAATCCCTTCGAAGGTCTTGTACTCTGATTCCTTTCACTCCTACAGAATCCTTGCAAAATGCTCCCACATATAAATATCTATCATCATAGAGGAATCTCACCTCTGTTTCATAACGAATATCCCCTCCTTGCCGTGGTTCTATCCTAAAAAAATTGGTTACAGCTATTGCACTCCTCCATTCAGCTTCTTCCAGTTTACCATCTATATTAAGAGGGCTATTCGCTCTATTCACCTTTATTTCAGGAGGATTCTCTGGAGGAGGAAAATTCAAAGCTTCAGTAGTAATAGTCTGTGTATAAGATACATTTGAAAAAAGGATTAAAGCCAATAGGAGGTATAAACAATTTTTCATTGCGCCAATATTTTCAAATATTTCATCATATACACCTCTGGCTCCTTCCTACGACTCGAATACCATGCATTGCCACTCCACTATATTTACCCCTTTGCAGCAAGGAGGTTGGTTTTAAGAGGAAAGCTTAGCTTCAACAATAGGTTTTGGATTAGTGAATGTAAATCATCTGAGCCACAAATGCAACATCGTTGCAAATATAAGATATTTCCTTTCAATCATCCAACATTGTCTAAACAGCCTATCTCTAGTCATACAGTTTTCCAAACACAAAGACAGGCAAAATTTCAAATCTCAAAAATCAATGATTACTCTCTGACTAGTAGTACTTGTAAACATTAAACATTAATTTCAATTGATTATTAGTCATAGCTTCAATGTCAAATAATTCTAATAAAAAACGATTTTTTTTTTTGTAAATAAAAAAAGAAAAGATTACCTTTGGTAAGGAAGAGCAGAAAACCTAAAACTCCCAAAAATGTTATCTCAAGTAATTGAAGAAATTTCTAGAGAGTTAAACAGTTTTCTCACCTTATCAAGTTCAAACACACGGAAGATAGTCATACCTGCTAATGTTGTTGATCAAGATGGCAACAATGGAAGTGGGTTGAATAACAAAATCATTCTTTCTCTTATTAACATTGAGCAGGAAGCATTTGCTGCCAATGTCCAACCTTCCTACCAACGGACTTCACAGGAAGATTTCAATAAGATGCCAGTACCGTTAAGCGTCAATTTGTATGTGTTATTTTCTGCATACTTTGACAGGAAAAACTATTTGGAAGGATTAAGGTATTTGTCGTCCTTGATCGGTTTCTTTCAAAGGAAACCTGTATTTGATCAGCACAATACACCTACCTTAAACGATCAGATAGAAAAGTTACAATTTCAGGTAGTTAGTTTAAACCTATCTGAACTGAGTCAACTATGGGGGACAATTGGGGCAAAATATATGCCTTCAATTATTTACAAAATCCGTATGATTACTTATCAAATGGATGGCATTAACGAAATAATTCCTGATATTAAAGGTTTATCTACTGATACAGATCCAGACTAGAAAGAACAGGAATACCAATGAATGTTAAGTTTGAAAACTTATTTGAATTAGCTTATCAAAATGATTACTATCAGGATAAGAAGAGCGTCAACTTTGACACCTACTTAAGCACTGAAAGTCAATCAATTGCAAAGAATTTACGTTTGCTATTTCGAAAAGTACCAGGAGGAGGAGTTATCCTTTATGATAGCACCCAATCCAAGGTATTAGAAAAGGGAAACGGTAAAATTTACAGGCTAACATTTTTCCTTTATAATAAGGATCAAAGCTTTTATAATTTTACTGATATACCACAAACGATTTCATTCTTTTATTACAGCAACAAGTTTTCAAAAAGCAATGAATTGGAAGCGATCTTGGTTCAAATTCGTCCTTTCGTTTTTGATCAACCACTTTTAGAAAGTGAGCAAGATCAGGCTTTTGAATTACTCGATAATGACGGAAACGTAATTTTAAATGGGATAACACCTAAAGCTCCTTTTTTTAAAATCGACTTACAAGGAGAAGCTGCATCTCGTTATAGATTACAAATTTCAGGACAGGATGTATTAGATTTTTACACCTACAATCAGTTACAACAGCCTTATTTTGGAGCTATTGAGATTTATCTTGATCTGGTGAGTCCAAATGCACCTGCTTATCAATTGCCTTTTACCGCCAGGACTACTTTTTGGCAGTATCTCATCAGTTTTAAGAAAGCTGAAGATTATCAATTGAGCATTTGCAGGATTGAATCATATTCAGCCAGAAGCATTAAATGTGAAGCAACAGATGAATTTTGTTTGTCTGATGAATATGAAGAAGGAGATATGAAAACGCTTGTATTTACTTCCAGGTATTTATTCCCATTTGAGCAAAGGCCAAACAACATCTTTGGAGTAAAAATCAACCGATCAGATAATGAGGATAGGAGTAAGCCTGTAACGCAAGTACTCCCCAATCCCAATACATCATCTACATTAGGTGCTAAAGTTGCCAACCCTTGCAATCCAAGGGAAGAAGGCATTATTTCAAAAATGTATATTTATTTGTAATTGTATTAACCCATCAGTTCAAAACACAAAGACACAGAAGATAATAGAACCACAATGACCAGGCATCTTCCATTTATTTTACGGCATGGGACCTGAAACTTAATTGAAGTCCAAAAGTTTCAGGTGGGGCCCCTTTGCCTGGCCATTTTCTTTATGCGCAACTGACTTCAAATACAAGTTTGTTAAACGTACTTCATGAGCTAGATTGGTATGCAAATGCCATATGTAGCCCTGAAAATCATTATATTGCTAGGCTTGAATGGCTAAACCGTCAAGTGTAGCACAGCTTAAGGTATTTATTTTTCAAAAAATCTAAATGTTCTTTTATGGCAGGTCAATATAAAACTCCTGGTGTTTATATCGAAGAAGTCAACGCATTTCCGAATTCAGTAGTTGCAATCCCAACCGCAATTCCTGCCTTTGTAGGATATACGGAAAAAGCGATGAAAAATAATAAACCGCTGGATAATGAACCGACTAAGATCAGCTCATTGCTCGACTATGAAAGCTGGTTTGGCGGAGGGTATAATACCAAATATGATGTTACGCCTTTAGCAGATGGTGAATCTCTTAGCAAGGCAGATTTTGTCATTGATGGTAAAGGATACACTTTCAGTGTGAATGCTACCAGTCGAGAGTATTTTATGTACTTGAGTATGCTTCTATTTTATGCCAATGGCGGTGGTGATGCTTATATCGTATCGGTTGGTGACTATGATAGCACCATTTCTTCTGCTGATTTAGAAGGAGGAATCAAACAATTGGAAGAAGAGCTGGAACCCACTATGCTGGTTATACCCGATACCATGCTTCTAGGTGATAAAGACGCCTGTTATTCGGTACAGAAAAAAATGATACAGCACTGTTATGAGATGCAGAGCCGAGTCTCCATTCTGGATATCTATGATGGTTATATGCTCGAAGACAGCGAAAACAATAAAGTAGTCGATAATTTCCGGGAAGGCCTGGCTGAGATGGAAGGTTTCAACTACGCTGCTGCCTATTATCCTTGGATCAATACCAATATTATTGAGGTGCTGAATGTCAATTTCACCAGTTTTAGTACAGAAGCACTAGCTGTGATTGTACCAATTCTGGATGCTTCTGTCGGGAATAATGCTCAATTAAAAGCAGAAATTGCAAAGCTCAATGGAGAAGTTAAAGAAGAAGAAGTAGCCACACTTAATGCGTTGCTTTACAACCTGGTACCTGCTTACAAAGATATTTTAGTAGCACTAACAAAGCGCCTCAACCTATCTCCTACTTCAGGAGCGATGGCTGGGGTTTATACCATGGTAGATAATAATGTAGGCGTTTGGAAAGCCCCTGCTAATATTGGTATCAATAATTTGGTATCTCCAACCGTACTTATCTCTGCCACTCAACAAGAAGACCTCAATGTGCCCGTAAATGGTAAAGCAGTAAATGCAATTCGAACCTTACCTGGCAGAGGTACACTAATATGGGGTGCTCGTACACTGGATGGTAATAGCCAGGATTGGCGCTATGTCAATGTACGAAGAACTATGATTTTCCTGGAGCAGTCTATAAAAGCTGCCGCTGAGGCATTTGTCTTTGAACCTAACAATACAACTACCTGGATTTCGGTTCGAAGTATGATTGTTAATTTCCTGACCAACGTTTGGGCGCAGGGTGCTTTAATGGGTGCCAAACCTGCCGAAGCTTTCAGTGTAGCAGTAGGATTAGGGCAAACCATGACGGCTAATGACGTGCTGGATGGATATATGCGGGTAACTGTAAAAGTAGCAATCGTACGTCCGGCGGAATTCATCGTTATTACATTCCAGCAGCAAATGCAAGGAGCCTAATATATAACATACTGATTTCCTACATTCTCGACTCCAAATTTATTTAATCAAAAATTAGAACAATGGCAGAAGGTAAAACTCAAAATAATATTTGGCCCTTACCAAAATTTTATTTCTCCGTTGATATTGGCGCTCGTACTGATATTTCCTTTCAGGAAGTATCTGGCCTGGACACAGAGACTCAGCCTATTGATTATAGGCATGGTAACAGCAAGGATTTTTCATTGATCAAAATGCCAGGGCTGGCCCAGTTTACCAATATCACACTTAAGAAAGGGATCTTTGTAAATGATAATGAGTTTTGGAATTGGTATGATCAAATCCAAATGAATACCATTGAACGCCAACCGGTTACCATTAAGCTGCTGGATGAAAATGGTAGCCCAACCATGATTTGGAAGCTAAAAAACGCCTGGCCTACCAAAATACAGGGAACCGATTTGAAATCGGACGCCAATGAAGTGGCTGTTGAAACTCTTGAGATTGTGCATGAAGGGCTCACCATTGAAATGAATGAATATTCAGGTTAATCAGCCATTATATTCATGTCATCTTTCATCAATATCAGCCCCTTTCCGTATTCTTTTATTTTCAATGTCAACTTTGCATGGGTATTAGATCCCAGAGATAGTGCCTTTCAAGAAGTAAGTGGAATTAAAGGAACGCGGAATGTCACGGAAATCCGGGAAGGAGGAGAAAACCGATTTGTCCATCAGGTACCAGAAGCTGGTAAATACGATAACCTGATATTAAAGCGAGGTATGATGACCCGCTTATCTCAGTTGTCACTTTGGGTAAATGAGTGTATAGAATCTGATTTTTCAACCCCTATTGAACCCAAAGACATTTGGGTGACCCTCATGGATAAGAGCTTTATTCCGCTTATGATATGGCATTTCTATAATGCCTACCCAATAAGCTGGAGTAGTTCTACTCTAAACGCTCAGGAAAATTCTATTGCTATTGAAACAATAGAGTTTGCGTATCAATATTTCAGTCCTGTCCAGAACCTGGCGGCAGCACTTACACTGATTGATTTACCTAATCTGTAAATTGTATTTTTATGCCCGTAGAAATCCGACAATTATCAATCAAAGTAAATATCAGCGACCAGCAAGACAGGCCTCTACCCGTATCTGTTCCAGCATTAGATTTGGAGCAACTAAAGGAATCTTTATTACCTGAATTAGTTGAAGAAATACAGGATTATATCGAAAAGAATAAAGAACGTTAGGCAATGGGGGGAATAAAAAAAATGAAAATATTAGTTTTCAGTGATCCCGAATTTAAAAAATCAGTGTCGGGTTCTCCTATTGAATTGCAGATTAATCCTGAAAAATATACACATAATCACGAAGTATCTTATGACCTGGCACAGGGCATTGGTACATCGGGGACTAGTATCAAGTTTTTAAAAATAACTCCTGAGAAAGTCAACTTTGACATATACCTCGATGGTACAGGAGTCATACAACCAGTGGAAGATGTAGCTTCCTTCATTCAAAATTTTAAAAGCCTGGTATACGATTACAATGGAAAAATACATAGCTCTAACTATTTGGAATTGAATTGGGGGCAATCCATTTTTAGATGTAGGTTGACTAAAATGGATATCACTTATTCAATGTTTAAGCCAGATGGTGACCCTTTAAGGGCTAGTATGAGTTTGTCGTTCGAAGAATTTTTGGATGCTCGTTACATCATTTTGGAAGAAAAGAGCAGCTCTCCTGATTTGACCCACTTGAGAATGGTAAAAGCAGGAGATACCCTTCCAGAAATGTGTTATGAAATATATGGAGACTTTAGTTATTACATAGCTGTAGCTGAAGTAAATAACTTAAATGATTTCAGAGATTTAGAAGCAGGACAATTAATCAAATTTCCTCCTATAAAAGAAGAAGTGTAAAATGACAATGTCTCCGCGCACAGCAAAGACCGATTTGGTAACCGTTGATGTATTAGTTGACGGCAAGTCTATTCCTTTGGAGTATCAAATATTATCTATTGATATTGATAAGGAACTCAACCGTATATCAAAAGCCAAGATTGTATTTAAGGATGGGTCTGCTGCAAAATCTACCTTCGAATTGAGTGAATCCAAGAACTTTGTGCCAGGAAACACTCTGGAGGTTAAAGCTGGCTACCACAGTAAAAATCAACTTATTTTCAAGGGGATTATCGTTTCACAAAATATCCGCCTGAATACACAAGGGCGCTCAAGCCTGGAAGTTAGTTGCTGTGACGAAAGCATTAAAATGACGATACTTGAAAAAGATGCTTTCTTTCAGAAAATGTCGGATAATCAGGTAATGGGAAAAATTATTGATGAATATAAGATCAAAAAGAAAATTACCAATACTAAAGTCAAATACGAAAAACTGGTACAGTATTCAAGTACTGATTGGGACTTCATCCTGTCCAGAGCTGAAGTTAATGGCATGGTCGTCTCGACAATCGACGGTACTATAACGATAGAAGCTCCGCAGGTGAAGAAATCGCCAGAATTGGAGGTAATTTATGGGCAAACAATGTATCATTTTAATCTGGATATGGATGCCCGTACCCAGATTAGCAAAGTAAAATCAGCTTCCTGGAATCTAGCTACTCAAAAAGTATTACAAGCTACTTCCTCCGAACCTACAGTAAATACACAAGGCAACATCTCTGGAAAAGATCTTGCGAAAGCTTTGACTTCCAAAGATTTAGATATACACTCTACCGTTCCTTTAGAACAAGATAGTTTGAAAAACTGGGCAAATGCACGGCTACTTAAGTCTCGGATGGCTAAAATACAAGGTAGTGTTACCTTTCAGGGAAGCAGTAAAGTCCAACCAGGTTCGACCATTAAATTGGGAGGTTTGGGCAAGCGTTTCAATGGTACTGCCTATGTTTCGAGTGTTCGGCATAAAATATCTAAAGGTAATTGGGAAACCAGTGTTGGCGTAGGTTTAAAAGAAGAATGGTTTACCAGACAATATGATGTATCGGAAACACCAGCAGCTGGTTTATTACCAGCTATATCTGGCTTACAAAATGCTATTGTAAAGCAGGTTTATAAAGATCCGGAAAAAGAATTTCGGGTGCTCATTAAGATTCCGGTATTAAAAGAAGTCAAAGAAGATATATGGGCACGCCTATCTACCTTCTATACAACTACAAATAAAGGAGGTTCTTTTTTCTATCCGGAAATTGGTGATGAAGTCTTGGTAGGTTTTCTGAATAATGACCCACGGTATCCTGTCATTTTAGGGAGTATGTATAGCAAAAAAAATGCGCCTCCCTTTACTGATGCACAGAATAAGAACAATTCTCAAAAGGCAATCATTACCAAATCAAAATTAAAAATAGGTTTTGATGACCAGAAGAAAGATATCATTATCACAACCCCTAAGGGTAATACACTGGAATTGAGTGAGAGTGGTAAAAAGGTAACATTAAAAGACCAAAACAAGAATTCTATTGAAATGTCGAGTGGAGGTATCAAAGTAAAAAGCAATACTAATATTACCATTTCGGCAAAAAGTAAAATAACACTTGATGCTGCTAATATTGATATCAAGGCGAAAGCCAATCTCAAATTGAATGGTGGCTTGGTGGATATCAAAGCTAAAATGAAAGCTGCCCTGCAAGGATTGACAACTCAGGTAAAAGCTTCAACAGTTGCGATCCTAAAAGGAGCTTTGGTGAAGATAAATTAACTAAAATATTACATATGAGACCTGCTGCAAGGTTGACGGATTTGCATCAATGTCCGATGCAAAACCCTACTATTCCTGTGCCCATACCTCACGTAGGAGGGCCAGTTTTGGGGCCCTGTACCCCAAACGTATTAATTGGCGGGCTGCCTGCTGCTTGCCAGGGTGACATGTTATTATGTGTCGGCCCTCCTGATGTCATTGTAAAAGGATCGGCAACGGTAAAAATTGGTGGCCGCCCAGCTGCTCGATTTGGAGATCAGACTGCACATGGAGGGCGAATAGTATTTGGAATGCTAAACGTATTAATTGGCGGCTAAATTTTAGAGCTTGTTTGGGATTTATTAATCGGACTTATTTCGTCACTAATTGGCTTATATTTTGTTAAAAGAACGCTCATTTAGCTTAGGCTAAAATCGCAACCTTTTGCCTCACCTAAGCCAATTATTTACAAAATCGCCTCAAAGAACAAATTCACAAACATGCTTTTAATTTCCTAACAATCAATCATTCTTAATAACTCATATAAAACTTTAATCATGAAACATGAAGAATATAATATAACTAACTTTCCCCTAACCTTGACGACCTCTTTCGGAGGGTCTGAAAAGAAAATCTTGTATGCTATACAGGATGGAAATCAAAGTGCCAATGCTCCTTACAAGGATTTCAATTTGACAAAAGGAGTAAGGATGGAAATAGTTGACCTCGCAGACGATGAAAAAGTGCTCATTATTGAAGAGGTTTCTCCTCCTGCTAATGGTTCAAAATACCATATACCAGCACCTGCTAAGAACAAATGGGTAGATATCCGATTCAATAATACAACGGGCTCTGTAATGGTTTATCTTATCGAATTGATTGAAAACAACCAGCCGGATTGTTCCAATCCAGAGACCTTTCTTACTTCTAATGTAGCCACCTATTTATGTGACATTGATCTAAACAGCAAAAAAGAGTTGTATATCATTTACGACACAAATAACAACCCGGGGCTAAGCATGACAACAACATAAGTAAACCGGCTTTACTCATTAAGATAAATATCTAAAAACTAAAATTATGGATTTCAAAATAACACCTGAATTAGCCATTACATTGTCGAGCGACAACCTATCTTTGTATGTCCTCCCCTATCAGGAAGGCAGTTCTTTTGACCCTGATAATTGCCCTCCTACCATTGACTTTCGGTCTTATGAGTTAAAAGACGGAATTACAATGCAATTGATAACAAAACAGGAAACTGGCACCACAAGCTCAACGGTTGCTGCTGACCCGGAAAATCCTTCCACTCAAGTTGTTACGACCACTGCATCTATAAATTATTTAAAGATTGAATCTGGCTTGATTCCACCTACCGCTCCAAGTACTGCACTCACCTATGAAATAGCTTCTTTAGACAAAGGCTGGCCAAATATCAGTTTAAAAATGATTGATGATCCAAGTGCAGGAGGTACAAATCCAAGTAATAAGATGGCGGCCACTTTATTGACTTTGCCAGATGCTTCGGATATTTCTTGCCTGCCCAGTGATAAGATCTCGTTGTCCAATGTACAAACTGATATCATTACGATTGATTTTAATCTAGTCAATTATGTACAAGTTACTTCTGATGGGACCAAATTAACTTTGGTTGTTGTTTACTAATTTTCATCACTGATGCCAGATTCAAATGCTTCCTTTTTAGGTAGAGGATGGAGTTTCCCTCCTACTTTTATAAAATCTTCCACTGATATAAGTGTGCTGATGGTGTCGGCGGAACAAAATATCAGAGAAAACCTAGAGGTCCTATTAACTACTATTCCAGGGGAGCGGGTGGTGCTCCCGACTTTCGGTGCAGATACCACCCAACTGGTTTTTGAAGAACTGGACGCAGCTTTTGAAGCACGTTTCAAAAATGTAGTTACAGACGCAATTTTATACTTCGAACCGAGGATTAAAGTGGAAAGTATAAAAATCGAGATGGATAATGCTCTGGAAGGCATAGTTAATGTGTCCATTGATTATACGATACGAGAAATCAATACCAGAAGCAATTTTGTTTTCCCTTATTTCCTGATTGAAGGTACCGAAATCAAAAGAATTTAAGATGAAACGAGCATGATATTTCCTGCCTGCTCGGCAGACAACTAGCTGGCAGGTAGAACCACAGCGGTTACATCTGTGCAGTCCCGATAGCGGTCGCATACGCGTCAACCTAAGGGATTGAAGATAAAATGTAAATGATTAATTCGCTTCCGTTTTTCATAAGTATGATAGTAAGCGACCAGAGGGACAAATTCCATCCATTTCTTAGGTTTTAGGAATAAATCCCAAAAATG
>JAKSDI010000200.1 GCA_022360175.1 Chitinophagales bacterium
AGCACCACAGCCTTCAGCTGTTCCTGCATTACCAATTGCATTTCCTTTCTCAATCACTAGGCCATTAAGAAGAGTATATTGGTTAGCATGCTTGATTGTTACAACAGTGAATGCATTATCATATGCATTTTGCTTGTCAGCAATTTCGCCACTTAATACTGTGAAGTTATTTTCTAGATTACGCTGATTAACATCAGCTTCTGTACCTGCAAATCCACCGTATACCTTTACACCTTGAGGAATTACGAAAGATTTACTTTGATCATTATCTTTTGTAGTGAAGTACTTACCAGCAGCTATCCAGATTGAGTCTCCCGCTTTAGCGCGATCTAGTGCGCTGTGCAGGCATCCTAGAGCCTGAGCCCAAGAGGATCCGTTTCCGTTGCTGCCCTGCTTAACGAAGATGACCTTCGCATTGAGCTGGCTGAGCATAATTGAAAAAACCGTTAATAGAATTACCCTTTTCACGCTTGTTGTTTTTTAATCGAAGTTGGTAAAAACAATAAATGGAATTCTATTGACCGGAATGGTAATACTAAGAGAGTAGGAAAACAAACTTAGGGGACACCATCCTATCAAAAGAGGTGTCAAACGAAGATTACAAAGTGGGATCAAAAATACTACAAGAGGTGTCAAGCTCTTGCTGGGAAAATAAACACAGTTGGGATTCCGTGCCTATCGTGACGCTAATATATAGCTTTTTTTCTTATGGGAAAAATTTTGAGATGAAAAAGCTATAATTTTTACGTCTTATTCAAATTGGTTTTGTCTGGGGTTAAATAGGAAATTTTTCAATATAAACGGGCACATTGGGAATATGTTACACGTTTTGTGAAAAATTAACCACACTTAACAAAATTTCACGCATTTTAACCGTTGGCTAATATAAGTAAAATAGGCTGTTCTTTTAGTAATAAAAGGTGAAAAATTAAGGGAACGGTTTGAAATCCAATGGCAAAGGCAGAATACACTCTTATTTCAGGAAAATATCAGGCATTTAATATAAGTATTATGATTTTGAGATAAAATCACGACAGTCTCTTAAGTAATAATTGATTCTAAAAAATAAATTAATTAAACTGCAACCTATAATAGTAGAAATCGTACACACTGAAGGTGTAAAAGATGAATTCTATCTACACACTTTTATAGGTATACTAGTATTTATGCAAATATGTATTATAAATATCTAAAATATATATCCTAAAAGCCGCTATTTTTTCATTAGTTTCTTTATTTTGGGCAGGCACCCAGGAAATTAGCAACTATAATAAATCCCCCTTGAGAAAACAGACTTTTTTATTCCTTTTTTGAAAAAAGTGTGACAAATAAATTAGATAAATGAATACTAATGCTGAAAAGTAGAAGTTATTATCTAATCCATTTGCTTCCCCTAAAATTTTTGGGCCACTTTTAATAAGGAACCTTATTATTTGTTGTAATTCATTCATCCAAAACCAGTTTATTTTGAAAAAAATACTCTACATCTGGTTGTTGGCCTTCTGGGTGGTTCCTGGGATTGAAGCTCAGGATATCCATTTCTCACAGTTTGGCTACTCGCCTACCAACCTCAACCCTGGCTTGACTGGGGTGTTTAGAGGGAACGTTCGCCTGAATGCGAGTTATCGAAGCCAATGGGAAGCTGTTCCAGTCGGTTATGAAACTTTTTCAACCAGTGGAGATTTTAAAATTCCAAATCGCAATCCAGAAGCTAGTGGATTTTGGGCAGCAGGAGCAGGTTTCAATTATGATATAGCAGGCTATTCTGATCTCCAATTGGCCAATTTTCACCTTAATGGTTCCTATACTCAAAAGTTGAGTAGTAAAGTATTTCTTACTGCTGGTTTTCAAGTTGGAATTAGTGGTCGTTCCTTTGATATAAAAGACTTACTTTTTGACAATCAATATGATAGGAATACGAGTACGGGTAATTCCAGTTTGGATAATGGTGAAAACTTTCCTGCCGGAAATGCCGTTTTTGGCGATTTAGGTACAGGCTTGAATATTCGTATTCAAGACTTTGGTAATTGTGAAGTAGTCAATGATTTAAGCAGACGAAGTTATATCGATTTCGGCTTGGGCGTTTTTCACGTTAACCGGCCCAATCAGGCATTTAGAGATGTTGACGAAGAAGAATTGCCTATTCGAATAAGTCCCTACGCTATGGGGAATCTTATGGTAGACGATAATGTAGATGTTTTCCTTAATACTAATTGGCAGTTCCAGGGCCCCTATCGGGAATGGCTAGTGTCACTTGGTGGCCGTGTCTATTTTGATAAAACTCCTGGAGATCAAATCTCCTTGGCAGCAAGTTGTGGTTATCGATTTAATAATGAGTTGGGAGATGTTGCCTATCCAGCTATTGAAATACAGATAGACCGTATATATGGTACTCTTTCTTATGATATTAATATATCAGATTTCAATGTAGCAACACGTTGGAGAGGAGGGCCAGAGTTTACTCTTCGATATATCATTGGAAGAGTCTGTCTCGATCGATATTTCTGTCCACTATTGTAGTGGATGATACAAGACGGCTACATAAAACTAGCCTATTCAGATTTAATCCCCCCATACATAGGGTCTCATTTTTATAAGGCAGGCTTAATTACATAAATAACGGCCAGCCTCAGTTATAATAATTATGGACAAAGCATACAACATGAGAATTTTCATATTGTCCGTCGTAACAATACTAGCTGTAAGCACTGTTTCTTTGGGGCAGTCACTTCAGGATGTACTGGAAGTGGGCGAGGAGTCATTTGCTGAGCGCGATTACTATAGTGCTTTTCAGTGTTATAAGACTATTCTTCGATATCCCGATCGAAAGGTAGATGCAGATGAGATATACCTGAAATATAGGATGGCCTTATCCGCACAGCGTTTCAATTACTTTGAAATGGCAGATTCTATGTATCAGGAAGTATTACGGATGCAGGAAGCTAACAATACTACATTTCAAGCGCTGGCAACTTATCAGCGAGCCCAGGTGCTCTATTCCATGGGGACAGATGAATTGGAAACTCCCGTATTAATCAACCCTGCTCAAGATATTATACCAGCTAAAAGTAATGCTGTTTATTTTTTGGCTGATAGCCTCTTTGGCACTTTCGTGAATGAAGAGCTATACAAATTATTGGATGGTCCTAATAATATGAAAGAGCGATATAAGGAAATGGCCAATGTATATAAAAAGGAGTGTGAAAAAGCTCTAAGTGGTAATAATTCAATTGACGATACAAAAGTATATCGACTTGAGCATGCAGGGGTAAATTCCTCGTATTCAGACCTCGCTCCAGTATTATTGGGTGATGAATTATATTTTTCTTCTCTTAGACATCTTCCTAAAGCGGGTAAATCGAGAAGGCAGTCTCGTACCTATTCAAAAGTACATCGCGCAGTCCTTCCAAATGGCAACCCCTTAGACAGCAACTATACTGAAGGTTTATTACTGGAAAACAGCATTTTTAATGTTGATGAAGATTTGCATACAGTGCATACTGCATTTACTGCGGATAAACAGTATCTATACTTTTCTAGTTGCCGTCAAGAAGGAGATTCTATCCGGTGCCAGTTATATCGTAGACAACGTACTAATACGGATGAATGGGGAGCTCCCGAAAAATTGTCGATTAATGTAGCAAACGAAAAAATAAGTTCTACCCAGCCAAGTATAAGTATTGACTGCCGTACTGGGAAGGAGTGGCTTTATTTTTCTTCGGACCGCTCTGGTGGCACAGGAGGGATGGATATATGGCGAAGTGAGATAAGTGAAAATGGGAAGCTTTCAGATCCAGTCCCTTTACCAGCAGGAGCTATAAATACTCCCTGGAATGAAGCGACTCCGTTTTATCATGCTACCTCTGGGCGCCTTTTCTTTAGTTCAGATGCCCCTCCTGGTTTCGGTATGTATGATTTGTTCTATTGCCAATCAGAAGGAGATAATGAATGGAGTAGTCGAGTAAACATGGGTTTGCCGATCAATACGGGTTACAATGATCAATACTATTTCATGAAGGAAGATGGCTCAAGAGCTTTTTTCTCTTCTGACCGTCCACGCTCTATGCGTTTTAGAGAAGAGTTGAATGCTTGCTGTCAGGATATTTATACTCAAGAAATTGAGGTAGACATGAAACTAGAAGTTGAATTGTTAGCATGTGTTAATAACGAGTCAGTTAGTGTGACGGATGCAAGTGTGAGGGTTTTTGAGAATAAATGTGGTGAGAAAGTAGAAGTCAGTGGCTCACCATTTACATATACAGGAGAGATACTTGATCTAGAGGTAAAACGCTTCAATACTTACTTTGTGGAAGCGGAATTAGGGAATGGACAAACTCAGGAAAGTATAGTCAACTTAGCTGATGAAGAATATCTCAACAAGGATGTTGCTAATGTTAGTCTGGACTTTTTCCCCGAAATGCTTAATTATCAATTAGAAATTCTAGCAGAGATTCCGCCTCAAGGAACATTAGAATATAACTTGATTTTGGAAAAAGATGGTTTGGTCGTAAAACAAGAAGAACATCGCCCTTCCCATCAGTTTGAGTTGAATGAAGGAGTTTATACTGTTACAGTTTCAGAAGCTTTTGCTATTAGTGCATCCGCATCTTTTGAGTTTGATACACTCAGATATGAGATAACAGTTCCTTCTTATGAAGAAAGATTAGAATCCTATACCTGCACGGAGAGCGTGCAAAAAACACTAACAAAGAGCCCTCCAAAGTTAGGCTTCCCTATTGTCTTTTATTTTGATAATGATAAACCAGACCGACTGGATCACGATAATAATCCCGCTACAAAAGGACTTGCACATCGATCCGGGCAATCATATGATGAATCATACATAGAATATGCTGATTCTGTTCGTATGGAAGAATATTTAACGTATAATATGGGCAATCCAGAAGGGGTAGCCACCTTTATAAAGGAAAATGAAGTGAACCCTAATCCTGGACAGGCAGCAGCAATGCTCAATAGCCCTCCTCTTGCAAAGACAATAGCAGAGCGCACTATTCAGGATTTTTTCCAAAATGAAGTAATAGGCCAGTTCGAAACCTTTAACAATTTCATGGATGGATTGATTATTTACCTGGATGATGCCAACACCAATCCTCTAACTCTTGAAATACAAGGTTATTGTAGCCCATTAGGAGGAGCGGCTTATAATAAACTATTGGCTCAGCGGCGAATAGAATGTATTATGAGTTATATGACAAACTATAGAGATGGAGCTTTAAATAAATATTTGGGTGATAAGCTGATTATTAATCAGAATGATATAGGGGTTACCCAGCTATTTTCGGATACTCCTACCAGAGGTCAGAATGCAATTTTTGATTATCGAGCGCTGCGTGCTAGAAAAGTAGAAATCAAAGATGTTTCTGGTGAAACATTTCAGCTGACTTTTGGGGATGAATAAATTAAGTTTTTTCGATTTTAAATTGTGTGATCACAACTTGAAATAAATATACAGATTACCACATATATCGGGTCATGACGCAGAAACGAATAATAAAATCACTAACCAGAATACTGATAACATGCTTAATGTTATTGCCAGTATTGCTTATGGCTGACGGGGAAATAAGGCCACACCATCGGCCTATGATGCACGATCATCCATACGAATGGTATTTCATGCCTGTGACCAATGATACCCTACAACCTCCTTTTGCCACTCATGCCTGTGACCTGGTATGCCCCGATTTCCAGGTCAATTGGGGGACAAGCAGTGCCAATTGTGGAGAAAGTAATGGTTTTGCTCAGGTAATGCCTGTAGGATTCCCAGAAGGTACTACTTTTAATTACGAGTGGAGTGGTGGAATAAGTACTACCAACACAGCCAGTGGCCTGGCAGCAGGAGTATATACTGTTACAGTTTCTGTAGATGAATCAGGGAATGGTTCTTTTAGAAATTGTGATGTAATCGTAGAAGTATTGGTTGATAATATAGATGGTCCCGAGCTCGATATCAGTAATAAACCAGCTGATTGTCTAACCCAAAATGGGAAAGCATATCTTGAAATCAATAGCGGCACTCCTCCTTTTAATATTAGCTGGAATAATGGCAGTGCAACTTCAAATAGCCTCGGAGAAATAATAATAAATGGCCTGGCAGCGGGAGAGTACATTTTCACAGTAGAAGACGCGAATGGATGTATATCTTCCATAAAAGAAACAATAGACGCTTCGAATAATGGAATTTTTGATGTGCTATTATCAAAAACTGATCCAACTGCTTGTGGTCTTTCTGATGGAACATTAACCGTTACTATTAATGGAGGCTTCCCTCCTTACCTTATCCAGTTGAATAATGGGACGAGTGCCCCTGTTTCAACGAATACGAATACTTATACCTTTACAGGTCTTTCTTCTGGCCTTTATAAAATAGATGTTACAGATAGTTATTTATGTAGTGAAGTAGATCAGACAATTGCTTTGAGTGTTGATTGTCCACCATCAATTAATGGATGGATAGCAGTTGATGCTGATTGTTCGGATGGCTTAGGTTATCTGGAATTTGATGGGTCAGGAAGCCCTAATGAATATTTTGAAATTCGCCAATTGGAATCAGTATTCGTGATCACTACAGTGAACGGCGCTGCAAGTACGATAATAGAGGTGCCTCTTGGAACATACCGAATAAAAAGAGTAAGCAATCTGGATGAATGTATTTGTGAAATTGCATTGGATGTAACTGCACCAGACCCTATCGAAGTAAAAGTTGAATCTGTAGATGAAGGATGTGGTCCTGATGGTGTACCAGATGGAATGGGACGTATTACAGTTACTGAAATTAATGGTGGAACGGCCCCTTATACAATTTTAGTTACTGGACCCGATGCAACAGTTTATGATATATCTGCAAGCATGGAAATCACCGGACTAAGTGCTGGTAACTATGAAATTAATATAACAGATGCCAATAATTGTGCTCCTTTAATCTTTACCGATACAATAGCAGGCCCAGCAGTAATTGAATCTGGTTTATTAGATACAATTACAGTCTGTGCGGGAGCTCCTTATCAAATAGATGGTGATGACAATCTACAATACAACTGGTCACCTTCAGCAGGATTAAATGATGCTACTATTGCTGATCCTGTTATTACAGTTAGTAGTGATATAGTATATATCGTTACAATTACAGATCCTGCAGGAGGTGCCTGTAATACAACAGTTGATACCTTGCAAGTCCTTGTAGAGCCAACTATTGATTTGTTAATCGTAAATGATACAATACCTTGTGAAAATACTTCTGTAATGGTAGAGGCATTAACCAATAGTGAATCATTAATTGACTCTATCTTATGGTATGATGAAAATAACCAATTGGTTAATCAGGGTAGTGAATTTGAACTGACTACGGCAGAAGCAGATGACACTTTCCTGGTAATTGCACAAAGTGCGAGTGGTTGCATAGATAGTGCCAACTTTGTTTTAACAGCTTTACCACCAAGCGATATAGATATTTTTGCTTTACCTCAAGATACTATCATTTGTGAAGGGGCAACTGTTACTTTCGAAGCAGTTACTATACCTGCTGTAAATAATTTAGAAGTTAATTGGCATAATGCAGCTGATGGAAGTTTAATTGAAACCGCTTACACATTAAGTGTCTCTCCTACAGTAGGAACCTACAGCTATCTGGCAATACTGGAGGCAGGCATATGCTCTAATCCCGATACTGCAATAGTAAATCTTGAAGTAATAGATGAACCAGCACCTCCATTCCCAGCAGATACTACGATGAAGGTGTGTGTAGGCGATACGATACGATTTGATATAGAACCATATCCGCTTAGTTATCAGTGGAAGGATATAGATGGCAATGTGATTATAGAAGATGGCGCACTGGA
>JAKSDI010000310.1 GCA_022360175.1 Chitinophagales bacterium
CCAAATCACTTAACAATTCCTCTCCTGGAATATGTATAATACTACCATCACATAGCTGCACCACATTGATCGTTAATGGATATTCAAAATCTGATGCGTTCAGGTTGCATATGGAATTCTGAATATCTGCTATGGATTCATCCTGGGCTGCCTGCTCTTCTGGAGTACAGCCAAATACTGGCCCTTCACATTCTTCCTCATGAGAATCCGTATCAACATCTTTCAGGTTGGCTCCCAGGTTGGTTCCTAACTCCTGAAGGAAGGCTGGCATTGATAAATTTGCATGGCTATCATTTTGATAGATCACATCAAATATTTCAATCGCACTACTTACATGAATACGCTTTCCTTTTCTGTAGGTTCCTGTCAAAAGGTGCATGGCATCTTTCGGAATCCATCTCGTTGTATTATCTTCTAAATGAGTTTGATAAGCAACTACCGGATAGCTTATGTTCGCAGGAGTATAAGACTGTACATGAGCCAGTACATCCAGTAAAGACTGAGGCTGAGATTTTACATCCTGTGGCTTCTCCTCCCGGTTACAAGGCATTATTCTATTTAGGGATTTCGTAAATGGCTTGATATCATTCTCTGAAGGAATTGGATAGGAAGGGTCATTTGGATTCATATCAAGGATAAACTCAAATGATAGTTCACTTTCCTTTAATCCATTTACTTCTATATGCACATTATAATACCTTGGCCTGCCACTCGCATCTGTATACAAATCTACATCGATTAGCACTTCATCAAAAGCATAGCCCGCACTGCTTAACCAATTCTCTAAGTCTGTTTTGAGAGCAGTCATAGAACTGGATGATCCATATAAATATGGATAATTCAAAGGTACTTCCTGGCTCGTATTGGTTCCATAATCTGTATAAACGATGCTCTCCAATTGGGTACAGGCTATTCCTCCATGTTCTGTATGCCCACAATAAGTGGTTCTATAGTTTGCTATGTAATTATAGAAGTAATCAAAGCAAGGATATTCTTCACAGGGGTCTTCATCCTCCCCTATTACCGTTGTCCCTGGACCGTACTGGCAAAGTACATCCAAAAATTCATCCGGCAAGACTTCCTGTTCCACTTGAATGTAATCTCCACTAATGTCATAAAACTCTCCACATTCTCCTACTTCCTGCAGGTCATAAAACACATCATTTATATCTGTCAGCCATCCTCTGATGTTGTATTTATACTCCACATGGTCAAGGGCACTATAAGGGTCCAGGCCTGCATAATATTTTCCTACTACCTGATCCTTTTCATTGTAGGACCTACCCACTGCTACCAGGCCTTCTGTACCATCTACTCTTGTATTGTAAAACAGCTCTCTTCCAAATTTATCATAACCTCTTTTAGTGATGATTTCTAGTGGTAAGCTGCTTCCTTTTGTATGAGTTCGGGTTTCTTCCAATGCCCAATCTGCAAGGTTGTAGATGAAATCATAAGTATCCCCTCCAAAAGGGTTGGACTCTACCTGTTCATTCACCCTGCCATAACTGTCATAAGTAAAATCTGTTTCGATAAAACTGGCTGGCTGGCTACCCAGTAATTTAGTTTTTGTTTCTACTATCTTACCTGTATTAATAGGTAAAGCCATGTTTTCTCCATATACATTTTCATGTACTAAGCTGCCTATTGAACCAAGGGAGCCTGGATTGTTAGGATCCCAATTGGGGATAGAGCCGTGATACAACTTTGTTTCTCTGCCATAGCCATCATAATCATGATCCATCCGGTTGCCATTGCCATCTATGCTATAAATCAACAGGTCTCTGCCATCCTCATAGTAAAAGCGTTGAGGCTCACTACTTGGTACCTTCTTATACCCCAGCCGGTTTCGGACATCATACTTATATTCATAAAAATCTCCTCCAGGCACATCTATCCTCTTGAGATTACTCCGCTCATCATAAGTATTGGTAGTTGTATTGCCATAGGCATCTATCATTTGATGAGCCCTGCCCAATATATCGGTCAGGTTGGAGGTAGCAAAGCCTCTTTCATTGTGGGTGGTTACTTTGTAGTAGTTGCCTTCACTTCCATAAGTAGTCCTTGTATAATTGTTATCTGGAAATATTGTCTGCTCTACCCGGTTTAATGGAGAGGGTTCGTATTCATAAGTAGTAAAGGAACCTGGTAGATAGGTTTCCTGAGCTACCCGTCCTACATTATCATACTTCAGTTCTTTTTTGGTGATCCCATTGACTACCTGTTTGGTCAACCTGCCCAGGCCATCATAATATTGTTCTACCGTTTGAGTGGGAGTATTGTCTGCAAAGGTAGTGGTGGTGATTACTTTGTTTTGGCCAATTCCTATGATATAATCATATTCTGTAATCACATTATTCCCTCTTGCCTTGCTTGTCTTCAAACGGCCAAATTCGTCATATTCATAATGCACTACCTGCCCATCTATCTCTGTCATATTCTTAAGAATACGAGTATTATTATAATAGGCATAAGTCCTGTCCCAATCTAAAAAGGAACGGCCTATCAAATTGCCATCATTACTCCAAATATAATCTTCTGTTGCATATTGCATATAGGTATGGTCCTCTGGATAGCCCTGGCTATTGTACGACCCTATTACCGACCGCTGAAGCAAGGTTGCATTGCCATCTGCCAGATATTCTGAAGAAATGCGGGGATAACCAGATATAAAGGTGGTCTTCGTACCTCCTACTACTCCCCCCACTATCTTTTTCTGTGCGATGGGGATGCCTACCATGTTATGCCCAAGCATATAGGAATCTCCTTCTTCATGGGCATAGGTATATTCTGTACGATGCACCTCTCCATCGCTATTGGTAATTTCGGTAGCCGTCATATTCGTGTGCTCCGGGTTTACATATTCAAACGATGAAACCTCGGTGACTCCTTCTTGTTCTGTTATGGTTGACTCCAGGCGGAAAAATACATTTTTAAGAGTATAGGGTGTCAAGGAATAAATAGCCGCTGTTACGTTATTTCCAACATCTCCATCATCGGCACACTGTGCAGGCCATTTAAATACTTTGTATGCTTTTCCTGCTATTGTGTTCTCTAACTGGCCGGCCTCATTATTTGTTGACTTCCTCAATAACTGGCCTCCTTCTCTATAGATTTCACTCACATGAAGCTGGCCATTAAGAGCAGTGGGGGGTTCCGGGGCTACTGGGTAACTGCCAAGTAATGGGCGTTTTTCTGTAAAGAAGTTATACTCCGAATAGCCATTCCCATTGATCCTTTCTACTACCCTCTTATAACCTACATGAAAACCTTCAAAGCCTCCTAAAGGGGTAATACTCGATACCTGAAATAATGCCATCAAGCCAGGTAATCCACTATTGGCACTTATTTCCATTGCATACTGTGGAAAAGAGTGCAGTACTCCACTTGATTGCTCTTTATCATCTGCATCTATATAATCGTAGTGTTTGACTATATCATTACTGGAGTTTTCGCCATCTTTTAACGTCACTGTTTTCACTCGCAGGCCTCCTACCAATACGGATTTACTCTGTACCGGAACTTCTATTCTCAAGGTTCCTCTACCATGTTCTGATGTTACTTTTATTTCATAATTTACACCTGCTGACAGGTTGCCAAGGCTCCTCAATGCTCTAATTTGGGTAACCTCCTGATAATCATCAAAGCCTACTGAAAAAGAGTACTCTGCAACAGGAACAGGATTATTTGGTGCTGTGAAAGTCAGTGTATAACGCCCTGGTTTAGCTACACAATCAGCACTTGGTGGCATGCTCACTGCATTGGTTCTCTTAAAAGTCATTGTGGCTTCTCCAAATGCAATATCGCTCGCACTAAATGTATAATTTGTATAATCCTCTATCAGGCCACAGCAGGACTCAGGGGCATTATAGATATCAGGGCAGGTATTCAAAAAAGGAATCACTTCCTCTGTATCAAACAACTGAGCAACAGCATTCGCACTCAAAGAGGGGTTGATCGCTGCTTCATCTAAATCTATATAGGCACTATTTCCTTCATATTCGAAGTGGGCACTTCCTCCGGTTGGATATTGAATCGATTCCAATATCCCTTTTTTCATATGAAACTCATTGGAATTTCTGTTTGCACTACCATAAACCTTTCTTTCTCCGGTTATCAAATACAAAGTTGAAGGGGGGCAATTAATCCCTGGGGTTGTATTATTCGTTTCTGCTCCATTGTAGTACCCCCAATGGTCTATTGCCCTGGTCAGGCGGTCAGGTAAAAAGTTGCCATTATAACTAAAGGTATGAACCTTTGGCGGAATGCTCCCTGAACAACTTTCTTCAGTGAGTGCATCCAACTTTAACCTCTTTCCACTGCTTAAAGCCTGCCCAAGGTCTATAAAATAACTATAGGAAAATTAAAACGCTTGCAGATCACATCCCCCGATGCAATTTCTATGGAACCCAAGCTCTTTGCACGAGGCCCTGCATGTATGTCTAAATCATATCTGTCTGTACCTGCCATAAAAACCACATCTTCTTTAGAAGAACGGATTGCACTTACCCTTTTAGATAAAATTTTAGTATCTGTTTTAGTCCCGGATATGGAACCACCACAAGATTCTCCAGAGGTTGCTACACAGCCATTTGCAAGTATTTCAAAGTCCCGTTTAAAACAGGAAGATGGATATTCATATTTATAGTTTTCATCTTCATACTCTAACTCTATCACTTGATTTTCTGCATGATTCTCTACTGCAAGAAGGTACCAGCCTGTTAGACTAAGCCCATCTGATTCTTCGGTTGCGGTAACTGAGCCTCCTGTGGAAGGGCTGTAGGTACCAAAATGGTAACGGTTTCCGTCTGGTGTAGTCAAAATAAAGCCATCTATAACATTACCATTCAGCTTTATATCTACATCTATATCACTTCTCCTTACATGATGGCATTCGATCACTGAGTTATTGGATGTAAAAAAGAATTTCCCACTATAACCCGCAAAATTATAAGAGAATATATCTGGCTCTGAATCCAGTGTCCCTTCGCCAACATTAAATACCTCATCTGAATCTGTCACTCCATTTAAAGTCCCTCCTACACTTAAATAACCAGCTTCCCATTCATCTGGTAAGCTTAGGATAGTTCGAGAAATCATCCCTCCCGCATTCAGGGACCAGCCTGTCCCTACTCTACTCGCAGTTTCAACCGCTTTTATCCCAGAAGCATGATAACTGATGCTAATGGGGAGGCTCACACTTCCTTCCTGTACGGTATAAATAGGGATGCTAATACTAGGTACTCCCGTAAAATGGCTCACAGGAATATCCGTATACTTCCCCAGAGATGCAGCCGTAGGAGAAGGCATTACAACATCTCCTACTAAATTGTTTGTTGGCTGTGCAAAAACATTGCTACCAACAAAAATAAATATAAAAACCACTAATAATTTCCTAATAAACAAATAGGAAGGTTTGGTTAGAACACGCGTAGTAAATTGCATAGTATAGAGTTTTTAAAAAAGAAAACGCCTTTATGCCTGATGTAAGGCATAGATTACATGCTCATCAAATAACATCCAGTCATCTGATAGTCAACTTATTAACATCAAAAAAGCATTAATACAAAGCAATGCACTTTGTATTGTCGTCTTATCCCGCTATTATGTACTCTAGATAAAAAATTGTGAAGTGGACAGAAAGAGCGAACACTTCTATCAGATCATTTTTTCGGCAATAAAGATTTAAACATTTTAGCAACAATGCAAGTTTTCTTTCAAAAAAAAATTATTTTATTTATCTTGTGAGGAGAAACTAGCGGCGCTCTTATGAAAAAAAAATTAAATAGCTCTCTGCCTGCCAGTGCTTTATTTTATGCTTTGTTAATGGCGGTTATTGTTGCTGGATTAAGTACAGCGCTGATCTCGGCTTTCTATTTCAATCGTATGCTACATGAACAGCAATCTTTGCAAAAAAGGTTGATCGATAATGTACAGGAAGGGATTCGATTGTTATTGAGTAATCCAGATCAAATAGTGGCTTATGGAGGTCCGCTTTATGATATAACTGCATCAGATTCTGTTTCCCTAAGGAGTATGAGGTGGGGCCTATATTCAGTTGGAAATGTAGCTGCTTATAAAACGATGGCTCGAGACAAAAAAATAGAAAAGCGCCATTTTCTGGTGGGTTATGCTCCTGATAGTTCTTTATCGGCTTTGTATTTACAGGATAATTATAAGCCATTGGCATTATGTGGAGATAGCAGGATCACAGGTACTGCAAGGCTTCCTAAAAGTGGGGTAAGAATAGGAAATATTAGTGGAAGGCCATATACAGGGCAATCTTTGGTCAATGGAGCACAATTTATCAGTGATAATGGGATGCCGGGGATAGATACTATTGCGGTGCAGGAGTTGATATATCAATGGCAGCGGGGAAGGCGTGTTCCTGTTTCCGCATCTATTCCTGATCCTATCAATATTTCTTTTGGGGATACGACTCAGCTAATAAGGAAACGGAAGATAAACTTAAATACTACGGTAAAAGGCAATGTTCTACTGATAGCAGATACCATATTGATTAAGAAGGATGCCATTATTGAAGATGCCTGCTTATTAGGTACTTATATAGAAGTAGAATCCGGTTTTGAAGGGACATTACAGGCTATTGTCAGTCAGAACATCCTGATCCATGAAAATGTGCATCTCTTATATCCATCAGGTATTGCTTTGATAGATGGCCCTGGCAGATCGAAGGAAGAAACTGCCCGTATTATCATGAAGGAAGGTAGTAAGCTGGAAGGCTACTTATTGCAGAGCCAATTGAAACCAGCTAAGCTTCCCGAATCGGTAATAGGGCCTAGATGTGAGATTAATGGTTGGGGACATTTTGCGGGAAACATCTCCTTTTCAGGTAGTTTTTCCGGACATCTTTTTGCCAGTGGTTTCTTATTAAAACACAGAGGGCGTTCTTATTATAATCACCTGCTGGATGCAGATATAAATGCCCGCTCTCTTTCTGATCATTTTGTGCATAGTGCTGCTTTTACTGATAAAAATGTAGAGGAATGGAAAGTGATCAAATGGCTAGATTAAAGGCGAGCTCTTTATTGGAAGCTACGATTGCGCTCACGGTTATTACTATAGTATTTAGCCTGGGATGGATGACAGTGAATCATGTTATGGATAGTAGCCCTATCGCCCATCGAAACAAAGCAGATAGAGTATTGGAAGTTGTGCTGGAGCAAACCGAACAGCAATCCAGTTTTTATAATGAAGAAATCAAAATGGATGGATATCTGATAAAGAAAATGGTCAGGCCACACCCTGAATTTGAAGGGGTGTACATTTTATCACTACAGGCATTGGGAGCTCAGGGAGCGTTGATTTCAGAGAAACAGCAATTATTTAAATGGGATGAAACGAGCATGATTTTATTTAGAGCATGTTTGGGATTTATTAATCGGACTCATTTCGTCACTAATTGACTTATATTTTGTTGGAAGAACGCTCATTTAGCTTGCTCCTCCGCTAAAGCTACGGCGGCGCGCGGATGGCTAAAATATTACAGCCCATCCGCTAGCGGTTCACTCGCTCAAAAGTCTTCAAGACTTTTGCTCTACGAGTTCGCTCGTTCAGGCCTCATCTAATCCAATTAATGACAAAATCGTCTCAAAGAACAAATTCCCAAACACGCTCTTAGAGTAAGAACTGGTTTAAACTTAAAGAACATCCCCCTCAGCCTTGCAGGCAGCTCCCCCGAAGGGAGCACAATGCCTATACTCTTTTGAAGAGGTCAGCTGAAAGTCGGAGGAGGCATAGATATCAAGATGATTAAAAACGTAGCGGCATTTACCATAATGGAATTATTGGTTGGAATGACTATCACAGCATTGCTGGTTATTTTCAGTATGAATGGTATTCGGCTGCTACAAGCATATCAGTTGCAATCTAAAAATGTGAATGAATTGTTGTGGCAGGAGCAACAATTGAAAATGCTGCTAAAAAGAGAAGCGATGTATGCTGAATGGATAGAGCTTAGTAATGGGCAGTTATATTTTTCATTCAGGGATAGCACAGATAGCCAGTATTTTTTTGAAGAGGATTATTGTCTCAGAAAGCGAGGTATCCAAGTAGATACTTTTTCTTTTTCTATCCAATTGACTGATCCAACATTTGAAGGAGATTATGTAGAAGAGGGTATAATAGATGAATGTAAAATTGAGTATCAGTCTAGAATTGGAGAGGGTAGTTTCAAATTGGAGAAGTTGTATAGTGCAGAGCAGTTGATGAGGTAAGATGGTGGTTGACCCACAACTTTTCTCACGAGGCTTAACCCATTCCAGTAAATGCAATTAGAGGAATTCGGGAAATTCGTGGACTATAAGAAAGAATAATGGCTTATCGTAGCGAAGCGTAGAGCCGTGTTAAACACGAGATGAAGAGTAACGATTTTGGGGTGGTATATTAGATGAATGGGGAATTGAGTATCAATCTGTGATTGGAGAAGGCGCTTAGTGGATCGAATACGAAAGTAGGTGGTCCACTAATAGCACTAATAACACGAATTTCTAATTACATACTAAAGCTTGTTGGAAATTCGCACTAAATATAGCTTTTGCAGGTAATGAAAACTATTTAGAAAAGACCAAATAATGAGTATTCAGCTAAATAAAATCAATCAATATTCTTCCCCTAAGGAGGCTCCGACAGCTCGCCCTTCTCTGTGGGAGTTGATGAATAGAGATATTTCTTTATTTGGCAGTCGCTTTAATGCCAAGCGTAAAGAGGCTTTTTATACAGAACTGGAAACACTACTCACTGCAGGATTAGATATCAAAGGAGCTTTTGAATTATTGCGGGAAGGTACTGGTAAAAAGCAGGAACAAGCATTATTTGATCAACTACAATCTGAAATTATAGCAGGCAAAAGCTTGTCGGCTGCCATGATGGGTAGTAAGGAGTTTTCGGAGTATGAATCTTTTAGCATTCAGATTGCTGAAGAAAGTGGTGCTTTACCTCCTGTATTAAAAGAACTGGCATCTTATTTTGCCAAAAGAGCGCAATACAAACGCTTATTGATTAGTGCCCTCTCCTACCCTATTTTGGTAATTGGTGTCGCCTTATTTGCCCTGTTTTTTCTATTGAGTTTTTTGGTCCCCATATTTGGTGATTTGTATAGCCGACTAGGGCAAAATCTTCCTGCTTTAACGGAAAGTATTATTCAATTATCAGAGCAGCTTCAGTTAATGGCGCGCCCTTTAGGAATCATTGTATTAATACTCATTGCAATAGGATATACTCAACGTAAAAAAGCCTGGTTTCGGGCTGCCAGTGCTATCATTTTGCTGCATATCCCAATATTTGGGAGGCTAATCAGAAAAGTATATCTGGGAAGATTCAGCCAGGCGATGGCTTTTTTGCTAGAGGCGCATGTTCCAGCATTACAAGCAATTGAGTTGTCTCAGAGAATGGTACAATTTTATCCGATAGAACATGCATTAAAAGCTGTAAAAGAAGAGCTGTTTAATGGCATGCCTTTACATAAAAGCATGTCAAAATTCGACATTTTTCCAAAGCGTCTGATTGCTCTGGTAAGAGTGGGAGAAGAAGCCAATCAGTTGGGAAATATGTTTAAAAAACTGGCTGACCAGTATAATACAGATGTAGAACAACAAACCAAGCTATTAGGAAGCCTTATCGAACCGGTGATTATCATATTTCTGGCGTTGGTAGTAGGCCTGATACTGGTAGCTATGTATTTACCAATATTCAAATTAGTAACCAACTTTGGTTTATAAAAGTATGAAGAGTGCTAAATCTATGGAATGTCCCCCTCAGCCCTGTGGGCAGCTCCCCCCAAGGGAGCATAGTATACGCCCTCTCCTTTCCAGGCGGGCTGCACGCTTGAAAAAGCTGGCTAAAACTGGAGGAGGAAGAGCATATTAGTGCACACTAAAAAACAAGTTTTAGAACATGTTTGAACGATATAAACAATTAGCTGGCAAACAACAATTATGGATTAGCCTCGGTGGGATACTGCTGTTGTGGATCATTGCTTATCAATTAGGTATCAAAAAGACGATGATTTTATATAAATATTATAATAAGCAGCAGCAGCTCGCATCTATGGTTGAAAATGCACCTATGACTATTGCCAAATTGCATTCTCAGCTTCAGGAGCTAGACAGCAGTTTATTGAAACAGGCCTATGATCGGCAGCTCTTATTCGAAACCGTTAATACTACATGTGCTGACTTAAACCTCTTTATTGCTGGATTTGGAGAAGAAACGCAGGAGAGCAATGGCAGCCTCACGATTGTCACCAATCAAGTGGAAGTAAGGGGAGCCTATCACGACATATTAAAGTTGATCAATAAACTGGAAAAGGAGTTACAACTTACAAGGGTAGCATCTGCTAATTTTGAAAAGAAAAATGATAGAAAACAAAAACGAACATTCTTAAACGCGACTTTATATCTCCAAAATTTATTACCTCAAAAACAATAGTGATGAAAAAATTGCTCTTTTTGATCCTGACCATACTCATCAGCTATCGCTGCGATGATATTTTTGTGCCTGATATTTCTAACGAAAAAGTAGAATTACTCTCTCCTTCTGATGGCTTTTCTACCAATTCATCGCTTGTTAATTTCCAATGGCAGATACTGGGTGATGCCGAAGCCTATGTCTTGCAATTGGCAAGTCCATCTTTTGATGCGATACAGGAACTTACAGATACAACAACCAGTGATACTAAATTATCTCTCAGCCTGTTAACTGGGATATACGAATGGAGAGTCGCTGGTATTAATAGTGCCTATCAAAGTAAAAATAGTGATCCACGTGTATTAAATATTATCATTGACTCTTCGGCTGACCTCAATCAGCAAATACTCTCAATTAATACTCCACCTGACAACTCCTGCATCAATCAAACCAATATTACTTTCAGTTGGGAGGAATTAGTGAATGCAGACGTTTATTCGTTTCAATTAGCTTCAGACCCTTCTTTTTCAGATTTACTAATCAATACAGGGCTTTATGATAACAATTATGCATGGGAAAGTGATTATGAAGACTCCTATTACTGGAGAGTCAGAGCAGAGAATGAAAACACGAATACTTTTACTGATTGGTCTATTCGTAGCTTCACAGTAGATATCACTGCTCCCGAGACTCCATATGACTTACTACCAGAGGATGGAGATACTCTAAATTTAGCTGATGCTCCTTCATTATCATGGCAATCTTCAACAGAAGCAGCAAGTGATTCTTTATTTATATATGATGCTGATGATTTAAGTTCCCTGATCTGGCAAGGCTTGTTGGAAACAAACAGTTTTGACTTAAATACCATCAGCAATCTTCTTTCCAGCGACCAACATTACTATTGGCATCTAAATACAATAGATAAAGCGGGGAATGTTTCTGATTATTCAGTGCTCTTTTCTTTTTATATAGAATAGATTAAAATGAAGAACAATAAGAAAATTCAATATGCTCTTGCAGTGCTTGCGCTTGGCATCTGGGGAATGATTATATATCAGGTCATCCAGTATTATAATCAGGATGATCCATCAGCATTCGTTCATCAAAGTGCTTATATACCTACAAGCACCTCTGCTTCTCCAACTTCTGATTCATATATGTTGGCACTTGATTACCCTGATCCATTTTTGGGTACTCATAAGTCCGTTAAAAAGAGCAAGCCAGCAGTCAAAGCCCAAAAGAGCAAGCCTACTACCTTATCTAAACAAGCCGAACAGGCATGGCCTAATATTCAATTTGTAGGTTATTCAGAAAAAGAAGGGCAAGCACCTTTTATCCTACTCAAAATTGATAATGTCAACTATGTTTTACAAAAAGGAGAAGAAGTGAAAGGTGTGAAATTATTAAAGGCTGATAAGAGCCATGCATTGGTACAATGGCAGGGAGAGATAAAGCGGGTAGAATAAAATTCTGCTCTTCATACTCATCCTATTAGACATTTCAGTGAAGCTTACATCTCTCTTTGAAATTATGGGATGCGTCAACCAACTCTCTCTTAAGACTTGCTTGTACTAGACAATCTCAACCGAATAATTATATACTTCCCCTGAATTATTGCTCCAAAGCTCGACAAAACCATCCTGTTTGTCGAAGATATTATATCCCCTGCAATAGTGCTAAGCAATTAAAAGTTGATCATATAAAATTTCACAACTAATCTTTACAATTAAAATTAGCATGAAAAGCACTCTCTTAATCTTTTTTACTGCCATTTCTATTTTTGCGTGCCAACACTCTGAAGAAAACATTCCAGAAGACAGAAGTATTTTTGAAAATGCTTCGCCTGACAGCTTAATCATTACCAAATCTCCTCCTTCTGAGGAAGTAAAAAGCTCTTTATCCTATTTAGGAATTACTCCAATTGGTGAATTTCAATTCTATAGTAAAAGAGCCGTCGATTTTGATATTTTACTTGTTACAGTTAAAAATATTGAAGAAAGAGAATTGGTCAGCAAGGGGCATATGTCAAAAAGGGTTATAGGTTATGAATTAATAAAATCTCAAGCCCTCTCTAAAAATTGTAATATTACTACACTGGTAGATCAAGGAAAGATGACCTTAAAAGAATCTAAAGCTCTTGATTATCCGTATTTTACAGGTTTCCCTCTCAGCATTGACCATACAAGAAAACGAGCATTAAAAAATGACAGCTTATACCTTACATTTGGTACTGAGGTATTAAACCCCATTCTTTCCAAAGGGCATTTAGGCGCTTACAAAAGCATGAAAAAAGAATCACAATCTTTCCCTTTAAATGCAATTGTTCCTGTGTTTCATGCTAGCCTAGGATTAGAAAAAATTGAAGGTACTTCGTTTTTCGAAGGAGGATCATTAATGATAGTATGTGCAGGCTTTGATGTAGATCGTAGAGAAGATTTCTATGCTACCCTTAAATCAGATGATTTTTTAAATATGGTAGGAAGAGGAGATGAAGAAGCACTCCCTTTTTTAGTTCCTATTCCAGAGTAATCATACCAACTTCATTATCTAAGCTTGAACTCTAATAAAGGAACTCTTATCCTTTCCAAGAAGTAAACTTAATATAGCACGTACCAGGGATAGTTTAGATAAGCATATGTTTCGACTGGGTTTGACACCCAGTCGATCAAAATAATGAAGAGATAGGCATCTCTATCCATCCTATTATCTATCCGTTAATTTAGCATTCTTCTGGAAAACAAATTCGTACATATAACTTCATCATTTAACCTTAAACTCCAGCAAAGGTGCTAATTTACTCCCTTCCAACACCCCGATCAGGACAGAACCTCTCAGGCGATGCTCTGATGGACTGAGGATATAAGTCCCGGTTTCTTTTTCCGTCAGTTCCACCTGTTTTTTGCTATTCCTTTTCAGGGCATAAAGTGTTTGTCCGGGTTTCAATCCAGTAGTTATTTTTAATTCACTATTGTAAGGGACTTCAAAATGCTGGTGGCCTTTTCCATCTATCTCAATGTTTTCCACCTTGTATCTGTTATAGCTTTTGTACCAGAAGCGTTTTACAAATCCCACTACCCATCCAATGCAGAGTGGTTACTTATAGAGCCTGCTCCCAGCCTGGAAAATTGGTCTAATCAAATGTTCTGGTACAAAAGCTATAACAGA
>JAKSDI010000215.1 GCA_022360175.1 Chitinophagales bacterium
AAGCACCACTTCGCTTACGTTTTTTACTCGGTCAGGCCTCGTGAGAAAAGTTGCCTTGTCTAGAATGAAAATTCCTCTCAATATAATGGTAACACTATTTTGTCTTGGCACTTACTTTATATCAAGCTTCTATAACTAGATAAGGAAGAAAAGTAGAAAGTAAGTTTATTATCTTATTTCACTATGTGGGCAATCAATTGTCGGTAAGTGTTTTCCTCTTCTTCTGAAAGATCAATATTATTAAGCAATTGTTCATGTATAAAAGATGTAGTGTCCATCAAGTTTTTAGAATCTAGTACACTATAAAAATGATCTACTAGTTCTAATGATAAACCAGTTAAATCTGACAGTTGATCAGATGACAAAGTAGGGAAGTTAAGTTTCAGCTTTAACAAGTTAAGCGTCTTTTCTTTCATTTGCCCTTGTTCAATACCTTCCTGTCTCCCTTGCTCTAATAACTGCTCCAATGTACTCATAGTAGCTGCTTTTGTAGTAAATTCTATATTTTCAAGTTCTTCCATAAATGCTCTAGGAGATCTCTCTATAATTGCTAAAAAATAAATAACTACTGTATTCAAATGCTCCTTATCCTCCATCATTTTTCTAAAGAGACGATCATCTGGCTGAAAAACTTGCTTTTTCTTCTTCATAAGAGCGCATTCATTTCAGCTTTAAGGTAAGAAAACTTAAATTAAAAACAAAAAATATAAAATTTTTTGTTGGCAAAACCTAATCATACGTACAAATCCCTGAATCCAGGATTAACAGAAAACGTTAAAGCACTTTATGAAATAAAAAAACCTGCACCAGAGGGATGGCGGTGCAGGAGGTTCAAACAAACATACTATGAGAAAACTGTTACAAATATAATGTTCTGTAGTCCTCCTGCAAGGGCGGCTGAGGAATAGGAAGTAATTAGGAGAAGAATGGTCGTTTTGAGTTATTGAACGGAAAGTAGGAGCAAAAAAAAGCCTGCACCGGAGATTAGGTGCAGGAGGTTCAAACAAACATACTATGAGAAAACTTCTCGCAAGTTAAACTTATTTCGGCTTTATAAAAGCTTATATCTACATTCGGCTGCATATACATAGGGAACGGCAAGAATAAGTTAGGGAACGGCAAAAAAAGGGAGAAATTCTTTTATATTGATGAGGAAACGGTAAATCCATGGAAGTAGATCATAACTATTATACCTATAATTATTTCCAGTAACCGAATCCTCTATCTAATTTGTATTTCCATAACAGGGATTTTTATCTCAACCTTCGTTCCTTTTGCTTCTCCTGTTTTTTCATCCTTTAGATCAATAATCTGGATAAGGTCATCTATATTTTTGGTGTTGTGAAGTATTTCCAGGCGCTTTTCTGTAATCTTGGTACCACGAGAACGGTGGTTTTGATATTGAGGATCTTTCATTCTCAACTGCAAAGCTCGATCACGTCCAATCCCATTATCTTCTACGACACACAAGATGGTGTCTTCATCATAGAGGAAAAAGAAGACTTTAATAAGCCCATTACTTCGGGTACGCAAGCCATGTTCAATAGCATTTTCCACATAGGGTTGAACAATCATAGTAGGAACTCCAAGAATATCTTCTTCTATTTCTTCATCAATAATGATTTCATACTTCAAGCGATCCTCAAATCTCAGTTTTTCGTTGATATAAAGGTATTCTTCCAAAAATTCTATTTCTTCCTCTAAAGAGATAATTTCCAATTCAGAATACTCTAAGCTCCGCCGCATTAATTGAGCAAATTTAGCCAGGTACTTGGCCGCTGAGTTAATTTCGTTAGAAGTGATATAATTCTGAATCGAATTAAGCGCATTATACATGAAGTGAGGGTTCATTTGTGCCCTTAAGGCCTTCAACTGCAATCGCGTGGCCTGAAGGCGCAGCATCTCTGTCTCCTGCTTTTTTTTCTCTGCTTCATATTTCACCTCCACCTCCATTTGTTTCCGCTTATCCACTTGCTCATTATATCGCTCTGCATATGTTGCGTATAATGTTTGATAGTGGTAGGCTTTTTCGAAATCCTTTTCTTCAGCGTAGAGTGCTGCAAATTCCTTACATACACCAGATAGTTGTTTATAATCTTCAATTTGCTCAGCATAAGCCATTGCCTTCTCATAATGACTTATAGCACGCTGAGTTTCATTAGTTTCAGCAAACAGGCGTCCACGCCAGGCTTCTATAATGGAAAAATTATAATAATCTTCTTCTGATTCTTCCTTATACAAATCTTCTGCTCTTCCAAATAGCTCCAGCGCTTCTTCATACCGTTTCTTTTCATAGTAACAATACCCCAAATTGGCATTTGCGCTGGCTTTAGCGTGTTTGCTGGTATCATCCGATATATCGATTGCCTTAAGAAAATACGACTCCGCTTTTTCCTGATCATTCAGAGCAATATATCCGATACCAACATTTAAATAGTGCCACGATAAACGAGTACGCATACCTATCGTTTCACACATCTGCACTACTTTCAGATAAGCTGCCACACTTTTTTCCCGATCGTCATTTCGTTCGTAAATCTTACCAAGCCCAGAGTGAATAAGCGTAAGAAAGTAATAATCTTTAAGTTCTAAAGGAGTTTCCAGCATATTGATACTCCGATCTGCTTCCAGCAGCATCTCTATTGCCTGAGAATAATTGGAATAGTGAAGATGCATAAAACCCTCTCTGCAAGTAATCCGGCTGAACAGGCGATTATCGGGAAAATTCTTTAGCGCTCGATTTGCCTTTGCCAGCATCTCCGTGGCCTCCTCCATCTTATGGAGATTCATACAGGTACCAGCATAATCAATATAGGCTTCGGCCTGCTGTTTTACCGCTCCCCTTTCTTTTAACAACTCAATCGCCTTTAGAAAATACGTTTCTGCTTGTTCGTAATTATATCGCTGGTTTTCTAAGGTTGCTGCATAGAGATAAGAATTGAGTAAAAAATCAGGATTAGAATGTTCTGATAGAATCTTAAACAGCTCGTTTATCAATTCGCTGGCTCGCCCAACATTAGTAAAAGAATAATAGGCAGCCAGCTTGTCCAATACAATGAGCCGCTGAACTGGATCTTGTTGATATTCAAGTTTATTCTCCAGTTCAAGCAAATTCAATGTGATAGGTAAAGTGCTATTTGCCAGCATACTAATTTCGACTTGGTGAATTATTTTAGAGCCTGTCTAATTGTTCTTGACTATATAAAAAAGGGCTATACCTTTCCAATAAAAGATATAGCCCTTAAAGATAATATATTTTCTAATATGATTATTGAGGCACTATACCTCCACAACCATTATTCCATTTCTTATTCTTGCTTTTTTTACCCCCGACGATCTTGTTCATGTCATTTTTCTTGATCGTTTTTAGATCTTTTTTCAAATCGTCTAGGTTTTTCTTTGATTTTCCCATAGTATCTTTTTTTACGTAAACAGGGATTAAAAGTTGCACTCATTTCCCTGCAAATATTCGCAAGCACATAGTTTCAAGCCTAAAAACTATGACTGGGCATAGATATTTGCAGTAAAAGTAAAAAATATTCCTTTCACATGCAGCCTAAAAAGCCTTACATTCATACATATTTTTATTACGCATAAGTATAATGATAATGCCATCATCATACCATTATGAAAATAAAAAAATGATACAGCCAATAGGCCACTATAAACCTTCCTGCAATTGTTTTATTTGTTCCATAAAAGCAGGCCGGCGGCGACGGGATACTTCAATTTTGATATCATCATCCATAATCAAGTATCCTCCATCTCCTTTTACAAATTTGCGCATGTAGTTTAGGTTAATTACGTGGCGCTTATGTACACGGTAGAAATTAAAGGAGGCGAGTAAATCTTCGTAGGCTTTAATAGTTTTTGATGCAGTTATTCGCTCTCCATTATTGAGGTAGATATGAGTATAATTGTCTTCTGCTTCAAAACGGACTATATCTCGAATATTGACGAAATAGATACCATCAAGAGCAGAAATACTCATCTTGGTGAAGGCATTTGGATTGTTGTAGTAGTTATTGAAAATATCCAAACGACGATCCATTTGCCCTCCTTTCCGAGGCTGTACTTTGGCGACCGCTTCTTTTAGCAGGTCTGGATCAATTGGTTTGAGGATATATCCAATAGAGCTGTATCCGCAGGCTTTAATTGCATATTCTTCATAGGCTGTCACAAAGATGATCTCGAAATCAATTGGACGAAGCTTATTCAACAACTGAAAAACCAGCCCATCCGGTAAACTTATATCCAAAAAAGCCAGATCTGGTTTACTATCTGGATCAGATAATAACTCAAAGCCTTTGCTAATACTGTCAGCTTCACCTATAAGCTCAACATTATCACAATACTTAGCGATCAGGTTTTTCAGATTATTCAACCCCTTTACTTCATCTTCTATGATAACTGCCTTTATCAAATCTGCGGATAATTTAATAATCGTTCAAATACGAGGTATAAAACCCCATTAATAAGGTGATTGTTTTAAATAAAGTAATAATTAGTAGCGGGCGTTAGAGTTCAAAGCATTACCCATGCTAATAAACTCTAACATGATTGTCTGTAGCCCGCTTTCCCTATTGAAGTTGGTATCGATTGTTGGGATACATATAACGGACTACAGAAATCATGCCATATTTAATTACTTCGCTCTGATCAGTGATAGAAATGAAATGTTTTTCAGAAATTATTCCTACCACCGCAAACAAAGATAAATTAAAATAATTAAAATATAGAATTTTATTTAAAATATAAAAACGAAGGTTTTCCCTCCTCAAATCCCCATGTTTGGTGACTACCTAAAAGGTACTTACCTTTAGAGTTTTAAAGTATGTTTTTATTACTTTAGTTCATTAGTACGGGGGTGATTCGAATTAAATAAATAAAAATTCCGTACCGCATTTCTTGTAAAAAAGGATACTTAATATCAATATGCCAACTAACATAAATCCTTTAAAGGAGCGCTTACATGAAATCATTTTTGAAGCAGATACTCCTGCCGGAAAAGTTTTTGATGTTTCCTTATTAGTGCTCATTGCCGCCAGTGTTTTAGTAGTAATGTTGGAAAGTGTTGATCCGCTCCAACAGAGATATAGTAAAATATTCACCTATCTGGAATGGGCCTTTACGATCGTTTTTACCATTGAGTACATACTTCGATTATACTGCGTATATCGCCCTATGAAGTATGCTACCAGTTTTTTTGGAATAGTAGACCTTTTATCCATTTT
Organism: Chitinophagales bacterium; assembly: GCA_022360175.1. GTDB lineage: Bacteria > Bacteroidota > Bacteroidia > Chitinophagales > Saprospiraceae > JAKSDI01. The sequence goes on from JAKSDI010000215.1 coordinate 5,235, forward strand.
ACCTACCTATCTAAGCCTTTTTGTACAGGGCACTCATTATCTGGTCGTTATCCGAGGGCTTCGCCTACTAAGGGTATTTCGTATACTTAAGCTAGGACACTTTTTAAAAGAAGGAGATGTTATTGTTCGGGCACTTATGGCCAGTCGGGCAAAAATCACTGTATTTCTCACCTTTGTTATGCTTGCCACTATCATTTTTGGGTCGGTTATGTATCTGGTAGAAGGGGGATCAAATGATAGCTTTTCCAGCATTCCCAGAAGCATTTATTGGGCTATTGTAACCTTAACAACCGTAGGTTATGGTGATATTACTCCCGCTACTGCCATCGGACAATTTTTATCCGCTGCTATTATGATCCTCGGTTATGCCATCATTGCGGTACCTACAGGTATCGTATCTGCTGAATTTATAAGCGAGCTTAATAGTGACCGGGGTACTAATACACAAGCCTGTAGATACTGTGGTAAAGAAGGGCATGCTGATGATGCAGTGTATTGTAAGTATTGTGGAGAGATATTGAATGAGAATTAAGGATGTAGTTCTCTATACCGTATGTATATGTCTGAAGAACTTAATGTTAAGCTTTGAATATATCATTTAAAGTTTATTATCTTTACCTCATCAGTAAAGTCAGGAGCTTGTTCTCAAGCTCTATTTTATACTCATCTATTAGCTTCCATTTTTTTACAATCAATGATTAAATAGTTCTCAAAGGATTTAAAATGGCCTGAGAACTACTTAGTGTATCCTTGTTAGAACTTGTTTAAAGATCGTTTTTGATGATCAAAATAGTTCATTTTATGTTTAGACAAGGCGCTTAAATGAGAACGTAGCAGGGCTACGAAGCTTATTTGAGCAACGAAGTGTAAGCATAAAAAGGGCGTTTTGAACCCAAAGGATGAACTTTAAACAAGTTCTTAATTTTTATTCTCAAAACTTTGACAATATGAACCTTCGGTTTATTCTATGGATGCTATTGGTTTTTACAACCATTAGTGTACAATCACAGGTGATATATAGCGAACCTGCTTTTCCTACCTCTGAAGATGAAGTTACACTCTTTTTTGACGCCACTCAGGGTAATGGTGGGTTGGAGAATTGCAATTGTGACGTTTATCTTCATACAGGTGTTATTACCGATCAAAGTAGCAGTCCTTCAGATTGGAAATATGTTCCTACCACCTGGGGGCAAGCCAATGATGATTGGAAAATGATACCAGTAGCAGGAGAAAACAACCTGTACAGCTATACTTTTTCACCCTCCGTAAGAGGTTATTTTAATGTACCTATGTCTGAAGCTATAGAACAAATAGCATTTGTGTTTAGAGATGCTGCAGGCAATCAGACTGGAAGAAATGAGGATGGCAGCGATATATTTCTGGATCTTTATGATGGTACAGGTGGCTTTGCATCTGTTTTACAAAGCCCTACAGACAATGCCCTAATTGTAAGTACTGGCGAAAGCATCACTGTTAGAGTAGCTGCCAGTGAAGCTTCTGAAATTACTTTGACAGACAATGGCATGCAACTGACCACTACTAATGGAACCCTACTAGATTATGAACTCTCTGCTGGTGGCGAAGGAACTCATATTGTCAATATTACGGTAGATAATGGTTCAGAACAGCAGGAACATAGCTTTGCTTATGCCGTACCATTAGATATTCCTGCATCTGATCCTCCAGCAGGTTTAGAACATGGTATAACTGTAGAAAATGGACAACTCAAATTAGCACTTTACGCTCCTAATAAGGCCAACATATTTGTCCTTGGTGATTTCAACAACTGGCTTCCCAATACAGATTATCAGATGACACCAAGTAATGAAGGTACCTGGTGGATTACAATAGATGGTATCGAAGAAGATGAAACTTTTGCGTTTCAATATCTTGTAGATGGTGAACTCCGTATAGCTGATCCATATAGTACGCTTGTATTAGATCCTTTTAATGATTCCTATATTGGTGAAGAAGTATACCCTAATCTTCCTTCTTACCCAGAGAATGCAAGAGGCATCGCTAGTCTTGTACAACCTTCAGCAACGGAATACAACTGGCAAATCAATAATTTTGAACGGCCTGAAAAAGAAAAACTAGTCATCTATGAATTACTAGTTCGAGATTTTCTGGAAAGCCATAGTTATACCGATTTGATTGATACCATTTCTTATCTGGCCAATCTTGGATACAATGCTATAGAGTTAATGCCTATCAATGAATTTGAAGGTAATATCAGTTGGGGGTACAATCCATCCTTCCATATGGCAACGGATAAATACTATGGTACCATCAGTGAATTTAAAAGATTGGTAGATATGTGCCACTCTTATGATATGGCTGTTATAGTAGATGTCGTATATAATCATGCCTTTGGACAAAGCCCACTAGCTCAATTATACTGGGATTCAGCCAATAATCGCCCGGCAGCAGATAGTCCATGGTTTAACCAAACACCTACTCACCCATTTAATGTAGGTAATGACTTCAATCACGAAAGCCCGCATACTCGTAATTATGTAAAACGTATGATCCGTTATTGGTTAGAAGAAATGCATATAGATGGCTATCGCTTTGACTTGTCCAAAGGTTTCACTCAGACCAACAATCCTAATGATGTAGGAGCCTGGGGGCAATACGATGCTTCTCGGCTGGCTATACTGAAGGATTATGCAGATGAAGTTTGGGCTGCTTCTCCAGGAGCCTATGTTATCATGGAGCATTTTGCAGATTGGCAGGAAGAGCTTGAAATGGCAGAATATGGTGAAGGTATGTTATTGTGGAATAATATGAATCACTCCTACCGAAATGCTGTACGAGGCAGCGGTGGTGGTTTTGATGGTACGGCTTATACCGAACGTGGTTGGGATGTACCTGCTCTGGTAAGTTATATGGAAAGTCATGATGAAGAACGCATCCTTTACACAGCGCTCACAGAGGGCAACATTTCGGGCGATTATAATGTACAGGAATTGGAGACCGCGCTATCCCGTATGGAAGCTGCCAGTACTATTTTCTATAGCATCCCTGGTCCGAAAATGAGCTGGCAGTTTGGAGAAATGGGCTACGATTACTCTATCAACTACTGTATTCAGGATGGATCAATTGATGAAGGTTGTCGTACAGGCCCCAAACCAATTCGTTGGGATTATTTACAAAATGAGGCTCGTGAGCACTTATTGGAAATAACTCGTCAACTGGCCTACATGAGAAAGGCATATGATGTTTTCCATACTGATAATTTTGTCGTAGAAACCAGTGGAACAGGTAAGAAAGTCCAATTATTTGGAGATGACTTTGATGTAGTTGCTCTTGCAAATCTTGGGATGAGTGCCACCCAAATATCACAAGCATTTCCGAGCACAGGCGAATGGTATGATATCTTTACAGGTGAAACAGTAACTGTTATCACTCCTAATCAACTCACTAATCTGGAAGCTGGTGAATACCATCTTTACACATCCGAACCCGTTGCTGTACCCGTTTATACAGAAGAAGCGGAGAAAAATAATGAGCTCTCATTAGACATTTATCCTAATCCGAGTAATGGTCAAATTCAAGTGAGTTATGAGCTTCTGAAATCGACAGAAGTAAACATTGCAATATTTGACCTTCATGGAAAGATGTTTTACAATCAGAACCAAAGTAGACAGGCCCGTGGTTGGAATGCCAAGGAATTGCAATTGAAACTTCCTACTGGTACTTATGCCCTTAAGTTGACTGCTGATGATCAACAGGGGGTAAAGTTATTTGTAATAGAATAACATAAAGGGATCATTAAAACCGTAAATTATGGTGATTTTATCAGTATTTATATTGAGGTGGATACATTTTGATGACATTTTAACCATCCCCATAGTTTTTCGCTAAAGCTAAGGCCTCACGCGAAATTGTATACTATAAAAATGTCTCATCTCATCAAAATATTGATTATTTTCGCCACTAAAGCCTATACCTTGAACATCATGGTATCTGACTTTTAAAGGGCACAAACCAAATTATCGCCTGATCCTCAGTTTTCTATCAGGATCAGGCGATAATTTGGTTTGCATCCTTTTCTAACATGCTCTAAATTAAACAAACAACAATGTTACGTGCTTTTCTCTATCATCAATTGACTATATTATGTAGTTTAATTCATATTGCTGTAACAGCCCAGGTGGATTCATCTCATCAGTTGCTAGAGGGAGATAATGTAAAAGGATTGGAAATTATAGAACACAAGCAACAGTACTGGACAAATAGTCTAGATAAATCGCAGTCCGTCCTCAAAGAAGCTTACAATAACCGTTATGAATACCTGACATTTGGCTTTAATAAGCACCATTTCCTATATGGTTCATCTATTCAACCTTATCTCGACAGTATATTATTAAATATATGTTCCTACAATAAAGACATACCCTGTGAAGATATAGTAATCATCCCCACCCGATATGCAACGCCCAATGCGGTAAGTATGGGCGATGGGACGATATTAATCCATGTAGGATTGCTTAATCGTCTACAAAACGAAAGTCAATTAGCATGGATTTTATGCCATGAAGTTGCCCATTATACTTTATCACACCTTGAAAAATCTATCTCTCAATATGTGGCATCTACCAAAGATCGAACCTTAAAAAAAGATGTCAGGCGTTCTTTCCGAAAAGGGCAATATCAAAAAGCAATGGGCATTCTGCAAAAAACGCTCTATGACCAGCGCCGGCATAACAGAATACAGGAGCTGGAAGCAGATTCGTTGGGAATGGTATATTTCACCCGTACTCCCTACCAGCTAAAACAAGGAATCGAATGCTTAAAATTATTCCAGCACATAGATGAAGAAAAGCATCAAAATCCTATTAATTTAAAAGAAATATTCAGTTCGAAACAGTACCCTTTTAAGGAAAGGTGGTTGCAAGAAGAAACCATTATGTTTAACGGCACTACTTTTACCGAAGAAACACCTTATTTCAATCAGGATTCACTGCGTACTCACCCTGCCTGTACAGAAAGAATTGATAGCCTGTCTCTTCATTTTCAAAATCAACTAGCAACTACTGCAGGACAAGTTTTTCTGCAGGATTCCATTAGTTTTCATCAATGGGTATACCAGTCTGAATTTGAGTTGATCGAAGGGCTATATCAATTTGAAAATACAGCCTATGCCTTATATCAATGTTTGCAGTTGCTAGAAGTATATCCTAAAAGCGTTTACCTGCATACTATGGTTGGGAAATGTTTGCTTCAAATTCACGAAGGTATGCAAACTCACGAACTGGAGAACCTAGTTCCTCTGCCTAAAAAAGAGTTTGATGAAAGCTTTAGGCAACTATGTGCATTTATGCATCAACTCCGCCCCAGGGAATTGGCAGCCATTAGCTACTATTACATGGAACAAAAAAAAGAGCAGTACAGCCACAATGAAAATTTCAAAACCATTCTGAAAGAATGCCTGCATATCTATAAAAAATAAAATCTCTCAATTAATATTAAATACTTAACAGTAAAAACCAATAATTATGGTTCATTTAGAAGCGCTTTTAAAAACTACTTTCACTGTAGTTTTTATATTTCTCCTTGCTATTAGCAATTCCTTTAGTCAAAAAAATTCCTTTTCTGACATTTTAAATGCCAACCTGAGGAGTTTTGGCCCCATTTACGAAAAAAACAATGTAACAGGTTATTATTTTTTTTATGAAGAGAAAAAAGGAAAATCCAAAGACAAAAAGTTCACTATTTCCATTCTGGATCAAAACCTGAGTAATGTAGGTCAAAAAACGATCGAAGGATCATATTCCACACAACTGGAAGAAGGTACTTACAATGGTGATTTGCTGGCATTTAGAGTCGCCGAACACAATAAGAAAAAATATAAACTTCATCTGTTAGACAAAAATGGAACGGAAGTAGGAAAAAGGGAATTGAATTATGGAACATTTGATGAACCGCGTTATCAGGAACAAATGGGAATGATAGGCCTGAATGAACAGAAGCTGATCCCTGTTGCTGGAAAAGGGTTCCTCTATTACTCTCTTGATACTTACAAAGGTATCATGAGTAAACAGTACTATACCATTACTTTTATTCCTAACAACAATAGCGACGAACAGACATGGGAATACTCTACTCCTAAGTCCAGTGAGGATTATGAGATCGCGGGTTATCTAGCATCCAGTGAGGATATCCTCCTTAGCACTATTGTAAAGAAAAGAAAACTAATGAGTAAAAAGGTTGAGTACTTTGTAATGGGTACCGACATTAATACCGGAGAAAAACTTTTTGAAAAGAAACTTAAAAGCTCCAAATATGAACTGCTAATCACCAATGCACAAGTAGGAAAAGAAAACATTAAATTTTTTGGACAATACTACCCAAAGGATAGTAAAGTAATAAAAGAAGCCAGCCTGGGATTATGTACTTTTACAATGGAGATGGATGGCACTACTAATGACTATAAATACCTTTCCTGGACAAAAGATTTCAAAAGGCTATTGCCTACTAATAAAAAAGGTAAAATCAACGATGTAGGTTATCTATACTTCCATTCTTTCGTAAAAACATCCAGTGGGGATATTTTTGCAATAGCTGAAAACTATCGTAAAACGATTAGTGCAGGAGGAACGACCTTGCAAGTACTTTCTGGCGGAAAGTCTGGATCAAGTGCTTCGAAAGTTGTAGTTGAGGATTTATATGTACTTGAATTTAGTTCTGATTTCGAAATCAAAAACATGAAAATTATAGAGAAAAGCAAACACGATGTGTACCTTCCTCCAGGTGCCTCCTTCTATGGCCCGCAGGTGCTGTCTTTAATTGTACAAAGCTATAACGGTTTTGATTATGTATTTACTCAACAAGAAGATGACTTATTCTCTGTTGGTTATGTAGATTTTGAAGTTCGTAAAAAGGCAAAAAATGGGCTAGTCTATGGAGCTGTTAATTATCTAGATGGAGAATTAACAACCGATAAAATTGACTTGTCTACAGATGCAACCGAATTACGTGTTCTGCCAGCTAAAACTGGTTATATTGCAATATGGGAATACTTCAGAAAAGATAAAAAAATGGATATTCATCTGGAACGCATCAATTTTTAGTAATGAGATTGTTTATGATGCATAGATAATATTTTCATATTTCTTGAGTAGATAGATATAAATTCTATATATCTATACCTTTATACCAGGCATACATTTCCTATGTCTGACCTACTTAACAGGCAAGAAACTGTTCATTTTATCAAGTATTACGCTAATAAACGACATTTTTAATCGGGCGGAAAAGCATCTTTTTCGCCCTTCTTCTATCTTTTATCTATGAAAAGTACTGGTTTATAGAATTATTTTAAGCCAGCAACTATTTATTCCCATCTTCGGGAATAGTACAAAACAGTTGCTTCATCATCATCATAAAACGTATTGGTATAAAATATACCAGTATGCTATTATTCCACGAATAACTGAAAACATTATGACGGTGGCGACAGCAAACAGGCACGTACTTCACATGTCTGAGCAACTCAATCAGGTAGAGCTCAATTTTAACAATACCATCATCCATTCCCGCTTACAGCAGTTTGATAAAAAGGTAAAAGATTCCGGCCTGTCCATCAAGCTCGGTTATAAAGGAGAAGAAGATTACTATTTTGAAGATCGAAAACTGAGTATTGGCCCTGGGCGTTATCTCATTGTCAACCGGCATACCAAATTTGAGTGCTATTTAAATGCTCAAAAGCCAGTGGAAGCTTTCTGCCTATACCTGAGTAAATCGATCATATTAGAAACCGCTCATACATTGCAATCATCTCACCGTGATCTTCTTGAAAATTTCTGGGATCCTACCAACCAGGAACCTCGCTTTTTGGAGAAAGTATACAGAACAGATGAAAATGAGCTAGGCAGGTATCTCGAGCAAATCCGCCCTGCTTTAGAGCGCAATCAGTTACTAGACCTCAATGCTTTTTTCCATACCTTGGCAGAAAAGTTAATCCTCAGCCAGGGAGTTATCAATCAGCAGATAGAAAATATCAGCTCTTCACGCAGGTCTACACGGGAAGAACTATACCGCCGTTTATGCATTGCCCGTCAATATATTTTAGACAACTATTACAAGGATATACAATTGGAAGAACTGGCTAAGGAAGCGATGCTTTCAAAGTTTCACTTGCTCCGTTCCTATCGCGAAGCTTTTGGAGTGACTCCTTATCGTCAGGTGCTAAACCTGCGTTTAAAAAGATCATTGCAATTACTACAGGAAGGACATACACTGGAAGATATTGCCTTATCACTGGGCTTTTCTGACCGACGCTCCTTTACCAAAGCTTTTAAGAAAGTATTTGGCTGTGCCCCTTCAGTAAAGAGAGCTGCTTTTGTTAAGCAAAATAATGTAAGGGTAATTCAAAACCAGGAAGCACATCTTCACCAGAGAGTGTGCTGGTAAAAGAATCTACTAAAAAAATCGTACCATTTGATCTATAAATAAATACATTTTCATCGAGCAGGTCAATTAACCAGGCCAGGCGAGTACCACTTTCGATGTATTCCAGCATCTTATTTTTAAGGCTATTGATATTATCACTATGAGATCGAAGTTCTACCACAAAATTCGTAGAACATATCCTTCCTGAATTGATCTATTCTTAGCTTTACAATATCCATGCATTATTACTTTCTATTTGAACCTTAAATAATAACAAAATCTCAATGAAGAAAGGTTTTCTACTCGCCCTTGTTTTCACTATAGCACTAGCGCAGCCTATTCTTTCCCAAACTGCAACAGGTTTGATTCCCCGGCAAGTACTATTTGAAGCTTCGAAAGATGAATATCGTATCCGGCTTTCGCCAAATGGAGAACGGATTTACTATCAAAAACGCTCCGATCAGGAAGGCCGTATCTTTTATCGTGATACTCAACGCCCTGGCAAAGAATCATTTCTAAAATTTGAGGGAGCTTTAATTAACTGGCAGCTTAATCCCTTAGGAGATATTATTGCCCTTACGGGAAACCCTACACAGAAGCTAGTGATCTGGAGAACCAAAGGCGATAGCCTTCAAAATATCCCGTTCCTAACTTTTGACCGACTCAATATACTGGCTATTTCACCCCGCCATCCCGAAATATTATTGGCTTCTATCATTAGCGAAACTGATAGTTTAAGTGGGATATACAAAATAAGAACAGACCGTACCGCCTGGGAAAAAATAAGCGATCCACTACCCTATCAAAAAGTATATTATGATCAGGAATTGCGTGCCAAAGCAGCTCGGCATACTAATGACATGGGAGGCTTCTCTATCCTTAGAAACGATGGCAATAAATGGCATGAATGCCTGCGTTTCCCCTTTGATGAGTCCCAATTTATAGGGGGCTTTCAGGATGTGATCTCCGTCAGTGCAGATGGGCATACGATCTATGCTACAGACAATAGCCAAACAGATAAAACAGTACTAAAAGCGATCAGTACAGAAACTGGCGCATCTAAACTGATAGTAGCAGATGGCAAAGCAGATATTTTACCTTTCGGAGCGATGGTAGATACAGCAGGGCGGCCACAAATGGTATTTAGTGTTTTTGGAAAAGCCCGGCGTTATTTTCCTGATCCCTCCATTCAATCAGATTTCGAATATGTGGACCAGCTCTTAAGCGGAAATGCCAGTTTTGCAGAAGCATCAACCGATAATCGAAAATGGCTGGTACGAAAGCTTAATGGTGGCCCTACTACCTTTTTCCTATTTGATAGAGATCGTCGTAAACTCACTCGATTGTTTAGTGACCTCACTGACTTAAAAAATTATCCCGTAGCAGATCGACAGACCTATACTGTCCCCACCAGAGATGGCTACGAAGTGCCCATACAAGTCTATCTCCCCCCCGGCTCAGATGCAGATGGAGATGGCATTCCCCAGAAAGCATTACCTACTATTCTGTACGTACATGGTGGTCCCTGGGTAGGTGTAGTGCACTGGAATCAATGGTTTCATACCCGCAATTTTCAATTATTGACAAACAGGGGTTATGCGGTGATCAATGTAGAGTTTAGGGGAAGTACTGGTTTGGGAAAACATTTCGTTGACCTCGGCAACTTACAATGGGGAGATAATATGCTAAATGATAAACTAGACATAGCAGAATGGGCTGTAAATATGGGCATTGCTGATGATAATAAAATGGCTATTTGGGGTTGGTCTTATGGAGGATATGCCACTGGAGCAGCACTTTCTTTTTCTCCTGAAACTTTTGCTTGTGGTATCGCCATGTATGCTCCTATGGATTTGGATGCATTCTCTCGCATTCCATTTACTGATAGCGAATTATGGCGCAACAGAGTAGGTAATCCTTTCACAGAAGAAGGAAGTATTCAATTAAAAAGACAATCACCACAATATCATATAGACAGTATACAAAAGCCCTTACTTCTGACTACCGGTAGTAAAGATGATCGCGTTCCTCAAAAACAGATGGATGATTTCGCGAAAGCACTGGAAAAAGCAGAAAAGGAGGTCGTTTACTTTTACTATCCGGAGGAAGGGCATGACTATAGAGAACCTGGCAGCTGGATTTCTTTTTGGGCTGTAGCCGAACAATTCCTCCATGAATATCTCGGTGGCCGTTATCAAACGGTAGGCAATGATCTTGAAAAAGGTAACTTTAAAATTCGTTATGGCAAAGACTACATTAGCACTCTGGATTAGCTTTCTATTTTTAACTATATGGAGCTGTAAAAATGAAACTGTTGCCCCCCCTGTTTTAACGACAAGCGGTACTACTTTTTCATTCCTCGATAGTGCCTCAGCTGCCGTTCTTATCAGTCAGGATACAATGGAATCCTTTTTTGACGTGATAATGCCACTGGATATAACCATTCAGATGAAACTGGCGCAAGCTAGTGCTCAACGAGACAGTTTACTGCCCAGCTATAAAAACCACTTACAAAACGATGTCGATTCTTTCACTACAAAAGAAAAAAAGCTCCTTCTTCAGGCACTTCAACCAGCCCATGAGTTATTAGCATCTGTTCATGCGCCCAATATTCCAGATACTATACAGCTCATCAAAACACATGGAAGGCATTATGGCCCTACCGCTTATTACACTCGAATGAATGCTATCATCATTCCCAAACAGGAACTTGTAAATCCTTCAATTGAAACACTTACTCGAATTATGCTGCATGAGTATTTTCATATATACTCTCGTTATCATCCCGAAAAAAGAGACAGTTTGTATGAGTTAATAGGATTTACACCCACAGATAAACCTACGTACCTGCCCGCCCCACTCAAAGAACGTATATTGCTAAATCCCGATGGCATCAATTGGAAATATCAAATCCAGCTCACTATCGATAGTCAAAGTTATAAAGCAGTGCCTTTGCTTGTAAGCACTAAGGACCACTTCACAGTACTAGCACCCTCTTTTTTCTCCTATCTTGACTTTCAGTTATATCCTTTAGAAGATCGAGATAGTATTTATGAGGTTCGTACAGCAGGAGATGGTGTAAAAACGACTCTCCCTCCACCAAGTGAAATAACGGATTTTTTCCGCCAGATAGGAGACAACACCAATTACATCATACATCCTGATGAAGTTTTGGCCGATAACTTTGTATTGTTATTGTTTGCACAAACAGAAAATGCCTCGTTCCAAATAAATCAGTATTCAGAACGAGGCCAGGAGATTTTATTAAAAATGAAAGATATTATTATGGAATGATATCACTAATGTCTCTTTTTTCTGGTAGTAGTTTTCTTTACTCCTACTTTACCATTCTTAGTCTTCTTACCTGCTTTTGTGGTAGTTGTCTTTTTGGTTCCATTCGGAGTACGTGTAACCGTTGTTTTCTTTTGTCCCGCTACCGTTTTCCCATTTTTACGTTTTACAACGGTAGTTGATTTGGTTGTTTTTACTTTAGGTTGACTGCGTTTGATTGTTGTTGTGCGGGTATGTACTACTACTGAGCTTTTACGGCGTGGCTTGTATACTCTATGTGCACGTACTACTCTATGTGTAGTTACTACTCTATAGTGAGGACGATAAACTACGCAGCGATTGTAATGTACTCTCCAGGGACGCGGGCGCCACGGTTTCCACCAACGGGGGTAGGCTGCCCAATACCAAGGAGATGACCAGGCTACATAAGCTGGACGATAGACAAAACGTACGCTTGGCCACGCCCATACATTGACGATGATTGCTCTTGTTTCAAAATTGACGGAAGGGCCACCTTTTCCACCTTGCTCTGCTTCCACATCATGAGGCTCTACGATGGTATTATCAGGGTATAAATCCTCATCTCCAATGATTTGTAGCATCGCAGTTTCTTCACCCGTTTTTTCAATCTCAATTACTGCAATATCCTGCGATTCCTTTTCACTCACCGGAACCTGTAATACGATGGCATGTACATCTCCTTCTACATAATCTACTACCCGAATATAATCTACTTCCCCATCTTCATTAAGGTCCAGATTATTGACGTTTTCATTTTCTGTATTCAAGAGTTTTTCAAAATCTTCAGGAGAGGTAGCTTTTTTAAATAAAGAGAGTGCTCCTTCCAGGCTAAAATGATCACCAGGTAAACCTGTGCTATCGGCTTGTATATTCGCCTGGAGGCTAAAAGGTAATATAGCAATTGCCAGAATTAATAAATGGATGCGATTGATAATTTTCATTGTAGATTGTTTTTGGTTTGGGAATTAGAATATAGTGGCTTAGACTATATAAGGCCGAAATGGTTTAATCTACAAGTGAAATTTATCAATTGCGAGGCAAATAGGCTCTTTTAGTAACTATATAATCTACAAAGCTGAAGCTGATTCCAGATATTGATCCTCCTGAATATTCCCATCCAGCAATTCTATTTTCCGGGTGCCATAAGCTGCATTACGCTCTGAGTGGGTAACCTGTATGATTGTCACACCATCTTTATTTAATTCACGGAAAAGCTCCATAATTTGATCTCCTTGCTTGGTGTGTAGATTACCAGTAGGTTCATCAGCCAGCAATAGCCTGGGTTTGCTGATTACAGCACGAGCCACACCTACCAATTGCTGCTGCCCACCAGATAACTGATCAGGAAATAAATCTTGTTTGGCAACGATATTAAAGCGGTCTAAAATCTCAGCAACCATGCTTTTGCGTTCCTTCTTTCCGATGCCGCGATAGAGCAATGGTGTTTCGATATTCTCGTAGACTGTCAAATCGTCGATCAAGTGATAAGCCTGAAATACAAAACCCATATATGCCTTATGCAATTCACTGCGTTTTTTTTCACTTAGCTTATCTACACGCTCTCCCAAAAATTCGTAGTTGCCTCCTGAAGGAGCTTCTAACAAGCCTAGTATATTCAACAAAGTCGATTTGCCAGCCCCACTAGGTCCCATTATGGTTACAAATTCGCCTTCTTTGATATTCAAATTAACGCGATTTAAGACCCAGGTTTTGCGTAAGCCATTGCGATAATAACGTTCTATATCTGTTAGTTGTAACATAGTTTAAAGGTCTAAATGGTTTAAAGGTATAGGGGTTTAAAGGTGTAATGGTATAGGGATGTAAAGGTGTTTGGGTGAAATAATCCGTACTATTATTTTTTATTCTACTTTCAAATGTTCTGCTGGATTTGCCAGTGCAACTCGGATAGCTTTAAAACCAACCGTTAATATTGCTAGTACAAGAATCCCTGATAGTACTAGAATAAAAGGAAGCACGCCTAGTTCAATTCGGGCAGCAAAATTTTGTAGCCAGCGATTTGCCAGAAAATAGGCGATTGGGATGGCAATCAATCCAGCGATGAAAATCAACCGTAAGTGCGCATTAACCAGTAGAGCTGCTAGCTGCTGAACGGAGGCACCTAATACCTTTCGAACACTGATTTCCTTAGTACGCTGTTCTGCCATAAAAGAAGCCAGGCCAAAAAGCCCTAAAATAGCAACCAATATACTGAGCAAAGAAGTATACAAAACGGTCTTTTGCAGCTGATAATAATTACTGTATTGCTGAGCAAAGTGTTCATCCAGAAAATGGTACTTCACTGGATGTTGTGGTTCAACCTGCTTCCAGAAACCTTCTATGGCATGAATCGAAGCAGCTATTTGCTGCCCGTCCAAACGAACTGCGACTTGCGCCAGCCAACCAATATCAGTACGCATACTCATAATAGCAGGCTGGATTTTACTATCTAATGAACGATAATGAAAATCTTTTACCACTCCTACTATATTTCCAAATGACTCTTCCTCATAAGGGAAACGGATGCGCTTCTCCAATGGATTGTCAAGCCCAAAAGCTTCTACAAATGATTCATTAACAATAAAAGATTCTATAGAGTCTGAAGGATGCATTTTATCAAAAAAACGACCATCCGTTACTTCCAACTGAAGAACCTCATCAAAGCCTTCATCTACAAAAAACATCATAGCAGAGATATTCTCTTCCCGGCCTTCCAGTTCCATACCATAATCGGGGCTAAAATCTCCGGGTACGCCTGATACATTGGATACTGATTGAACTCCTGGAAGCTGAAGGATGGCATCTTTTTGCCTCGACAACCTTTCCATTCCATCCTCTGTATTGATTTCTGCCACCAATACCTGATCTCCGTTGAAACCAAGTTCCTGATTCGTAATGTATTCCATTTGTTGCCAGATAATGACAATGAAGATCACTAGAGCAGTTGATAGTGTAAACTGAAAAACGACCAATGCTTTTCTGAATGTGCTCGTATGCTTGCCCTTATAAGACTTCCCCTGTATGGTATGTACAGGTTGCTGCCTCTCCAGAAAAATGGCTGGATATATTCCTGACAAAAAACCAGTAGCTAATGCTAATAACAACAGATAAAACGGGAAAGGAGAAGCCAATATTAACAAAAGGCTCAAATCTCTATCTACCAGCTGATTAAAAATAGGCATCATCAATTCAGCTAATGTGGCTGCTAATATGAGAGCAATAAATGCCTGTAATAGTGATTCTGCCAAGAATTGGCTTCTTACCTGTACCCGACTAGCTCCCATTACTTTACGCATACCTACCTCTCTTGAACGTCGGCTACTACGTGCAGTAGCCAGATTGACGTAATTGATTCCTGCCAGTAGCAAAACAATTAAAGCAAGGCCTGATAGCATACGAATTTGCCGAATATCTCCTCCTCTATAAGCATTCCACTTCATTTGAGCAGAGTAAAGATGGATATCCTGTAATGGCTGTATCTTCCATTCTGGCAATCTTTTTTCGTCTATCTTTTCACCATCATCCAGATATTCCTGCCGTACATAGGCATTGGCCATAGCCGTCATACTGGATTCAATATCTTCAGTATCGGAAGTAGCGAGTTTTCTGACATATACCAATCCTGAAGCACCTGTCCAGGAGGAAGAATGCATTGGTATATAAGCAATCATTTGATAATCGAGATGACTTTCTCCTTCAAAAGGCTCCAATACCCCTGTCACTTTACAAAGCACTTCATCATTATACTTCAGGGTTTTGCCAATAGGGTTGGTATCACCAAACAAGCGCTCAGCGGTAGCCGTGCTTAATACAACTGAATTGAGTTGTTCGAAAGCCTGCTCACGATTACCGTATTTAAAAGCCCAACGAAATACACTGAAGAAAGCAGAATCAGCAACCGCAACATCCTGGATGTATTGAGATTGATTATCAATCACTACCAGCCCTTCTCTGGCATATCCTATATTAGTTGCGCTTTCTATAGCATCTATTTCATTCCTCAAAGCAGGAGCCAATGGGGAAGGAATTATTAGCGATTTTGCTTTTTCCCACTGACGATATACCCTGCCGACTTCTTCCTTATCTGGCAATGACTGATCTACTTTTACTTCATGGTAGATATAAGCCATAATTAGTATAGCTACCATCATCCCCAATGACAAACCGACTATATTAATCAAAGCATGTTGCTTATCCTTTAACAGGTTTCGGAACGCTATTTTTAGATAGTTGCGAATCATGATTATTTAGTTTTACGGGTGATTGCTTCATTCATATCGCAAAGCTTCTACAGGATTGATCCTAGCAGCTCTGTATGCTTGCCAGCAAACGGTCAATGACGTTACCAATAGTGCCAGTAATACTGCCAGAATAAAAGGAATACCATCCAATTTCATTTGATAGGCAAAATCTTCTAACCACTTCCTTGCCAACCACCAGCCAATGGGTAATGCTATGATAGATGCAGCCATTACAATTAGGATAAATCGCTTTAACAGCATAAATACAAGCTCCAGTTCTGAAGCTCCCAGCACCTTCCGGATGCCAATCTCTTTTATTTTCTGTTGGGATAAGAACACTGCCAAACCAAATACTCCAAGCATAGCTACTATGATAGTAAGCAAAGTACTATATCGAAGGGTTTTACTCAATTGCTGATATTTGACATATTGCTGAGCAAAGTGTTCATCCAGAAAATGATGTCGAAAAGGATGAGCGGGTTCTATAGCTCGCATTTGTTGAGTGATAAGAGAAGCAATCGTTGACCAATGGGCTGCATCCACTTTTATGGCGGCATGCATTCTATTGTTTGCTCTACCAGAAAAAACCAATGGACGAATTTGATGGTCTAAACCACTGTAATGGTAATTTTTGACCACTCCAACTATCTGCCCCCAATTTTCTTCCCAGGGGAAACGGATACGCTGCCCTACGATTGGTTTTTTAAGCTCATAAGCTTCCGCGAATGCTTCATTAACCACAAAATTTAAACTAGTATCTCCTGGATGCTCATCACTGATAAAACGCCCTTCCAATACTTTCAAACCCAATACTTCATCATAGCCAGGTGATACATTTATCATATCCGGGCTGACATATTGCCCATCAGAATGCTCGATCTCAATAGTGATATTCCCAACCCGATCTCCAGGCAGAGCAGATGCGGTTGTAATTGAATGAATACCTTCGTATTCTAACCAATCACTTTTCCTTGCTTCCAGTTTGCGCCAACTATCATCATAGTTGAGTGGTATCTGTATAATTTGTTCACTATTAAACCCAAGATCCTGCTGAAGCATATAATTCAGCTGCCGGTACATGACTCCCATCATAATAGCAAGCACAACTACTCCTACAAACTGAGTAGTCACCAAGACATGGCGTAGGTTATAGCCTTTCCTTTTTGTCTTATTATCCCCTTTCAGGATTAAAGAAGTTTTAAAACCAGATAAGATTAGAGCAGGATAAGTACCTGCTAATAAACCAAGGCATACGGTACCTCCCAATACAGAAAATAATAAAGGCCATTCTGGTTTTGCCATAAAAGCAAGCTCTCTACCTGTAATTTCACTAAAAATCGGTAGTGTGATTTGTACTAAAGGTAAAGCGATCATTAGCGCTAGCAAGGATTGCAATACTGATTCTGCCAGAAACTGAATAATAAGGTGCTTCCTTTCAGCTCCAGACACCTTTCTGATGCCAATTTCCTGCACTCTGCCAGAAGCTCTGGCAGTAGACAAATTAACGTAATTGATCCCCGCTATTAATAAAACCAGCAATGCTATAAAACCAAAGATATATACATAACGTGCACTGCCAAGCGACACTGTTATCGCATTAATTTCACCAGAATTCAGATATATTTGCCGAAAAGGCTGCAACCCCCAGTGAGATATCTCATCTTCCGATACTTCAAAGTTAGCTTCATTATATGCCTGCAACAAAAATGGTTTCACCAGCTGGTCAATCTTCTTCGCTACCAACTCAGGATCACTAGCTTTGGTTAATTTTGTGTAGGTCTCAAAACTGAAATTCAACCATCCGTCCATTTCATAAGGTAGGCGCATCAGTGCATCATGATGGAGATGGGATCGTCCATTTAAATTAGCGTATACCCCTGTAACGCTTAGTTGCATCTCATCATTAAAATTAATCGATGCCCCTATAGCATTAGCTGCCGTTCCAAATAAAAGTTGAGCAATGTTTTCTGATATTATAACACTTTCAGGGGAAGCAAGCGCTGTCTGTTCATCACCATACAATAATGGTATGCTAAGTACTTCTAAAAATGTACTATCTACATACCCCAAATGTTCTACATAATGATGTGTATCACCAGCAGTGAATAATATATCCGAATCACTGAACAGAAATGATGCGGCTTCTACCTCTGGCAATTCAGCTACTATTGTCTTGGATAAGGGGCGAGGAGTATATGCCCAGGCACCATCTGTATCTGCCCAATAACGATATATACGATAAGTACGCTCTCCTTCCGGCAACCATTGATCAACTGTTGTCTCGTGACGGATATAAAGTGTGATCAGAATGGCTACAGCCAAACCTAATGCAAGTCCTGAGATGTTAATGCTGGAAAAAAGCCTGTTTTTCCACATTGTCCTGATTGCTATATTGAGGTAATTACGCCACATATTTTACTCTTTTGAGGTTGAGAACTTGTAAAAAGCACTGAATTATTCATTTCGCAAACTATCAACCGGATTGGCCCTAGCTGCTTGTATTGTATTCAGGCTCACAGTTAGCAAGGCCAGCATGCTAGCAAGTAAACCTCCTACAATAAATACCCACCATTGAGGAGTAATGCGATAGACAAAGTCAGACAACCAATAACGAGATGCAAACCATGCTATGGGTACAGCGATCAAAGCACCCCACAATGCCAATTGCAGAAAATCTTTGGATAATAAGGTCAGAATATGTTGTACAGATGCTCCCAGTATTTTCCGAATACCAATCTCTTTCGTACGTAGATATACCATGTAAGATGCCAGCCCAAATACGCCCAGACAGGCAATCAGGATCGCCAATATGGTAAAGAATAGAAGGATATTGCCAAATCGTTGATCTGCTTCATAATACGCTTGAAAGCGGTTGTTCAAAAATTCATATTCCAGCATGTTTCCTGGAAAAAATGATTGATAACTATCCTTTAAATGAGCGATTGCTCCATCTGTATCAGCAGTATTTATTCGCAAAGAAAAGGCCTGATAAGTGTTATAAACTGGCAAGTACAGTGTTGGCTCTATAGGATGATGGAAAGATTGCTGATGGAAATCAGGCATCACTCCTACTATTACCCAGCTTTTATTCCAGAAAGATATTTCCTCACCAATTGCTTCTTCGGGTTCACTGTATCCCAGAGCCTGTATACTTTGCTCATTGATTACTACATTTTTGATCTGGTTAAAATCAAGATTATGATCTCCTCTACGTAATCCACGCCCTGCTAATGCCTGCATTTGATAGGTTTCATCAAAGCTATGATCTGTCTCAATGAATCGGAAAGTTAAATTCTGATCTGGTTTTTCAGGAGCTTGCAAACCAAATATTCTCCCTGTATTATCACCTGGCACACGGCCTGACATACTCACCTGTTCTATTGCCGGATGAACCATTAATTCCTGTTTAAAAGCATGGATTTTATCTATAAAAACTGTGTCAAAAGCCGTCAGCTCAGGGCCGCTTACCCGAAGGATTTGATCAATGCTTACCCCTAAATCCTGTTGGCTCATATAGCGCAATTGCTGAAAGGCGATCCAGGTGAGAGATACGAGGGCTATAGAGGCTGCAAACTGGAAGATCACCAGGCCCCGTCGCACTGCATGACTGCGCCCGGATTGACGATAAGTTCCCTTGAGTACTTCTGTTGCCTGCTGGTTTAGCAGTAATAGTGCGGGATAAACACCTGTGCTTATGATCCCCATTACCAGCCATATCAGCAAGCTTGCTACCAGTATATACAAGAGCCCTCCTTCTACAACTGACTGACTAAAAGAGATGGGTTGGCCTATCAATTGGGCAAACCAGGGCTGTGTTCCTGTAGCCATTACTAGCGCCACTCCCAGGCTTACTCCATTTACTACAGCCGCTTCTGTAATAAACTGATTAATTAACTGTCGACGACCAGCGCCAACTATGCGGCGAATGCCCACTTCTTTTGCACGTTCTATTGCTCTGACAGTAGCAAGATTGATATAATTGACCCAAGCTAGTAATAAGATAAAAAAAGCAACTCCCAACATAGCCCAAATAACTTTACCATTAGCTGTTTGTCCTATTTCGTATTCCAAATCTGAAGAATAGAGGTGTGCTTCCTTTAAAGGCTGTAAGTAAAAGCGTTCTTCAGCATTGGATACCTGTTCTCCCTGAAAATGCCGATCGCTAAATGCTTCAAATTTATGCTCTAGAGTAGCAATATCAGTACCTGGTTTTATTTGTAGAAAATGGTAAAAATCTGAAAAGCTCCAACTGATATCAGCAGCTTCACCTGCCTCCTGGATAAATGTTTTATAGGATGCCAGAATTTCGGCCTGAAGCAAGGAATTTGAAGGAAAGTCAGCACAAACACCAATAATCTCATAAGCTTGTCGGTCGCGATCCAGCTCAATTGTCTCTCCTATAATAGCTTCAAAATCGTCATTCTCAATTTCAAAAAAATGGCGAGCCAGCTTTTCCGTGATGACTACTTCATAAGCCTTCGATAAAATACCTGTGCGCTTGCCCGCCAGCAATTCAAAATCAAAAAATTCAAAAAAATGTTGATCTGCATAAAGTCCTTCGCTGGTACGATAATAATCTTCATCGCGATGAATCATCATATTTCCCTGAAAAAACAATCGGGTGTAAGCTTCTACTTCCGGGTACTCTTCTGTCATCACAGGCCCTATAGTGGGATAAGTAATAGTGCCTTTTTGTACCCGTTCTCCATTTTGAAAACGATCATTGATAACGCGATATATAGAATCTGCCTTACTATGAAATCGATCAAAACTCAACTCATACCCAACATACTGCATCAACAGCAGACAAGTAGTCATTGCCAGAGATAAACCAAGAATATTCAATACAGAATACCGCTTATTCTTCCAAAGGCTTCTAAAGGATATTTTCAGATGATTCAAAATCATGATAGGGTGATTTTATAGTCTCAGGCAATTAAGCAGGTGATAAAGTTGGTGCTCCCATCAATTTCACCCCCTACTTATTCATACTTTAAACTGTCTGCCGGGTTTGCTAATGCTGCCCTTAGGGCACGGAAGCTCACAGTAAGTAAAGCAATGAGAATAGCTGCTCCGGTAACCAGCACAAACATCCACCAATCTAAATGTATATGATAGGCAAAATCCTGCAGCCATTGTTTTGACATATACCAACCTATAGGTAAGGCCACAACGGCAGCTACTAATACCAATATGACAAAGTCTTTCGTAAGTAATGCTACCAATTGCTGTACGCTGGCACCCAATACTTTTCGGATTCCAATTTCTTTAGTTCGTTGCGCTGTAGTGTAGGAAATGAGCCCTAACAAACCTAGGCAAGATATTAATATAGCGATGCTCATTGCAAATGTGGACAATACAGAAGCTCTTCTTTCCGAACGATAAAAGTTGGCTATCGTCTCATCCAAAAAATTATATTCAAAAGGCTCTCCTGGATATATTTTATTCCATGATTGCTCCATCCGCTCTAAAATTGCCTGTATATGAGCTCCTTCTTGTCCTGTAATTTGCAGCTTTAGGCCGATTATGCCATAATCGTCTATATCACTTCCGATCACGACTGGTTCGATTTTATCATGAAGGGATGAGAAATGGAAATTATCAACTACTCCTACAATCGGCACCATTTTTCCATCTCCGTAATCCAGTTGTTCTCCTAATGCATCGGCTGGATTATCAAATCCGAGGTATTCTGCATAAGCCTCATTTACAAGTATTTCGTACAAAGTATCAGAAGGCACCATATTTCGTCCTGCTATTATATCCATGCCATACAAATGAATAAAGGAAGTATCTCCAAATTTGCGGTAAGTGCTATATTTAATTTCTTCTCCACTTTTGCTTTGGTATTTCATAACCGTTGTAGAATAGCTGGAAGAAGCTGGGGTCTGTTCGTGTAAACTCAGTGCTTTGATTTCCGGATAGGCGCGTAATTCATTTGCCAGAATTATTTTCTTCTCATTTGCTGACTGCCAGGGCACATAAAAATAGACGATAGCATCTTTTTCAAACCCCATATCTTTATTCAGCATATAATTCAATTGCTGTCCAATTGCCAGGTTGCCAAAGATCAATGCTTGTGCAATGATAAATTGAAAAATGATTAAGCCGCGACGTAAATTAACATGGCCACTATTTTTAGCCTTTCCTTTTAATGCAAATGCAGGCTTATAACCCGACATGATAAAAGCGGGATAAGCTCCAGCTAATAAGGCTACTGTAAGTGTAAGTCCCAGCAAAAAAGAAAGGTGCAAAGGCGAAGTAATATCCAGTCCTACTCCTTCCGGAATATAATCTGCAAAATACCGTAAACCCACTTTTGCCAATGCAAGAGAAACAGCTACTGCGACTACGGTTAGTACTAATGTTTCCAATAAAAATTGGATAATCAACTCTTTCCGTGTTCCTCCTATTGCTTTCCGAATACCTACTTCTAGAGAGCGACGAGAAGCCTGAGCCGTTTCCAGATTAATAAAATTGATAATAGCTATAAACAACAAGATACCTGCAATAGATAAAAGAGCATACAAAGTAGGCATATGGGCTGGCTCCCGGCTATGATCGAAGATACTCAGGTCAGCATTATAGTGTAAATCTGTAAAAGACTGCAGGTGAAAGCCCGCATCTACATCATCTCCAAAATAGCTATCCTTTTTATAGAGAGCCTTGGCATCCTGGCCAAGCGTAGCTTCTACTTGTTCGGGCTCAATTCCTGATTGGAGCTTTACAAATACCTGATGGCTGCTATTAGTATTGGACCAATTATTAGGCTCATAGTTGTTCTTTAACCAACTAGCTTCGATTGTAGAATGAGAAATAAACATTTCAAAATCCAAATCCGTGCGCTTTGGAATATTGGCTATTATACCTGCAACTGTTAAAGGTAGTGAATCTCGAAAATGAAATTGCTGTCCGATTGCTTCACCTGGGTCTGTAATATCAAAATATTGCTTTGCCCTTTCCTCCGTCAGGACGGCTTTATAGGGTTCGCTCAAAGAGGTTACAGGGTTTCCAACCAACCATTCGTAATCAGGAAAGACATCAAAGTAGGTTGGTGAGGCGATAGCAATACCTTCCTGCTGTCGTAAAAGATCTCTATCATCTACTTTTATACTTCCTGAAACTACCTGAAAAGCAGCACTTGATTCAATCAACTGTTGCTCCTCTTCTACCAGGGATGCCATCGCAGTAGGCACTCCCCGATTGAAGCCTGAAAAAACACCATCGAAACTAGAATAGATACGATAAATACGTTCTTTATCCGTACGGAAGGTATCAAAACTCAGCTCGTATTCTGCCAGCAGGTAAATGACCAGGCAGGCTCCAAGGCCAATTGACAGGCCTAATACGTTGATAAAAGCATGTAGTTTATTACGCCAGAGGTTTCTGGCTGCTATTTTGAAGTAGTTCTGAAGCATCGCAAGTGAGGGTTATAGCAACTGTTTGGAAACTATGTTTTCAGTGACAACCTGTCCATCTAACAATCGAATAATGCGATTGCCAAATTCAGCACAGTACTGAGAGTGGGTCACCATAATGATAGTGGCACCTTCATTATTCAGGTGTACCAGGGTTTTCATTACATCACTTCCATTGGAGCTATCCAGGTTTCCTGTAGGTTCATCCGCCAGGATCAATTTAGGATTGTTTACAATAGCTCTTGCAACGGCTACTCTTTGCTGCTGCCCACCAGATAGTTGTTGGGGAAAATGATTACGACGATGCATCATATTCATCTTTTCCAGCACTTCTTCTACTCGTTTTTTGCGTTCGCTGCCTCCTACTTTTGTATAGATCAGCGGCAATTCAACATTTTCGAATACCGTCAATTCATCAATCAGATTAAAGCTCTGAAAGATAAAGCCTATATTATTTTTTCTCAATTGCGAGCGTTTGCGCTCTGAGTAAGACGATACCTCGTGATCCAGGAAATGATATTCTCCTCCCGAAGGATTATCAATTAGCCCTAGAATATTCAACAAAGTTGACTTTCCACAGCCAGAAGGCCCCATAATAGAGACAAACTCGCCTGCTTTAATTTCTATGCTCACCTTATTGAGCGCGGTAGTTTCAACCTCTTCGGTCCGGTATACTTTCACCAATTCGTTCGTGCGAATCATTATAATAAGGTTTTAAGCGGGAATGAACCCCAACAAGAAAAAGTAAATAATCAATTCTATTATCTGGTATATCATAGTTTCTAGTTATTTATTTCAGTACAAGTTCTTCTTTCTCTCCGAAATTATCATAGCTGGAAATAATGACAATATCTCCTGGCTCTAAACCACTTTGTACTTCATAATAATTTGGATTTTGGCGGCCAACACGTATCGTTCGCTTTTGTGCAATACCCGTTTTAGGGTTAATCACATAGGCCCATTTGCCGCCCGTAGCCTGATAAAAACCTCCCTTTGCCAATAAGGTAGCCTCTGTTTCATCACTAAGAGACAGACGAAGAGAAATGGTTTGTCCACGCTTGATATTAGTAGGACGCTCACCAATGAATTCTAAATCTGCTTCGAAGTTACCATCAACTACCTCTGGATATATCCGGCGTATTTTTAAGGTATATACTTTACCGTCCATCTCAAAAGTGCCTTGTTGCTCTGGAAAAATACGGGATATATAATATTCGTTGATACGCGCACGTACCTTGAAATCCTTTAATACATCTATCTGTGCAATACGGTCTCCTCTATTGATAAGCTCCCCAATTTCAGATCCCATACCAGACAATTGTCCACTGATTGGAGCTCGTACACTGAGGTGGTCGAGACTAGTTTTAGCTATTGCTAAATTGCGTTGCATCAAATCTAGCGAATTGGTCATTTGGTTTTCTTGCATCACCTGAAAAAGGGAGTCCTTTTCAATGGTTTGGGCCAAAAGAATTTCTCGTCGCTTCAGGTGTTCAAATTCGTCTTGAGTTTCCTCAAATTCAACTTGAGAAATAACCTTATCTTTATAAAGTGATTTATTTCTTTTCGATTGCTTACTCATCAAATCTATACGATATTTTACATCCAGCGCCTGTTCTTTCAAACTCAAGCTTTGCTGGTCCATCAAGATACTAGTATTGCGAATCGTATTGATTTGATTAATGATTTGTGCTTCCTGATTCAATACATTCAACTCAAGATCAGGATTGGATAAGCGCATGATCTCCTGCCCTTTTTCTACTATAGCTCCATTTTCTACCATCAATTCTTCTACCCTGCCACTCTCTATAGCATCGAGATATACTGTTTTAATGGGTTCTACGGTACCAAATAGTGTAATGTATTCTTTAAAGACACCTGTCTCAACGGTATCTGTCAGTAAACGTTCTTCCTGAACATTCAGACGGGAGGTACCTGCCTCGCGATAAAGAGCCGTTATCGCAATAATTACCGCTACTACTCCTAATGCGTATAATGCTATTTTTTTAGGTGCCCACTTTTTCTTTTCTATCTTTCTGTCCATTGCTAAGTTTAAGTTTGTTGGCTGCCTCATCAAGAATTTCCTCAATAAGGCAGCCTTAGTAACGGTTAAATAATAACCTTTCAATTTTGCCTTGTCCTTTTGCCGCCAAACTGCGTCAATCATCAGTCACGTAGCCTACGGTTATGCTTCCTCTTCTTTCCTTGCCTGGCGATAAAATTACAGCGGCATATTTCGAAACTTTATTCTTTGCCCGTTACTGGAGAAATATTATGGCAGAGTTTTAAAGTCGTCGGATGATTTCTTAGTAATAGTTCACAAATACGAGTAATAATTCGGGTGATTTTTAATCTAATTAGTAAACCATTACCTACTCGTATACTATTAAGGCAAGGGGTATGCCAGTTTAGGAATGGAAAGTAAAAAATGGGAAGCGAGAAGTTTTACGAAAGCATTCCAAATCACTATAAAACACTGATTTACAAACCAAAACAGATTCACACCCTATTAACTCACAGAAACTTTTTGGTCTCATCTCCACGAGTTCGCCCATCAAATTTCAATTTCTTTTGTGCGATTGCGTACAGGAGGTGTTCGAAAATGAACAGAAAGAATGTATATTCGTACAGCTAAACCAAGCACCATGAAAAAACAAGCTGCAAAAATTCTAATCATCGATGATGAAGAGGACATTCTTTTAAGTTTACAACTCTTCTTATCCCAGCATTTTGATGACGTTCGTACAGAATCTAATCCCTATCAACTTCCCCGTTTACTTCGAAACGATGAGTTTGATTTGGTCATTCTAGACATGAATTTCAGAAGAGGAGATACCAGCGGTAAAGATGGTATGATGTGGTTGGAAAAAGTACTGGAACTCAGCCCTGGCACTAATGTAATCATGATGACAGCTTATGCCGATGTAAAAACGGCTGTTGAAGCGGTAAAAACGGGTGCGCTGGATTTCATAGAAAAGCCCTGGCGCAATGAAAAATTACTAACGACAGTACTCTCTGCCTTCCAGCTCAGCCAGTCGCGGCAGCAAGTACAGCAATTAGAACAAAAACAAAAAGCCCTAAGCAGCAATATTGATCAGCAGTTTGGTGAGATCATTGGTGAGTCAGAAGCTATCCAGCGGGTTTTTAATCTAATAGACAAAGTGGCCAAAACGGATGCCAATGTCCTCATCCTTGGCGAAAATGGTACAGGTAAAGAATTAGTGGCTCGGGCAATACATCGACGCTCCAAGCGAAACGGTGAGGTATTCATTACAGTAGATTTGGGTGCAGTACCTGAAAGCTTATTTGAAAGTGAACTTTTTGGACACAAAAAAGGAGCCTTTACCGATGCCCGAGAAGATCGCACCGGGCAGTTTGAAGTAGCTTCTGGTGGTTCTCTTTTCCTGGATGAAATAGGTAATCTTTCCCAACCTTTACAAGCCAAATTATTGACTGCCTTACAGAGTCGTCAGATACGACGAATAGGTTCTAACGCTCCTATCACTGTAGATATACGCCTCGTATGTGCCACCAATATGCCGCTCTATGACATGGTGAAAGACCATTCTTTCCGGCAAGATTTATTATACCGTATCAATACGGTTGAGATTAAACTGCCGCCACTGCGCGATCGAAGATCGGATATACCAATATTAGCCGATCACTTTCTAAAAATGTATCAGCGTAAATACCAAAAGCCCAGCCTCAAAATTGAAGCTAAGGCCATGAAAGAATTGCAAACCTATTCCTGGCCTGGCAACATACGCGAGCTGCGCCATGCAGTAGAACGGGCAGTTATCCTCGCAGAAGGCCCTAATCTGAAAATAGCTGATTTTATTCTGCAAGCTTCCAGCCAAGATAATAGCGAGCCTAGCGAAGAACTGGATTCTTACAACCTGGCAGATATTGAACAATGGGCTATACGCAAAGCGCTATCCAAACATACAGGCAATATTTCTCATGCTGCCGAGGAACTTGGATTGACACGAGCAGCTTTGTATAGAAGGATGGCGAAGTACGGGATATGAGGAAAATGTGGAAATTATAAAAACAATCCATGCAAAAAAGCTTACAGTAAAGATGGATAAATACACTCTTAAAAAAGCAAAAAACTATGCTAAGTATGTAAACAAAAATCTATCTGAAATCATTGAATCTTATTTGGATAGGATAAGCAGTTCCGAGCAAGAGAACAATGACGATGAATCACTAAGATAAATCCTTGGTATCATTGAACTCCCAAAAGACTTCAACGAAAAAGAAGCTATCCGAGAAATCAAATATAGAAGTTATTCAAAAACTACATACGATGCCTAAAAGTACTTTTTTTAATCCCACTTTTGTTCCGTACTCACCTTGATAGCTCTGCTATCAGGCTCCTTGTGTACTTCAATTGGAATAAAAATTACTACTTTTTGACTATCGCAGCAATTCTTGAACAACTTCACAATAAAACTCTTAATCAATGCACCCTCGCTATTTTCTTTCCCTAACCACTACCCTATTACTTGCATTATGCGCCTATGGGCAAAAGCCTGCTTTGACCCTGGAAGCTATTGACGGGTGGAATCATATCAGGTCCTCTCAAATATCAAATGATGGCCGTTGGGTCAGTTATGAGCTTACCCCTAATGATGGTGACCCAAGCCTGGTACTTTATAATAACAACAAAAAATCCAGTCAGGAATTTGCCCGAAGTAAATCTGCACGATTCAGTTCGGATAACAGGTATTTTGCTTTCCTTACAACTCCTCATCGAGATACACTAAGGGCACAACGCAGACGAAAAGTTGAGGACAAAGACTTAACTAAAGATACCCTTCATATCCTTACTTTATCAAGTGGAGAAATGATAAGCATTCCCAATACCAAGCGATTTACGCTACCTCAAAAGTGGGAAGGATGGATAGCTTATCAATTAGAGCCTATTCCCAGAGATACAAGCCTTTCTGATTCTGTCAAAATTAAAAATGAATCAGAGGAAAATGGTAGCAGGCTTGTCATCCGGAACCTACGTACTGCACAAGAAGATACAATACTCTATGTAAAGGATTACATATCAGCAGAAGAAGGCCCTCGTTTTCTCATTTATAGCACAGGTGATGATTCTACTTTTGTGGCAGGAGCTTATTTATACGACGGACCTGATCAAAAACTACAAGCACTGCTTACGGGAGAAGGTAGTTACAAACAACTTTCCTTAAACAAGGCTGGTACCCAGGCTGCATTTTTAGCTTATCGTGATACCCTATTGCCACGCACTCCCCCTCACGCCTTATATCACTGGAAAGACGGATTAAATGAAGCTTTGCCTATTGTTGACACTACGCTTAATTCTTTGCCTGATAAATGGTTAATCAGTGAACATCGCAAACTGCATTTTTCTGAAGACAATACTAAACTTTACTTTGGCACTACGCCCCCTCCCATTTTACAAGATACTTCTTTACTGGAGGAAGAAATTGTCAATGTAGAAGTATGGCACTATAAAGACGCTCGTTTATATACCCATGAAGAATCCAGGCTAGAAGAAGAGCGCAAAAGAGCTTACGATTGTGTATACCATTTCAATAAAGAAACAAGCATACAATTAGGCGCTCCCAATATTCCCATTGTAGAAATAGGAGATGAAGGCAATGCCCGATATGCAATTGGCAGTAATGAAGAACCTTATTTGCCTCTGGTATCATGGGAAGGTTTTCCTATATGTAAAGACTTATATCTTATTGATACAGAAACCGGACAATCTACACTCATTCAAAAAAAGGTATGTGGCAATGTCAACCTATCTCCAAAAGGGAAATACGTCTACTGGTATAGCAGCCCTGACTCTGCCTGGTTTGCTTATTCTATCGAAAAGCGAACGTTGAATCACCTGGCTCCTGACCTGGTAGTCCCTTTTTATGATGAGATTAATGACCGCCCTATGCATCCATATCCGTATGGTATTGCAGGATGGACAACAGATGATGATTTCATCATGATTTACGATCGCTATGACATCTGGCTGGTAGACCCTCAAAATAATATAGCTCCTAATAACCTCACTAGTGGAAGGATGGATAAAAAACGCTATCGCTATGTCAAACTCGATCCGGAAGCTCGATCCATTGAAGAGGTAGAACCTATGTTATATCAAACTTTTGATGAAGACAACAAGCATAGTGGATATGCCTGGTTTAATATCCATACCGGTGTAATGGATCAGGTTCAGGAAGGCCCTTACAATTATACGCGCAGGGTAAAAAAGGCAAAAGATGCCAACCACTTTTTATTTACACGAGAAAGTTTTGAAGTTTTTCCAGATTTACTGCTAAGTCAAAATCGTCTTGAACAATCTTATTCAATTAGCGATGCCAATCCTCAGCAAACTGAATACCGCTGGGGAACAGCAGAGCCTTACATCTGGACAGGTGCTGATGGGCAGCCCATGGAAGGGATTATTATCAAACCAGAAGGCTTTGATGCTAATAAAAAATATCCCGCTATCACTTATTTTTATGAGCGTTATGCTGATGAATTACACAGTCATTGGACTCCACGCTATCCACGTTCCATTATCAATTTCCCTTATTATGCGAGCCGTGGGTATGTTATTTTTATTCCAGACATTCATTATCGAGTAGGCTATCCGGGTGAAAGTGCCCTGGATGCTATCACTTCTGGTTTAACAAGCCTTATTGATGAAGGATTTATCGATAAGGATAATATTGGTGTACAAGGTCATAGCTGGGGTGGTTATCAGGTAGCATATCTGATCACTCAAACCAATATTTTCAAATGTGCAGAAAGCGGTGCTCCTGTTGTAAATATGACCTCCGCTTATGGAGGTATCAGATGGGGATCTGGGCTTAGCCGTATGTTTCAGTACGAGCACACACAAAGCCGAATTGGTGGTAACCTTTGGGAAAAACCATGGCGATATGTAGAGAATTCTCCCTTATTTTTTGCTGATAAAATCGAAACCCCTGTACTCATTTTACATAATGATGAAGATGGTGCCGTACCCTGGTATCAGGGCATCGAGTTTTTTGTTGCTCTAAGACGCCTTGGCAAACCTACATGGCTTCTCAACTATAATGGCGACCCACATGGGGTAAAGGAGGTGCAAAATCGAAGAGATTTTCAGCAGCGCATGCAGCAGTTTTTTGACTATTATCTGTTAGACGCTCCTAAACCGATTTGGATGGAAAAAGGAGTCAAGCCAATTGAAAAAGGGATTGAGCAAGGCTTTGAAAGCATTAAAGATTAATATTTTGTATAGTGAGGAAGATTCCGGCCTTACCTAGGGATAATAGACAGATTCGGATGAAGTCGCCAATAATCCAATAGGCGACTTCATCCGAAATCGTTACTGCAAGTAGTAATCACAAATACTTTTGAAAGAATTGCTCCCATCAAACATGGAAGCGGAGTGTAGGTAAGCTTACTTATTTATAGGCCAATATATCTACCTTCGTATCACAAAAATCAAAATCTACATCTACATTCGATGCAATGATAAGGAGGCGATCTTGGGTAAACTCATCGATCAATCCACGATACCATTCTACTCCTTCCGTATCCAGATTGGTCGTAGGTTCATCCAATAATAATAAAGAGCTATCAGAACAGATAGCCAGTAGTAGTTTAAGACGCTGTTTCATTCCTGATGAGAAAGCCCGAATTGGTTTATTTTTTGCCTTACGGAAATTAAGTCGCTGATACAGTTTATCAGCAGTCAGGCCTTGTTGGAATGACTTAAAGCGAATGTGAAATTGTAAAGCTTCCCAAAGGGTTAATTCCTCAATCATTTCTATATAAGGAGCTGCATAAGACAGGTGTTGATACACTTGATCAACTACTACAGATTTTCCTTCTTGCTCAAAAAAGATTTTCCCTTTGGATGGAGTGAGATGACCGGATAGAATTTTTAACAGCGTAGATTTTCCCGATCCATTAGGACCAGTAATTGCGTATTGGTGGCCCTGCTCAAATACAAGGTCCACCTTTTTGATTATCCATTCTGACTTATAGCGTTTACCAACTTTTTGCAGTTCAATCTTCATCAATACGATTTCCGTTGATCTGTTGGAAGCCACGCATAATGCCAGGATCTGCATCTCTGATAAAAGAAAGTATATGCTGGCGCTCTTCTGTCATTTCCAGAGAATCCTCAATGACATCCAGGGCATGAGAAATACTATATCCTTTTACAAACAGAATTCGATAGGTTTCCTGAATAGCCTGTATTTGTTGTGGGGTAAAGCTTCGACGGCGTAGGCCAATGCTATTTACTCCAGCATAAGACAGAGGCTCTCTGGCTGCTTTCACAAATGGCGGCACATGTTTGCGTACTAGTGATCCTCCAGCAATGAAGCTGTGTTTACCGATTTTGATAAACTGCTGAACTGCTACAAGACCCTCCAGTATAGCCCAATCCTCAATTTCTACATGCCCTGCCAGATTCACGTTATTCGCAAGAATAACCTGATCACCAATGATGCAGTCATGTGCTACATGCACATAAGCCATCAGGAGGCAATTACTACCTACTTTTGTTTTATTGGCGTACGATGTACCTCGATTGACCGTCACATACTCTCTAATGGTTGTATTATCACCAATTTCAGCAGTTGTAGGTTCTCCCTTAAATTTAAGGTCTTGAGGAATTCCTGATATCACAGCACCAGGAAAAATTTTGCAGTTTTTACCCACACGGCCACCTTCGAAAATGGTCACATTAGGCCCTAGCCAGGTACCATCACCAATCACCGTATCCTTATCGATATAGCAAAACGGGCTAATATGCACGTCTTTACCAATTATGGCTTCCGGATGAATAAAACTGTTTAAGTTGCTATTATAATGATTCATCTTATGAGCGCTTAACGATTTGAGCAATCAATTCGGCTTCAGATACAATCTTATCACCAACGTAAGCAGTAGCTTGCATTTGGCAAATACCTCTTCGAATGGGTGCTATAAGCTCCATTTTAAAAATTACGGTATCACCAGGAACTACTTTATGTTTAAACTTGGCGTTTTCAATCTTAAGAAAGTAAGTATCCCAATTACCTGGATCTTCCACTGTTGACAAGGCCAACATACCTCCCGTTTGCGCCATTGCTTCTATTTGTAGCACTCCTGGCATTACAGGATTATCGGGAAAATGCCCTTGAAAAAAGGATTCATTAAAACTGACATTCTTTACCCCCACTACGTGCTTATCAGACAGTTCTATGATTTTGTCTATAAGCAGGAAAGGGTATCTATGCGGTAACCACTGAGCAATCTCCGTCACATCAAAGAGGGGTTTCACATTAGGATCATAATGAGGGCGCCCCTTCAAACGACGTTTCTCCTGTAGTGCTTTTTTCAATTCTTTAGTAAACTCGACATTAGCGGCATGCCCTGGTTTAGTGGCTACGATTTTCCCTTTAATACGATGACCAAGTAGGGAAATATCACCAATAATGTCTAATAGCTTATGTCGAGCAGGTTCATTCTTGTAATGCAACTTGATCGTATTCAATACTCCCTCTTGTTCTACTTTTACACTTGGCTTTCCCAGTTTCTTTGCCAATCGGTCGAGGTCTTCCTGTTCCATCACACGATCTGCAATCACAATAGCATTGTCGAGATCACCTCCTTTAATGAGGTTCTGCTCAAATAGGTATTCTACTTCGTGAAGAAAAACGAACGTACGACAAGGAGCAATTTCAGTACTATAGTCTGTTGTACCATTAAAATGAGCATACTGCTGACCAACTACATCCGAATTGAAGTCAATTAACGCGACTGCTTCAAACTGATCTTTAGGCAAAGCCACCAGTTCCGCTCCTGTCTTTTCATCCTTATAAACGATAGGTTCTTCTACCACAAAATATTCTCGTTCTTGTTCCTGCTCAGCAATTCCTGCATCTATCAAAGCCTTCACAAAAGGAGCTGCACTACCATCAAGAATTGGAACCTCTGGGCCATCTACTTCTATTAGTACATTATCAATTCCCAGTCCCGATAAAGCAGAAAGTGCATGTTCTACAGTATGTATGATAGCTTCACCTTGTTTTAGTGTCGTACCTCTCTGAGTAGAAACTACTCTTTTTACATCCGCACTGATTTCTGGAGCACCATCAAGGTCTATTCTTTGAAAGATGTATCCATGGCCTTCCGGTGCAGGCTTAAAGGTAAGTGTTACTTCTTTTCCGGTGTGTAAGCCCACACCTTTTACAGTAACTGCTTGTTTAATAGTTTGTTGTTTCATAAATATAATACCCGGATAATTTTTGTGTAAAGATAAGAGAATTATTGGTCCTCGAGTTTCTTTTCCAGCCGACGAAGTTTTTTATACAGCTCAGGTAACTGCTTAAAAACGGCATAAGAACGGATATAATCTCTATAACCAATAGCTGGAGAACCAAACAGTGCCTGATTAGGTTCATCTACTGACCCTGCGACACCAGATTGTGCCTGTATTTGTGTGCCATCGGCTATTTGCACATGCCCAACAAATCCAACTTGCCCTCCAATTCGACAGTGCTTTCCTATTTTAGTACTACCTGCTACTCCTGCCTGAGCAGCAATAACAGTATGAGCACCTACTTCTACATTGTGTCCTATCTGCACCAAATTGTCTAATTTGACTCCTTCTCTAATAATGGTAGATCCCATAGTCGCTCTGTCAATAGTAGTACAGGCACCAATTTCTACATTCTGTTCAATTACAACATTTCCCACATGGGTCACTTTCTTGTAAGAACCATCTTCCTGTGGAGCAAATCCAAAACCATCACTCCCAATCACTGTATTAGCATGAATAATACAGTTATCTCCCACTTCACATCCTGCTAGTATCCTAACCCCAGGATGTAATTTTACATTTTCACCAAGTTTCACATCCTTCCCTACATATACTTGCCCCATGATAATACTCCCATTTCCTATCTGGGCGCCTTCTTCAATCACTGCCATCGCAGCAACACTTACCCCTTCACCAATATTAGCATCAGGATGAATAGATGCAGCTTCTGAAATAGTAGCTGTAGTTGGAGCTTGTTGTCCAAACTGTTCTAGTAGCTGTGCTACTGCAGCATAGACATCAGGTACTCTGATTAATGTAGGATTGACTGGCTTAGCAGGTTGAAAATCATTACTTACCAATAATACGGAAGCAGTGGTAGTATAGGCATACGCTTCATATTTCATGTTCCCCAAAAAGGAGATAGTTCCCTCTCCTCCTTCTTCTATTTTACTAGGCCGGCTTACTTTTACGTTGGGATCTCCCTCTACGGTCCCCTGTAAAAAAGCGGCTAATTCTCTGGCTGACAATTGCATGCCGCAAAGGTAGAAAAAAGTTGGTATACATCAGGGAGAATCTTTTTTTTGATTCTCTTTAAGTAGTCTATCTTTGCCTAAAAATCTGAAGATTGGAAAAAGTGATAAGAATTGGAACACGCGGCAGCAAACTAGCCCTATGGCAGGCCCATTACACTCAGCAACAGCTCAAAGCAGTTGGATTTGAATCAGAGTTGGTCATTATAAAAACGCAAGGTGATCAGATTCAGCACCTCAGTTTTGACAAAATGGAAGGTAAAGGTTTTTTCACTAAAGAAATTGAAGAAGCTTTGCTGCGCCAGGAAATAGATGTAGCAGTACATTCTATGAAAGATTTGCCAACAACTGCACCGGAAGGGCTTTCTATTACGGCTATCTCCTATCGTGAAAATCCTGCCGACTGGCTGGTGATACGGAAAGAAGAAGTAGATGAAAGTCAATTGCTGAAGTTTAAAGAAAATGCAATTATAGGTACATCTTCTGCACGAAGAAAAGCTCAAATGCTACATTTCCGTCCGGATATTAGTATCAAAGATATACGTGGTAATGTACCTACTCGCTTACGCAAATTACAGGAGGGCCAATTTGATGCTATTTTATTAGCCGCAGCTGGACTCACGCGCCTGGATATAAACCTGGAAGATTTTACGGTCATCCGATTTAATCCAAAAGAGTTTATTCCTGCGCCCGCACAAGGTGTATTAGCCTGGCAGGTACGCACAGAAGATAAGGCAACTCGTACTATATTCAAGCACCTTCACAACAAGGCAACTGCTGAAGTAACCAATATTGAACGGAAAGTTCTTAATCTTCTGGATGGAGGATGCCAGATGCCACTAGGTGTTTATTGTGAAAAAGATGCTTCCGGCAACTTCCATGTTTGGGCTGCTAAAGCCGAAAACTGGGACAGTCCGGTTAAACATGTGCACCTTTCTCAAAGTACTAACTCACAATTGGCAGAAAGAGTAGTAGCGGAACTGAAGAAATGAGGATATTTATCAGTCGGGTACAGACAAAATCAAGCTCTTTCAAGAAGATACTAGAAAGAGCAGGGCATCAGGTGATTGGCCAATCACTTATCCATTTTAATGTTATTCCCATCAAAGATTTTCCTGCATCCGACTGGATTTTTTTCTATAGTCAAAAAGGCGTCCAGTTTCTTTTTCAGCAAATCGACACGACACAACTCAGAGGTAAAAAAATTGCCTGCCTAGGTGCAGCTGCAGCAAGAGCCCTTTCTGTTTACGGTGTTAATCCTCATTTTATTGGCAATGGAAATCCAACATCTGTAGCTACTCAATTTCTTAATGAAGCCAAAGGAACAAACGTTCTTTTCATTCAGGCCCTACATTCTCGGCAAAGTGTACAGAAAATATTAGGATCGGAAATACAAAGCATTAGTCGAGCTGTATATAGTAATGAAATACTCAAGGATTTTGATATCCCGTATTGCGATGTATTGGCTTTCACCAGTCCACTCAATACAGATGCTTATTATACAAAGTATCCTCCTCTTGAGCAGCAACAGGTAATTGCTATTGGACATACTACTGGAAAGGCTTTGCAAGGTAAAGGCATCCACAAAGTAGTGATAGCTGAAAAAGCAGGAGAAGAAGCAATGGCTAGAGCAGTACTAAGCTGCATCGTCTAAGACTAATCGAAGATGATGTGGGCTAAGTAAAATATTGATAGTAATCAGCTGTTACTTTAGCGCTGTTTTGTATTATGAAGTTGTATAAAAAATGATTGTCAACATGAGAATTTGGTTGTTCCCTATTTGTTTAATGTTATTAGTTGCTTCCTGTAAGAATATATCTAATAATAAGACTACTAAACCAACTGAAGAGGAGCTTAATAGTTTTGCTTCTTTCTATAAGCAGTTTCACGAAGACAGCACTTTTCAAATACAGCATATCACCTTTCCATTGCAGGGATTACCAGAACGAGCAGATTCTGCTACGCTTGCCAGTGGCACCTTTAGATGGACTCGTGATAATTGGAAAATACAGGAGGCTCTCGACCCATCGAATAGTCAATTTGAACAAGATTTTTTACCCTTTGGAGAAAGTATGATTATTGAAAAACTCACCCATAAAAAGTGGGGATTAGCCATTACCCGCCGCTTTGCTAAAATGGATGATGGCTGGTATTTAATCTATTATTCCGGGCTCAACAAGGTAGGTTCAGATAGTACTTCAGCCAACTGATACAATTGCTGAATGGCAACAAATCAGCATCCATCAGACAAGAATTGATCTTACTACTGTTGTCAACAAGCAGGCGTTACCTTTTAAATTTTCTAAAAAATCGCTTCTTCCAATAAGTAATTTGTCACATAATCTTCTATTCCATCTTCCAGTGAATAGAAAGCTGCAGTATAGCCTGCATTTCGCAGCTTATTCATATTGGCTTCTGTGAAATATTGATAAGTATCTCTGATATCTTCAGGTGTATCAATAAAGCTAATATTTGGCTCCAGGTTCATTGCCTTGAAGGTATTACTAGCCAGGTCCCAGAAAGAGCGAGCTTTCCCTGTTCCTAAGTTATAAAGGCCATTTTCGGGGCTGTCACTATACAACCAGTACAAGATATCTATTACATCCTTCACGTATACGAAATCCCGGCTTTGCTGGCCATTTTCATAATCTTCCCGATGAGAGCGGAAAAGCTTCATTCCCCCCGTAGACTTGATTTGACGTACAGTATGGAAAATTACAGAAGCCATCCTTCCTTTATGATATTCATTAGGGCCATATACATTAAAAAACTTTAGTCCATACCAATGTGGTGGCTGCTGTGATTGCTGTAAAGCCCAAATGTCAAAATCGTTTTTCGATTTCCCGTAAGGGTTTAACGGGGCTAGCTGTTCTAAAACATCATGATCATCATTATATCCCTGCTCTCCCAGGCCATAGGTAGCTGCACTTGAGGCATAGATAAAGGGAATTTGATGTGTAGCACATATATTCCACAAGGCTTTGGTATAATCCAGGTTTAATACCTGAAAAATAGCCCAGTCTTTTTCCGTTGTATCGGTGCGTGCTCCCATGTGGAACACCGCTTCTACCTGAGCAGAGTGATCATTAAACCAATTAATAAACTCATCCCGATGAATTCGCTTTTCAATAGCTTTTCCTTCAAGATTTTTGTTCTTATCAGCTCTGCTGAAGTCATCTACTACTACTATTTGTTGCTTTCCTTCCTGCAACAGTTTGGCTACCATACAACTACCAATAAAGCCAGCCGCTCCGGTTACTACGATCATAATATCTTAAGTATTAAAACATAAGTGATACCGTTTTATACCAGTACCACTTATGTTAAAAGTTTAACAACATGAATCTCCTCTGTATGAGATAGAAAGATGGTAGAGAATAGGCTTATGCCATCTTTTGATTTTGTCCTCAAATTTCACAGAGCCTGCAAATATATAATTCGTGTGTTTTGTGATATTCGTGGACCATCCTTTACATCGACCAGATGGATTCTAGTGTTCTGTTAAACCATCATATTATATGTTTATTCTTCCATTTCATAAGCCTCCATTGGTGGGCAAGTGCACACCAAATGGCGATCTCCATAAGCATTATCTACACGGCCTACAGAAACCCAGAATTTATGCCCATGCTTTAAATGAGGAAGTGGATATAAGGCCTTTTCCCTCGAGTAAGGGAATGACCAATCATCACTTGTTCCTAGATTTAAAGGATGCGGAGCATTTGATAAGACGTTATTGTTCACATCTGCCTCGCCAGCTGCTATTTCATCTATTTCTCTACGGATAGCCAGCATAGCATCACAGAAACGGTCTAATTCATCTTTACTTTCGCTCTCTGTTGGTTCGATCATTACTGTACCAGGAACTGGCCACGATAAGGTTGGCGCATGGAAACCGTAATCAACCAAACGCTTCGCTACATCTTCTGCACTAGCTACCGATTTAAACGGACGCAAATCCACGATTAATTCATGAGCAGAATGACCGTGTTTCCCACCAAAGAGTACATCATAAGAACCCTCCAGTCTCGCTCTAATATAATTAGCGTTTAAGATGGCATAACGAGAAGCATCTTTTACTCCTTTTACTCCCAGCATCTTGATGTATGCATAAGATATGAGTAGGATGCTGGCACTTCCCCATGGTGCTGCTGAAACAGCAGTAATACCATTTTCACCTCCAGTTTCTATAAGAGCATGCTTAGGCAAGAAAGGCTTTAAACTTTCATTCACACAAATAGGGCCTACACCAGGGCCTCCACCTCCATGAGGAATAGCGAAGGTTTTATGCAAGTTCAGGTGGCATACGTCAGCATTAATAATGCCAGGGCTAGTGAGGCCTACCTGAGCATTCATATTAGCACCATCCATATATACTTTTCCTCCATGCTGGTGGATCAGTTCACAGATTTCCTTGATGCCGGTCTCAAATACACCATGGGTAGATGGATAAGTGACCATAAGAGCAGCTAACTGATCGCTATATTTTTCCGTCTTGGCTTTAAGGTCTTCCCAATCAATATCGCCCTGATCATCACATTTTACGACAACTACCTTCATTCCTGCCATTACCGCACTTGCAGGATTAGTCCCGTGTGCTGAATCCGGAATTAAAGCAACATTACGATGGTGATCTCCATTGGACTCATGGTATGCTCTGATAACCATTAAACCTGCATACTCTCCCTGAGCACCAGAATTAGGTTGTAAAGAACATGCAGCAAAGCCGGTAATTTCACTCAGCCATGCTTCCAGTTCCTGAAAAATCTGAGCATATCCCTGTGCCTGATCTACAGGTACAAAAGGGTGTATACTGGAAAATTCAGGCCAACTCACAGGCCTTAATTCTGTAGCGGCGTTCAATTTCATTGTACAACTGCCCAGTGGAATCATTGAATGGACTAGCGAGAGGTCTTTATTTTCTAAAGACTTCATATAGCGCATCATCTTGGTCTCTGTATGAAACTGATTAAACACCTCATGTTCCAGATATGCTGATGAGCGTTTCAATCCTTCAGGTATATTCAGTCCAGCAGGAATAGATGGCAAGTCTGCAGCAGCAACTCCTTTTACCTCTGCAAATATGCTGATGATTTGCTTTAATTCATCTGTTGTGGTAGCCTCATCCAGGCTGATCTGAACACTCCCGTCAGTATAGTAGAAATTGACTTCCTGGCGCTCTGCTGCCATGCGAATAGCATCTCTTGTCTTACCATCTACAGGGAAACAAAGGGTGTCAAAATAATGGCTATTTTGCTGACCATATCCCAAACTTTGTAATGCTTTATCCAGCATTTGAGCATAGGTATGGATACGCTCAGCAATATCTTTTACTCCTTGAGGACCATGATATACGGTGTACATTCCTGCCATCACTGCCAGTAGTGCTTGAGCCGTACAAATATTAGAAGTTGCTTTTTCTCTGCGAATATGTTGCTCACGTGTTTGCAGTGCCATACGGTAAGCCTTGTTACCATAGCGATCTACAGACACCCCAATGATACGTCCCGGTATCTGGCGCTTAAAGTCTTCTTTAGTAGCAAAGTAGGCTGCATGTGGCCCACCATATCCCATTGGCACTCCCAATCGCTGAGTATTCCCTACTACAGCATCTGCGCCCCATTCTCCTGGAGGAGTTAGAAGAGCCAGGCTCAATATATCTGCTGCTACAGTAAGATATATCTTCGATGAATTTGCTTGTTCTGCTAATGCACGATAATCATCTACGCTACCTTCTGCGTCGGGATATTGCAATAATACACCAAAGGTTTTTTCAGTAAATTTAAACGAACGCCAGTCGCCCACAACAACCTCTATACCTAGTGGTTTGGCACGAGTCATTAACACATCTATTGTTTGAGGCAACACCTTGTCAGAAACTAAAAATTCATTGATTGCCTCTCCTTTATTGCGCTTATTTTTAAGGCCATAAAACATGCCCATTGCTTCAGCAGCAGCTGTACCTTCATCCAAAAGAGATGCATTGGCAATTGACAAGCCTGTTAAATCGCTTACCATTGTCTGGAAATTCAACAAAGCCTCCAAACGCCCTTGAGAAATTTCTGCCTGATAAGGTGTATACTGCGTATACCAACCTGGATTTTCAAAGATATTGCGCAAAATCACTGAAGGGGTAATTGTATTATAATACCCCATCCCAATGAAAGAACGAAATACCTTATTCTTGGCTGCAATTGTTTTTAGAGATTGTAGGTAATCAAATTCGGTTTGTGCTTCCGGCAGATTAAGTGGTTGATCCATGCGAATATCCTGAGGTACCGTCTCATCTATTAATTGATCAAGGGACGATACACCAATTACATTCAACATGTCTTGTAAATCGGAACTGGAAATTCCAATATGTCGATTAGAAAATCGATCAAAAGAAACTGATTTGTTCATTGCTGCTACCTTCAAATTTGGTTAAGGAAGAAGAAGTTGCTAGGCAATGAACACAATCACTGCCTATCTTTTAGTACTAATCAAAAAATAACCTTATCATCTTCCCTGCAGATCTGCTGGGTGGACAATAAAGCTATTTTTTGATCAATTCTTATCTACAAAACTACAGCTTAATTTGGGAATTTTGGCTACTAACAGTCAAGCCCCAACAAAGTTGTATAAAATGCCGTTTCTAAACTCGCTCAATGATAATAGCAGAAGCACCTCCTCCACCATTACATAAAGTAGCCATTCCATAACGGCCTTCGCGCTGATGCAAAACATTATTCAGTGTAGTAACGATTCTTGCACCACTAGCTCCCAGAGGATGCCCGATAGAAACGGCACCTCCATGCACATTTACTTTTTCTTCTGGTACATTTAATTCCTTGATGAAAGCCATTGGTACAACGGCAAAAGCTTCATTTACTTCTAAATAGTCAATATCTTCCATCTTCAAGCCTGCTCTTTCCAATGCCTTAGGCGCAGCAAGAGTTGGAGCAGTAGTAAACCATTCTGGTTCGTGAGCTGCATCCGCAAAAGAAACGATTTTTGCAATAGGCTTAAGGCCAAGCGTTTCCATTTTTTCTTTGCTTACCAAAACCAATGCAGAAGCACCATCATTAATAGTAGAAGCATTAGCTGCTGTTACGGTACCTTCCTTTGTAAAGGCCGGGCGTAGTGCAGGTATTTTTTCAAACTTTACTCGCTTATACTCTTCATCTTCTGTTACTACAATTGGATCACCTTTACGCTGAGGTACACTCACGGGTACTATTTCTTCTTTAAACCAACCTTGCTCAGTAGCTTTAGCAGCTAGTTTGTAAGATCGGATAGCATAAGCATCCTGTTCTTCACGGCTTATTTCATACTTAGTAGCAGTACTATCGGCACATACTCCCATCGCCATTTGTCCATAAGCATCTGTCAGGCCATCTTTAGCAAGGCCATCCACCAATTCTCCATTACCGTATTTGTGCCCCCAGCGAGCCTTAGGGATATAGTAAGGAATATTAGACATGCTCTCCATTCCACCTGCAACAATAACATCACTTTGTCCCAGCATAATGCTCTGTGCACCAAACATGATAGATTTCATTCCTGATGAACAAACTTTATTGACGGTAGTACAAGGGACGTTTTGACCAATACCAGCTCCTAAAGCAGCTTGTCTAGCTGGTGCTTGTCCCAAATTAGCAGAACAAACATTTCCCATAAAAACTTCTTCTACCTCACTAGCATCTACTCCTGCTTTTTCCAACGCTCCTTTTATAGCTGTACTTCCCAATTGAGTGGCTGATAAGCTTGATAAAGCTCCACCAAAGCTTCCAAGAGGAGTACGAACGGCTGAAACGATATATACTTCTTTCATAATTTGGTTAAATTGATTAGGCAATTTATAGTATCAGGATATATTTTCATTATGATATCCTACTATTTTGCCACAAAAAAAAGGCTTCTCTCTGATTATACAAAAAGAAGCCCCATTAGTTTTTTTAGTAAAGTCTATTATCTGTTAATCACCATTTTCCCTGTAGCGAAACCTGCATCGCCAGTCAATCGATACCAGTACATCCCCGATGCTAACTGGCTTCCATCAATAATTACTTCATTTTCTCTAATATTGAAGTAAGACTGTACTACTTTACCATCTACTGTCAGCACTTCTAATCTAAATTCTTCCTGATTTGGGTTACTGAAGTTGAGTCGAGTAGACTGATCAAATGGATTTGGAAATAGGCGGCATTGTAATTGATGATCTATTGCAACTGTACTATTTGGTAAATATTCTACACAACCATCTACTATTTGATTGATTGTTTGCTCATGATTTTGATTCACAACATCTATGATTTCAGATATACAAACCAAATTATCTGTCATGCTTGCAAAGTGTACTCTACAAAGGGGGCGCATTTCACTTGCTTTAAAAATCATAGAATCCTGAT
This sequence comes from Chitinophagales bacterium, assembly GCA_022360175.1. Classification (GTDB taxonomy): domain Bacteria; phylum Bacteroidota; class Bacteroidia; order Chitinophagales; family Saprospiraceae; genus JAKSDI01. The sequence continues at coordinate 48,300 of JAKSDI010000215.1, forward strand.
AGGAGATACCAATCACTTGTCCATTCATACCTAGAGGTTCAATTGGATATTCCTCTTCCGGTATCAAGTTGTCTATGCTAGTGATCACCACTCCGTCTATTATGAATTGATAGGCATTAACTCGGGTAGTTGGGTTAAAGATTCCGATATCAATATAGTTTTCATCGAAATTGGCATCTATAATACTGAAGGTAACGGTATCTGTTGTGTTGAGTACACCTCCCGGGAAATTACAATGATCGTGTGCGCCTGAGCCTTCGTGCGGATGGCTTACACCAAAGTTGACGCAACTAGCCAATAAGGCGGCATCATAAACCGTAATCTCTTCATCTGCATTCAAATCATTACAAGGGGTAGCTGATATATCTTCACCAAGTATATTGGTTACATAATTTTGTGCATCAATCATCTCCTGTGCACCATTTTCATCCAAATCACCACGAATAGTAATACCTCCACATTCGCCAGTACAATCTATTTGAGTATCACCATATAACTCTCCGGCACAATCTACATAGGGATCGCAATCATCATCCAGGCTCATTTGTAATTCACCAGAGGTGCGGTCCAATATTATGCAGACCTGTGCCCAGTTGTTAAGAGAATCTCGTTCTACTCTTCCCAACTTATCGGGTGCAAAATCCCAGTTTACACGGGTCACGAAGACATAGCGCCCATCAGGCACATCTGTCACATCAATCCATTGGCATTCCAGGCCAGAGCTATAGGTATCATGACATCCTGCAGTGATCCCCATATTGCTACATCCATATTGAGGACTACCTGTAGTACATCCCAAATCTATCACGCAGAATCCATTTTTGAAACCGATAGGTATTTCTTCTCCTTCCTCTGAAAATAAAACATACTCAGCATATCCATCATAGTGGAAATGATTGTGGCAATTATCCCAGGTAAATTGGGAATTGTCAGTATCTGGTTCACCTATGTAATAATCCAGCTCGCCAATATTTGCAATTCGGGTAGTAAAACGGATGATATCTCGCTGTCCATAACCATGCAAACAACCTTCTTCTATGAGGCATGGATCTGTTGAATTGATAGAAGTCAGGTAAATAGAAGATTCTAATATATCCTGAAGAATAGTAAGGTCTGGCATATCCGGACAATCAGGATCACCTAAAGGCAGGCAAGAGCCATCATCTATAGTTGCTAATGGATTATAATTACAGGAGTTAGGATCGGTACAACCTTCTACTGGTCCCAGGTATATAATCTCCCAATCAATAGAATCAGGACAAGCATCTAAATTATCTCCTATTCTTATATAGTAAGGTACGCCTACATCAAAAAAGGACTCTACAACAGCCTGAGGAGCACAATCGCTCTCGTCATCATTGAAGAAAATAGTACTTTGGTTATCTTCAGCTATCGTAATCCCCTCACAGGTATCATAAATCCAGATTTTGGTATCGCATTCACTTAGTCCGCAAGTCGTAATGAGATAAGTACCTACAGAATCAGGTGTAAACACATACCATGTATCATCATAGGGTGCAGTGTATTGCCCTTCGCCAACAGTTATTGCGCTTTCGCATGTTTGCCCTGGCTCACAATTAAAGTAAGTCGTAGTGGAAAAATTGAAATTGTTTCCTCCTGAAGCTATTGTATCTCCTTCCAAAATCAAATTATAATATCCAGGCAGGTAAATGCCATCTCCATAGGAGTCTTGCAAAGTAAAATTAAGACAAGTGGAATCCGGCACACATACCTGGGTTTGGTATAAGGTATGCTGGGCATAGGTGTTAAAACCAACTTCTTCAATCACATTTCCTGCCGCATCCGTTACTGACCAGGCTGTTTCAGCAGGGTATTGATCTGTAAGAATTTCAACAATTAAGGATAATTGTCCATCCGGACAGGGAGGTTGAGCGCCTACCATTGAGTAGCACAAAAAGCTCATTAAAACTAGTAGATAGTATCTGTTCTTCATTTATAACTGGGTATTTTCCATAAATGTAGGAAATTCCTCAAAAGCTATTTTATTCTATTTTCGCTTACAATTTGACAAAATTTCATTTTTTTAAATTTGGAACCTACTGTACATCAGTCGATTACTTTTTTTATGTAAAATAATTGTTAAGCTGGCTTGCTTTCTAAATATATTCCGCATATATTTGCAATCCCATTTACGGACGGGGTTATTGATTTAAATGAAAATCAATTGTTCGTATTAACATCGCGGGGTGGAGCAGTTGGTAGCTCGTCGGGCTCATAACCCGAAGGTCGTTGGTTCAAGTCCAGCCCCCGCTACTAAGTAAAAGCGTATCAGGTGACAATCTGATGCGCTTTTTTTGTTTAAGTTCGTCGCGGAATGTTTCCGCGATGCAATATGCTTATCTAGAGCTTCCTATAAGCCAGCTTGTATCTTTTCACTCTTTTCTCCTTTCAATAAAACATTTTTGCTTAGAACCCACATGCCAGCTGAAAGCTGGTGTATGGGGATGTGTTTGTTGAGGCTTGTGAAAACGGTCGATGGCTATCCCCCCAACGGAGTTGTGGGGTACGTCACCGCGATGCGATATGCTTATCTAGATTTCTTCGTAGGTATGATTTATATCTTTTCGCCCTTTACTTATTTCGATAATAACATCGTTACAAAATAGAAGGGTGTTTTGAATATGATGCTCCCGCAGATCTCACGGATGGACACAGATTTCCAATAGAACCCACACGCCAGCTGGAAGCTGGTGTATGGGTGTAGTCGAGGTTTGTGAGAAAAATGGCCGATGGCTATCCCCCAACGGAGTTGTGAGGTACATCACCAGGCACTAGCCATTTTTTCTTTAATCTCTTTTAGGCATAAATTTCCAATGCTACCTTCATGGGTATGTTGTACCCTACGCTTTGGTTTAAATTTGCCTTTGAGGATATATTGTCCTAGTTTTTGGTAAGCATCTCGGAAGGGCATTCCATTCATAACCAGCTTATTGACCTCTTCTACGCTGAAGAGATAATCATACATTTCATCTTCTACCAGTTCGTCTTTTATGATGATGTGTTGTAACATAAAATTGCAGACTTCCAGGTTCTCTTTAGTAGAAGTGACGGCAGCTATTAGTTGTTCTTTGAGCAGTTGGAAATCGCGATGATAACCACTGGTCAAATTATTGGTCAGCAGTGTAATATTAGCAGGAAGATTTTGGATATGATTACAACGAGCCCGCATGACCTCAAATACATCAGGATTTTGTTTGTGAGGCATAATGCTGGAGCCCGTTGTTAATTCCTTAGGAAAAGCGAGAAAGTTGAAATTTTGGCTCATATACAGGCAAATATCCATTGCCATTTTAGAGAGGGTACCAGCAAGAGATGCCAGGGCAAAAGCTACTGTTTTTTCCAATTTGCCTCGGCTCATTTGAGCAGCTACTACATTGTATTTCATTGTTTCAAAACCCAATAATTGAGTGGTCAGGCTACGGTCTATAGGAAAGGAAGAACCATAACCTGCGGCCGAACCTAGTGGGTTTTGATCACTTACCTTATATGCAGCTTTTAACAAAATAACATCATCTATTAAACATTCCGCGTAGGCAGCAAACCACAAGCCAAAAGAAGAAGGCATCGCAACTTGCATATGAGTATAGCCTGGTAATAATTTATCTTTATGTTGCTCGCTCAATTGTAATAAGGTACCAAATAACGTTTGAATTCCTTCCTTAATAATATCAATTTCAGCTTTTACAAAAAGATGCAGGTCTACCAATACCTGATCATTACGGGAACGAGCAGTATGGATTTTTTTACCTGTCTCACCTATGCGTTGTACCAACTCATATTCTATCTTAGAATGTACATCTTCAAAAGCTTCTTCTATAACAAATTGCCCTTGTTCTATTTCCGCTTTGATCTCAGATAAGCCTTTTAAGGTATCCTCCAATTCCTGCTTATTCAGAATGCCAATCTTGTGAAGCATATGGGCGTGGGCTTCGTTGCCTTGTACATCGTATTTGGCAAGGTGAAGGTCTAGTTCACGGTCTTTGCCTACGGTGTATTGTTCTACGATATTGTCGATGGTATATCCTTTATCCCAGAGTTTCATGTGTATAAAAATTTGAACGCGAATCACACAATTATTTTCTTCAATAATTCTATATATCCCTTAATCCCCTCCTCTATTTCGCTCAGTAGTACAAACTCATTAGCACTATGAGAACGAGCAGATACTCCCGGCCCCATTTTTAATGATGGGCAAGACAATAGTGCCTGATCCGATAAAGTAGGAGAACCATATGTTTGATACCCCATTGCTATCCCTGCTTCCACAATTGGATGATCTTCAGGTATGGAAGAGGAACTTAGGCGGAAGGAACGTGCTTTCAGTTCAGAATGAGTATGAGCATTGAGGTATTGATATATCTCCTCATTATGGTAGTGTTCATTAACACGCACATCTATTACAAAATGGCAGCTAGCAGGCACCTGATTATGTTGCTGTCCGGCCTTAATCTGCGTAACGCTCATTCGTACAGGCCCAAGTACATCTGATATTTTTGAAAATTGATAATTTCTAATCCAATTGATATCCTCTAAAGCATTGTAGATTGCATTTTCGGTATTATGATGTGCAGCATGCCCCGCTTTACCAGAAGCGTATCCGTCAATTACTAATAAGCCTTTTTCAGCTACAGCCAATTGCATTTCTGTTGGTTCGCCAACAAGGGCAAAATCGACAGAAGGGAGATTAGGCAGCAAACTACTAATCCCATTAGGGCCTGAGTTCTCTTCTTCAGCAGTAGCTGCTATTAATAGATTGTATTTCAGGTTTTCTTTTCGGTAAAAATAAACGAAGGTAGCCAAAAGGCTTACCAGGCAACCACCAGCATCATTACTACCTAAACCATATAGCTTATCACCATCGATAAATGCCTGAAAAGGATCATTGGTATAAGCTTTATTGGGGCGAACCGTATCATGATGTGAATTAAGCAATATGGTAGGCTTGGAAGGATCAAAATGATCATTAGTAGCCCATACATTATTAGCCTGACGATGGAAAGTGACACCACAGTTTTTCAACCAATTGCTAATCAGATTTGCAGTGCCTTCTTCTTCTCCAGAAAAGGAAGAGACCTGGATAAGACTACGCAATAAAGCAATCGCACTATTATATAATTCTTGATACTCCATTATGTAAGGCTGATGGTGGTAAAAAGAGCATTTGGCTTATTGATTACTGCAGCATTTCCTATAATTACTTTATTTACGCCTTTCTTTAGTGCATTAAAGCAATTATCCAGTTTAGGTAGCATGCCTGTGTGAATTGCACCACTTGCTTTGAGTAACTGGAAATCTGTGTGGTTAATGGCAGTGATAACAGAATTGTCATCATCCACATCAGCAAGCACTCCTTTTTTTTCAAAGCAATAAACCAATTCGGTCTCCCCTACCCTTGATGCCGCTATAGCCAATTCACCAGCGATAGTATCGGCATTAGTGTTGAGTAATTGACCATTACCATCATGGGTGATTGCACAACACACAGGGGTCAGGCCATTACTAAAGCAAAAGGATAATACATTATCATTAGTGGTTTTCACATCGCCTACCCATCCATAATCAATTGCCTGAACAGGCCTTTTTTCCGAAAGGATCAAATCAGCATCTGCACCAGAAAAGCCCATAGCATTACAGTGCAGGCTTTGCAGTTTAGCTACTATTTGTTTATTCACTAAGCCTGCATATACCATAGTCACAATCTCTAAATCTTCATCTGTAGTGATCCTTCGGCCAGCATTCATTTTTGCATCAACTCCCAATTTTGAACTCATACGGGTAGCGAGTTTACCACCTCCATGGATAAGTACTTTAGGGCCTTCCAATAGTGCAAACGCTTTCAGGAATTCCTCCAATGCATCGCTATTGTCAATGATGTGCCCTCCAATTTTTACTACCTTAATCATATCATCTCTCATTTTGCAACATTTTTAATAATACTGCCTGAGCAGCATAAGTACGATTATTAGCCTGCTCTAGAACCAAAGATGCAGCACTATCAATTACTTCATCAGCCACTACTACATTACGGCGTACTGGCAGGCAGTGCATAAACTTCCCTTGATTCGTCCACGACATTTTCTCTGCATCAATCATCCAGGAAGAAAGGCCTGTGTCTACTTTTCCATAGTTGCTAAAAGAAGACCAGTTTTTTGTGTAGATAAAATCAGCTCCTGTAAAAGCTTTTTTCTGATCATGAATAATTGGCACCCCTTTCGTCAATTCTGGTGCTAAGTCAAACCCTGGAGGATTACTGATCACCAAATCCGCCTCTGCTGCTTTCATCCACTCTACAAATGAATTGGCTACAGCCTGAGGTAATGCCTTAGGATGAGGCGCCCAGCTCAATACGAGTTTTGGGCGCTCTACCTTTTTTTGCTCTTCTATAGTCAATAGGTCTGCCAAAGACTGAAGAGGATGCAGGGTAGCACTTTCCAATGACACTACAGGCACCTGCGCATGCCTGATAAACTTCTTCAGGACCTCCTCTTTGTAGTCCTTTTCGCGATTTGTTAATGAAGGAAAAGTTCGTATGCCAATGATTTCACAATACTGGGAAATCACCGCTGCAGCCTCTCGAATATGTTCCTGGCTGCCCTGATCCATGATTGTACCATCATCCATCTCGATTGCCCAACCATCGCTATTTAGATTCATGACCATTACATTCATCCCTAAATTCATGGCGGCTCTTTGAGTGCTTAAACGGGTACGTAAGCTGGGATTAAAAAACAACAATCCAAGCGTTTTATTTTTTCCTGTTGCCTGATGTTCATAAGGTGCTGCTTTGACCTCCTGAGTCAGTTTTAGCAAAGCCTTTACATCAGGTACGTCTTTAACGGAGGTAAACTGTTTCATTAGTATCTTTATTTATGTTGCCATAGATGTATTTTCCTCCCCCTCAATCCCCCTCCAAAGGGGGACATTTCACAAGTTTTTCTTGACCAAAGGAAAATTTGTAGTCTCTATGAGTATGCTAGAAATAATTGGCTTTGAAATGCAATCCGGTTGTTTCTTCTAGCCCAAAAAGAAGATTCATATTATGGATAGCCTGGCCAGCAGCACCTTTCAAAAGATTATCTATTACGCTTGTGACTAGCACTTTCCCATCTATCTTTTGTACCTGCAGCAGGCAATTGTTCGTATTAATTACCTGCTTGAGGTTGACTGTCTTTGCGACCAAATGGGTGAAAGGTGTAGTAGCGTAATAATCCTGATATAAGGCTTTTAAGGCTTGTTCTTCCAATTCGCAATTGGCATAAAGAGAAGCAAAAATGCCTCGGGGGAAGTCACCCCTCACAGGTAAAAAATTAATCTTTATTGGTCTTTTTCCTGCGCCACCATTTTCATCAATTTCGCCCAGGTGTTGATGAGAAAAAGCCTTATATATCGACAGATTATTATTACGCCAACTGAAATGAGAAGTAGCTTTTAAGCTTTGTCCTGCTCCTGTAGAGCCTGTAATAGCGTGTACATGAACTTCATCCTGAATAAGGCCTTCCTGCACGAGAGGAAGCATAGCCAACTGAATAGCTGTAGCAAAACAACCTGGATTGGCAATATTTGCGGCAGTTTTTATCTTTTCCTTATGCAACTCTACGAGACCATATACAAATGCTCGTTCTTGCAATTCTGCATCTGCCTTTAGACGAAAATCATTACCCAGATCAATCACCTTTGTTGAAGAAGAGAATTTGTGTTTCGTAAGGAACTTACGAGAATTACCATGTCCAAGGCAAAGGAACAGTACGTCTACGGCTGGATTAATAGTATCAGAAAACACTAAATCTGGATAAGCATACAGATCCTCATGTACCTGAGCTGCTGTTATACCAGCCTGTGAATGACTATAAATGAAATCTATTTTTACCGCTGGATGATGTAGTAAACAACGCAGCATTTCTCCGGCTACATAACCACTCCCTCCAGCTATACCTGCTGTTATCATAATTGTTTTGATTTTGGATCATAAAGGATTACTTCCATTTAGGATTTCCCACTTCCGGACGGGCCGTATGCCCGATTTAAAATCATTTTCCATCCACATGTCGATAAATAGCCAGTGGGTTAGCCATAATTTTGGTGAATCCTTTCACATCTTCTCCCGACCATTTATTATTCATTTCGCCATAAGCGCCAAAACCAGAATCCATGAGATCAAAATTGGATTTAACGCCCTGAATGACAAAGCGGTAAGGATATAGCTCTACGAATACTTTACCAGATACTTTTTGCTGACTAGCACTCAGGTAAGTTTCTATATCGCGCATTACAGGATCGAAGTATTGAGCTTCATGAATGAACATTCCATACCAGTTTGCCAGTTGCTCTTTCCAGTGCAATTGCCATTTAGAAAGTACGTGTTTTTCCAGTGTGTGATGGCTTTTGATAATGATGATAGCTGCAGCAGCTTCAAACCCAACTCGCCCTTTAATACCAATGATGGTATCTCCTACATGCACATCACGCCCGATAGCATAACGACTTGCTATTTCTTCTAATTTTTGAATGGCACTCACTGGTGAAAAGGCTTCCCCATTCAGGCCTACCAATTCTCCTTTTTCAAAAAGAAGCTCTAGCTGTTGAGGCTTGGTTTCTTCTAGTTGGCTTGGATAGGCTTCTCCAGGCAGCCCCTGATGAGAGGTAAGTGTTTCTGCCCCACCGACACTGGTACCCCATAAGCCTTTATTGATAGAATATTGTGCTTTCTGCCAATCTAGTATTACACCATGTTTCGCCAGATAATCAATCTCCTCCTGACGGGAAAGCTGCTGATCGCGAATAGGAGTAATGATTTCCAATTCAGGAGCAATTAACTGGAATACCAGATCGAAGCGCACCTGATCATTTCCAGCTCCTGTACTACCATGTGCAATACCAGAAGCATTTATATCACGTGCATATTCTGCCAAAGCAATTGCCTGGTAAATACGTTCGGCACTTACAGAAAGCGGATAGGTATTATTTTTTAGGATATTCCCATAAATCAGGTACCTGACAATATTGTTGTAATATTCATTTGTCTTCTCCAGAGTAAGGTGGCTGCTCACTCCCAAATGATATGCTTTTTCTTCAATAGCTTTTAGTTCGCTTTTGCTAAAGCCTCCTGTATTGACGATAGCGGAATGTACTTCCAGTCCTTTATCCTTGGTCAGGTATTTCACACAATAGGAGGTATCCAGCCCACCACTAAAGGCCAGTACTATTTTATTCTTCGCCATTGTTAAATGTTTTTTGCAGTTTTGGAAATAATTTGGCCTTTCGTTTCACCCTCGTACGCCTTCGTTGAGAAAATTCTTTAAAATTCTCCCATGCTGTTTTTTTAATTTGGGGTGATGATGCTACAGGCACCTCTTTGAGGTCGCACACCATGCCTGTACAGAGGCACATATTACGATTGGTACGCTGCAAGATGTCGTAGTTGACACAACTCTGACAACCTTTCCAAAACTCATCATCTCGAGTTAATTCAGATAAAGGGACAGGTTTGTAGCCCAGGTCAGAATTGATTTTCATTACTGCCATACTGGTAGTAATTCCAAACAACTTAGCTGCTGGAAATTGCTTTTTTGAAAGTTCAAAGGTTGCTTGTTTGATAGTACGTGCCAGGCCAATTCCCCGATAATCAGGATGCACGATCAAGCCTGAATTGGCTACATATTTATGCCCTTCCCAACTTTCGATATAGCAAAAACCGATTACTTCATTCTTTACTAAAGCGATCACTGCTTTGCCCTCTTCCATTTTCTGGCATATATATTCAGCATTTCTCTTTGCTATGCCTGTGCCGCGCACTTTAGCAGCATCTTCCATCATTTTACAGATCGCTTCCGCATACGGGAAATGGCTTGCATTAGCCACAGAAACCGTGTACTGCATGAATTCTTGATTCAAAAAATTAATAAATAACGATACTATAGAATTGAATGCACGGAGTACGTAACTCCGCAAAAGATGTGATTACGCCCTAAGGCGGCGGCGGCGAAAAGTTGTAGGGATAACTGACAATAACATATCTGTTGCAAAGGAGCTTTGCAAGTTTGTAGAAGGTTGATATGTTGATTGTGTATTCATTATGAAAGCACAATATTAAGCCATTACTAGCTTATTGTCAATAGATAGCGGATAATACCTGTGAATTTATTACGAAATCCAAAGAGCAATCATACCTTTTTTGCCTAAGCAAAAAAGATTTCGATTCTACCTAACGATGGCAGACAAGTTCGGATGAAGTCGAACAAATAATACAATCTGCGACTTCATCCGAAGTCGGAATTTCAATCATAACTACTTTCAATAAATCTCTGACTTCTCCGAAGTCTCCACTCATTATTTGATACTTGACAGAGCACAAATTTATTTTATAACAATTAGTGTGATTTTGAGTATAAATCTTTAAACCACTCAATTAAAGCGGTTTGTTCAGTTGCTGATAGCCTTGCTTCGGGATGTGTCCATGTATAAGATTTCAATGGCATATGTTTATGCTCAATTTCTTCATAACACTCTTCTAATTTATGTGCCGCTTTTTCCGGAGCATAAGTTCCAAATTCAGAAAAGTTTAGTTCTCCTCTCCCATGTTCGATATGACCATTGAGCCACCAGGATACTGGTGCTATATTAGAATACCAGGGATACTTTGTGTGATTTGAATGACAATCATAACAAGCATTTTTAAGTAGTGCTCCCAATTCGCCTGGTGCAGGATGAAGTGTTAAGAAGTCATCGGATGGATTGGAAGATGGTAGCGTTTTATCAATTTGAAAAAACTGCATGACCACAAAAATTGCAAGCAGAGATAAGAATACCCAAGAAATGATTTTTCTTTTCATTTTTATATAAAAGTTTTAGAATAATTGTTTGCGGACATGTATTATTCAATGGTGATGATGTTCTTCCAAATGCTGCTTTAAATAATCTTTACCATAGTCATTTCCATTAGGTGTCCTTACTATGGTATGAATATGGTTTCTAGTAGGAGCTCTGCCGTTTTCGCCCTTAATTCCTATAGGCCCCTGGTGGTCAAATTCAATTAAAACGACTGGACTATGAATTCTATAATAAAAAACAGCATCTTCAGTTATAGCTCCACGCCAGGCAAAGTAGGTATTCGCAAGATGATTTTTTATCTCCTCCATTTTCACCTTTGCATGTCCTTCCTTTATGTTGTAAATATACTGGGCAGCTAAATGTAGTAAAGCTTCTTTTTGCTCGGCAGTCATCTCGGTTGCCTTTAATCCCTCAAAATCAACAGTAGCATTATCAGAAAACGCTTCTGCTTCAATATCATTCCTATTCTTTTTACTCGATAAAGACGCTTTTACTTGCTGTTCGGAACTCAAGGATTGCATAAATTCCAATCCAAGATTTTGTTCATCCTGGAAAAGTGTATTTCCTTTATACTTCCCTGTTGTTGTTATGATTGGTTCTCCTCCCATAAAAGTTGGTGTCATCACCACCTGATCTCCTAATACGAAGTAATTGATAACTAAATGATGCCCTTCAAATTGAAATCCCCAGGGTGTTGTAGTAGAAGGCGTTCCCATGATGGTCAAAAAATATAAATCTTCATCATATATTGGGTCATCATTATTGAGTTCGCGAAGTGTTTGATCCGTTTTCATTATATCTCTAGAGAGCTGTAAGCCTTTGACACTTAAAGCTTCCTGAAGTAGATTAAAAGCCCGTACACGTTGTTTTTGGGTCATCTCCTTTAGAGAAATTCCTGCACGTTGAAAGATTCCATTATCTACATTAGCCCAGTGTCGCCACTCTTTATCATCTACCTTAAAAGCTATTTTCTTTTTTCCCTCAGGGGACAAGCTTTTAATAAAAAAATTGGCAGCTTCAACAATGGGTTGAGTAGAAACACCTGTTGATTTGAGCGGAAATAATCCTTCTTGTTTACCATCAGATGTAAAAACACCTTTGTACACCTCATTTACAGCTTCCTCTGCCATACCATTAAAACCACCCTTACTTCTCTGCTTTTGCTCTTTTTTATCAGTTGCCAGCATACCGTCTTTAGTACTCTGTGTACCTGGTACTTTCTTGCAAGACGCAACTATTACTATTATTGATAGGAGTAGTATTTTTTTCATGACCATAAAAGTAAAGTGCTCCTTTAATTTTGATCATTTTTTTCTTTGAACAACGAAAGTAGTGGGGTAAATGACGATCCTATATCTCTTACTAATTTTGTTAAATGATCGGCAGCCTAAATGCTTAACATTCCTTTTGCTTTCTTTTTCACCTTCGTTTGCCACCAGGGCCACCATCCCCAAAGACGCCCGTTTAATCCATGTGTTTGTGTGAGCCATTCCCAGATAGAATAGGTATCCTTTTGGTAAATAACCTGTCCATCAGTAATTATAAAAACAGACTTTACTAAAATACTCACTTCTTTATTAGTCAAAGGATCCCTTAAGTGCCATTGCCAATTAATGGTCCATCGATTTTCATCCAACTCCTGAAGGCTTTCTTCTATTAGGACTATATCTATGGTAATATCCATCCAATGTTCGAGATAGTATAACAAATATTCTTCCTTTAAATTCCCCCAAAGTGTTGACTCCAATGTGGCAGCATCTGCGTACATACTGCTTAATGTTGGAAAGTCTTTTTGAATCACTGCAGAGCGCAATATATTCAGGTATTTTTCCGCACTCATTCTATCAGGAGCCAGGCCCACAAAATCTCGGATATATTCATTATAAATATCAGCCTGCTCAAATTGCAGGAAATGCCCTGCTTCTGGGATCATTATCAGTTGGCTATTTTCTATTTGAGATTGTCCTTGCAGAGCAATCATTTCTGTAGTAAACTGAGGATGTAATATGCGATTAGGAATCAGTCGATCTTCTTTTCCAAAAAGGATCAAAGTTGGAATATCAATGTCCTGCAATAAGTCATACACGGGCTCTTCTATCATAGCCAGCGCTGATTGAGTAACTAAACGAGTGTAATAGTCATAAGCCATTTTATTTTTCAACAGTTGTAATCGCTCTGTAATCATAAAGCCTGCTTCCTCAGGGAAATGGTAAAAGTTTTCTTTGATATTTTTCTTAATGCGCTCAATACTTGCAGCTCTTAATAAAGTTGGACTCATTACAGCCTGAAACCACTTTTGCTCCATAGCTGAAAATTGCTCAAAGCCAGCCGGTGCGGTAAGAATCAATTGCTTGATTGGCACCATTTGCTCAGCGGCTAATAAAATAGATATATGGCCTCCCATTGAATGTGCTATCAAAACTGGAGCTTCTAGAGCTAAAGCATTGATAAATTGGGCCAACACTTCTGCAAAAAAACGGATGCTCACTCTAAATTCACTTTTAGAAGACTGTCCATACCCGGGCAAATCAAGCGCAATACAGCGATAATCTTTAGAGAGCTCAGAGATATTTTGACCCCAGACTTTAAAATTGGAAGCCAGGCCATGTACAAAGACGATAGGTAGACCAATGCCTTTATCTATGTAGGCTACTTCAATATTATCAGAAAGTGTAACTGAGTTTACGGTAAAAACATCTATTACGGTGGGCATAACATATTGGCTTTGAAGCCAAAAAATAAGGCCCTCTGAGGCTATAAACAATCATCTGAAGTAATTATAAAGCCCCCAACTGATTAATAGAGGGGTTGACTGAAATCATTATTTTTTATCAAACTGGCTGTTTTAAATAAATTGATAGATATAAATGCGGTACCACCTACTGATCATTAAGAATTAAACACCTGATTATCAAGCATTGACTTTCAATTCAGATGAAAAAAGAGAGATCTTTTTTCAATTAATACATATAGATATCTATATATTTATATAGAAATAAAAATTTGACTCCTATTCTCTAACTAAAATTGTTTCGACATGACTAAGGATAAGCAATACGTAGCATTAGTGACCGGGGCTACAGGAGGCCTTGGGACCCAAATGGTAAAACGCCTAATGGATGATGGTTATAAAGTAATAGCCAATTATCGTACAGCTAGTAAAGCCGATGCCTGGAAAGAAAAAATGGCAGCAGAGGGATATGAACCAGATATGTACCAAGCTGATGTATCTGATTACGAACAAGTAGGGAATATGATGGAAAAGATTGAATCAGAGGTTGGCCCAATAGATATATTGGTAAATAATGCCGGGATCACTCGTGACGGGAGTTTCCGCAAAATGACTTTTGCGCGTTGGGATCAAGTCTTAAAGTCTAATTTATATAGCGTCTTTAATTGCAGTCGCCATGTAATCAATTCTATGGTTGCCAATGGTTTTGGCCGCATTATCAATATTTCTTCAGTGAATGGACAAAGAGCACAGTTTGGCCAGGCCAACTATTCTGCGGCAAAAGCAGGTATGCATGGTTTTACCAAAACGCTGGCTGTAGAAGTAGCTAAAAAAGGAGTTACGGTTAATACTATTTCTCCGGGCTATATTGCTACAGATATGGTGATGGCTGTTGATGAGGGAGTACGCGAACAAATTGTCAAGGGGATCCCTATCGGCCGTTTAGGTGGTACAGAAGAGATTGCTCATTTGGTATCCTTTCTAGCATCTACTGAGGCCAGCTTCATTACCGGAGCCAATTATGCTATTAATGGTGGGCAGCATGTTTATTAGGGGGGATGTGGTGATATCCCAACTACGCTTGTTAGCTACGTCGGGCAAAGGGTGATTGGTGATTGGTGATATTCTAGTCTTAAAAAATATGATTAGTTAATAAGTAGTTTTTCAAAACTTGATCGTCCCTCGGGTACAAGGATATTCGGGGGATTTTTTACACTCTTAGCAATTTATATTTATTGATCAGACAGACTATTAGGGGCAACTTTAAAACAAGTCCCCCCAAACTCTTTTTTGTTATTACTTCAATAGAAGCATTTTTTTTCGTGCTATAAAGTTATCAGTTGATAATTCATAAAAATATACTCCTGGTACCATTGTATTTCCTTGTAAATCTTTGCCATTCCACTGAATAACATAATCCCCGGCTTGCTGATTCTTATTCACAATGGTATTTATAAGATTTCCTCTTGCACTATAAATATTGAGTCTAACAAAAGTTCGGCTTGCTATTTTATATTCAATATTTGTACTTAATTTAAAAGGATTTGGGAAATTTATTTCCAGGCTATGATCAGATGACACTTCATATTTTTCATCAATATTCGAAATTACTTCTGTTATATAGCGTAGTTTATCCGTTGCATCCAGGCCTGATATAACAAATAAGGTATCTCCCGCAACAGCCATACCATTAGGGTTTTTGAAGGAAACATCGGGTACAACACCATCCTGATCAAGAGGTATTCCATCTCCTGCGTAAACGGAGACGTCTCCATCCAGTGTCGTTTCGTAAATTTTGTTTTCGCTTATTGCAGAAGTATAAAATGAGCCATTCCAGAATTTTATATAGCCAATTTTCCATTGACCCATTGCAGGAATAGTAGCAAAAAGCTCCTGAGAACCATCGGCATTAATTTTAGTTATTCTTCCATCACCAAGATTACTTATATAATAGTTTCCTTCTTCATCCTGGGTTGCTCCACCTGGCTTAAAAATAGTTCCTCCTGATGCGAAGGTACTCACATTGCCCTCTGGCGTGACTTTTATAACTTTCCCTGGTGAAGGATGAGCAAGGCCTGGATTGATGGTGCAAATAATATCACCATTATAATCCCTGTATAGAGAAGCTACTCCTACCGAAGAGTGAACAAATGTTGAAGAGGTCCCATCGGGAGCTATTTTCATTAATCGCCCATCCTGGTAGCTGGTTCCAATGATCGTATCATTTTCACCCCAGATCATATCAACGATTCCAATAAATCCACTTGCATATGTGGAGACATCCCCATTTGGGGCAATTTTATAAATATTCGAACCATCCCAGCCTCCAGAACCATAAATAGATCCATCTTCATGATATAATAATGCATCTACATTTATGTCGTCTGAAAGTGCTCTGCTTTTAACTTCCTGAGCGCCCAATGCATTTGAGAATGTAATTATCAGACAAAGTAAAAGGTATTTGAGGCGTGATTTGCTTGTCGGTTTCATGATTTCCTTTATTTACTTAATTACAAATTTCAGAGGCGAAAATAGGAGCCAATCAAGCAATAAAGGTCTATCTCGATGGAGTGGGACTAATAAATAAGTGCTAAGACAAATTAAATCACATATTATCTTGAGTCAATTTTCATCCTATGCAGCGTTATAAATCCTCGCCGAAGTACCACTTCGTCTACGTTTTTTACTCGGTCAGGCCTCGTGAGAAAAGTTGCCTTGCTTAGAATGAAAATTCTTCTCAATATAATGGTAACACAATTTTGTCTTAGCACTTAGGAAGTAAATTCAACCTTGAGATTTGTCTGTATTTTTTTCTTTCAAAAACTGAGTCGGGCTTTTACCGACAAACTTCTTCCATATCCTATGAAATGATGATTTGCTATTAAAACCAGCATCATAAGCTATAGCGATAATTGTCATATTTTTGTTTTCTGCTTTCATAAGTTGGGTTTTAACTTCCTCCACTCTATATCTGTTGATGAATTCATAGAAATTCATTTGATAATGCTGATTAATAACTTGCGATAAAGTATGGGGTGAAATATTTAGTTTTTGTGCAAGGCCTGATAAGTTTATTTCACTATCCAGATACAATTTCTCTTCTAGCATTTTACTATCTAATTTTTGGGAGTATATGCTCAGGTCCAATGCTGATAATTTGGAGGTCTTGTATTTGGCTTTAACTAGCTTTGATTGAAAGAGTTTTTCGGGTTGCCTTAAATAGGTATAGGATACAACAAAAATGAAAATTGATAATGACACTGAGATAAACTGCATAATCCCAATAGCTGTCTGATCCGAAAAAAAAGAAGCGCTCATTCCTATCAAATCCAGGACTTGATAGATCGCATATACTAAAACTAATCTTTTAATCCCGTCAATGTGCTCAATACTTGTATTGGCAAAACCCTTTTTATAATTCTTTTCAAAATTGAGTATTAAATACATGCAGGCTGCTAAATATGTAAAGCTATAGACAACGATAAAGACAGCATTTAAAGACAGACTTTTTGGAGTAATAAGATAGTGTTCGAACCATTGCAATTTACTTTCAGCAGGTAAAAAATAGAATGGGGCTACCTTAAATAGCATAAAAACAAATGGTAACAAGTGAAGCAGATCATACCAGGCAAATTTATAATCTGTCTTGATTCCTGTTTTAACGTAAAAGTAAAATGAAGGTGGTAATATATACCAAATCAAAAATGATGTACCGATTAATTGAGGGCAACTTTTATAGATCTGGGTAATTACGACAAAATTTGAAAAAAGGAGCACTGCTAATGCAAAGAGAAATAATGCTAGAAACCGGTTAGCTCTTTTGTTGCCTTTAAGTTGTCTAAATAGATTTATGGAAAATAAGAAACCAAATATGGTTGCTATTGATATGATTATTTCCCAGGGAGTAATTGACAGATAACTTGTTCCCATTATGAAGTTTTTTTGCAAAACTTGATTGTCCTTCACTTATGGCAATATTCGGAGTTTTTTTGCATACCCAATAGCCCCCAGTTTATATATTCAGTGAGATAACCAATGTTCTTCCAAAAGGAGATTATACTTCAAACTTCATTGCATCATTTAAGATTTCTCTTAAAATGTTCTTTATATCCTTTCATATATCATAACTTAGGTTCATTCATTTTACACCTAAAACAATTTTATCATGTCAGTACCTAAGGAAGGGGTATATATCCCCCTCGATCAAACAATGAAAATCCAGATTAACAGCGCAAGTCCCGGAAATAGTACTATCAACGCTACTTATACAGCACAGTCCAGCCCTGTAGGCCCAATTTCCGATTCAGGGGATATCGGGAAGTATTTCTGGGTAACACATAAAAGTGGGCAGGTTCCATTCTGCGTCAGCTTTAAAGCTGTACAGCGCCCAGAAGGATGGCTATATTGTATTATTGACTCCTGGAATGGCTACTATAGAAAAGATGATACGATGGTTTTGACGGGTACTCGCGCAATCGTTGAAGCGGAAGGCCAGACACAATCCTTTAGCCTTGGAACGCATAATTTCACCTTAAGTAAGTGATGTATAAATTTCACAAAAAGCCCAGAGTCATACCAAACTGACTCTGGGCTTAAAGAAATAGAACTAAACCTAAGCATGAGTTAAAATCACATTAATCCCGCTTCAGAAGCCATTTTGCTATAGCGGGCGTTAACATTTTTTGGGAACGGCTTCCGACAAACACCCCAATGTGCCCACCCGGAAACTCCAACAACTCTTTATCTTTTGAACCCACCATATCGTGGATGGGCTTGGTAGCTGCTGGTGGTACAATGTGATCACCACTAGCATAGATCGTTAAAACTGGCATATTGATTTTACTCAAATCGACAAGCTTGCCTCCCAATTTGAAAGTACCATTGACCAATTTATTTTGCTGATACATTTCCTTGATGAAACAGCGATAAGTTTCACCTGCTTGATCCGGGCTATCTGCTACCCATTTTTCCATGCGCAAGAAATTCATCAGCTTGCCTTTATCCCGTGTTGTAGTAGGGAGGTTAAGGTACTTACGAGTTTTGCCCATTGGTTTTAACAGATCAAAACCAGTATTGAGAAAATCTCCAGGGATCACACCATTAAAGCCATCCACAATAGCATCAACATCCATATCTTTTGCCCAACGGAATAGCAATCCTTCCTCTATATCAAACTCTACAGGAGTAACCAGCGTAATTAGGTTTTTGATTTTTTGAGGGAACAAGGATGCATAGATCAAACTAAAAGTTCCTCCCTGACATACACCAAGCAAGTTGATGGCATCTAATTGATGTTCTTTTCTCACAAAATCAACACAATCATTGATATGCCCCAATATGTAATCCTCCATCGTTTTATAGCGATCCATGCGGGTAGCATATCCCCAGTCTATCAGGTATACATCTACCCCTTCGCTTAGCAATTTTCGGATAAAGCTGCGATTGGGTTGAAGGTCCATCATCTCCCAACGATTGACCAAAGCATAGGAAACCAACACCGGCGTCTTGGCTACCGGTGTGGATTCCCGCTTGAAGTGATACAGCTTGATCTTTCCATCCTGCCACACTACTTCTCGTGGTGTAGTAGCTATGTCGATCTCATGGATTTCGGATATGTTACGGATTGCTTCCGAAGCAGTATTTACCTGCTCTACGACCTGATCTGCTATTGTTGTTGACATATTATGCTGCGTAATAATGTAATTCTAAATTATATCATACTAAGTCCTTTGCCTGATCTGCCCATTTATCCCGACGGGCACGCCCCTGAAAAGCATCAATCAACTCATCTACTAAATCATAATGAGCTTCTGTCATCTTACTTAGCTGTTCAAAAGTATAAACACCAATAGAATTGAGCATCCCTTCCAGTTTAGGGCCTATCCCTTTGATTTTCTTGAGATCATCTTTACTAGCCATATTTGCAATGCCAATACCACTCAATAAAGTTTCCCGAGGGTCAGTAGATATAGTTTCAGCGGCGGTAATTGATCCGCCCAATTTTGCTTCCAGTTCTGCCAAACGGCCTTCTAATGTGCGTATTTTTTGGCGCAGTGCCCCCGTTTCGAGAGCAACCTCATCGGCATGAGAAGACATTAGAAAAGGAAAATCTGCCAATGATAATTCTACCAAGGTGTCCAACTTGGATTTCACGGTAACACCCGCCTTTGTGACTTCACTTTGCAAAACAGAGTATGATTTAGACTCCAGCACTTCTATCATGTACTTTTCTAACACATTGATATAAGAAGTAAAAAACTGCTGATAGTCAGGCATCTGTTCTCCAGCCTTTAGCTTGTCATAAACCTCCTGTATCGCATCTGGCAAAGCGTATTGTCCAGCCTGGAATACACGACTCTGCATATCTACTGTTTTCAATATAAATGCGATGTACGAAAACTGGATATCTTTTACCAGTTTTGCCATCTCCATTTCACGAGTTTGTCCAGCTACATTATAAAGGGATTCCAAACCTTCGCGAACGGTGTTGTTAATATCCATTACTGCCTGAAAAACGGGATTTACGCTACCATCACCAAAGTTGGTAAACTTACTCCAGTTTGCCTTCCAGTCTTCTGGTTGGCCTGCTATTTTTTGCAACCACTCGGTATACTGTTCAAAATAGTGGTTTGCTTGCTCCAGCATACTAGAAAGGTCATTAATTGGCTTGAAACCCATAAACTGGCCTACTATTTCTTTGTATGCTTCTGGCTTTAGAAACGCTTCGATACCCTTCCAGTCTGTAATCCCGTGTTTCATCATTTGCTGTAGAGGCTCCCAATAATGATGTAATGCTTCGTACAGTTCATTAAAATTTTGATAATGAAACCCTTGTGGGTATGGCAACTTTGCAAGGATATTATCTTGAATCCATTTATTGCTTTGATCTACCCATGCATTCCAATTGCCCGCCTTAGGAGTATTAAAAGCAGTATTGGAGAAACCATTAACTGATGGTATTTTCACACCTAGCTTTTCTGCATTTTCTGCATAAAAGCTCATCCACTTCTGTGCCATTTCAGTTTGCTTACTGGCCCACTGCTGCAATTGTTCAGGAGTTTGATCAAAAGCTTCTTGCAAATTAGGTACCTTCATGGCTTCCTCCCATAGTTCTTTCTGCGACTTGAACCAGGAGGACAAAAAATCTTCCTTTGCCTTCGGTGCTCCTATTGACTCACTCCACTGATCTACTGCTTTTTTAGAAGCTTCTTTCCAGAAGTCCATTGCTTTTTTTTGCCCTTCCAAAAAGGTATCGAATTGCGTTTTCATAATTGCTTACTTTTAATCCTCAACAGTGATTAAAAAATATTATTTCAATGATATATAATAGCTGGCTTGTATCAAGCATTCTTCTTTTCGTCCACTAATTGCACATATTCACGAACTTATCTTACGAATTTGTTTATCGGCAAAGGGCTTGGCAGGTAATAATTTGTGCTATTCGTGTCATTACTCAGCCAGACGATGCCTACTTCGTGAGAAAAATTTGTGAACTACTCCGACTAGGCAAATACTAGTACTTTGTTAAATGAGAAAAGCTAAGTGCTATCAGAGTAATGATTTTGGAGAAATCGCATCTTTTTTGCCCAGGCATAAAAATTCTCGACTTCATCCGAAGTCGAAAAGCTATCCTGAATATTTTCAATAAACTTCCGACTTCTCCGAAGTCTCTACTCTTCTTTAATTAATTTTCAGCTGTAAATGCTTCCTGGAATACCTTAGTATTAGCACCTGCTGTTTCGTAGATAGCTTTAAAGCTTTCGCGGTACAATTCTGTTGCCTGGTTGAATGTTTCCTGGCCCGCTTCCCAGTTGTACTTCTCCATCATATTGCGATAGAAATCGGTTGTTTTGTTGTAAGTGCTCGTTTGCATCTCCATCAACTTGGAAAAGGCAGTTGACATACCAGACCATGCTTTTTCAGTTGTTTCTGCCTTGCCTAGCGCTTCCATATACTCCTTAGACTGAGCCATGTAAGCTTCCGTTGTTTCTTTGCTCATTTTTTCCAAATCACTATCCAATTCGAATAATTTCATCATCTTTTGAGCATTTTCTGTAAGTGCTTCTGCAAGCTTATTTTGATTATCTACAATCTTTTCGAAAGTTTCTTTTGTCTTTGCCATGATGCCTAATTTTGGTGGTTACATCCAATATTTTCAATTGACAATATAAAGATACAGGCCAACTCACTGGCTATCAACACAATACAACTAACACTCAGGGTTGACTATGAAGCCACACAAAGATCATTCAAACCATAAACAACTGATTATAAACACTTTAAACCTTTAAAACTAAATATAGACTACTTGAGTCAACCCCTTATCAGGAAAGTGTTAGCACTTGTCTTTTAATATTGTGCATAAAAAAGAGTAAGGCCCAAACCCGACCTTACTCCCAAAAGCCCTAACCAAAATATATTCTTCGATGTAGAATGTAAAACGGTGGAATGTAAAATTGAAAGGGATATCACCCTGCTTTTCCTTTAGTCTTGCCTCGTCAAAATCTATACAACCGCTGTTTTTACACCTTCTCTATAATCATAGCTGAAGCACCTCCGCCACCATTACAGATAGCAGCCATTCCAACACTCGCATTGTTTTGTTGCAATACATTATTAAGTGTAGTAATGATACGTGCTCCTGAAGCTCCTAATGGATGCCCCAGGGATACCGAACCACCATATACGTTTACTTTATCTACATCCACATTCAGCACTTTATTAAAGGCTAGTGTTACTACAGCAAAGGCTTCATTCACTTCAAAGTAATCTACATCAGACAGTTCCATACCAGCAGCCTTCAATGCTTTAGGTGCAGCCAGAGTAGGTGCTGTAGTAAACCATGCCGGAGCCTGGGCTGCATCTGCAAAAGAGACGATTCTTGCCATTGGTGTCAACCCTAATTCTTTCATTTTACGTTCGCTGATAAGTACGAGTGCAGATGCTCCATCATTGATAGTAGATGCATTCGCTGCCGTGACGGTGCCTTCTTTGGTAAAAACCGGCCGAAGAGAAGGAATCTTTTCAAAGCGCACATTCTTAAACTCTTCATCTTCATCTACCAGTTTGGGATCGCCTTTTCTTTGAGGAACTTCCACTGGCACAATCTCACTTTTAAAAATCCCCTTTTCAGTAGTTTCTGCCGAACGTTGATAAGACCTTATAGCGTAATTATCCTGATCTTCGCGTGTAATTTCATATTTCTCAGCTGTTCTATCCGCAAATACACCCATTGCCACTTCATCATAAACATCTGTAAGGCCATCTTTTGCAAGGCCATCTATTAATTGGCCATGTCCATATTTATGCCCCCAGCGAGCTTTTGGAACATAATAAGGTATTTGAGACATGCTCTCCATTCCTCCGGCAACAATAATATCAGCATGCCCCAGCATAATACTCTGAGCCGCAAACATAACAGATTTAGCTCCTGAAGAGCAAACCTTATTGATTGTACTTGCCGGTATTGTATTATTTAGGCCAGCATAAATAGCAGCCTGGCGGGCCGGTGCCTGGCCAAGATTGGCAGAGCAAACATTTCCCATAAGGACCTCTTCTACCATAGAAGATTCTATCCCAGCTTTTTCTACCGCTCCTTTAATCGCGGTAGCTCCCAGTTGGATAGCAGAAACATTAGAGAATACTCCTCCAAAACTACCTATCGGAGTACGAACTGCTGAAAGGATGTATACTTTTTGCATAAATAATCTGGCTTTACATATATAATTATCTACATTTTTCAATATAAAAATAATGCTATTATGAGAATATTCCAAGAGGCAAAGAGTGGTCCATGCTAAAAAAAATAATTGTAATCAAATGATAATCAATAATCAATTCAATTATTTTGTGTAATTTTATATTCAAGTCAACAGAAAAACAAAAATCCTACAACATCCTATCAATGAAGGTGTAAACAAAGCATTTAGACCTAAAACTCTTACTAAGAGAACTAGAGAAGATAGCTAATTTTAAGTTTACCTGCATCGACTATATATATAGTTATCTATATTTTTAAATATTTGGAAAATATTCTATCTTTAGATAATAATTTACTATTAATGTCTTAACCAAGAGCCTTATGAGGAGTAAATTGCAGAAATTCACCAATTTTACCAATACGCTACTTCCACATGAAACAAAGTACCTCTTGTCTATCCAACAATTTAAAGACAAGGTAAGGTTAGAGATATTAAAACAGGTTGATTACAATGCTCATCATATTCGCCAGTTTACTCCATATGATGTTTCAATTGACAAACGGAAATACAATCACTTGCAAAACTGGATTCAAGGCAGGCTGCAAGCAATAGATGTAGATGAACGGTTTAACTGGATGCTGGAAATGGAGCGAAAGATCATGACCGATTCCATCCAACTGGAAGAAGAAAAGGATTTACTGAAGGCAATCAAACAGTACAAGCACCCTACTTTCTTTTTCACAAAATTTTATGAGTTAGTCAATCATTATCGTCACTTCTTACTAATCCGGCTTCGTTATGCAGACCATAAACTAACTCAGCAGTTTTTGAACAAACACCAAGAGGCATATCACAAATCGAAAGAGGCGCATGAAAAATTACATGATGCTACTACCGATATTGTAGAGCAATATTCAGGAACTGGCGCTGAATCCAGTCAGTGGGAAGATTGGCTAACAGAAGTCTTTTACAATGAGGAACTGGATGGGCAAATTCGCTACCTTGCTTTGGTACGGCTTACCTTCATCAGCTATAACTATCGAAAGTATGACCTCCTAAGCGAAAAATTCAATTATCTGGATAAGCAATTAGCACAAGGCCAGTACTATTCAAAGCGGCTTTTATTAAACTACTACAACAACCGCCTCATGCTTCATTCTCATTACCGAGAATATGACAAAGCGGTTCATTTTGGTTACTTATCCGTAAGGTCGGTCAATCATGATTATCCATTGTATGTCAATAACCTTTGTGCAGTTTTGTTGCGTATCAATCGCCAGAAAGAAGCTTTACAACTTATGAAGGAAGCAGGCCCGGAAGTTAAGAAAACAACTAACTTCCATAATCGGATTGGCTTTGTGGCATTTTATATGGAAGCGCTTAACAAGAATGGGATGTTCCGCAATGCAGAAAGTTATGGAGATACTTTTCTGAAGGCTTATGCCAAAGAGGTACTACAGTACCGCTGGCATTTATTTTTCTCGGTTTATCTGGAAGCAATGCTCTACCAGAATCACTCATCAAAGCTTCTGAAGGTGGCCCAAAAATATCAGTTAGTTAAAAGAGATAGAACCTATCGTTCCAGGCATGCTAATTATACCCCTATTATTCCTTTATACATTGAAGCCGCTAAATATAAAGAAGGATACCTCCAAAGTAGAGAATTAATACAAACAGTAGAGGACATGCAAGAACAATTCGATCCTAGCCCAGAACGCAATTCTGCATTTAATGCCATGCTTGGTGAGTTTAAAAAACTAGTCCCAGAAGTTTCCTCTCAGCTAGTGAAAATGCAGGTACAATAATAAAAAGCCCCTTCAACTAAAAGCTGAAGAGGCCATTTCACTTAAGAGCGCAACGATGCAAAAAATCGAAACAAAAGTTTCTGGTTTTTTGAGGTTATAAAAAGGGAAAATATATTTTAATGAATCACTATTGACGCTAAGTACGTTTGTTAATCATCAAGGTATAGCCATAATTCTTTTTTGCCAGTTTGATAAGCCCCTGAAGGGAATATCACTTTGTCCAATTCGCCTATGCCAAACTCCCAAACTCCTTTCAAAGAACTACTAGTCTGCCTATCATACATATATCCTATAGCCTTTAAAGAATAATGATCCATCATTAATAAGGATTCGTTCAATGTAAGAATATGAGTAGGTGGCTTATTAACACTTGCTGGCGTTGCCAGATTAGCAGTTACTACAAGCTGGAGGCTATCAAGCCCTGTACTTATAGTATCCAATTCAATACCTCCAGCACCGGGCCTTAGCATAATAAGGTCATCTGTTACAATGACAAATGCATCATTAGAACCTCCAGCGGCGGTATCTATTTTTGCTTCACGAACAGTAAGAAAATTGTCCGTAACAACAATCACAGACTGATCTTTGCTTAAGCCAACAGTATCTCCTGCTGATAATAGTAGTGTATTCTGAGGGCTAGTCACTCCCAAAGCACTGCTAGTTGTTGCAGGCACATTTGTTAAACTTTTAGTATTGAGGCTTGCTTGCCTTTTTTCGCCTGGCACTTGATCGTTCGCACAAGCTAATACAACTAAAATAACCGATAATAACATTACCAGATAACTCCATGATTTCATAATATTCCCATTTATTGACAATGAACGTATCCTTTCCTCTAGAACACGAACACAAGATTAATCAAGCATTTCAACTTGGAGTAGGTGGTTAGCTTTCTGTAGACAATGTTTTCAGAATAGATCGGTTTATTTAGTTTTGCCAATTAATGTAAAAACCTATTTTGAAATCACAGTGTCTTTTTCCATACAATACAAATATAAAATACTTTTTTCTAAAAAAGAAAAAATATATAAACATCATTATTTTTTTGATTTCAAAATTTTATTTCAAATCACAAATCACTATTTATCAACAACTTGACAATAAAAAATTAATTTCCTAAATTGTGATCACCAAATCCAAATGTAAATGTCTAAAATTGGAGAAGTTACAAAACTGCTTAATTCTCTAAGTAAAAGTGAAAAGCGCTATATTACTTTAGGAATCAATAAACTGAAGTTATCTAATGATGCTCCCGCTGATGCTGTTGGCTTATTCTCTAAGTTGAGTAACTCTGAACTTTTAAAGATATTGGAAAAGGGCAATCCTAAAAGCCATCTTACATTTGACCAGTTTGTAAAAGAATGGGCTACCAAAAACATTGATAAAAAATTACTTAAGACAATCAACATAATCAAACTCCTACAAATCTTAATGGACCTGCTCCGTCAATACTACTCTGAGCAAGGAGAATTTAAGCTAGAAAAAATCATTCAAGAAATTCGCATTTATAGAGACAAGGCATTGTACACAGAAGCTCTCAGGATGATTGAAAAAGCGAAGGAGGAAATAATAGAAAAACACGGCAACCATTTTAAAGCTCAGGAGGTACTACTTCTTGAGCGTAAATTATGGAGAGAATTGAGGTCTAGCGAATCAGAAGAAAAAATTGAAATTCTGCAAAAGGAAAATATAAAACAGGCCAATCATGCAGCTCAGTTTTTAAATGCAATAACCGAACAGGAAAATCTAATTTATCTTAGTCAGAAGAAAAACCGAGACAGCTATGAAGATTTTGAACTTAGTACCGAAAGTCAGGAAGTACTGAAAAATATCAATAATTTAAAGCAGTATTCATTCCATACTCAATTATATCTATTACACAATCTGATATTATACCATCAACATATACTTAAAACCAAAACATTTGAGCAAATACATAATCTGCGCAGGCACTTATACTATTTATTCAAAAATAGTGAGGAAAAACAGAGAATTTATCCAAAAGAGCATAAAATAACCTTAATATTATACCTTAACGGTTTTCTGTTAAACAAGCGATTGTCAGAGGCAGCTTCCTTAATAAAAGACGCAGAAAATATACTTGAATTTAAATGGGAAAATGGGCATCTATCTGAAATAGGGAGAATACGAACAGAGATTGATTTCAATATCTTAAGCCCAATCCTATACTACTATTTACAGGCTAAACAATTCATATTATTGAGAGAAATAATGGATTTGGCAGACCCCTATCTACAAAACCCCAAGATTAGGACTCAAAACAGATATATGCTATTTTACAATGCCTCTTTCATAAGTATTGTTCTCAATGATCAATCAAAAACAGCAAACTATCTGACTTCAATCCGGAAATTAGAGGGTGTCAGTACTCGGGATGATTATTTTATAATAGACATCATCGAAATTCTTTATATGTTTCCTCTGAGAAACGAAAAAATAAAAAGTTCGGAGTTAGAAGCCTTGATAGGAGATGTAATTATCCAGATCAGCAAAGGTGCCCCAGAAGCAGACTCAAATATTGCCAGGGATATACTCCAAACCCTTTATTCTATTCTCAATGAAGAAAGAGACCCTTTTTCCTCCAGACCATCAAAAAGTATTGAAATAGAAGCATTCGAAATACTTCAGAAAAATCTACTACCAGAAAAAGTAGAACGTACCTTATTCCAATATTTCCCTATCTGGCTTGAAAAGACGCTTGAAGATTTAAAGAAGTAAGAAATTACCACTTCCAGGCCGACACTATATCCTCTCCTATCCTATTAGGCCAATCTGAACTCTTTTTATTTTTCATTTGGTTTGCCCAGCGAATTTGACCAGGGGATAAAACGGTCTCTGGTGATTTTCCACTACCAACTAATGCATTGGCTCTTGCAGCCTGAAGTGCAGTCATGGGTACTGCCCGATAAAAAGTATGTGATAGATAATATTTAGGTGCTCGATCAGGGCGAAAACTGGAAGCCTGGCGTATTTGTCCTTTAGAAAGCACCTTGCTTGCTGATTTTTGCTGCTGTTCGGTATGGATATAGATATTATCTGCACAGCGAACCTCCATTCCCTGCTCAACCAAATCCTCAAAGGAGATTAGTGAAGGATCATAAGTAAGCTGCACAACTTCTCTACCATCCATAAAACCAGCTTCTGTTGAAAGGACACCATCTATTTGACCGAGCTGTTTCTCACCCGTCCAGAAACAGTACATCGACAAGGTTGCCTTTTCGGTACCAGTCTGTTCTGATTGAAGCTCTTCATACAATAATTGCAAGTAAACGGGTACTGCAATTTGCCTGCGCTCCAAAGCGAAGATCATATGCTGTACGACTCCCAAAGGAGTATAAGCACCACTCAGACGAGGCATAATATCCAGCCTGTTTTCATCTACAATACGTACAACAGGATTATTCCAGGAAGGCTCTTCATAGTATTTCAACACTTCTGCATCCTTTCCTCCCTTATTATTATAAACAGCAACTGGGATAAAAAGCTCTTCTATAGCATCTACAATTAACGGATGACTTAATACCTGACTACCGTAGCGCTGGCAGGTCATACAACCAGGCACTTCCTGAAAAAGTAAAAAGATAGGTTTATCAGTAGCTGCTGATTGTTGTAAGCCCTGCTCAAAATCGCGCAACCACTCAACCTTGCCCAACTCTTCTGGAGGATCAGCTTGTAAGTTGAAATTGATCATACTTAAGATGGAAATAAGAATAAGCTGAATTAACTTCATTTTTTTCTATCCAAAATAAATATAAAGGATCATAAATTGCTGTCGTGAAAGCTACTTTTAAATCACAAACATGAATAGATATCGTCTACTGCTCTTACTGGTTGACGACAAGCAAAGTTTTTACAAACATAAATGAGTGTTTCTTCTTGTTGGAAGCGATGTACTAACAAAGGGTATTCATCCGTTTTTTCTGTAGCATACATCATCGCGTACTGCCCCCAAAATCTATTATTAATTGCTCTGGCTTTTACTCCTGCTTCCGGGCCTGCCACGGCAAATTCTGTTAGCCCTTTTACTTCTGAAAGCCACAATAGAGCCCAGGAAGTGAGTAATAATGGTTCTTTTTCAAAAGCCTTTCCCATTTCCAACAGCATAGACTGAGCCCATTCATGCCAATCAGTACGGCCAACATATACAGCAAGCTTTTGTAAATTCATTGCCATTATAGCATTTGCACTAGGCAGGTCTTCATCTTTAGTGAAAGCCCAGTGATCTGGAGTGCCATTTAAGTTAGCAGGCCTAACATTTAGCAGATGCCCTTCTGCACGCCTAAAAATAAGCAAGGCTTTTTCCGCAAGAGATGCAGCTTGCCCAATAAGGCTATGATCAGCATTGATGGTTTGTAGTTGCAGTAATGCAGCTATCGTATGTGCATAATCCTCCAAATAGACTAAATGATCATTCTGTAACAGATGCCTCAAACGCCCTTCATTTCCTCCCATCGACCTGCATATAAACTGCTGCAATGCTTCTGCCTCTTTCAGGTATTTAATATTGTGCGTGGCGCTATATGCTTCTGCAAAAGCAGATAAGGCTACTGCGTTCCAAGCCAGATTGATCTTATCATCTACAGCCGGGCTGTTTCTTTTGATTCGTTTTTGAAAT
>JAKSDI010000306.1 GCA_022360175.1 Chitinophagales bacterium
ATCTTGTTTCGAATGGCATTTACTACGCTCATATGTTCTTTACCTTCCTGTCGTTTTCTTTGGTAGAAAATAGCCAGTTCATTTTTAGTGCCAATTAAAGAAATCACTCCATTAGTTAGCAGTGAGTTTAGTTTTTTGTGCCTTCGTTTGGAAGTTTTATTTTTCTTTCTTATCGAAGAGCCAGAGCTCCATTGTCTTGGTACTACTCCCACATAGCGTGCATATTTTTTAGCTTGTCCAGGATTAAACTTGGTAAACGCTTGTGTAGAGATGATGATTTCTCTGGCTGTTACAGCCCCAACCCCTTCTACAGACTTAATAAGTTTAAAGAGATGCTTGAGAAGCGGATCCTCATTAATCACTTGTTCCAACGCTTTTTCTATTTTTTTGAGGTCTTGCCTGAGTGCTAGTATGGAGTTAGCTTGGTTGTTTTCTAATGCTGTATATATGCTTGTGTTATCAAAGCCTTTACTTTCTTTGACCGGTACTTCTAGCAAGTTGATAGCTTTCAAGATACGTTCACGCTGGCGCTGCATAGCCTGGAGTTTATCTAAGGTCTCATCTTTCAGCCCAGCAGGCTTTAACTGATCCTGAAAACGTATACCATACTCGGCTAGCCGGCGTGCATCTAGAGCGTCTGATTTTTCCAACCATCCCTGTTTGCCACTAAGTTGTTCGCTGAGTTTACTGGCATGTACCATCGAAAGTTGTCCTCCTCTACTAAGCCAGCAACGAACAAGGTGTTTAACATAAATACCCGTATATTCCATACATAGTACAATATCAGTAAGCTCTTGCTTACCTAAGAGTTCTTCTAAATGGCTGATGAATGTATAGATATCGCCTATGGTATTAGGAATTTCACCCTCTTGTATAATTTCATGATCCTTATTTTTTAAGCAATAGTGAAACCAGCTTTTACTCATGTCAACTCCCATAATGTACTTATATTTCATACCTTTAAAATTAATAGTTTAATACTCGTGGAAAGTTTCTGAAAAATCTCCAGCCTGAACGCAGACCTTTAATGAGCCTTAATGCTCTGGATTTTCTATTTGTGCCTTTCGGCTGAAGCAAAAAGTACTGAAGGATTTAAACGGGCCATTGGTCATTAACCTTTAGTCTGGGTAATAATGCGCCTTCAGAACTATCAGAAGTTTTCCACATTTTTTTTGTTAATTAAACAAAAGAAAAAAGTAGCAAAAAAGAAAAGTTATACATGGTGATAATGATAATATGTGTATAGTTTCTCTTTTTCAAACCTAAAGGTCTGGG
>JAKSDI010000295.1 GCA_022360175.1 Chitinophagales bacterium
AGTAACCTTCACCGCTACGGATGATTGTGGAAATAGCAGTTCTACTACTGCTACATTCACCATCGAAGATACTGCACCGCCTACCATAGGCACCGATGCTTCTAACTCTACTGTAGAGTGTGACGGTGCTGGTAATATGGCTCAATTGAACGCCTGGTTAGCTTCCAACGGAGGTGCAGCAGCTAGCGATGTGTGTAGCAACGTCACCTGGAGCAACAACTTTGCAGGTTTAAGTGATGACTGTGGTGAAACAGGTGCTGCAACAGTAACCTTCACCGCTACGGATGATTGTGGAAACTCAAGCTCTACTACCGCTACCTTCACCATCGAAGACTCTACGCCGCCTAGCATTGATACCGATGCTAGCAACTCTACAGTAGCGTGCGATGGCGCGGGCAATATGACGGAACTCAATGCATGGCTAGCTGCTAATGGTAATGCTAGTGCTTCTGATATATGCAGCAATGTGACTTGGAGTAACGACTTCTCGGCACTAAGTGACGATTGTGGCGAAACGGGTACTGCTGCTGTTACTTTCACCGCTACCGATGATTGTGGAAACTCAAGCTCTACTACCGCTACCTTCACTATCGTAGACAATACACCACCTAGCATTGATACCGATGCTAGCAACTCTACAGTAGAGTGTGATGGTGCTGGTAATACTGCTCAACTCAATGCATGGCTGGCAGCTAATGGTAATGCGGTTGCTTCGGATGTATGTAGCAACGTGACTTGGAGTAATGACTTCTCGGCACTGAGCGATGACTGTGGTGAAACTGGTACCGCTACGGTTACTTTCACCGCTACGGATGATTGTGGAAATTCTAGCTCTACTACTGCTACATTCACCATCGAAGATACTACGCCGCCTAGCATTGACGCTGATGCAGCCAACTCTACTGTGGAATGTGACGGCGCTGGTAATATGGCTCAATTAAACGCTTGGTTAGCTTCTAACGGCAATGCAATAGCTAGTGATGATTGTAGTAATGTGACCTGGTCCAATGATTTCACTGCATTTGTTCCAGATGCCAACTGTCCGAATACTGGAAGTGTGACGGTTACCTTTACAGCAACTGATAATTGTGGAAATAGCAGTGCTACTACTGCTACCTTCACTATTGAAGATACCACGCCTCCTACTCCATTCTGCAACAACATTACTGTTCAGTTGGATGCAAGTGGAGAAGCAGAGATCACTGTTGCACAGATTGACAACAACTCTAGTGATTTATGCTGTGGTTTAGCTAGCCTTGTATTGGACAGAACGACGATCTTCTGTAATGAAGTACCATCTACTACCGTTACACTAACAGCTACTGACTTCAGTAACAATTCTGCTTCTTGTGATGCTACAATTACTGTTGAAGATAATGTAGATCCAACGGCAATTTGCCAGGATGTAACGGTGGAAATCACACCTGACGGAACCAGTGCACTAACCCCTGCGGAGGTAGACAATGGTTCATTTGACAATTGCGATATCGGGGGTATGAGCTTAAGCAAAACAAGTTTTGTTTGTGCAGACCTTGGTGATGTAGATGTTACACTAACGGTTACAGATGTAAATGGTAATTCTTCTTCTTGTATGGCGACAGCAACTGTAACTATCCAGCCTGGCTTACCTGGTGCATGGAATGGTGCGGGTATTGGTGATACAGGTGGTGCAGATCCAGACTTTGAGTTTGATCCTTGTACCGCTACTGATCCAGCAGATGGAGAATTTGATATTTCATCAAATGGTAATAATGCAGTCAGCACTAGTACAGATAATATTGCATTTGCTTACCAGGATCTATGTGGAGACTTTACAGTAACTGCCAAGATAGAAAACATATCCAATAATGGTTATGGTGGTTTGATGGTACGCGAAACTGGCGATGCAGGTGCAAAACAGGCAAGCTTGTTCTCCAATTTGACAAATCTGTTGAGGCATGAAGTACGTTATACAGAAAACGGGCCGAAGCAGGTATTCAGCTTCTTCAAGCCTTCACCAATTTGGCTGCGTATTCAACGTCAGGGTTCCTTCATTTTCTTCTACTATAGTACTACAGGTACCGCATTCCAGTATGTTCATGCAGTAAACTTGCCAATGAATAACTGCGTACAGGTTGGTTTGGCAGCCTTTAGCTTTATTCCTGGACAACAGGCTACGGCTACCTTTAGTAATGTAGAAGTTATTGGCTCACCTGCACCTAGTGCATCGATACCGAGTACACCTTCAGTTTATGAAGAAGATTTCCAGAAGACACCAGTACTTTTCCCTAATCCGACCAATCAAACAGCGAATCTTGTATTTGCTGATCCACTTGCAACTGATACGCGAGTGGTGTTGAGAAATCAATTAGGGCAAGTAATAGAAATACGCACACTTGACGCTGGAAGTAATCACAGCGAATGGGATGTAAGCACTCTCACAGATGGAATCTATTTATTAGAGATTCACTCTGAAGGGCGCAACCCTCAGGTACTGCGTTTAGTAAAAGCTCAATAACGAGCAGGCAAGCCCAAAATTTTTATTGGCATTGGAAAGTGCAACTGTCTACAGTTGCACTTTTCTTTTATACCCTACATCATAAAAGGAAAACAAATTAAATTAACTTCACTTGTATAGATTTTGTATTTAACTTCCTTAAGAGGCTTTCAAATCATTCCAATTGTTTTGTGAAGAATGAAAAAACAAATAATGACATCGGATGAAGTCGCTGCTTTCCTGTAGTTGGGAATGTCCTATTTACCTTATTCATATTCACAATTTCAGAAGCCTTCGAGTTTGTAAAGAATCACTGGTAGAAAAAATAACTTCATAAATACCTGTAGCTAAAAATGCGATATCTATCTCAATTTGATTAGGCCCTTTGTGCACCTCCTTTTCCAACTCTATAACTTTTTGACCAGTAGCGGAGAATACAGAAATGGTCAAGAGTTGAAATACTTTCGTAGTATGATAAGAAAGATAACATTTTCCCTTGCTTGGATTAGGATAAATATCGCCAACAAAAGAATCAGCTTTCAACATGCCCTGCTCAATAGCAGAATAGGAAAAAAGGCCATCCCAATCCAATTGCTTCAGGCGATAATAATATTGCAGATTCTTTAAAGCTGTTTTATCTTCAAAAAGATAATGTATTTCAATGTTCGAATCTCCTGCTCCCTGTACAAATCCGATGGATGTAAATTCATTTCCATTTTCACTTCTTTCTACAATAAATCCTTGATTATGTCTTTCTGATAGCGTCGTCCAGTTCAATTTAAAATAGCGATTATCAATATTTTGCAAGTCAAAACTAACTAGTTCTACTGGCAAGATTGAATTCGATTCTTTCGCTATTCCAAAAATAGAAAAGCTACTAAACCCTGCGCCAACTATTTCGTGGTAATTATTGGAGTGTATACATGCATTACCAGACAAAGCCGCCCCTGTCCAGTCAGAGGCAGGATCTTCAGCTGACGAGCGTTTCAATAAGTGGTATCTACTATTCTCAGAACCGTTTATATTAGCATTAGCATTGTTTGGATAAACTACTACTTCATAATCGAAATTGGTAGTAGAGTTAATTTCCCAAATACCTTCGCCCGTCATAGCATCGTATTCTATTATCTGATCTGTAGAGGTAAACTGTATGATACTGCTTGCCGAGCCGGAATAAGGTGGGTTATCAATACTACAATCAATGGTATTAGAAAAATTGATTGCCCCCAAAGCCTGAGTGACAAAACTGGCAGTAATTTTTCCTGAATTATTCGATAAGTTTTCAATTTGAATAGGATTATACAGGTCAATGGTATTGCCAATTGGGAAAATATAATCATTGCCAGAGGTGACTTCTCTTACCAAATTACCATCCACAAATCGATCATTCGTGGCATATGTTCCATCTGTCAAATTTGGAACATAATGTCCGGTAATTGCATCGGCAGCATCATTTTTCACATAAACTTCATTAGCATCCGTTGTTATTTTTCCAACTACAAATTCCATTGAGTTATTGACTTCAATATTGGTTTGCAAATGGACATCAGAATTGCTATCACCTTGTGCTATGACTAAATCGAAAGGAGCATTAGTTCCCGCCAAATCACCAGATACTTCTTGAGTACCTATGCCTGTAAATTTCAATTGCCCATTTGGGTTAGAGAATGCACCATTTTGGACTAAGTCACCACCAATTCCGATTGCTTGTCCATTCATCGTCAATGTACCGCCATTTTGGATTTCGGTATCTCCATTGATTTCTAATATTCCATTGACATCGATGAATACTTCGGCTTGATCGGCAATGAAGAGCTGGGCATTGGCGATGGGGCAATAAGTGATTATTAGCAAGCTGTGAATGATGATCAAGCAATTGTATTTTACTGATTTTAGCATTTTCTTCATCATTAATTTTTTACGGTCCTCCCCATATTATAGGACTAAATCAATTCAGTCCGATAGGCCCCGCAGTAAATTGGGGAAAACTATTATTATGGAATACTAAATGTGTTTAATAATTTTTAAGTCTCCGTTTGGAAAGGCAAACTTCAATTATGGCTTATTTTTCCGTTGCTTCCGCAGATTTCCGTGCTCGATCCCAATGTTTTTTCATATTAGTGGAATAAGGTTCTTTCCGATTGGGATCGAATAACAATCGTCCTTTGTGATCGCCGGTTTTTTCTACTTCCGTTTGGATGCGGTGGGTTTCCGCATAGGGATCTTTCCGGATGCCCGTTACCTGCCAACTTACCTCAATGTTGGGTTGGTCGGTTTGGATAACGAATTGATTGTTTTGAATTTTTTTCGAAATAATAGCCTGGGCAAAACTGCCAATGACCGTGAGTTGATAGCGAAAATCTTTGTTTAGAGCATCGAAGTAATTGGGGAGTTGGACCGTTACTTTTCCATCAGCACCAGTGATGATATTGCCATTATAAACGTTCATCATATCCGGGCTTTCAACAAAGGAGTGATAGAGCCATTTGTTTTTCGGTTCAAGGGGATGGTCTATTTTAAAAGAGCCGCCTTGTTTGCTGATATTCCCTTCTACATCAAGATCGCTATGAATAGCAGTTTCACCAGCATTGGGATTGAAGCTCATACCAGCAAAATCCAAGCCGGAGAATTGTGATACTCCGAATAAGTCAATAAATAATTCGTCAATGCTTTTTTTAATATGCATGCCAATGGAGGTAAGGCTTAATCTTTCATCGCCCTTAGAGATTTGCGCCTCATCTGCCGTTTGCACATTCATAGCTCCTGTATTGGTATTTTCTATGGTATTCCCTTCAGCATCAGTGGTGTTTTTTTTGCCGCTCCCATCCTCTCTGACCGTTTCTGTAGGGGTAGTGGTCACGATTTGCCCACCGACACCAATGGTAAAACCATTAGCAGTTTGGGTATTTGTAGTTCCTGTATTAGGATCTTCGGTTAGTGTTCCGTTAGCGGTTGTTGTATGGGTGTTATTGGTTGTTGGATCGGTTATCTTTTTTTCATAAATGTTCTCAAATTCTTCTTTGGTGATTTCTTCACAATCTTTGTTATGAAATTTAAGTACACCATCTACTCTAGATCTTTTTTTTATCAAATTCCCATTTTCATCATTAACAAATTGAGTGGTAGAATTCGGAAACCTAACAGTAGAAACCCTTTCTGTACCATTAGGGTTAAAAAATGTTTCAATACTATTACCGCTACCTTCCTGGGTAAAAGAAGAAGTTTTTATTCCTGAGGGAGAAAATAACGAGGTGGTTACCGAAGCATCAGAAGTAGAAATATCAATTTCTTTAATAGGTAATGTACCATCGGCATTAAAGAAGGTTTCCGTAGAACCAAATTGACCAATTACTTTTGTAGATTCAAGCGTTCCATCATTTCGTCTTGTATTTGTCATGATATCTCCATTAAATAGTTTAGCAGTTTCCACTCTTGGGCTTCCTGTACTTCTATCATTCTTTCCGCCTAGAGCTTCTATCCCTATCCTATAAAATACCGACCCATCAATATCCAAAACATCAAACTGTTGACTTTCTGGATCAAAAGAAAAAATGGTTTCTCCATTGCTGTTTTTTATTTCTAGTTGATCATCTACCCGGACATCCCCATTAATATGCAATTTGGCTTGAGGAGCAGTAGTGCCTACACCCACATTCCCATTTTGAGCTAAAACTGGATGTAGATAGCCAATCATCCATAGGACTGATAGTAGGTAAAAAAATACTTTGTTCATGATGGTATTTTTAAATGAAAAAGACAGTCTAAAGATGAGAGGAAATAAGACCTGAGCGGTAGCAAAAATGCGTCAATAGAGGCAATAGGTTCGACATCTTAAGAAGTGGACTATCCAGAACTGAGAAAGGTTTTCTTTATTTTTTTAAATCACTTGACAATTTTTCGCCAATCTGTATTGTTTTTTCGCCATTTGAGGCGACGCCCTGCATTTTTGGTTAATTTGTGAGGTAAAGATTAATGGAGGCTAAAGAGCTTTATACACTTACTATTTTTGCTAAGCATTGAAAAAACGCTCCAAACATACTCTAACTCAAAGAAGAATGAGAAGCTTAATTTTTTTAAGTTTTTTGCTATTTAGCTATCATTTTTATGCTCAATCCTTATCCCCTGAGGAGCGGCAATTCAAAATTGATAGTCTACAATTGGAGTTAAACCAAACGGATAATGATAGTCTACAACTAGACATCATGATGCTTCTGGCATATCATTGGGAAGCATTATCGATTGACTCTGCTAAAGCCTATATAGAAAAGGGGCTTTCCTACCCTTTCATTGATGACCATCCAATTGGAAAGGCGAAGTTGCTTTTTAGAAAAGGAAGAACTTATTTTTCTGAGGATTATGATGAAGCCATAAAATCATTTAAAGCCAGTAATGATTTATACATCCAGGAAGGAAAAGAGCACCTATTATACCCTACCTATTGTTTTTTGGTAGATTTATATTCCCTGAAAAGGGACTTAGATAGTACGCTATATTATCAAGAACTTGCCCTGAAGTTCATACCAAAAGACGCTTATGACTGGGACATATATTTAGAAAAAACGGTTATTAATCTATACCAAAAATTGGGTCAATACGAGGTAGCCTTAAAGCGATTTTATCGCCTCGAAACTTCGTTTCAGGATCAACGGGATTCAACCGGTTTGGGCTGGTTGTATTATGACATTGGGACTGTTTGGATAGAATTGGAAAATTTGGATTCTGCCAGTTACTATTACAACAAAGCCTTAGGTTTTAAAAAACACCTGGTACCCTGGCAGTATGGAAGTATCCTGGGAGAAGTGGGTTCGGTTGCTTTAAAAAAAGGAAAAATTGAAGAAGCTTTAGATTACGCAGAGCAATCTATCCAGTGGATAGAAAACGAAAACGAACCACAAATTCTGGCAACCACTTATTCTAGCTATGCATTTACTTTAAATGAAGCAAAAAGGTACAAGAAAGCAGCAGTATTTGGAAACAAAGCCCTGCAAATTTTAAAAAAGCTAAAACTAAGCCATTCCCATCCAGAAATATATGAGAGTCTAGTCATCAGCTTTCAACAAATGGGAGATTATAAAAAAGCATTTGAATATCAACAAGAATGGTTTCGAGCTAAAGAAAAACTGCTAAAAACGGAAAATCAAAGAATGCTTGCTGAGCTAGATCGAAAATATGAAACAAGTCAAAAGGAAGCAAAAATTAAACTCCAAAACACGCAAATAAACCGCCAAAAGACCATTAATCGTGCAACTGGGATTATTGCTTTCTTAGTCTTAATCCTCAGTTTTTTATTACTGCGAATTGCCCAGCGGAGAAAGCATGTAAATTTTCAATTGCGCCAACTGGATGCCGTTAAATCACGCTTTTTTTCCAATATTTCTCATGAACTTCGTACGCCACTTACTCTAATTATTGCTCCCCTCGAGAATGCTATTGAAAAAATTAAATCAAAAACAGCGAAAGAAGACCTCCAACTAGCACGAGATAATAGTAAAAAACTCCTCACATTGGTCAATGAAATTCTTGACCTTTCCAAGCTGGAAGCGGGGAAAATGCAGCTTAGGGAAACTCCCGTACATTTCGAAAAACTGCTCCGGCGCATTCTTTTTAGTTATCATTCATTAGCCCAATTGCAGGGATTTATATTGAGTTTTAGTTATCATTTGCCTAAAGATTTGATGGTAAAGCTGGATGTTGCAAAATTCGAAAAGGTTTTGAGCAATTTGTTGTCGAATGCTTTTAAATACTCTTTACCGGGAGGGGTGATTACGTTGAGAGCTTCCGAAGAAAAAGGCAATCTATTGATCGCAGTAAATGACACAGGTAAAGGTATTAATACTGAAAATTTGGAGAAAATTTTTGAGCGATTCTATCAAGTGGAGAATGAGAATACCCCCTTACAAGGAGGAACAGGTATTGGACTGGCTTACGCAAAAGAAATTGCGAAATTATTCGGTGGCGATTTAACCGTAGAAAGTAAAGTTGATCATGGGAGCACTTTTAGTTTTTACTTTCCGATGAAACAAACAGCAGCATCAACGAAAGTAGTAGAACCTGATTTTCCTGTTATCACAAGAGACACTAGTACTTCAATAAAAGAACCTGTCGTACCGCAGTATGAAAATGGAGAACGATCTAAAATTTTGATTGTTGAAGACAACCCTGAAATGAGCAAATTCTTAGTACAAACCTTGTCCAAACAATTTAATTGTACAACCGCAATTGATGGACAAAAAGCACTGGATTTGCTACACCATCAAAAATTTGACCTAATCACATCTGATGTTATGATGCCCAATATGGATGGATTTACTTTTTTGGCAAAAGTGCATGAGATGGATAGTTTTCAACACACCCCTGTTATTCTACTCACTGCCCGGGCGCTGGAAGAAGATAAATTGAGAGGCTTTCATTTGGGAGTTGATGATTATTTAACCAAACCCTTTAGTGTTAAAGAATTAATAGCCAGAATTAATAATTTACTAAAAAACCAAGCTTTACGCGAGGCTTTCATAAAAGAATCCACACCCGATACGATAGAGGAAAAACCTTTGTCTTTCAACCAGACACTAATCAAAACCGCCGAAACCGTTGTGCTAGAAAACCTGGAAAATCCGAATTTTAAGATTGCAGATTTAGCAAAAAAGCTCAACTATAGCCAACGTCAAACGGAAAGAATCATTAAAAAAATGACCGGTTTGCCTCCTTCTGGTTTTGTACGGGAAATCCGTCTGCAAAAAGCTCGACAATTAATTGAGAATCGACAATTTTCGACCATTGCAGAGGTACGCTACAAAGTAGGATTTGAAAATGGATCTTACTTTAGTAAAGTATTTTTAGAGCGATTTGGGAAAAAACCCAGTGATATATAATAATAAAATACAGCTTTTTGTGATTTATCAATTCAATTAGGGGTTGTTTCAAGCTTTTAGTATAATTTTCTCCCGTTTTATTAGGGTAATGCCTGAAAAGAATCCTTACCTTTACTCTACAAGATCTCTCCTAAATAAGCAATTTATTCCTCGACATTCAAATACCTGTGTTTATTTGAGCACTTCGGTATGTACCTATTGGTACCTTATATGCACTGATTTTATCCCAAAAACAAATACATTAAGAGAACTACAAATCATAATTATCAACGTCTCATGAAAAATTCTTTCACAATGAACAAGAGTTTTACGCTGCTGCTTGTCCTGCTATTCAGTACGAGCTTTTTGTTCGCACATAATGGCGAACCAGATTGGTCTCTCCGATCACATTATTCTTTTCCTCCAACATTTGAGCCCGGAGATATTATCATCACTGAAATCATGAATAACCCTAACACTATTGCAGATAGCGATGGGGAATGGTTTGAGGTATACAATACAACAGATGCTCCAATAGACCTGATGGGGTGGGAGATTTCTGATTTAGGAAGTAATAGTCATACGATTGGCTCTAGTGTAGTTGTACCTGCAGATGGTTTTGCTGTGTTGGGTAGAAATGGTGATACAGGTGCTAATGGTGGCATTACCTTCGATTATGTTTATGGAAATGACATCAGATTGGGTAACAATGATGATGAACTTATCCTAACATCTCCTGATGAAGTCGAAATTGATCGTGTAGAATACGATGGTGGCCCTGCTTTTCCTGATCCAAATGGTGAGAGTATGACACTTAATCCAGATAACTTTGATGGAGATGAAAATGACGAGGGTTTCAACTGGTGTGAAGCAGTGACACCATACGATGAAGATAACGATGGTACGCCAGGCGCAGAAAACGATATTTGCCCATGTGCCATTACTGATATTGAAGTCACTAACATTTCTGAATGTAATGGAGATGATAACACCTTTACTGCTGATGTAAAAGTCTCTTATGTTAGAGTACCTGAAAGTGGCAGGCTCCAATTGAGAAGGGATGCACGTGAAGGGATTAATGTAAATAATCTCGATAGTGAAACAATGCACACTTTCACGGGGGTTGTATTCCCACATTCAGATGGAGGCCCAATCGAGTTAAGAGCAAGGTTTAGGGATGATGGCGACGTATTATGCAGGCTCACTATAGATGACCTGGGTACAGCGCCAGATAATTGTCTTGACAATGATGCCTGCGAAGATGCAGCTGCAATTGGATGTGACGAAACCATCGTAGGTTCAACAAAAGGTTTCTCTAAGGATGATAATCCAGGTGGATGCTTCACCAACCTGAGTACAGCTAAAGGTGTATGGTTTGTATACGAAGGTACCGGCGACTTTTTAGAAGTAACTACTTGTGGAGGGCTGACAGATTACGATACCAAATTAGGAGTATTTGAAGGCCCTTGTGGTGATTTGACTTGTATTGCAGGTGATGATGACGAGCCTTGTAATGCCGGTCCAGGTACATCAAGAGTATTTTTCCAAAGTGAGGTAGGTGTAGACTATTACATCTATGTGACTGGTTTTGGTACAGGTAGTAACAGCAGAGGCACATATGAACTTACTGTTTATTGTATTCCTCCACCAGAGAATGATGACGT
Source organism: Chitinophagales bacterium (assembly GCA_022360175.1). Classification (GTDB taxonomy): domain Bacteria; phylum Bacteroidota; class Bacteroidia; order Chitinophagales; family Saprospiraceae; genus JAKSDI01. The sequence continues at coordinate 10,989 of JAKSDI010000295.1, forward strand.
TTGCGATGCCATTCCATTAACGATAGGCGAACCCGAAATAGTAGACAACTTTGGTGCAACAGCACAAGATGGAGAGCCAAACCCCGGAGCTGGTACTAATCAATCCAGCAGCTGTTTATCTAATGATGGCTGGTGTGACTTTGAAACAAATGTTGACAACTCTGTTTGGTATACTATTGATATCCCAGAAGATGGTTGCTACGAAATATTCACCCTTTTCAGCGATCTTCAAATAGCCGTTTGGGAAGTAGGTGATTGCGAAGACTTCAGTACGTTTACAGAGGTATATGCCAATGATGATTTTGGACCTGGTATCCCTGACTTCCTGCCTGGATTCCCTGGTGGCCCTGGTTTTCCCGGTGGACCTGGATTCCCTGGCGGGCCGGATTTCCCAGATTTTCCTGATGGACCCGATTTCCCGGATTTCCCAGATTTTCCTGACGGACCGGGGCCAGGACCGGGGCCTGGATTCGATGGTGAATCTCCATACTTAAACGAATACTTCACAGCAGGTACCTACTACATTCAGGTAGATGGCTTTGAAGGAGAGTTAACTCCTTATGACATGATTTTTGTTTTCCCTAGCGAAGAATGTGTTCTACCTTGTGAAGACAAGCGATTAGAATTAACCATCAATTTCGATGCCTACCCTGAAGAAACGAGCTGGGAGCTCCGCTCAAAAGATGGCGAATTATATGGTGAAGGAGGCCCTTATTTTGATGAAGAAGAAGGGGAAGGATATGTAATAGAGTTACTCTGCTCTGAAGAAGAATGTTATGACTTCTCTATTTTCGACGCTTTTGGCGATGGTATTTGTTGTGATGAAGGAGAAGGTTCTTATACCTTATCGGTAAATGATGAGATCATTTACGAAAGCGATGGTGAATATGGAAGTGGAGAAACAGTAGAAATTTGTATAGACCCTTGTTTACTCGCTGGTTATGATACAGATGATATTGGCACCGCTCCAGAAGAAGGAATATACGATTGTAATGATGAAGAGGTTATTATCACTACAACTTCACAGAACGTACTAAACCTTACAGAAGATAATATGGGTTTTGTGTACAATGAATTATGTGGTGATGGAGAAATCATTGCAAAACTTGAAAGTATCACTCCTACCGGATGGGGAGGGCTTGTAATGCGTGAGAATACGGATTCAGATGCAAGATCTTTTGGCTTGTACTCTAATTTCTCTCCTAATACTCAGTCGCAAACCCGTTACCTTCCTGGTAGTAATAAAGTTATTCAGCAGCATTTTGGAGGCCCGATTGCTCTTTGGTTAAAGATTGTACGCCAGGGCAACTGGTTCTTTGCTTATAAATCAGCTGATGGCAACAACTACTCCTATGTACATGCAGTATACTTACCGATGGAATACTGTATTCAGGTAGGAATGTCTTCTTTCTCCAATGTTCCTGGTGTTGAAACTACTGCTACATTTAGCAACATTCAAATCAATGGAGGCATTGCACCTGCAGGGGCACCAGAAGGTAACCAGCTGGAAATAAGCTTCAGCGACAATACTGTAGATGCAGAAGATATCCGTTTATTCCCTAATCCGGCAAGCAACATGATTACACTGGATTTTGGTAATACTATTGATAGAGCAACAACTATCGTATTGCGTAATAAACTGGGTCAGCTTATTGAACAACGCCAGTTGGAAATTCCGGCTATGCGTGCTCAATGGGATATCAGCGAACTAGTAGATGGTATTTATTTACTGGAAATACACACCGAAGGAAATATCTCTAAAGCAATCCGCTTTGTTAAGGGATAGGCACTTTCACTATACAAAAGATTAAAGTAAGCTTAATAGGGCAACTGAAATTCAGTTGCCCTATTCTTTTATATTTGGCCCTTAACCATAACACTATGACCAACGATCTATCTAAAATCCGACAACTGTTAATAAGCATGCTTGAAGAACATGCAAATGTGCTTAAAACGACCATCAATAATGAGGAGAAATATGAAGTGACTGGTACCATAGCGGCAATGCAAGGCAAAAAGAAGGTAGATGGAATGTATTTCGCTACTGTTGCCCCTAAACCAAAGGACATTCGTTTCTACTTTTTTCCGATTTACACCCATGTGAAACATTATGAAGGAACACTCTCTGAAGATATGCTCAAGGCTCTAAAAGGGAAGAGTTGCTTTCATATCAAAAGCGTAAGTAAAGAAATGGAGCAGGAACTAAAGGCGCTGATCGATAAAGGAATCGCTTTGTATCAACAGGACGGCCTTTTGGCAAAATAGTATTTGCTTACAACCCATATGCCAGCTTGAAGCCGATGCATGAGTTTTTAGCAGCTAGTGCTTTGTCAAGTATCAAAAGACGAGTAATCTATGGTGTCTTTTATGCTTACTCTTCGTTAGAGAACCCCTTGCGTAGCGCTGCTATGCGCGGGAACCTCCGCCTTGATTAAACATAAAATTCACAGACACCTCACTCATCCTTTCATACTTTACAAAGCACTAG
>JAKSDI010000311.1 GCA_022360175.1 Chitinophagales bacterium
ATAATGGTAACACAATTTTGCCTTGGCACTTACTCTATTGCTTATTCATCTTTAAGCTTATTCGTAACACTCAATATGTATTCATTCTTTCCTAACTAGATATACGAGGTGAATTGTTCCATTACTTCTCTTTAATTTCTTTTTTGATTGAGTACAATTGATTCTGCGGACTTCCATTGCCAGCTTAGCTGGTATGGATAAGTTTCATAAATGTTAGAATCTTCATAGAATGTATTTCCATTATGAAAATTGACCTTTCCTTTAGCCATTAGTACTTTTGCTTTTTCCTTTTCTCCAAGATAGTTTAGGCATAAGCTCTTGTAGTATTGGGCATCTGAAAAGTTAGGATATTGATCTAATACTTTATCAAATTCCACAATAGCTCCTTCATACTTACTCTGTTCATAATAAGCTATTGCTAAATAATACCTGTCTAAAAAATGTACCCAATTTGTTCCGTGTTTTCTTTCCTGAGTTTCAATATCCTCTTTAAGCGTTTTGAGCGCTTCATCAAATTGATTCAACTGTAAATAGCATATTCCCATATAAAACTCAAGCGTATGGTCTTGCTCATAGGTAGAACCAAATTCTTTTTTATAGGCTATTAAATCGGTTAAAGCACCTTCATAATCTTTGGCAAAAATACATTTGAGAAAAGCCAATCTTGACAGCCACCTTTGCCTATCTAATGCCACTGCTTTATTGTAATACATTATGGCCAATTGATATTTTTTCTGTTTCCAGAAAGGCAAGGCTTTTTGTTGCCACAGTAAAGCTATGGTAGAATCCTCCTGAATTCCTTTATTTATCCACTCATCCCACTCTTTAGTCAAATAGTGATAATTCCAGGCACCATTTTTCAGGTATTCTTCAATTATCTCATCTTGCTTGCCATTGCTTACAACATCTTTATTTTGCCCCAGACTGCTTACCGCAATAAGGCAAAATGTGATCAAAGCAAATATTTTCATGTGTTGATATTTCTTTTACTTGATTGATAGTTAAAGCATTTTCCCCAATATTTCTTTCATCATTTTGGCTGCTAAAAAAGCGGTCATATTTTGAAAGTCTCTATTGGGGTTATACTCAACAATATCAGCACCAATGATTTCGGAATCGATGTTTTGAATTAAATCAATCACCTGTCTGGAAGTTAATCCACCTGGTTCATGATGTGAAACGCCAGGAGCAAAGGCAGGATCAAATCCATCCATATCCAGAGAGATGTATAAGGGGTTGGTAAATTTGGGTATTGCTGATAAATCCAGGTCCTTCATTTGGTGGATTTCGACATTATATTTCTCTGCTTGCTCTGCCTGATGTGTATTTAATGTCCTAATTCCAACCTGGACCAAGCGCACTGCAAGCCCGCCCTCCATGATTCTAGCAAATGGGCAGGCATGAGAGTATTTATCTCCTTCATAATCGTCATATAAATCGCAATGAGCATCAATGTGAAGAATATCTAGTTTGGGATATTTTTTACTATGCGCTTTAATGATCGGATAGGTGACTGAATGATCTCCTCCTAAAGTAAGTACCTTTGCATTTGAATCAAGATGGCTTTCCGTGATCTTCTCAATATCAAAATACTCAGATACTTCAAAATCCCCTTTATCTTCTATCCTTGAGTTTTCAATAGAGATTAAATTTTCAACAAACATATTGGCAGAACCACAATTTAATGCTTCTCGAATCAATGGCGGAGCAAGTTTTGGCCCTCTTTGATAAGATGATTTTTCATCATATTTGATACCCTGTATGATAATTTTGTTCATTTTATATAGTTATTGGTATGGCTTTGTACCTGTATAAGGTACATTAAATCGAATCATATATACTATTCATTCCTGCTGATCCATTGACTCAACTAGGCTTTCAGCATTTTCCGATTTCAAGTTACTAGATCACCGCTTGAATCATATGATAAGATACGACTATTAGGAATGTATTAACTTCTTACTTGTTAGAGGTTGGTTTTAATTAGCGCATCAAAAGCTTTAAAAGCAGTATGAAAGCTTTGCATAAAATTAGATTATCAGCTTCCAATGCTGAACATTTTTTATAATATTTGTTCTATGTCCGTCTTGGCATTCATTCGCAAATTACATTTGTAAGGCCCGGTCAATCTAGAACTCAATCACCACGGACTATTTCCAAACACCTTAAACCTTAAATTTTCATGGCTACTACCATTCAATACACCGTAAAATCTGGCGATACCCTGTCTAAAATTGCAGCTCAGTTCCAGATTTCTTTAGCAGAAATAGAAACCGCTAATCCGCAAATCAATCCAAACTTGATTTTTGTAGGGCAAGTACTCAACATTCCATCTAATAATGCCACACCTGCACCCACTCCGCAACCTACAACACCCACTGATGCTGTACATAAAGGCTATTGGGATTGGAATTGGCATCCCAAGCCACTACCGGAAGGTACCAATATGGGGTTCATTTTTAGTGGAAGAACAAATGTTAATGATGTCCTCTCTCAGGCTGATCAGATTTACGATCGTGTTACTACCCCCAAAAAATTCCTTTGCTTTGGTGGTGGCGGACAAACGGGTTCTTTCCACCAGGCAGATCTGACAGCTATTAATACGGCTATTCAGTCAAAGAAACTGTCTGGCTATTCGGGTATTGCGTATGATGTTGAGGTTGGAGATAAGGGATTGGCAGGTGCTTTTCAGGAGTCCTTTGCGACAGCAAAAGCGGCTGGCTTAGAAGTAGTTGTAACTGTCAGTCACTCTTGCCCTTTTGGAATAAAAGATGGCGTGACCTTAATGCACTCCTTTTTCGAAGATGAAAATATTGATTTCCTTTCTCCTCAATTGTATACAACAGGAAAGGAGAAGCAAAATGATTACGATGCTGCCGGCATCAAATGGACTGAATTTGCAGCTGCAAAAGCAGCTGTTATTCCAAGTATTGTAACGGGAGCTTATTATGCTGATGCAGTAGATCATTTCAAACAGTGGGGGGTTGAATTAAAAGGATATATCCAATGGTGGTAGGATAATTCACCTATTTATTCAACCCCTGACAATTTCTATTATACCAAGGTATTCACCATACCAAAAACATTAGCTGCCCCTAAAACCAGTTCAAACAGTATACCTTGGTTTATTTGTTTATTCGGTTTTCCATCAACGGCTGTACTAATCAACCTACCTATTATAAATCCAAGGAAAAGCAATGCTGCAACTACGTGCGATGTAAAGCTTATACTAGGAATAATTATTCCCAGGGCCGTTATAATTCCTCCGAAGAGCATTACAGCGCTCACTCCTCTCATTTCGTTCAATAAATTGACATCATTTTCTAACTTAATCCCGGAATTCTTCAAATAGGTTTTTATAGGATTACTCAATCTCATGGCACCTACAAAGACTAACAGAAGACTAGATAAAGACAGGATAACGATTTTAATAATTTCCATTTTAATTTGTTTTTAATTTCTCTGATACAAATTTAAAATGGTGTTGTGACAGAGGTGTGTCAGGGGTGTTTTTGCTTTTTCACATATTCTTCAAAATACCTCTGCATCGTCATATCGTGTGGTGTAAAAGTTTCGTTTTGTGGGATGAGTTTTTCGATGTAGTCTATTCTAAAGGTTCTAAAATCATCTCTCAGCCTACAGAAGGCAACAAGCAGAAAATTCCCATTAATACTATAGATCGCAAAAGGCTCAATCTCTCGGGTGGTCTGCTCTTTCCTGGAAGAGTAGTATTCGATTTCTAATACCTGAAAATGGATAATAGCTGATTGAAGCTGCATCAGGTTGTTGCTCGTTTTCTCTTCTCCCTGATTCCCCCCAAAGTATATTCTCTCTGCCAGCAAATCTGCATTGCCTTTTTGAGAATACCGTAAAATAGCTTTTATTTTTTCTATAGCACTAGACACATTCTCGACAAAGGATTCGTCTTTGTTTTTAATTACCAAGCGCTCTACCGTGACCAAGGCATTGGCTTCATCTTCGGTAAATACGACGGGCGGAAGATGGTAACCTTCCATAATAGAATATCCTTTGCCTTCTTCTGTCACAATAGGAATTCCTGATTTTTCAAGTGTACGAATATCCCTGTAAATGGTCCTTATGCTCACATCATGCTTTTCAGCAAGATATTTGGCAGTGACAATTTGCTTGGATTGAAGCTGCGTAATTATTGCCGTTAATCTCGAAAGCCTCGGTTTTTCTTTTTCTTCCATTTCCGTATTATCTGTTGATGGGTAACAGAAAATCGTATGAGCAGTGACCAACTTCGCGGCAAGCTCCTTTCAAGCCACTCTGTAGGTTGAGTGGGCTACAAGCCTTGATATTTAGTACTTTCCCTGCCATTACTTATGCAAATGTTGTAAATAATTTTCACTTGGTTGTTTGATCAGGATTTTTTACCTCAATAGTCAAAAAACTAACTAGTTCGTTTTCTTTTGTCCTTTTTAAATCCGCTAAAAAATGTTGGTCACTCCCTTTGACAAAGTTAGTTCCCATGTACCCTGTATATTGTTTAAAATGGATATCATAAGCTTCTGGCCGTGCTCCAAATACGGTAGTGTGAATATGACGATTATCTGCTGAGCTTCCATAATCTCCTGGCAATATGGTCTCGATATAAATTTGTCCGTTGTCATTCGTTACTGCCTGTCCATTTAATCTTGCCGAGGATTCGTCATTTGGGTCCGTTGGTTCATAATTTCCATCAATAGAAGTGTGGTAAAATTTCACTAATTGATTAGAAAGGTTTCTTTTACTTTCTTTATCAATAAAAGTTAAACAAAGTAGGAGTTTTTCTCCCGGTTCATCCTTGTCTGCAATTTTCAGTAGACTTTTGCTGCCTAATTTTTGGAAATTGATAAGAATATTATCTTCCGTTTCTGATACTTCGACAATCGTTCTATCTATCGAGCAACTGAATAAGGAAAGAAAAATAACAGTAAAAATTAATCTGCCCATTACTCTGTAGGTTTAAATTATAGTCAATGAAGTTGTTTAAGAATGTCTGATGAGTCGATTGAGATCAGGTTTTTTCACTGATTGATATTTTTTTTGAGCTTCGTACCTGTACCGGAGAACTACGGTAGTGGTGCTACGGGGCGATAAAAAAATGAAAAGAAGGGGAAA
>JAKSDI010000313.1 GCA_022360175.1 Chitinophagales bacterium
ATGTATGATCGGGCAGATAAAATTGGGGGGGAAATATCATTAGAAGAGGTAAACCCTATAGGTACAAGACTAAAATTTTTATTACCCATAAAATCAAAAAAATGAAAAAAATTGCAATAGTAGAAGACAAAAAAGATGTTGCACACAGTATCCAAAGAGCAATAGAAAATACTGAAGGATTAGAGTTTTCCGCATATTATCTCTCTGCAGAAGCTGCTCTAAACGGTATTCCCAATCTCATTCCAGATATCATAATTATGGATATTGGGCTCCCGAAAATGAATGGAATAGACTGCATGTTAAAGCTCAAACAAAAGCTACCTAATTTATCTTTCCTCATGTTCACTGTTTTTGATAATGATGAAAAACTTTTCAATGCCTTACGCTATGGGGCAGATGGCTATATACTCAAATCAGGTACCATATTTGATGTTATCCGCGCTGTGAAAGAACTCATTGGTGGTGGAGCACCAATGAGCAGAGATATTGCTAGAAGAGTACTATTAAGTCATAGAACAATTTCTAATAAATCAAGCAAAGAATTTGAAGAACTCACGCCACGTCAGAACGAAGTTGTCAAACTAATCGCCGAAGGTAAGCTCAATAAAGAAATAGCTGATATATTGGGCATAAAAGAAGGTACAGTAAGACAACATAATTATAATATATATAAGAAACTTCATGTCAACAATCGTACCGAAGTAGCAAAAAAATTAAGAGACTTGAATAAAGGAGAAAACAAAGAGGGCGGTAAATAAACTCAAAGTATCTTTTGAAGTAAATAACTCAGTATAAAGTATCCGTACAATTAGGTTAATCGTCTTCAACAGTCACTTTATACGGAGTTATTTGAATTTTGTTGCACATCATCCTAAACCTCAACTTCCCCCTAATGCACACCACTCATCATTTTCTTTATTTGCGGAGACACCATTAATGCAAGTATACCTACCATAATAGTCAACACACCGAAACTTGCATATACTGAAACGTATGAAAATAATTGCTGAAAATTTTCGCTGTTTTGGGCAGCAGCTTCTGGCGTTGTTCCTGTAATAAATTCAACAATATACCTGAAGATGCCTTGACCAAATACAGAGGTTTCGCCTTCTGCAACAGTGGTGAGTTTTGCAATTTTTCCAGCAAAAAAATGTCCGTAAAAATTTGCTGAGAACCATACTCCCATTACAAAAGACAGGTATTTTACAGGTGACAATTCTGTCATTTTGGATAAACCAATGGGAGATAAACATAACTCACCAATGGTCAATACAAAATAACCAATGACCAGATAAGACATGGAAGTTTTCGCAAATGTATCAGCACTGTGAATAGACATCGCAAAAATTACAAATCCAAGTCCTAATAAAAGCATGCCTAAAGCCAGTTTTATTGGAGAATTAGGATTCTTTTTTATGTTCGATAAATAGGTCCATAATATCGAAAAAGGAATTGCTAATAGTAATATAAATCCAGCATTAATACTATTGGTACCAGCGGCATCCATTCCTACTAAATTTACATTCCTGTCTGCAAAAAGGGTTAGAGAACTTCCTGCTTGCTCAAAAATAGCTGAAAATAAAGTGTAAAGTATTGTAAAATAAACAGCTACTAGTAGCCTGCTTTTTTCTTTAGGAGTAACTGACTGTAGAATGTATATGATATATCCTACTAGTAAAAAAGATACCACCCAAACGATATAGTGTTCAAATTCATTGAACTTGACTACAAGGGCAAAAAGCGGAACCACTAGAAAGGCCGCTATATAAATTAAATTCCCATTTCTTATTCCAAATGTTTTCTTCGAAAATAATGCCTGGTTGGTTACTAAACCTTTGCTTTCAAAAATATTCGATTTTAGTCCTCGTTGGAATACAAATAATCCGAGCAGCATCCCAAAGCCAGCCAACATAAAGCCATAGTGCCAGCCATAATTTTCGGCAAACCAGGCGCAGGCCAATGGCGCAATAAAAGCACCTAGGTTTATTCCCAGATAAAAAATGGTAAATCCCGCATCACGCCTGGTATCACCCTGCTTGTATAAGTCGCCTACAAAAGAAGATATGTTGGGCTTAAAGAAACCATTTCCAACTATAATCAGCCCCAAAGATCCATAGAAGAAAACGGGATGTTCAAAGGAAAGAAAAAAATGCCCCAGGGCCATTAAAATACCACCAAGCAATATGGCTTTTCTAAATCCTAAAACTTTATCCGCAAGCATTCCCCCAATCATGGGAGTTACGTACACCAATGACATGTAAGCGGCAAAAACGCCAAATGCCATATCATCCGTAAATAATAAATGCTTGGTCATGTATAGCACCAATAAAGCCCTCATGCCGTAGAACGAGAATCGTTCCCATAGTTCCGCAAAAAATAAATACGTTAATCCTCTTGGGTGTCCAAATAAATCCTTTGGTGTGCCTGCAGTTTGCATTATCTTGATTTTTAAAATTAGCAATATGGTGTCCTGTCTAAAGCATTGATCACTTTTAGACTTCCGTCAAATTCCCAGCTAAGTATTATTTGCCGATTTCAGAGATTCATGAGGCTCGGCCAAACTAAGAGCGTAGCGTGTTCAATAATGAATAAGTATAATGGTATCAGGAGTGCGATCTGATTTTAGTGATAGATTCAAAAAGAATCTTTATCATCCCAAATGACATTGCAGATTTTCCATTTTCCTTTTATTTTAATAAACTGGAACATTTTAGTGCCTTTCCCAGAAAATTTCTCATCCCTCAATACTCCTTCCTTTTCGTACTGAGAAATCCGCTGTGCAATATGTCCTGTAATGGTCGTTTTTTCTTCTATCTCATATTCTTCAAAATCCTGTAGTGTCCCATCCGTCAACCATACTTTCCTCGGTGTGATAAAACTTTGTAAGTCAAAAATCTCCCCTACCCCTTTCGTATTTTTTATAATGATGGCCTGGTCAAGGCAAGTTTCATAAAGCAGGTTTAGCTTCGGATTGCCTTCTGTATTACTGAAAGCACTAAAGAACTTTTTAACCAAACGGTCAATTCTCAACTTATCTAAATCCAATCTGTATAAACTTTGCTCTTTATCATTCTGTAGAGCTGTTTTGTAAAATGACAATCCTAATTTTTCTATCAGCTTAATAGAACTCTTATTGCCTGGGATAGTGGTTGCCAATATGACCTGATAATCTGTAGTGTCGATAATGTATTCTAACACCATTTTAGAAGCTTCATAAGCATATCCCTTTCCCTGGAAGGAAGGCAAAAACGCAAAACCAATATCATAAAAAGGCAAATGTTCTCTTTTGATTAATGTGATGACTCCGATTTTTGTGTTGTCTGAATCCTGGACAACCCAATACGTAATCTTATTGTTATCAATGATTTTTTGAATATAGTTAATTGCATCAGCATCGCTCTTGATGTTCCTGTCACCTATGAAAGTTAACCAACCTCTGGTGTTGACTAATTCCTGGATAAAAGGACTATCACTTAGCTCAAGAGGCTTAAGGTTTAATCTGTCTGTTCTTTGATATTTACTATTCATTTTTAGCTTGGCTTTGTACACTTTCAAAAGCTATTTTCCAGGTATCATCAGCTTGCCTTCTCCACGCAATGATATAGGTCCCTGGATTTTTAATGGTATCCCTGGTTTGTTTATGGATGAAAATTTCATTGAAGTAATTGTGAGAGATAACCATATCCTGGGAAGTTATAAAGGAAGGTTTCCCTCTCTCTAACAGTTGTACTTCATAGTGCTTATAAATGTTTTCCCAAATCGCTTTAGTCGAGTCTTTTGATATTTCACGAATTGGTGTATCGGGAAATACGTTGGTAAATTCATCTTCAAAGAAATCTAACCAATCGTAATTGAACCGTTCATAGACCGTATAGAAGCTGTCTATTCTCGATGCTATAATGGCCTCTAAATCCTCGTCCTTGGTTTTCATTTGTTCTTCCTGTTCATACTTACAAGCGAAGCACAGGAAAAGCGATAAAACAAGGCCTACAGAAGATTTCACTTTGATCATTTTTTATTTTAATTGCCAATGTCAGTTAACGGAATCAATTCAACTTTTCTTATCACTAACTGCAAAGAAGAAACAATACAAACATGCTTCATAGCTTTGTAACTAAAAATCATAAAAAGTAACAATTGTGAGTTTTTGTAACCCTACTATTTACTGGTGTTCTTCAAGAATTCGGCCAATAATGCAGCATCTATAGAAATGTGCTCAGGAGGGATTCTTAGTCGATATTTGCTTTCTCCGATAAAGGTGATAAGGTCTTTTCGTTCTAATTTGTTATCGGCTTCAAGCTGAAGAATGGCATTGATGTTATCAATAATTCTCGTGAGGTAAGTTTGGCTTTTTATTTCGCCACCAGCATTGACTGTGATGAATTGCTGGTTGGGTTCAAGATGTTTTCTCCGATAGGCAAATAATAGTAAGTTTTTGTATTGAGTAGTTTTAGATTTAAAATCTATTCTTGCATCGTAAATCCCTTTGGACGGGATGTTTAACTGCACCAATGACCAATCCAAAAAATGAATACGCATTTCATTCGGTTTTGGCGTATGGGCTAACTCAATAACCCAACTTGTCGCCAATACTAAAAACACCGCGACTAAAGAACTTTTTGCTATAACCCGAATAAGGTGATTCGTGTATCCATCGTCTAACACAATAAATACATCATTCAATTGAGAAATAAACAATAAAAGAATAACAAGAATAGAAATAATCGCTACCAATTTTAACCCCCGATACATGAAGGTTCTAAAAAACGAAATAGCCATCAGGATACACAAAAATGTAGTCAATAAAACATCAGGAATAGCCGCAACTTTTATTTGATGGTAAGCAGTATTTCCTATCGTAGAAGATAATACAAATGTAAGGGAGGCCACTATTAAAATAATTATGGCAATGATTTTTACATTTTTTTCATTCCTATAAATAAATGAGGGTGCACTATCAAAATAATAGAGCGCCAACAGCCAAAACAGGTTGTTGACAGTAGATAACAGGTTTACGCCTACCTGATAAGTAACGGTGTCAGCAAACAAAAAATAGTTTGCCACGTAAGCCCATACACCTGCAACTACCCAAATTAACATTCCAAAACTTAGATATAATAAGCCTCGGTCAACTCGTTTGACAGCATTTCCTTCTTCCAATACCTGTTTAAAACGTATTCTGATATTATAGTAAATCGCCAAAAGAAGAATAGCTCCAATAAATGAAATACTAATGTGGGATATATTATGAAACTGAGTTACTTCAATCATATTGCTGATAGCGTCTTAATCTGAAGTAGTCACGATAAAAGCTGACAGTATGTATAAATTAGCATAAGCACATACTACTTTCAATCAGGTTTTACCATGACTACACAAGACAAGGTAATCAAAACTAAGCTAGGATTACTAAAACTAGCGACGCATTTAAATAATGTATCCCAAGCCTGTCGGGCTGCATACTTATTTTCCATCGCATAGCTTTTTCCAATATCCCATGATCCATGCTTAGATTGGCTTACATCTCTTTCAACCGAGCATTCTCGGCTTCCAAGACTTCGGTCAACGGCATCTCATCTTTTGATAAAAGAATAAAACAGGAAAGAACTCAAAACTCTATCCGATAATTAAAATTCGGAAACAGGCCTGTATGTAGCTCGTTTTCAATCTGTTTAGTTTCATCATTATAAAAGCTTTCGGCAATATTGAGTCGATTGGTTACATTTTGAATATCAAACATAATTGTATGCGTCAGTCTTTTTTTATTCACCCGATAGCTCATCCCTATATCAAACCGATAATAAGCGCTTGAACGGTCTTCAAAAAGACGATCCTGAAACAAAACCTCTTCATTCATTTGTTGGGAAGCAGCAAGATCAATCGGAGTAAATCGGGTTCCACCTGAAAGGGAAAATTTCCCATTGATCCCAAAAATATTTTGCTTGCCTTTCTTCTTTCCTATCGAGATTTCTTTTCCGGCTAAAATGTTCATTTGATAATTGCCATTAAAGCGCGTATTGTATGTTCTACCATTTTGGGGAGTGAATTTCGAATCGTATAAAGAGCCTGTAAAAAGGAAATAATATTGATTAGAGAAGAATTTTTCAAGTGTTACATCCAGCCCAATATTTCGTCCTGTTCCTTCTGGCACTGCTTCAGACAAACCTATTACACTCCAAACACTCGATGCATTCAAAATGGAAAAAGTGCTTTCAGAGTTTGCATCAATTGGAATATCATATAAATGCTGAAAATAAAACTCCGTCTTCAGACGCAACTCAGGCATAAAGATCCAATCATATCCCAGGACCGCATGAAAAGCTTTGCTTAAGCCCAAATTTTTCTTTGCCTTTATTTCTTCCTGAGCCTCCTCGCTGCTTTCAAACAGATAAACAGCAGGGTGCTCCATTTTACTATGCATTCCTACTGCAAGGCTCAGTTGGTGTTTTGCATTGACTTTCCATTGCAAAGCGGCCCGGGGCTCTAATGCCATCTTGTTATTCAGGGTCATCAAAGAATAATGTAATCCAGAGAAAAGTGTCAAAGATTGGGCCAGGCGGCTCTTAGTTTGAGTAAAAGCCTGAATCAATTCAGTATTACCCGAATTATCAAATGTTCGAATCAATGCTGCTGAATTATTCACTCTGTCATCTGCAGAAAATACAAATCTGGAATGGCTCACAATCGCCCCTACTCTAATCGTATTCCGAGCATTGATTTTCTGATGATAGGTAGTACTCAATCGAAATGTACTATTCCCTATATCATCTTTATAATCACGAATTTGACGATAATTATCCGCTGCATCCAAATAATACTCATCATCAATTACTTGTTCGTAAGAACCGACAGCCACTGTCCTCCAATAACTTTTATTGGACAATAAAATGCGATGTGATAACCCAATAGTTCCCATTTTTTGGATTTCTTTTCCTCCTGTTTGATCAAAGCGGCTCATCCAAAGTATAGAATCTGCTTCAGGTTTATCTTCTGCTACATTATTACCTCCCAATCCGAAAATAGAGAAAACACCTGCCTTATCAGTTACCAAATTAACTTTAAAAGACAAATCCTGGTAGGCAGGTAAAATATCGCCTGCAGGATTCAGTCCAACTGCTGATAATGCCGCTAAAGTTGAATACCGATAGTTGAACAAATAAGAGGATTTTGAGCCTTTTTTAAAAGGCCCTTCTGTAGCCAGTTCAATCCCCAATGCACCCAACATAAAAGCAAATTCATGCTTTTCATTATTTCCATTTCTCATATTCAAATCAAAAACACCAGATAAAGCATTTCCAAATTCGCCAGGAAAGGCGCCAGTATAAAAATCAGAATTGGATAAAGTCGTACTACTCAACATACTAATCGCACCTCCTGAATTGCCTACTGCTCCAAAATGATTTGGGTTTGGGATCTGGATACCTTCCAATCGCCACAAAACCCCACTTGGAGAATTCCCTCGAATAACAATTTCATTAAATAAATCATTACCTGTTGCCGCTGTACTAACTCCAGCATAATTTTGTGCCATTCTCGCAGGATCAAAGGCGCTAAAAGCATAACGGGAAGTTTCTTCTACCGAAAAAGTACGAGCACTCACCGCAGCAAATTCATTTAATGGTTTGGTTTTATCAGTTTGATCAGAGGCTTTAACCACTATCTCATTTAGCTGTTCGATTGACTCAACCAACTCAATATTCAACACCAGCTCCTTGCCCGATTTAAGTAAAACATTATTGATTTTAGCTATCTCATACCCCAGATAACTCACCTCAATATCCTGCCTGCCAACTGGAATATTTTCAATTTTAAATTCGCCATTTTCGTCCGTACTCGTACCTATTATAGGGTCAATGGAAGTAATTGAAACATTGGCTCCAATCAATAGAAATTGAGCATCTTTATCAACCACTTTGCCTCGAATCGTTTGAGTAATAGTTTGTGCATAAGAAAGGTTAAATATCAATCCTAGGAGGATTGGTAGTAAAACTGCTTTTAAGTTTTTCATGATGTGTTTTTAATAGTCCGGTGATTAGAACAAGAGGTATAAGGTGCTCTCTCAGGAGAGTTGTCTGCGGGACTGAGGAAGGGCATTCTAAAATGTTTAAACTACCTCAGGTTTTGATAAACTTGCTAGAAAGAATATTCCCGTTCTTTTCTATTATTCTTACAACATATACGCCTTTAGGCAAAAAGCCAATGTCTATCTCTGTTATTGAAGTGGGATTTAAAGTTTCTGATATTACGCTACCATTTAAATCGATGATTGCCAGTTTATGCATTTCTGATACTTCTAACATTTGAACAAATAATAGCTCAACGGCAGGATTAGGATATAAGATAAACCGTTTTTCTGGCTTTGTTTCATCAACATTTGCTACTCCAAGCATCTGTTGTATGATACTGCAAGCATCTATTTTACCCCTACCCCATGTGTTATTGGGCACACTGCCTGTATGACTATCACTCATTGCTGTATTTTGCCATATGTTCCGTATGTCATTCACGGTAAGGCCCGGATCTATTTGAAGCATCAAAGCAATGATTCCAGTCGTAATTGGAGCAGAAAAAGAAGTACCTTGTACTGCGCTGTAAAAATATTCCTTTCCCAGGTGGGACTGCTTTGTTGTTGCATAAGGACTATTATTTCCTGTATGGGAAAAAAAGAAGTCTTGTCCACTAGGAGTAATTATTATAGAGCCTGGCGCTGTGATATCGGGTTTTATCCTGCCATCTACGGTAGGACCCCTACTTGAAAAATCTGCTATATCCTGCTTAAGCTGACCTTCTGTTTGTGTGCTTCCCTGTAAATCATTATAATATTCTCTTGTAACATAGGCACCCGCAGAAAGAACATTATGAGTAGTGGCCATATCATTTATTGTATACTCATTATCTCCTATTACAATATTATCCAAAGGAGGAGAATAAGGTGTCTGACTGTCAAATAGGCCATTGTTATTCCATATATGAACTGTGCCGCTGCCAGCGGTAACAGATAGTTTTATATAGTGATCAGACTGAATACTATCTAACCAGATTCTGAAATTAGGCTTTTGATTAAAGAAATCATGAGTTCTTTTTGATATTGTAGCTGAAGCATAAGGAGAAGTAGTGTAAGTAAAATATCCATCAGAACAATCTATGAAACCCGTGTCAGCTACTATATTGGTATTCAAATCAAGTATCTCTAATTTGACTTGAAAATTGTGATTAGTTTCTCCCCATATATCTATCTGGCTAGTTCGGTCAAAAGGCATGATTGCAAGCGTAGATATAGTATCATTATTGAATGTGTGTTTTATATGTATAGGATCATCTCCACTATTCCCTGCCGAGTTGATTATTATCTGACCACTTCCAGCTAGGTCATCTAATAGTTGATTGATATAACCAGTACCATCGTGGGCTCCTGTAGTACTGCCCAGGCTTATATTGATTACTGCTGGCTTGCCCACGTTTTGAGCATAATCAAATACATATTGGATACCGTCAATGATGCTAATACTACCAGGAGGTGCTAAACCGCCAACAGATACGATCACTATGTCTGCCTCAGGCGCTATTCCGCCATAGTGTGGAGACAGCCCAAAACCACTTCCCGTTGCACAACCAGCAACCATACTACCATGTGGAATTGAAAATACAGAATCTAACTGATGCGTTATAATAGCAATAGAGTCAGAAAGCGCTACACCATAGGAAAAATTATCAGGAGGCATGCCACTGGTTATCCTTTGATTCCATACTCGTTTTATTCTGAACCTGGAACCATCTTCCGACAAAAAAGCAGGATGGCTATAATCAAAACCTAAATCGATTATACCGATCACAACATCTTGCCCCTTATAAGCAATAGGCGAACATAAAGCTTGATGAACCAAGTCTGTTCGAGTAGATATTTTGGCAGAATCCAGATGCATTTCCAGGAAGTAGTCTGCTTCGATATATCGTATTCCTTCAAGGGATTCCAATAGAGGTATTTGTTGTACAGGAAGAATGATGCTTATATTATTTTCTACTCTACTATTGATTGCTCCACCTATTTGTAACAAAGCCTTTTCATCAAAAGAAGCATCTGTCATTAATAGAAGACGAACACATTCTTCTTGATTCTGATTTTCAAGAACAGGAAACCATTTACGTATCGTTTGAGACCGATTTTCGTCTGTTTTAATTATATCTAATAGATGAAGATAATTTGCACCCCTGGCACGTATTTCTACTTTTTCCTGGGCATAGGATACTATATTTAATAGCATCAATACTATTAAAGTAATGAATGTTTCTTTCATATTTTCTTTATGTATAAATGAAGCAACTTCAATAAATCGAAGCCATTTTAAAAGCAATACCTCAACTTAAGATTCCCTCCGATTGCATACTTTTTAGCATTTTCATACATGCCTTTACGCCGACTAAAACTCCAAACATATTTCATACCCATATCTATATTGAGTCGCTTTTCCCAGACGGGAATAGACATTCCTCCGCTTACAAAAACTGGGCTAAAATTCCATTTATGTGGGTAATTATGTTGTGGAATAGGAAGTTGATATTCATAGAGATTCTGTTCTCCTAAATTGCTGTATGTATATGATATTCTACCGCTAGAGTAGGCTCTATAAGGCATCCATCCTAATTCTGTATAAGGGTATGCTTTTTTAGACACTAGCCATTGCTTTCTCAAGGCAAGTGAAAATTGAATATGCTCTATATCTACATTAGCATACTGTAGTTGGGCATTATCTGGTATATCATTGGGTTTCACTTGAGGATAGTGGACAGGAATAACATTAGCAGGTGCATGGACACTAGAATGATTCACATTACTTAAGCCCAATTCTAATGAAGTATTAGGAAGAATATTCATTCCCGCACTTAGTCCATACGCCCAATTGGTACTAAAGGTATTAATCGCATATTGACTAGTAACAACATGATTATTATTTCCAGAAGTAGAAATATCAAAAGATGCACCTACTTTGATTCTCAATTGTTTTTTAAAGTCAGCGGGCCTCTTTTGTTGATCATTGGTAAAGAAACCATTTATATTTTGTGAAGAGGTTATATCCATGGTAGCCTTGTATATACTCGTACTTCCCAAAGGAATGGTAGGTATTTTTTCCAATCCCATGTATTGCTTGTCCTTCTTTTTATGAGGGCTCGACAATGACTTAGTATTCACTTCTTCTTGATCACTGATGCTATGTTTTTCCAATGAGTTTTGGGCAATACTAATCTCCTCTAAGGAATCCAGCTGAAGAGTACTTCTCCAATTATTTTTTATATTATTCCTATCTATTCTCTCATGAAAACTATGATAAGCATAATCATTCAAAGAAGACCGATTAGGTGCAGTTCCACCTAATTCTGAAGTATATGACAATGATGGAAATTCAAGTGTACTTACTATTTTTCTATCTATCAATGAAGGAGCTGTACTGACAATACCTTTTTCTGGATCATTTTTAATCAAAGGCTTATTTATAGTGGGTCGTTGAAGTTTAAGTAAAACAGTGTTTTTTTGCTCTACTCCTGATTCCTGAATAATATTTGCTCCAGCAATTATTTGATTTAGATGCTTCACTTGATAGTGCAACTTGACATTCCAGAAAGCCAAGCCTCCTATTACAAGGCTTCCCACCATCCAGGCCCAATACTTTTGCCACAATGTCACTTTTTTAGGAAGCTGTTTTTTTAGCATTAGCCAGTCAGCTTCTTCAAAGGTGTAATTACGTGTTGTATTTACACTACTTTTCAATATTTCATCAAACGGCCTATTGTCCATTTTTACTTACTTTCTGAGTAATTAATGATTCTTTTTCTTGAAAATGATAATCGGGGAAATGAATAGCAATAAGCTTTCGAAGCTTGGCTCTAGCTTTAGCATAGTTTGACTTGGATGTCCCTACAGATATACCCAGTTTATCTGAAATTTCCTGGTGAGTATACCCATCTACCACATACAACATAAACACCAGCTGATACGCTGGCGACAAATGCCTAATAATTAATAATACATCTTCTTCACTCAATTTTCTTTCCCCACTATTATAAGTCAGGGTAGCCTCTGTAATAGGAATAATGTTGTGCTGTGTATCTAATGTGCGGTATTTCTTATGATAATTGATAGCACTATTGATAATGATTCGCCTAAGCCAGTTTTTAAAAGGATAGTTCTCATTATACTTCTTAATATTCGTCAAAACTCTGCAAAACGCATCATTCAAAACTTCTTTTGCATTAGCCTCTTGTTGTGTGTAATGCACACATACAGTCATCCCATAAGCAAAATACCTGCGATAAAGTTCTTTCTGAGCTACTTCCCTTCCTTTTTTACAGGCATTTATGAGTTCTTTAAATGGTGTTTGGCTATTCATTGTATTCTTTTATACTTCTCTAATACAAGAGGTTTAAAAGAAATGGTTGCCCCTATCTATTTTTTTTTTATTGCAAAAGGTTCTTAGAGGAATCAAGCTAAGGAAGAAATAACCTCTCATAATATACATACAGCCTTGCCGCAGTTGCTGACAAGGCTGTATGTATAAAATCGTTGGATATATTTAGCTTAAACGCTCTAACAACAACTCCCTCCTTCTCCACTCTCTTCCGTACTAAACGGCATTGCTCCGCCACATCCTTCGAATACACCATAGTGGGTGTCCCATGAACCGTAAAATTCGAAGTGCCCGGTAAATCTGGTGGCTTGTAGCATTAGGAAAGTATTGCCACAAACAGTGATGATTTTATTTTTAGGGAAATGGTGATGGTCATCTAAATCAAAGCTGTTGGGATTATTGGCAATAGTGCCTTTGTAGGCAACTGCCTGGCCGTAGTCTTCGCACTCATCTTCCAGGCCATCTATCTTCCAAAGCCGATAAGTAACAGAGAAGAATTGAATATCTCCGCATTTAGCCTGTACTTCTTTATTTTCGATCGTGATTGGATTGCTTTTTACACTACGAGGATCTGTAAATCCTACTTTGCGAGCCGTTCGTAAAAAGTCGTTCCAATAAAAGGCACCACTTAGGCACTCTCCCCAAAGCACCTGATCAGCTTGCAATTCCTTGCTAATGCGACGATCGCTGTACACATCGCTGAAGTACATTTCTCCTCCTGGCTTTAAAAGGCGAAAAGCATCTGCCAATACCTTTTGTTTATTCGTAGCCAGATTAATCACACAATTGGAGATGATCAGGTCAAAGCTATTGGGCTCCAGATCCAAGTCTTCTAATGCTTCAATGTTTCCTTTCAGGAATTTCACATTAGCGTGCTGGTAGCCGAATTTCTCCGTATGATAGTCAATGTATTTATTGGCAACATCGAGCTGTTCTTCGGTCATATCTACTCCGATCACTTCCCCATTTTGACCTACCAATTGGGATAGGATGTAGCAATCTCTTCCACTTCCCGACCCCAGGTCAAGGATTCTAAGTCCTTCCAGGTTTGCAGGCACTACTAATCCACAGCCATAATATTTGTCGAGTACCTCATCGTGGATATTTTTTAATGCTTTTTTGATGTATTCCTGAGGTTCCTCTAAGGTACAACATGCATTGGTTTTGAGGTCTTCGCTAGAAGCTAATACCTTGCCATAATACTCTTTTACTTCTTCATGCTTTTTCATGCCGCTCTTTGTTTATTAAAGAAGTTGCCTAAAGTTTCCTACTGAAAGCGAAAAAACTTTAGACAACTTCAAACTATCATAACCTATGAACCAGCTCAGCCCTTTTTTAGTTTAGCTGGTGCTTTTATGCAAATTAGGGCGCGTCCATTTTGGTTTTTCCCCTAGAGCAGGGACTTGAGAATCAGCAGCTTCCACCGTTTCTGGTTGAGCTTTTTTCACAAAAGGTTTTTGAGGAATCAGTCCCAATGCTTCAAACATTTTCATATCCTCACTTTTAGCTGGATTTGGCGTTGTCAATAGCTTATCACCAGAGAATATAGAATTGGCACCTGCCAGGAAACATAAAGCCTGGCCTTCAGGAGTCATATTCGTCCGGCCTGCCGACAAGCGTACCTGGGTTTCAGGCATAACAATTCGAGTAGTAGCCACCATTCTGATGAGCTCCCATATCTCTACTGGTTTTTCATCTTCTAGAGGCGTACCTTCTACTGCTACCAATGCATTGATAGGTACTGATTCAGGATGCGGATTAAGAGAAGTCAAAGCCACTAGCATACCTATTCTATCATCTATTTTTTCTCCCATACCAATTATTCCTCCTGAACAAACCGTTACATTGGTTTTACGTACATTGGCTATTGTATCCAGGCGATCCTGGTAGCTTCTGGTAGAAATAACTTCTTTATAGTACTCTTCCGAGCTATCCAGATTATGGTTGTAAGCATAAAGGCCTGCTTCTGCCAATCGTTTTGCCTGATTTTCAGTAATCATTCCCAAGGTACAGCATACTTCCATCTCCATTTTATTGATGGTACGTACCATTTCCAGGACCTCATCAAACTCAGGGCCATCTTTCACATTACGCCATGCTGCTCCCATACACAGTCTTGAAGAACCATTAGCCTTCGCCTGAGCAGCCATAAACTCAACTTTATCCAATGACATCAATTTGTGGCTATCCACATCGGTATGATAGCGAGCTGCCTGTGGGCAATAGGAACAATCTTCCGGGCAACCGCCTGTTTTAATGGATAATAGGGTACTGACCTGTACCGTATTCGGATCGTGATATTCGCGATGCACAGAAGCTGCTCGATATAACAAATCCATCATGGGTAAATCATGAATTTCCCGAATTTCTTCTCTTGTCCAGTTATTTTTTTTCAAAGTATCCATCTCTTTTTTTTAATAAGAAGTTGTTCTATAAAATAAGAGGCTGTTGGTTTTTGGGGCTTGCAAAATTATAATCTATTCTTTATTTATTAGAACAAAACTATGATAGCATATCCAAAGATTGCTCTATCGTTTCATAAACCATATCCAGTTGTTGATCACTTATCACAAATGGAGGAAGGATATAAACAACATTTCCAAGAGGCCGTAGAAACACTCCATTGTTCAAATAAAACTGGAAAAGTTGATCCCTCATACTACCATATCTACTCATTTTTGTATTGATTTCCAGTGCATAAATCACTCCTAGTTGTCTACTTGATTTGACTAGTGGATGTGATTGTATTTTCTCATCAAATGCCTGGTGTTTTTGTTCAATCCGCCTAATGTTGTTTTGCATTTCTTCCGTTACTAATAAATGCGTTGCAGCCAATGCTGCGGTACAGGCAATAGGATTGGCTGAGTAGGTATGCCCATGGAAAAAACCTTTGGTCATGTCCTCATCATAAAAAGTATCAAAGACCTCTTGAGAACAAGTTGTCAAGGCCATAGGCAATACTCCACCAGTCAGGGACTTTGCCAGGCAGATGATGTCTGGTTTTACACTTACATGATCTGATGCAAAATGGCGGCCTGTTTTTCCAAAGCCCGTCATCACCTCATCTGCTATATTAAGAATGTTATTTTCTTTAGTTATCGACAACAATTGCTCTAATAGTTGAGGTGAGTACATTTTCATCGCAGCAGCACCCTGCACCAGAGGTTCATAAATAAAAGCAGCTATATTGTAATCAGCAATGAGTTGGTGAAGGTCTTTTAGCAGGCCTTCTATATTCTGCTCGTCAGGTGTAGGTATTCTCTTTACTTCAATGAAAAAATCTTCAAATGGACCATTATAAACAGAAAGCCCGGAAACAGACATTGCTCCAAAAGTATCTCCATGAAACCCCTCTTCAAAAGCAAGGATCACATTTTTCTTCTCTCCCCTATTATGATGGTATTGTAATGCCATTTTTAAAGCCACATCCACTGCGGTAGAACCATTATCCGAAAAAAACATCTTTTGCTGATTCGATGGCAAAATTTCCATTAAGGTTTCGGAAAGGGAAACCGCTGGTTCGTGGGTAAATCCCGTAAATATGACATGATCCAGCTCTTTTAATTGTTCTTGCAGTTTTTGAGTGATGTAGTCGTTGCAATGCCCAAACATACAAGTGTACCAGGACGCAATACCGTCTATATATGTTTCCCCATTTTCCCCGTACAATAATGCCCCTTTGGCTTTTGTTATTCCAATCGTATCAGGATGCAATTTGTGCTGGGTTAGAGGATGCCACAAATGCTTTTTATCTCTTTGGGTTAAATTCATTACTTACTGGTTTATCCAACGTTCTAGCTTATCTTTAAATAAGCGTGCATAGTTCAAAACTGTGTTTTCGTTAATCTCCTCTTCTTCGTCTACTCTACCAATAACAGGAGCATTGGTCATTTTCAGGATGATCTCTTCTGTTGATTTTGTTTCATTTCCATTAAATATCAAGGAGATATCAAACCCCTTCTGCTGCAATAAATTTAGGGTCAGCAAGGTATGGTTTATACTTCCCAAATAATGTCGGGAAACAACGATCACCTTGTATTCAGGTTCTATTAAATCCAGAATAGTTTGTGTATCATTGAGTGGAACCAACAAGCCTCCTGCTCCTTCAATAACAAGTCGATTATCCGTTTTGGGGAGTCCAATTTTCTCCCTTTCTATTACAAGTTGTTCTAAAGCTGCTGCCGCATGGGGGCTTGCAGGTGTTTTTAAACTATAGGCACTTCTGTGAAAAACTGTTTTATCGTTCGATATTAGTTGTCGAACCTTATCTGTATCGGTAAAATGAAGATCTCCTGCCTGTACAGGCTTGAAATAATCTGCTTGTAAAGCTTCTGTCACAATAGCGGAGACAACTGTTTTTCCTACATCTGTGCCAATTCCCGTCACAAAAATCTTAGTCATTGATCCGTATTTTTTCTAACAAAGGAACTGCAAGGATACTACAATTTCTTGTATTACAAATCTGTTGGCTAAATCTCTTGACAAAGGAATTCAAAGTATTCATTAGTTTATTTTAAAGGCTAGATATAGCAAATGTCGTAGCGCGGTCAGGTGTGATTTTTTTGTATCAGCCCTGTGAAATCTTTGTGATACTTTACGAATAGTTTTGCAGTGTTATTTTTTTTAAAACCTGATAATTCAATTTCTACGGTCTAAGTACAGGCCACACATTTCACAGACAAATTACACTGACTGTGAGTAGGATATCTATTCTCGTGATATTCTATTTGAGCTTTATCTTTTCAGAAAACCTAAAAGAAAAATTATGAAAGTGACAAAAGGCATTTTTGGTGCTATGCTAGTTGGCTTGCTATTTATTGGATGTTCAAAAGATGATGATGAAACTCCATCTATAGATGAAACGACTACTTTTAGAATTACCCTGACAAATACTATCAATCTACTAGCTACTCATATATTCAATACACCTGATGGTGCCAGCCAGCCAGGCCCAATTGCCGATGAAGGAGGTAGCTATACAGTAAGTTTTAAGGCAGTACCTGGTACCAAAATGAGTTTTGTAACAATGCTTGCTAATAGTAACGATTGGTTCTTTGCACCAGGAGAAAATGGTGTTGACCTATTCGATGCTGATGGCAATGCTGTAACCGGAGATATTACAACCAACGTTAGATTATACGATGCAGGCACAGAAGAAGAAGACCCAGCAACCATTGCAACAGAACCAAATGGAGGAACAGAAGGTGATCCAGATGATGACACTTCGGTAAGAACTCAACAACAAGATGTTGCCAACTATTTATCTGCCACTTTAGATTATGATAATGGTACTTTCACCTTGAAAATAACAAAAGCCCAGGATGGCATTATTACTCCTGGTATTGTTGTGCTCCATGCTCAAAACAATCCCCTATTTACGAATGGAGAGGCAGATCGTGGGCAGGGCTTAAAACTCCTGGCAGAAGCAGGAAATCCTGGTGAACTAAATGACTGGGTGAATGAAACAGGAACAGATGGCGCACCTCTTCGTTTGAGTGCAGCCCTAACGCCTTTTGCTCCTGGTGTTGTTTATGCTTTTGATAGTGAAAAAGATCCATTGTTTACACAAGGTGAAGCTAGTAAATCAGATAATGGATTAGAAGAATTAGCAGAAGATGGAAACAATGATGTGATCTTCAATTATTTAAGCGAACTGGACCTGCCGGTTGCAAAACAAAATGAAGATGGCATTCTAGGTATTGGCGGTAAATATACCTTTGACCTGGAAGTACCTAAAGGATATAAATTGGGCTTAGCTACTATGTTTATTCAGTCTAATGACTGGTTTGTTGGCTTCAATAATAATGGTGCTGCTCTTTTTGATGAAGCAGGAAATCCAAAGTTCGGTACAGATGAGAGTGTTCAACTGTATCTCTATGATGCAGGTACAGAAGTAGATGAAGCTATTGGATTTGGCGACAATCAGGCACCACGACAAGGAGGGGCTAACACCGGAGCTGATGATGATAATACTACAGTTAGAAGAGTAGGAGAAATTGATAATGTTCAGTTTGGAAGAGGAATGCTCGAATCTGCTCCTGGCGTAGTATCCCAGCAGGATGCCAGAGGCGGATACAATTTAGTACAATTGAATATAGAAGAATTATAAATAATAGTGCAGCCTACAGAAGTAGGCCTCGGAATTGGTTTAAACTTTTCTTATTAAGACACTAAAAACCGTGATATGAAATTATCTTTTTAGCGCCTTAATAGGCACTCTTCCCCCGGCTTTATGTCGCCCCTTCTAAAGGGTACGGGCACTGTGTTCCCCCAGGGGAGCTGCCCATAGAGCTGAGGGGGATTTGCTACAAGTTTAAATCACTTCCCTGCTTAAACGAATGTTAGTGTGAGTTTTTTAAATAAATAAATTTATTCATGCTTAGTTGCTGGAGTAATAGCCCAGCAACTAAGCTTTTTCATTTATAGAGACGAGTATGTTCAAAATTCATCAGTAAGAATTTACACACAAAGCTTTTTAAAAGTACTACCTTTAAAACGAGCATTCATCGTCTACTATGAAAAAAACCTTATTAATAGCTTTATATATAGCATTTTGGGGTACACTGATCCTCTTTGCACTAATAATTATTGGAGCACTCTCACAAGTCAGCGATAGTGAAAATGAAATTAGTTACTTCATTAAGGTAATGTTTAGCGTAGTAATCATTCCTGCTGCTTTTGCCTTTTATACATTTTACACGTTTTTATTTAACAGATACCTTCAAAAACAACAGCTTCATAAAGCTATTGCATTTGGGTTAAGCCTCGCATTTATATCTGCTCTACTAGGCAATCTTTCCCTTTATTTACTACTGGATTTTAATATCGAATGTCATAAAACCTCCAACTTTGTTGCGATCCCTATTATGACGTTTATAGGTATTATTTTTGGATCAATCGCACTGGTGTTTAAAGGCTTTATAACCTGGTATAAAGAAATCAAGCTAAAGGAGGAGCTGCTTGAAAAAAATCACAAAACAGAAATGGCTCTTGTAAAATCCCAATTAGACCCTCATTTCTTGTTTAATACCATCAACAATATTGATGTACTCATACTAAAAGATCCCAACGAAGCATCAAGTTACCTGAATAAGTTGTCTGACATCATGAGGTTTATGCTCTTTGAGACTAAAGCCGGTAAAATCCCCTTAAACAATGAGCTTTTATACATTGAGAAGTATATTGAACTTCAAAAAATAAGAACCTCTAATTCTAATTATGTCAACTACAAAATAGACGGGAACCCGGAAGGTAAACATATTGCTCCTATGGTTTTCATCCCTTTTATAGAGAATGCTTTCAAACATACGGATAATAAAAAACTCGAAAATGCTATCAATATCCATATTCAAGTACAGGAAGATAGCACTACATTAGATTGTACCAACAAATTTAGTAACCTTAGAAAGCAGAAAGTCGATAGCAATGGACTAGGAAATGAATTAATTCAAAAGCGTTTGCATCTCATATACCCTGATAGCCACTCATTGGAAACGATCCAGGAAGACAATCAATACCACGTTACTTTATCCATCCCCAATGAAGAAGTATAATTGCATCATAATAGAAGATGAGCCGTTGGCTTTAGAGCGGACCAGTAATTTTGTTAGCAGAATTCCTTTTTTACAACTTAGCGGTACATTTGATAATGCACTGGATGGCCTGGCACATTTAAAAACACATCCTGTAGATTTACTTTTTCTGGATATTCAAATGGACGAATTGACAGGCCTGGAGTTATTAGAAAGCAGTAATATCCAGTCTCAGGTCATCTTCACTACTGCTTATCAGGAGTATGCTTTAAAGGGCTATGAATTGAATATCACAGATTATCTCCTGAAACCCTTTTCATTCAACCGATTCCTACAAGCAGTTAATAAAGCTCATGAAAACTTAACGAGCAAAGACCAAAATAAGGATATTGAATATATCTTTATTAAAACTGAAAATCGGCTCGAAAAAGTAATGCTAAATGACATTCTGTATATTGAAGGTATGAGAGATTATAGAAGAGTTTATACCTTCAATAAGACCATTATGACCTTGCAGAATTTTAAAGAACTGGAACGAATTATACCTCCCCACCTCATTTGTAGAGTTCACAAATCCTTTATGGTAGCTCTCAATAAAATTGAAAGCATAGAGCGGAATCGGATAAAAATCAATGAAAAGTTGATTCCAATCTCTGCAACCTACAAAGAGCAGTTCATGCAACAAATAAATACCCCCTAGCAGTTTGCAGAACAAAAGAAGTATTTCGCAGACATTTTTTTGCAGTACACAAATCAGCCTTGTGTGACTAGTCTATTTGGTTCATTTTCATCCCTGAAATACAAACATCAGTAAGAAATGAACCCTAATCACTATTTGAGATTTTCAACTACCGCCTGGTTTTTAGTCACATTAATAGGGCAATGGCTTTTTGCAGCTTATATCGCACTTTATCATGGTACGCTTCTATTACAAAAGGGACTATTGGGTATGAGTGAAACACATATGCCCAATGGCTATATAGAAGGAGACAATTTTGGCAATACTCTTTTAGCTATCCATTTAATAACAGCAACAGTAATCATTGCTGGCGGTCCTTTACAGTTAATTCCACAAATTCGAAACAGATTTCCAAAGTTTCACCGCTATTTAGGCCGATTATATCTGGCCTTTGTCTTTTTTGGAGCATCCGGAGGGCTTTATCTCATCTGGACAAGGCCGATGCCATCTTTTGGTAATATCTATCAAAATATAGCAATCAGCATTGAAGCATTATTAATTATTACATTCTCCATTTTAGCTTTAAAATATGCAATGGCCCGAAAAATTCCAATGCATCAGAAGTGGGCATTGCGTCTTTTTATAGTCGCTAGTGGTGTCTGGTTTTTAAGAATAGGTTATATGGCCTGGTATTTTTTTGAAGGGCTGTCAGGTATTCAGTTTGAGTACTTCTTTGATATATGGTCATATGGTTCTTTTATAGTTCCTCTGGCAATACTTGAATTGTACTTCCTGGCAATACGTAAGAAGCAATCATCCCTTACAACGATCACTGCAAGCGTACTCATCATAGTAAGCATTATAATGGGTATAGGGATATCCATTGCTGCCATTCACATGTGGTTGCCACGAATAATAGAACTTATGTAAAAAATAATATGCCTCAACAAAAATCAATCGGTCACTGAAATTGCCGATATAGAAAGGCATAAGTGGCATCGTGGAAGATTCCTGCGATGCCATTTTTATTGGCTTTCAGAAGAAATTGAAGATAACATCTAGGCCAAATCTACATCATTTATGAATTACTTTTCATGTCACTAAATATACATTCTTATTATTTTTAATACTACTCAGAACTGCTATATTGGTGGTATCTATTTTGATAGCCTTTTCATTAGGAAAATGTAGTTTTTCATTACAAAGAAGGCATGTAGACATCATGTAGTCCTATATAACAGGAAAAAAATTGCAATGATGCTTATGTTGCATGCAGTCTATGTCTTCTGATTCTAAAGGATAGTTTTTACAAGTTCCTGATAGAGGCATCCATAGTTTCACTCTAAGAATAGGATAGATTAAGCTTTCAGTTTGTCACACGCCGAACAACACAACAACAACATTTGGTCTCGTCGCAATTTGCTGTATCAGCTACAGTAGTTTTGATAAAACTATTAAGTATTTTGTCAAATCTAAGTAGGCTATATATAGTCAATGTACTAAAGTATATAAATCCATTACGTATTGCGTTAACGGAGCTGTAAAGTACTTGCTTTATACTCCATATAATTAATTAATATTATGGCGAATATCCAAGCCAAACAAGGCTTACTAGGCACACGCCTGGCGACTCATTTACTCCGGCGGGCAACCTATCATATTACACCTGCCCGTATCGCTGCATTTGCCAATCAAACGGCTACAGAAGCAGTAGACAAATTGTTTAACATCCCTTCTCTCACCCACCCTGAAGGTCCTATCAACTGGGAAGATGGCACCACAGCATGGCTTACCACAGGCCCTTATGACAATGGCCCTGCCGCTAATATGGGCCCTCGAAGAAGAGCGATCTGGTTTTGGGCGATGAATGAATCATTCCATGACCCTTCCATACGGCACAAACTGGCTTTCTTCTGGCATGGAATTTTTGTAACTGAAAGCAGTAATGACTGGCGGGAGTTTGAACTTTTTCGTTTGTTTCAGTTATTCGCTAAAGGTGACATTCGGCAATTGGCTTATAAGGTTACGCTCGATAATAAAATGCTGATTTACCTCAACAACAATACGAATGACAAAGGTAATCCCAATGAGAATTATGCTCGCGAATTTCTGGAGCTCTTCACCATTCTAAAAGGGGAAACCATAGATACTGGTAATTATACCAATTATACAGAGCAAGATATTATTGAAGCCGCTCGTGTATTAACTGGTTTCAATAATGCCAGTTTCTCCAATAAAGACCCGGAGACAGGTTTAGCAACAGGCCTGCCCAATTATAATCAACACGATCCTGGCAATAAGCAATTTAGTGCAGCCTTTGACCATCAGACGATCCTCGGAGCAGTAGACCTGGACGATATGTATCGAGAGTTGAATGATTTCGTCAATATGATTTTCGCTCAAAAAGAAACGGCCCGGGCTTATGTGCGCCGCTTATATCGCTACTTTGTAAGTGATCGGATCAATGATGAAATTGAGCAGGATGTTATAGAACCACTCGCACAACAATTGTTTGATGATGATTATGTAGTAGAAAACACCTTAAAAACTTTACTCAAAAGCAATCATTTTTATGATGAAGATGATAGCTCCAATTCTGACGAAATCATAGGTGGCAAGATCAAAAGTCCTTTAGAATTGGTAATGACCTCTATCAATTTATTTGAAGCCAATCAGATAGGCATACTTAATAACAATCCTGACCACTACAACCAAACTGCTAATTGGTTCTTGTATTCTCACCTTAACTATATGGGGTTTGAGGTATATCCACTCTCTGTAGAGGGTTATCCTGGCTTTTTCAAAGGCCCAAATTATAGTAAATTTTGGTTTGACCAGGCCACTATTGCTTTCCGTTATCGCCTAAGCTACTCTTTGCTTGAGGGACGATCCGTAAAAAACAACAGGGTATTGCCTTTCCAGATTGATCTTGTCAACTTCTTCCACAACAACTTTAATCATCAGGAATATGCCAATGAGCTACTACAGCAATTTCTGTCATTTGCGCTACCTGAGATGCCTGAAGGCGATCGTTATGACTACTTCTTACAAAAACTATTGGGTTCGTTAAGCCCAATCAACTGGATGTTTGAATGGCAAAACTATCTCGCTACAGGCAATGATGAATCTGTACGAGTGGCTCTATCTGACCTTTTTGAGGCAGTAGTTGATTCACCTGAGTTTCAAACCTTTTAATACGGATGTATTCTTGTAGCAAGCCGTAATTAATTAAGACTTCAATTTCAAATCATGGATAGAAGAAAATTTATTCAACAATCTGCTTCTCTTGGCCTATTTCCGCTAGTGGTAAAAGGCATGCCTTTTCAAAGCCTGGCCTCTACAACACCTTTTAATATAAATCCCTGCGATGTCACCGATCGCTCCGTAGTCATTATTTTTCTCAATGGAGGTAATGATATAATCAATACAGCTGTTCCTCTCAATCAATTTTCGGATTATGCGAATTTCAGGCCGAGTATCTATTTACCTGAAAATAGCCTTATAACACTCGACAATAACCTCCCTGATACACAA
This sequence comes from Chitinophagales bacterium, assembly GCA_022360175.1. GTDB lineage: Bacteria > Bacteroidota > Bacteroidia > Chitinophagales > Saprospiraceae > JAKSDI01. Next base: position 24,147 of record JAKSDI010000313.1, read on the forward strand.
GCCCTCGGCTTGCATCCAAGCATGGGAGCTTTTAAGAATCTATATGATGATGGCCTACTTACGCTTGTGCAAGGTGTGGGCTATGATCAACCCAATCGATCTCACTTTAAGTCTACCGAAAACTGGCTTACTGGTAGCGGCGGGAATCTTCCCAATCTTGGCGATGGTTGGATTGCCCGTTTCTTAAACGATCGATATCCAGGATATAGTGGCACCCCATTTGATGGAGAGCCTGATCCGCTTGGCTTACTACTGGGTAATACTATTTCCACCGGCTTCCATTCCATAGAAGAACATCGATTGGAAATCAACCTTTCGGGCCAGGACCCTGCTGGTTTCTATACCCTGATTTCTTCACTGGGCGGTGCACCGATTCCTTCCATACCTGAGACAGAGCATGGTAATATGCTAGCCTACCTTGAAACAATTAGCAGTAGTGTTAATGTATATGCATCCCGTATTTCAGAGACTTTCAATAATGGTACTAATTCAGCGACTTACCCCGATAGTTCTTTGGCCAATCAGCTAAAAACCGTTGCCCGTATGTTGAATGGAGGCTCCCGTACCAAAGTATTCATGCTAAGTAAAGGTGGATGGGACAATCACAACTTCATCAATACTCCAGGTGCTACAACAGAAGGTACACATGCCAATTTGCTGGGTGACCTTAGCGACTCCGTAGGTGCTTTCCAAGAAGACCTACAGACATTGGGGCTAGGAGATAAAGTACTAACCGTTATTTTCTCTGAATTTGGCCGTAAAATCATCCAAAATGGTAGCCAGGGTACTGATCATGGCACACTCAGTTCAATGTTTCTGGTTGGAAATGGTGTAGAAGGAGGAGTGGTAGGAAATAATATCAACCTGAGCGATCAGGACAATCCCGGAGCACCTAATCCAAGCCAAATCCAATACGATTACCGACAGGTATTTTCTTCCGTCATTCAGGATTGGCTAGGCGCAAATGACGATTCTTTACAATCTACCTTTATCAATAATCAGTATTATAACAACCGGCCCAACCTAATCAATGCTTCGAATCTGGTGCCCGAACAATGTTATTATACTCCTCAAATACCTACCTCTTGTGCTTGCATACAAGTACGTATTATTTTAGAAGGTCATTATGAGACTGGCACTCAACAGATGCGCACCCAATTGAGTTCGCTCAACCTTCTTCCAGCTACTCAGCCATATAGTATAGCTCCATTCAATTATAATGGTACAGAAGCCTTTACCACCGTACCAGATGATACCGTCGATTGGTTATTGCTAGAATTGCGCGAAGCTGACAACATTAGCAATGTAGCAGCCCGAAAGGCTGTATTACTACGCAAAGACGGTTACGTTATGGATACAGAGGGAGTACAGGGTGTTTCCTTTGATAATGTTCCTGATGGGACCTATAATTTGGCAGTTTATCATCGTAATCATCTGGCTGTACTAAGTGCAGACCCTATACCTACCAATGCCCCTACCAGTTTTGTATATGACTTTACTACTGGAGTAGGTAAAGCAGAAGGAGATAATCAATTGAAACAAGTAGGTGATAAATGGGCAATGATTGCTGGAGATACTGATAATAACCAGATTGTAAACAACCAGGACTACAACTACTGGAAGAAACAAAATGGACAATCAGCACAGTATTCCAAGGCAGACATTAGTGGAGATGGACAAGTAGATGGAAGTGATTTGCCATTCTGGGAAGGTAATAGAAGCAAGCTGGGGCAATTAAAATAATCATCCTTCTAAAATAGATAAAATAATGAAACCTAATATATATTTAATTACATCCATTTTTCTATTGCTCCTAACTCAAACGATGAGCGCACAGGGGCTATTAATGACCATGGAGGCTGATAAAAACTGTATCACCTCAACCTACTGTGTTGATCTGCTATTACAATCAGAACCTGGCCTATCACATGAGATAGGTACATCTGCTGTTTTGATGAATTATAATCCAGCAGCAATGCGCTTCAACTCATATACACCTACTCAATTTGACCCTAATGCAGATTGTGGTGCAGTAACGGGTAGCGCATGGGAAGTACATCAATACGATGCATGGTCACATCCTGGTGATTTTAATCTCGTACTGTATTTAGCCAATGATGCTAGTACCTGTCCAAGTATCATCACTGACCAACCGATACAAATCGGTACTGTTTGTTTTGATATTCTCCAGCAAGGAGGTAATCCAGATTTATCTATTGACAAAGACCATGTTTCCTTTAATAGTCGTAGTAATAATGATGGGACCTCTCAAATTCCGTTGACGGATTTTAAGGTTATCAATGCACCACAGTTATTAGCCTGTGACTGCCCAGGTACGGGTACACCTTGCGATGATCAGAATGTATATACAGTAGATGACCGTTATGACCTTTATTGCAATTGCCAGGGAATTTATTCAGATAGCGATCAGGATGGCATACTGGATGGTATAGATCCATGTATAGACCTTGCATACGAAGCAGAAGAAGCGGTTTACTCTGGTCCTACTTTCCGCAATAATGAACCTCAATTTTATGGTGTTGGTTATCTCGACTATGCCAACGATCCCAGCCATTTTATAGATTTCACTGTTGAAATTCCTCAGGATGGTGAGTACACCATGAATATTCGTTATGCGTCTAGTACCTATAATCGTACTTTGTCTTTATCCATTGATACCGTACTAATTGATGATCAATTCTTTTTTCCTCTAACTAGCTCATGGGCTGACTGGCAAGAGGTAAGTATCAATCAGACCTTTGAAGCAGGTCCCCATACGATCAACCTGGCAGGCAATGGTAGCTACGGCCCCAATGTAGACCGCATTACCCTTTCTATATGTAATGATTGCGATTTGAGTGGGCAAATGTGTGACGACGGCAATCCTTGTACCATTGATGATGTTTATGATGCCAACTGTAATTGTGGTGGTAGAATAGTAGATGAAGATGGTGACCAGGTGGCAGATGCTTGTGATAGCCATGTAGGCGGAGCTGAAGATTTACCTATAGAAGTAGGCCTCATCAATGCTGTTGGAGATACCTGGCAAACAGTTACGCTGGAGCAATCCTATGAATCCATGATAGTAGTAGCAACTCCTCTCCTACCCGATGCCAATGCACTTCCCGCTGTGACTCGTATAAAAAATGCTGCTGGCAATAGTTTTGATTTAAAAATCCAAAATCCGGGCGGGACATTCGATGCGGAATACGCGGTCTATTATGTAGTAGTAGAAGAAGGCATATATAAAGAGGCATATGATGGTATCAAGATGGAAGCATACCGAGTTCCATCCACTATAACGGCTCATAGCAGTAACTGGGCTAGAGAAGCGCGTAGCTACCAACAAACTTATAGCCAGCCTGTTGTTATTGGGCAAGTCATGAGTGAAAATGACCTGGAATGGTCTGTTTTTTGGGCATCAGAAGCAGCTAATCGCAGAAATATACCGAGTACCAATGATTTAGCTGCTGGTAAGCATAAAGCAGAAGATACTCCTATCAATGAAACCATAGAAGAAATAGGCATTATCGTAATTGAACAAGGAATTTACGAGGCTCGAAATAAAGTACTGGAAGCAGCAGTAGGCCCCAGAACCATCCGCGGCATCAACAATAACGGACATCAATATGACATCAATAGTTCTGTATTAAAAGGTGCTGTACTTTCTGCTAATGGCATGCGGGGTGGTAATGGCTATTGGCCTGTATTATTTGGCCCTAGCCCTGTAACAGAAACCAAGATTACAATGATTGCTGATGAAGATCAGGTAGCAGACATGGAGCGTAATCACACTAGAGAGCAGGTCGCTTATCTGGCTTTTGAAGAGCGCATATGCCTGGAAGATGCTGATAATGACCTGGTTTGTGATAATGAAGATATATGCCCCGGGTTTGATGACAAAATAGATAGTGATGAAGATGGAATACCTGATGGCTGTGACGATTGTGATAATCGCCTTGTTGGACACCCTTGTGATGATGGTATTGAATGCACAATACTCGATGTATATACTCCCGATTGTGGTTGCGCTGGTATACCATTTGATAGTGATAATGATGGCGTATGCAATTGGGAAGATATCTGTGATGGTGGTGATGACAATCTGGATGTAGATAACGACGGTATACCAGATGATTGTGACCCTAATATAGGCGATGCATCAACCATGCCTATAGAAACTGGACATATTACAGATGTAGGTGATAATTGGCAAACTGTCAACTTATCCCATAGCTTTACCTCTATGGTCGTAGTGGCTACTGTACAATTGGACAATAACAGCATGGCCCCTGTAGTAACACGTGTACGCAATGCTGCCGGGAATAGCTTTGAACTGAAAGTGCAAAATCCAAGCAATCTTACTTCTGATCTGTATGACGTATATTATATGGTAGTGGAAGAAGGAATTTACCGAGATGCATTCGATGGCGTGACAATGGAAGCCAGAAAGATTAATAGCTCAGCTACTACCGGCATGGGCAATCATAATAGAGAACAGCGTGAATATCTTCAGGCGTATAATAAGCCAGTTGTTTTAGGCCAGGTAATGACCGAAAATGATACACTTTGGTCTGTTTTCTGGTCTTCCCTATCAAATAGTAGCGGTACCCCGGCATCTGCGACTAGCCTTGCAGCGGGCAAACATATCGGTGCTGATACGATCACCAATAGAGCAAATGAGACGCTTGGCATGATCGTCATTGATAGTGGAGCATATACTCTAAGAGGCATTCATATGGAAGCTAAAGTTGGTGATAACACAATACTAGGAGTTGGCAATAATGGCAATACTGGCTTCCAATACCCCATAAATATGACCAACGCAAATGGTGCCATATTGAGTACTGCCGGTATGAATGGAGGAGACACCCATTGGCCAGTTCTCTTTAGTGAGACACCATTCCTCGATACCGCTTTTGTCCTTTCCGTCGACGAGGATCAGATTACTGATAGTGAAAGGGCTCATACTACTGAGGAAGTGGCATATATTGTATTTGACAACTCACAAGCCATTCCGTTTTCACTTGAAGATAATGAGGACGAAGCATTTAGTAATAATCAGGAAGAGGTCAATCCGACACCTGAAATAATAGCACCCGCAAATCGTTCTTCAGACTTATTACTCTACCCAAATCCAGCATATAATCAGTTAACATTAGAAGCTGAAGCAGTTCAAAATGGTGAAAGACGTATCGTGATTACTGATATATCAGGAAAGCCATTCCTGGCACAAGTACTCCTACGAGACGACAATATTTTCATCAAACATGAATTAGACATCAGCCAGCTGCCAACTGGTACTTATTTTCTACAATTATGGATAGGAAATGAGCGACAAGTAGAACCTTTTGTTATTGCTCGATAAGCATAGAACAAAAGGAAAACCCTTCATTAAAATCTGCTCTAGGCACTATGTAGTGCTTAGAGCGATTTTCTGTATACGACTGAGGAGGACGTTTTACAAGTTTACATCAGCTTTTTTACGAATCTCCAAAATTATTTAGGAATTTAACAATATCATCATTGGGATGAAGTTTGAATTTCTTTCTTAATCGGTATCGCCCCATTCTTATTGCTTTTTCACTCACATTTCTAATAGATGCAATTTCCTTACTTGCCAGATTAAGCCTTATATAACCGCAAAGTTGACGTTCGTGTGGTGTCAATTCAGGATAACGTTGCTCTAGTTTTTGATAAAATTCAATATTCAATTCTTCAACATCTTTATAAATATTATCCAGGTCTTCATTAATTCTAAGATGAGATGAAGTAAGACTTTTCAGCTCTCTCACCGATCTGATGCTTTCGGAAGGTACACTTCGTTCTAACTTCGTTAATCCTTTTGTAAGTTGAGCAAGAAATTTATTTCTACGCGAAATATCCAATGCCATGTTGGTTATATAATTACTTTTATATTCTAATTCTCTCTGTATCTTTTCTTTCTCAAGAACTTCGCTTTTAAATTTTTGATCTGCCAATTTTTTTTCTAATGAAAACAACTCTTGTTTTCGCTTTAAATCAGAGCGCATTTTATTGATGATACTCCCTCCTATTACCAAAGCAAGTGTAATTCCTATCCCTAACAGGTATTTATGCTGCAGATTAATGACTTGCTGTTGCTCCAACTGTTGAATTTCTGCCTGATTCGCATTTAATTGTTTTTCCTTTTGAGCCGTTTCATACATGACTTCCAAATTGGCTATCTTTTGGAGCATAGCATCATTATTAATCGAATCTTTCAAATAGGAATAACGCAGATAATAATCCAGCGACTCTTCATAATCTCCTTTTGTCATATGCAAATACGCCATATCCCTATAAGTGATGGAAATTAAATTGCTGAAATTGTATTTATAGGCAGTATCCAGGCAAATTTGAAAACTTTTAAGCGCATTGGAGTAATCTCCTATCATCGTATAAGCATTTCCCAAATTTTCATGAGAACCTGCAATTGCCTTTGTATTGCCTGTCGACCGATGAATAGCGAGTGCTTCTTTTATATAGGGAAGTGCTTTGTGGCCATCATCCATATTAATGTAATAATAGCTGAAATTATTAAGTGGGTACGTTTTCATTTTTTGATCCCCTATTGAATCAAAAACAGCATAAGAATATTCAAAATGCTCCAAGGCTTTTTCATTCTCTCTATTTCTCATTGCTATAATTCCCAACCCATTATATGCATGCCCAACACCTAGCATATCATTATTTTCCTGGGAAATATTCAAAGCTTTACGTGTATATTCTTCCGCCAAATTATTCTGCTCCAACTCTATATGGATCGCAGCTATTCTTATTAAAGTTTTAGGCCTCAAATAAGTACTATCTAGCAAACCTGCTTCCTCCTCTGCTTTTAATAAATAACTGATGGCTTCATCATACGTTCCTAAATCATAGTAATACTCACCTAAAGAAGAATAAGATTGGTATATACCATAATGATAGCTGACTTCTTGAGATAAGGATAAAATCTCTTCAAGTGTTGCTAAAACTACATGAGATGAATCTCCATGTAATTGCATGCTTTCTTCCAATAGGAGGTCTATTTGTTCATGTTCTGATGATTGACTATCCAGGTTAAAAGATACAAATGGGAGAATTATCAATAAAAAGGTACGCTTCATCTTGATTTTATTATAAATGAATCAGGATCAAAGGAATGATAAAAAGATAGATGTATTAATAGGAATTAGGCATACAAAGAGGTGAACGCAAAAATATTGATAATTTCTTCATTATAAAACACCCTATAAAGATCAGAGGCATCATGTAGTCCCACATTATTTGCATTAAATTATCTATTTGCAGATATAAAAAAACATTTATAGCGGTAGAGGCTTTATGTAGCCCAAAAAGAGTTGAAAAAACGATGCAATTCTAATAGACTTGTATTCAAGGTACAATTACACGAGATAGATTATTTATTAACGCGAGATAGTATTAAAACAATTGCAAATTCCCTTCGATATTCAACATAAGTCTACACCTAAACAACTACGACACTATTAACTTCACAAGTTTGGAAAAACATTATTGCCCTAAGAGGTTTAAAACAGTTTTATAAGATAGATGTGTATCCATGGTCATCCAGGCTTAACTATTTGGATACATCATTTACTGATGATCTTCAATAAAGCTATTATACCTCATTCGTAAAGGCAATCTACAATATGTAACAAATCATAAATCTTATGAAAACAGTTAGCCTGACTAGTTTCAAAACGATGGCTTTTTTTGCCATACTTGACTTAAGCTGGGATATAGCTTATAAACGGAATTTGCTAGTGTGTGCTCATTTCCTTTGACCTTCTTCTCTGACAACTCTTTATAGCCATTAAAAAATAAGCGATGCACAAATCTACTGAAGATGAAAGAACTAAAGGAACTGGCACTAATTGTCAACTCATTAGAACTAATCATACCTGCCGTTAATTTATTGCCACTCTATTCAAATTCGAAACTTGGATCACTTTTAAAAGGTGTTGTTGCAGAACAATATGATAATGATCATGATGCTATAAATGATCTATATGCAATTAAAGACCCCAAGAAAAGCCATGGAGGTTATCGCAAGTTAAAATTCACATTAAAGAAGAGACTTAAAGATGCCATCTTGCTTTTTGATGAGCGCAATAAAAAATATAATGACTATCAAAAAGCTTATTACCAATGCTGTAAAGAAGGAGCAGTAGTAAAAATATTGTTAGGCTTGAATGCACGAACAGCAGCAGTTGGTATTGCACAAAGTGTTCTAAAAAAGGCAAAACAATTCGAGTTCACCAATATAGCTGTAGATATGGCTCTAATTTTAAGATTGCATTATGGTGCTCGCTTAGGAGATAAGGATAAATTTACTCATTATAATATAATAGCTAAGAAATATCGGCACTTACTGGAATTAGAAACTAAAGCACAGGAAGTATATATCGAGCTTATTTTATCCTATGTAAACAGCCGTTCTCCCAAGATTGAACAACACCACCGCGCTCTACAGGCAATACAGTCTATTGAACAGCCATCCCTACAAAACACTAGTTATCAATTTCAACTTTATTATTATATGATTAAGTTGATGATCGCTACAACAATCTATGATTATAAAAATGCACTTATTATATGCGATGAAGCTATTAATTGTTTTAATAAAAAGGCCTATCAGGCTCATGTTCCACTTCAAATTTTTTATTACCAACAGTTAGTCTGTCATACATTCCTTCATCAGTATAACAAAGGGCGCCAAACTGCTGAACAATGCCTTAACTTAATCAGCGAAGGCAGTTTCAACTGGTTCAAATATTATGAACTCTATTTCCTGCTGGCGATGCATACTCAAAACTATGAAGATGCCAATCGAATTTTTCAGATCGTCACCAGGCACAAGAGGTTCCAATTTCTTCCCGATAATGTATGTGAAATCTGGACCGTTTTTGAAGCCTACCTCTACTACCTCAGTACTTTAAACAAAATCGGCACTACTACTTCTATACATTCAAAAAAAGGGTTTAAACTTGGTAAATTCATTAATGAAATTTTAATATTTTCTAAGGACAAAAGTGGTGTTAACGCTGCAGTGCTCATTATTCAAATACTTATTTTGATAGCAGAAAAACGCTATAACGAAACAATTGACCGATTCGAATCTACACAACAGTATTGCTATCGTTACTTGAAAGGTTCATACACTAAACGCAGCTATATTTTTCTCAAAATGCTGTTAAAAGTAATTCAATTGGGTTTTCAAAAAGATTTAATTGAAGAAAAAACGCCTAAATTAAAAGCAGAACTGGAAAACCTTCCTATTGAAGTATCTAATCAGGCAATGGAAGTTGAAATCATCCCCTTTGAACTACTCTGGAAATACTTATTAGATTCTATATAATTTAATTTTATCAGGAAACAAAATTTCACTTTTTGTAAAAAGATAGAAAGCTAATAATCTGTTTAGAGGTAGAACAATATGATACTCCCTCCCTCAAATTACATTTCATTTCTTGTTTGTTGCTAATAATACATTTAGTACTATCAATTTACGAGGTAACACTACGCTTTTTTTTGTTAATGCGCCCCTTATTCTACTGGCTTACATTTGTATTGAGCTATTAACAAATCAATAAAAAGGTCTAAACCATGAAAAAAGCAATACAAATTCCACCCCATCTGTCAATTCAAATATTGATTCCTCTTATATCTAATAAGGTTATCATCATTGATACTACTACTGTATAAAGATACTTCACAAAGCTTTCTTTGACATACAAAAAGGCACTATATCCACTAATATCATGAGCGTTAATCATAATATTCTCACTAAGAATATCATTCATCCATATTCACCAGTATTGCGCTATTGTAAAAAATACCATGCAGAAGTTGTTTTTGGCGTCACAAGCAAGAAGTGTGCAGGTCATGGAATTTGCCAGCTATTTCCTCTAAATACGCCTCGTGAAAAAGAGATTTTTTGTCATCATGGCATAACTACAATATATACCGATGAATTACAAAACATCTTATTTGTCCTAAAGCGATCTACATTAACCAACAATACTCTGACACGCTTTTTCAATTCCAATGAATTCTTAGTGGAAGAGGATTTTTTCATCCCTGCCCATATGCGTATCCGCATGAATTTGCAGCGCTACAAAATAGCTGAAGGTATCTATATGACCTTCTCTTTCAGTGATCAGCAATTGATCTTTTTCCCGAACAAATAAAAGCGATATAACCGCTAAATATTGATCAGGCATACGCTTATCTGATAACAAATATAAGTCACCTTCAACCCTTTCAAGACCTCTCCATCATTCCGCACGAACATATTACATGTTCGACCAAGCTGATATTCAACCAACCATAATATATGAACAAATCATTAAAGCACAATTCTCATGAAAAAAAATAACCCACAGAAACTCAAACCCTGGATACCTGTCTCGGTATTTGGTTTTTGCTTGATTTGCCTTTTAGCCTGGGGGCGCTCTAACTCCCAGTTTGGGATAAGGACCCTCTCGAGTTATTCGAAAAAAACAAATGCAAAGCTTACTAAAGCTCCTTCCAAAAGTACCACAGCATCTGATGCTTATTTGATGCCTCCACCTGCCTGCTCTGGTAGTCCGAATATTATTGCAGGATATGCATGGGAAGATATCAATAATGATGGTATCAAAGATGCTGGAGAGACGAGGGGCGTTTCAGGTATTACAGTCCAGATTTTTGATGAAGATGGCTCTCAGGTAGGCACAGATGCAACAACAGATGTAGATGGAAATTGGTCTATCGATGTAAGTAGCGCCGCTACTACTTGTAATAATTTGCGTGTCGAATATTCAAATATTCCAAACTGGGCTCAGCTTACCTACGAAGGAGCAGATAATGGTACGACCGTACAGCTAGTCTCTCCGGGTAGTTGTGCCAATTTAGGCCTTATCAATCCTGCTGATTACTGTCAGAACAATCCTTTATTTATTACACCTTGCTATATCAACGGAGATAATACAGGAGCTCAAGACGCGCTAGTAGGCATCCCTTATAATGGTGGAGCGATTCAACATCTGGCTACTGCTGCCCAAATTGGCTCAACCTGGGGTGTTGCTTACAATCGAGATCAAGAACGAGCTTATGTTGGCGCTACACTAAGAAGGCATGTAGGCCTGACGGGAAATGGGCTGGATGTTCTCTTTGAAGTCAATCCATTTTCAGGCTCGGCTAATGCTTCTGTTTGGGCACAACTAAATGATGATTATGGCATAAACACAGGAAGTGTTCCTTCTAATGCTAGCAGGGGATTAGGAGGTATTAACAGCCCTTCCACCGATCCAGAAGGTTTCTTTGGGATTGGTCATTTAGGGATTGGTGATATAGATATATCTGAAACAAATGACAAGGTTTGGCTGACCAATTTATATACCAAACAACTCCATGGAATAGCTATTAACCCGGATGGTTCTGCCGGAGCAATTGAAAGTTATGATATACCAATGCCTTCTCGCTATTGCCTGAACATAAATACTATTTACCTGAATTCCGGAAGCACAATTATTACAAGCCATGGCCTTGGTCCAACCGATGTAGCCTGGGAAGGAGATGCTTATGCTGTTAATGGCAGTATTGCCAATATTGGCGGCCAGCCAGCACCTTATAGCAATACCAGGTTTGGAACGAACTTTCGTTACATCGTCCCAGTACCCGCAGGCACCTACCGAGTTACTACCTACCACTATAATGCAGCAGGGGTAAATATGGATGTTATTATTGATGGGACGACAAACTCTGTTTCTATTCCAAATGCAATGCAAACGAATATAACGCATTCAGATCAAACAGTGACAGATGGCCTATTAGAAATACAATTTGTAAGAACAGGAGGTGCCAATACTAATGCTTTTGTTAATGGTATAGAAATAGAAGCGGTAAGTGGTGATGGATTCAATGAAGCCGCTCCTTTTGCTATCAAATACTTTCAGGGAGACGTGTACGTCGGTGTAGCCTGCAATGCAGAATACTCTCAGGAAAAAGATTCTTTGCATGCTTACATATATAAGTTTGATGATGGCAATAATACTTTTTCAGAATATTTTGACTTCCCTCTTAGCGATCGTAGAGAACCTGTATTTGATCAATGTATTTCAGAAAGGCTTCGTTACTTCAGCCCCTGGCTTAACGTATGGCGAAATCATTGCAATTTTGGTTTAAATAATGGCTCTACTGCTTTTAATGATGCTTCACCAATTTTTGCAGACATCGAATTCGATAATGACCTTTCCTTAATTTTAGGTATTGTTGACAGATCGGGTATGCAAACAGGTAATGGACAGTGGACACCTGCCGGAGGAGGTAATATCAGTGCCATTAGCGGAGGAGATATCATGAGAGCCTGTTACATTAATGGGCAGCATGTCTTCCAATCGGATATCGCAGACAATTCAGGATGCTCTTATCAAGTATCTAATCCTTCTAATGGAACATTCCCTTATGAGTATTATACCGGAGAACATCGCTCAGGTGGTTCAGAAGCAGAAACCGCATGGGGAGGACTAGCATTTAAAAAAGGAGATTCTAAAGTAGCGGTCACGGCAATGGACCCTACCAATATTATCAATTCAGGAGGAATCATTTTACTGGATAATATCAGCGGGGTTAAAACCAATGCCCATCTTTTATACAATTCTGGCGGAGGGTCTTCCTCTGGCCCTACTTTTGCAAAATCTCAAGGTTTGGGAGACTTAGAATTGATGTGCGAATCTCTACCTATCCAAATAGGAAATTATGTCTGGATAGACGAAAATAATGATGGCATACAAGACGCTTGTGAACTCCCTGTTCCAGGTATAAGTGTGTCACTATATGACAAAACCTCAGGCGATCTGGTAGCGGTTACTACTACCGCAGCGAATGGAGAATACTATTTCACCAATAGCAGTGATCCTGATGAAAACTGGTTTAATAGCTATACTCAATTAACTACTAACACTCAATATGCTATTGTTTTTGGGTATGATGGGAATGCGAGTATAGGCCAATTTGATGCCAACTCAGGAAGATTCGACATTGGGGGCTCTTTTTATGAACTTACAACTGCTGATTCAGGAACAGGCAATAATCCTGATCAAAATGACTCAGATGCTTCCCTTATGACGCAGGGTAGTCTGGTTAATTATCCCATCATCATGTATACAACTACAAATGAAACGGATCATACTTTGGATGCAGGTTTGGTGCCCGTACAATCATTCGACCTTGCATTGACCAAGGTAATAAACACAATTGCTACACCCGGCCCTTATGTCCCAGGTGATAATGTAACATTTACCATTGAGGTATATAACCAGGGAACTATTGATGCTACGGATATAGAAATTACCGATTACGTACCTACAGAAATGATCTTTAACGCAGGAGACAATACGGATTTTAGCGGTTCCCTTATTGCTCCTATTGCTACGATTGCAAATCTCCCTTCAGGTATGAGCACGACCGTAGAAATTACTCTTCAAATCGATCCTAACACTTTTGCTGCAAGTACGGTCAATTATGCTGAGATTACCAGTTTTGATGACGACAACAATACAGCTACACCTGCACCTATAGACGAAGACTCTACACCTGGAGATAATCAGGGAGATGATGAAAAACCAACCGACAATGATATAGATGACGAAGCCCCCGGCACACCTGGTACGACAGACAATCCTAATGATGCTGATGATTATGACCCTGCTATGGTTATGATTGATCAACCACCTTGCCTGGTGGAAATTGTCAATATACAAGTGAACTGTGTCAGTGTAACAGAATACGAGCTCAGTTTTGATGTCAATTGGGATTACGCTAATGCGACTACTGATGTCATTGAAGTTTCTGTCGATGGCGTCTTGCAACCTATGATTACTCCCGCAGGCATCACTGGTACGCAATCATTTGGACCAATAACACTTACAGGTCCTGCCTATGATATACCACTCATGGCAAGCTTTACTACCAATTCGTCCTGTACTACAAACGTGTTAATTGACCTGGTACCAGATGCTATTTGCGTTCCGCCCTGTACCAATACACTTGGAGGTACTACCTTCCAAGATCTTGACAATGATGGAGAAGAAGATATTTCTGATATGGTTCAGTCCAATGTATTAGTAGAAATATACGAATGTGATAATGATGTACCAGTTGCAGTCACTTACTCAAATATCAATGGAGAATGGAGCGTGGATGATGCTAATATTACCTACCCTGTACGAGTCGAATTCTCAACTCCTCTTCATTCATTATTAGCTCCTTCTTTCCAGGGTTTAGATAATGGTACTAATGCACAATTTGTAAATGCTGCCAATTGTGAAGTAGATTATAGTATTATTGAAGGAGGATGTTGTATCCAGATAGGAAACTATGTTTGGGAAGATACAGATGGAGATGGAGTTCAAGATGCCTGCGAACCTTCTTTTCCAAATTTCACAGTCAAATTATATACAAAACCTGTGACTGGTAATGCTGAATTAGTAGCGACTACCACTACCGATGTAAATGGTGAGTACTATTTCACTAACAGTAATGCTCCTAATGAGACCTGGGAAACAGGCTTCACTGAGCTGATCAGTGGTGAATCCTATTTTGTTGTTTTCATGGGAGATGCATACGACGCTCTAACAGGCAAAATAACGGTGAATAGCATGGAATATGAACCAACTATTACTGATACAGGAGAAGGTAACAATCCAGACTTTAACGATTCTGATGTTTCTATTATGAATGTACCAGGTATAGGTGATATGCCTGTTGTAATGCTTACCGTTGATGAAACAGATCACACAATCGATGCTGGTATAAAACTTTCAAGAACTGATTATGGTGATTTACCTGATTCGTATGCTACTCTTGCTGCAAGTAATGGTGCTAGACACAGCCTCAAACCAGGTTTATATTTAGGTTCTTGCGTAGATATTGAAGCCACAGGTGCACCAGATTTTGAAGCAGGTACTGATGGCAGTGGCGGTGATGATCAAACACCAGGATTACTAACAGAAGGCACTTGTACTGGTAATGATGATGAAGATGGCATTCTCCTTCTTACTCCACTTATCCCAGGCAGCACTGCCTGCATTGAAGTGACAGCTACTTCTGTCAATGGAACAGCAGTCTTGAATGCGTGGATCGATTTCAACGGAGATGGAGATTTTGCAGGAGATGCAAATGAGAACCTGACTTTCATAAGCATAGATGGTGCTCCTATAGGAGCTACTACAGATGCGCCTGTTGCCAATGGTACGGGTACTTATGTATACTGTTTTGATGTGCCAGCAGGAGCCACCTTCCCTAATCAGGAAACTCATATGCGCTTCCGCTTAAGTATGAATGGTGGTTTGCCTTATGATGGGCCAGCCGATTCAGGTGAAGTAGAAGATTACTATCAGCCACTGGCAAAG
>JAKSDI010000314.1 GCA_022360175.1 Chitinophagales bacterium
GATAATATGTGATTTAATTTGTCTTGGCACTTAAGAGAGTACATTTACTTAATCTGCCAATGCTTCAAAATACAAAAGCCAGGTGATTACACCTGGCTTTTGTGGTTTACAGTGAACCAATGCAATTTACTGCTTAAGTTCTAATGCTATTTATGCATTAGATTTTTTCTTATCTGCAGCAACTACTTTTTTCTTATCACCGTTCTGAGGACGCATATTGCCGTAAGAATGGCTAAAGCGCTTCCCTCTTGTTGATCGCTTATCTCCTTTTCCCATGGTGGTGTATTTTTTCAGTTTAACAAAAGAAGCGCAAAGATAAACATTTTAGTGCTTATTAGAAGTATCTTCCATAGAAGTAGAACTAATTTCTTCTATTGTAGGTGCTGACCACTCTTCATAACCCACTGGTACACTTTGTGCTCGTCTTATAGCTGCTCCTGTACGGCGCTTATCATAAATCAGGGCAAAAGTCATAATCAGGCTCGTCCCTATAATAATGAACAATAAAATTCCTGCCTCAAAACCTGCTACCTGAGCACTCTCTGGTATCGCATAGAACAAAAGGATGGTAATCAATCCCCGAGGAGCAATAAACAATTGGGGGATAATATCCTTACCTATAAATATGCGCAGGATTACAAAGCGAATGAGGTATATAGATAATATAATCAAACCACTCACCAAAGCCACATTAAGGCTTGCCAGAGAAGCCAAAGAAATAGTAACACCAAATATTACAAAGAAGAAAGTTCGGACAACAAAAGCCGTTTCCATTGTAATGACATGCAGCCCTTCATATATCTGTTTGGCCTTCTTCCAATCAAGCCAGCGACTAAGCCATCCCTGAAAAAAGAGCCTCATATTGGCTATCAACAAGCCAAAAATGAGGATGATAATTAGTGATGACAAGTGCATCTGCTTGCCTACTGAATACAATAATAACAATACCGCTATCAGTAAGAATAGCTTGGTATGGCTTTTAATATTTTGAAATATCAATACGATCAAATAACTGGCTACAAAAGATATAACAATCGTCAGAAAAATATTTCCGGCAAAACCAGCTAATCCATTGGAATGTTCTGCTGCTTCCAGTTGCCCGCTCAAAAAGTAAAACATCATAATCCCCAGAATATCAGAAAAGGTACTTTCGTAAATATGAAATTCCTTTTTCACTTCATTCAGTCCTGTCACACTAGGTATAATAATAGCACTTGAAAGGATAGACAGAGGCGTTGCGTATAACCATGCAGATTCTGTATCCATGCCGGGAATGAACTGATGCAAGATCATAGCAGCTATCCAGGTAGAAAGTAACAAGCCTATCAGGGCAATAGCAAATGCCTTGGCAATAGGTACCAGTTTTTCTCGCTTCAGCTCTAATTCCAGAGCTGCTTCCAAGACAATCATAATCAAACCTACAATTCCTAATATTTCTAATATAGGGAAGAAATTGATCGTTTCACCTCCGATGGCATCCAGCCCAAATTTCAGGGCAATCCCAAGTACTATCAGCATAAGTACTGAAGGGATATTCGTTTTTCTGGAAATCTCTCCAAAGAAAAAAGAGAGAATAATGATAACAGAAGCGCTAATAATTAAATTATATGAAGATAGTATTTCCATTATTCTTTATTAAGTAGGTCTTATAACAACTTCCTTTTCAGTCGAAGTGGAATTATTTCGCAGTTCCAAACTGCTAAAGAAGATTCATTTCTTGTTAAGAACTTTAGGTTGGTATCCCCATTCACTCAACAATTCTAGCATATCGGGCAATTGCTTATCATCTTTCAAAAAAACTCTGGCTTCCAGGCCATTTGACGTATTCTCCATTATCGGCTTATAGCTCCAATCCAAATAAGGGATTTTTATGAATCGATCTTCCAACTGTTGAAAATTTAACTCAGTATCGACCAGGCTTATCTCCAGGTGATGGAAACCTCCACTTGACTTATCAGTAAAAAGGGTATATCCATTATTCAGAATAGAAGCATATCCTATATAATGCTGCCCTTCATTATCTCTTAAATAGATGCCTAGCCGCCCCATTCGGGTAATCACTCCTTTAGTAGATCCCGCTTCCAATTGGCTGCCAGGTTGCCAGTCACGTCCTAATTGTACAATCCTCCCGCTGACATAATTACGCAAATGATTATAGCTCACGAAGGCCAACAATACCAATAACAGTCCGTGTAAAATTGGATGAATCAGAAAAAAACCACCTGCTAATAAAACAACTGCTACTGGCTCGTAAATGACCATAAGGAAACGAGCCAAATATTTAGATGCTTTTACTGCTCGTGGGAGTACCAACCTCTTCAAGCGATAAGCTAGCCACTGCACAATGAAGTACAATACACTCAGTGCTAATGCCATCGCAAACAATCGGTTCCATGAAAATTGGGGTAAGAAATCCTCCATTTATCTATAAAATTGTAAAAAATTGTACTGATCTAGTTGTCGCCCTACTTCATTTACTGCCACCTCATTGAGTTCTATCCACCCATCCAACTGCCGCGTTAGAAGCCCAGTGCTAAATAAGCGTTGAAGCAAGCTGCGATATTTATCTGTAAATGCCGGGCCAAAGAGTTTTCTAAGGCGATACTCATTCGTTCTTTTTTCCAGCATTATCATAACAAGCAGTGCGGCTATTTCCGGAGTAAGAAAATAAGGTAAGTTTGATTTTTGTGAAAAGTCATGTATCACCTCTTCTCCTTTCCCCTTGTAAGTAGTAAAAGACCATATATTAAGTGCCTCTCCTATATTCCCCTCTGCTATCCTATACAATTTGGCAGTCATTTTACGAAACTGGCCTGGAGTCACTTCATTGCCATCTTGACCAACCAGGACTTTGTGAGTAGCTCCATGGCGTATTAGTATAGCTTGCCTCATCTCCTCCAGACTCATCCTGTCCAGGTTGATCTCAGCCTGAAATACCTTATCCAAATCATGCGTCTTTTGCAAATGCCCCCTTAGCCAGTTACTCATAGACACCAGAAAAAACAATTGATTAGAGTAATTATCAATATACTTTTTTAGTATCCGGATGTTTTGTCCCAGAGGCTTGTTGATATCTCCCCATAATTCCAAGTCATCTATCCATATTAATGGACGCTGATTAACACTATGCTTGCGAATAAAAACCAATGCTTCTTCTAAATCATAGGTAGTGTTCATTTTTCGCCCTCCTACCCTAACAGTAGCATTTGGGATTAGACGAACCGTATTTTCCGAAAAGTAGCGATGTGCCACTAACTCCCCAAAAACGGTCTTACCTGCAAAGCGTTGTCCACTCAAAAAAACAGCCCCTCTATATCCTAACTCCCATTGATTTATTAGAGACTCTACATGCTGCAATTCCTTTTCTCTCCCTACCCAAAACGATTCGCCAATATATCCTTTAGTCAAAAAAATGCTGGAATATTGATTGTTTTCTTCTTGACTATGGGATCGGCTCTGAACAAATCTGGCTATTTTTTCTGAAGTGCTCAGAGATTCCTCCTGCTCTACATTATCAATTAGCTGTCGTAAATTGCCTGTCCATTTATTAAGGGACGATTTGAAGCGTATCCACAATTCACTTTGCCCAAACCGCAGTTGATTGATAGTGGATTGCAATGGCAAGGGAAGAAAAGGTTTTGCTGGTTCATACACCAAAGACATTTTGAAATAATTAGCCATCCGTCTAGCTATTATTTCTCTCAACTCTTTCAACTTACCATTAAAAGATTGTTCGCTACTTAGATAAGATTTCAGAGGTTGGCAAATATCTTCCCTTAAAGTTTCTGTGGATTTGTTTTCCTTGGTATCATTGGCAATGATGATCGCCCGATTACGTACATTAACCAATGCCATATGAATTCCATTATTGGCATTTTCCGTAAGTTCCCAGGTCTCGTATAAAAGGGGCAATACTTCTGACTCAAGCCACTGCCGAGCACTGCGACGAAAATTTAACTCTCTTATTTTCACCGTTCCACCATCTACACCTACCGGTACAACGAGGTTAGCTGGTAATTTTCCAATATTGATTTCAAAAGTTTCCAGGAAATCGCTAAGATGGTTATCAATTTCTATCTCTTCTTCTTTATCTTCCAGAAAAGTAGCTACTTTTCCTGGGCGGCTTTCAATTTGTTCTTCTATATAAGCGATCGTAGTATGAGCTAAGTCTTCAGACTTATGCAGCTCCTTTTCGCAAATGTCACAGTGTTGCTGTACCTGCGCATATAAAGTATGAAACCCTTTAAGGCTTATAATCAGCTGTTGGTATTTTTCCTCCAATTCAGAGCATTGCAGATAAAGCTGTTCTAATTGCTCTTTATAAAGTGGCCAGGGATTAGATTGTAAATTCCAACGGGCAATATGTCCTTTACTCCCTTGCCTGCTAGCGCGAATATCGTTTGCCTCTTCTTCCAGATAGGCATCAAGTTTAGTGGCAGCTTTTCGTATCGCCTGCTCAGAAGCGGCTTTTAATGGATCAATTACATCTGATGATGCTCTGTTGTCCATTACCATTATCTGCGCTTTTTGCAGCTGGAATAAAATATCTCTCCAAAGTATAAGAAATGCTTTCACCTTTTCAGGCCAGCAAAACGTAGTAATATAAGCTGATAAATCTGGGGTATGTTCTATCTGTTTCAAAGCCGCATCTCCAATAGTGATAGCCTGATCAACCAATTGACGTGCTCCTCGAGTCATTACGGCACGAAAGTCATCTAGAGAAGATTGCGTCCAGGCTTCCTCAATAAGTGAGAAGGTTTGCAAAACAGGGTATTCCAATTTATTACTCGGCTCGCTCATGCAAATAATTTACAAAGTCCTAGATTTCTGGATTCATCGACAGTTTTTCTTATGTCCTTAAAAGGATTGCCAAAGAAGAGGTTACTGATCCGTTCTTTAGACGAATGTATGCACCTATGTCACCATTAAACAGTAAAAACCTAAAAAAGGATGCTATCATTTTACCCATTGGCTCAGTACATCAGCAATTTTCCGATCATTGCTTAAACGCGGTACTTTGTTTTGTCCTCCCAATTTTCCCTGGGTTTTCATGTACTCTCTAAAAGCTCCTGTTTGCATCGGACGTATCACTAATGACCGTAGAATATTTCCTTCTATTAAATCCTGATAATAGATATTCTGCTGTACCATTGCTTCATCCAATTCTTTAGCGAAAGCATCCAAATGCTCTGGCACTCTATCAAATTCTACAAACCATTCATGATAAGGGGTCCCTCCTTCAGGAGGAGTCACCTGAGGTGCAACGGTAAACTCTACTATATTTGAAGCGTATTTGCGTTCTACTTCTTGCATAGCGGCTTCTACTTCCTTGCCTATCACATGTTCTCCAAAAGCAGAAATAAAATGCTTAACACGCCCACTAACAATCAACCTATAGGGATTTTTAGACACAAACTGAACAGTATCTCCTATATTATATCCCCAAAGCCCTGCATTATTATTGATAATAAGCACATAATTTACACCTAATTCTATTTCATCCAACCATAAACGTGTAGGATTGTCACTATGAAATTCATCAAGAGGAATAAACTCAAAGAATATACCAGAATAAGCATTGAGCAGCAAGCCTTTATCATCTTGCCGATCCTGAAAAGCGATAAAACCTTCTGAAGCAGGATAAGTTTCTACACTATCAAGCCGTGCACCAACCAACTCTTCTAGCTTTGCCCGATACGGTTCAAAATTGACACCTCCATAGACAAACATTGAAAAATTGGGAAATATTTCTTTCACTGTTTGTTTACCAGATCGCTCCAGCAAGCGCTCGTAATACATTTGCACCCAGGGTGGTATACCACTAATGAGGCGCATATCTTCTTTGATTGTTTCATCAACAATCTTTTCGAGTTTTTCTTCCCATTCTTCTATACAATTGGTTGGATAACTCGGTAATTGGTTAGTACGCAACCAGGATGGGACTTCATGGTTTACAATCCCTGATAACCTGCCTGTTGGAACAGGGCCTACGGTTTCAAGCTCTGGGCTTCCAGATAAAAAAATCATTTTTCCATCCAACCACTTGCCTTTACCTGTTCGAGCATAATAATTAAAAAGGGCATTTCGAGCCGTGTTAAAGTGGTTGGGCATACTATCTTTGGTAAGCGGAATATATTTTACGCCGGATGTAGTACCGGATGTTTTAGCAAAATATTTAGGCAGGCCTCTCCACAACACATCAGATTCTCCCTGCTTAATACGCTCTATATATGGCTTTATACCTTCATAGTCGCGAATTGGAACATGTTCGCGAAAAGCTTCATATCTATCTATCTTATTAAAATGATGATCTTTCCCAAAAGCAGTCTGACCGCCAATCATTAATAATTGCTTAAAGACTTCACGTTGAGCACCAATGGCATCTGCCGACCAGCCATCTATACTTCTGGCTATTCTTTTCGCAAATGGCTTTATAAGAAATGACTTGAATCCCATGTACTTGTTTTTTGTATAAAAACAACCTGGGATAAAGGTAGGAAAGGAAATTGGAAGTGGGAAATCGGAAATGGGAAGGCAGCAATCGGGAGTGGAGAAATTTCGATTTTCCACTCCCGACTTTACCTACTCTCTCAAATCTTCTACATAATAGTCAGGATAATCTGACTTATTAAAAGTAAAGTGGCCGGAAGAAAAAGTTTTATTAGGCACTAATTTATCAATAGTCACCTTATAGCGAGATCCATCACGAGCGAATGCTTCTACGCTGGCAATATCTTTTGTGTCTTTGTAAACATTCATACGCAGTTTAGAATAATCCAGGCTTCGATCTACAGGTTTAAACTCAATTTGCTGAATCACTTTTCCACCCGATTTATATTCATTGGTAAGGTAATATATGAAATCTCCTTGATCATAAAATGTCAGGAGGGATTCTGGAGAAAGAATAGAGCCTCCATCATCATCATCAGGAATATCATTGATCTGTACCTCCTTATTAAAATGCATAATCATCCAAAGTGCTTTACCATCAGAAATCACGGATTGTGTTCCTAATTCCACTCTGTATTTGTCTCCCTGCTGGGCAATAGAACCCTTTTGTTTTTCAGTAGGTTCCTCGGGGAAAGTAATATCCAGCGTAAAATCCATACCTAAAGAGCTATAACTCATAAAACGCTGCCGGATTTGTTCTAATACAGCTTTTGCTTTAGGGTCTGATTCTTCGGGGCTCGTTATTGATCCTGGCTGAGCATAAACACTCAGGCCTATAAGTACAAAAGCAAATAATGAAAGTAGTTTTTTCATTTGTTATGATTCTTTGACTGGTTTGTTATTTATCGCTATAACGGTTGACAACATCAAATTATTGACTGTGGAACAGGATAAAGGGGGTTAAAGTTTTTTTAAAATATCTGGTAGCGAATATAATCAAACCTACATTCTAGAAAACAAAAAAGCCACACAATGCCCGAAGGCTGTGCAGCTCTTTTGCGAAGGGGAAAAACAACATTTCTCAAAAAACTTACTTACATCTTAGTTCTTAGTTCATCAATTCAGAAAGGATAATGCCTACGGTCACACTATTCCCTTCTAAATATTTATTCTTGCTATTAGCCCAGTGAGATTTTGTATATTGATAAGAAACATGTGCTACGTTGCCATAACGAATACCTGCACGGGCTCCTGTAGCTCTGTATTGATACCCAGGGCTATTTGAAACACTTCCCTGAGCATAGGTACCATAGCTATATATGGCTATATCGCCTGTATTGATTACAAATCCGGCACCTATCTGTGGGCCATAGCCCGTAGTTTTACCAATGCGTTCCAATGTTTCTGTGCGACTATTGTCTACATGAGCAGGTACATAGGTGCCTACTTCCATACCCAGGCTGGAATACAGGTGCATACGCCCATTATGGCCTATAGAGCCAATCACTGGATTATACATTACTGAAAAATTACCCTGATACTGTAAAGCATTCAAACCTTCGGGAAGAGAACTCACTTCGTGTAACACTTCTTCTGTCGCAGTGAAGTAAGAAGCTTGTACATGCCAACGAGCCTCAAAAACATCGTCAAAGCGAGGCACACTTCCTACCCGAAACTCCATGGCTTGCGCATTGTATGCTTCATTGTAAAAGCGAATATCTGCTCCCAGTTGTCCAAAAGCAATTTCCAGATCAAACATACTACTAAATAGCGTATCCATAAATGAAGGCATATTTCCAAGGCCAACAGGCTCCGTACTATCTAAACCTTCCAATAAAGATTTTTCTAATTGTTCGAAGGTTTGCGTCCACAAGCCTGAAAACACTTCAAAGCGAATTACAGCCTCATCCAACCAGCCTGCATTGTATTCTGATCCATCCTGATATTGTTCCAGAATGGTATTCAAGCTATCCAGGTTGAGTTCCCAAATAGCATTTATCCCATCATACTCTTGCATTACAGCTAAAGAATCCAAACTACTCAATTCGCTATTGCCAAGAATACTGCTCAAGCTATCACGGCCAGCATCCCAGGCTTCTAACATAGAATCAATTGGAGCAGTAGGATCAAATATCGTAAGATCATTGTTAAGACTATCAACAATACTATTCAATTCGACATTTCCTACTCCCCAGCTATCTTGCAGGTTGTCTAATTGTTCAAGAAAATTGTTTTGCTCTTCTTCATTTAATTGCTCAAAAATAGGCCCCAATTCACTCCAAAACTGAGCACTGGCAAAATGGGGTAACACAGCCATGAGAGCAATAACGGCTATCCATGTAAATATTCTTTTCATAAGGTGGCTCTATTTATAATATTAATCAAATACCATTACCATTTGGATAGTACAATACCACCCCTAGTAGATACAATTAAAATCTAAAGGGAGAATATTGAATTTGGTACATAAAACCTTAGAGATGCAAAAG
This sequence comes from Chitinophagales bacterium, assembly GCA_022360175.1. Classification (GTDB taxonomy): domain Bacteria; phylum Bacteroidota; class Bacteroidia; order Chitinophagales; family Saprospiraceae; genus JAKSDI01. The sequence continues at coordinate 8,880 of JAKSDI010000314.1, forward strand.
GAAAAACAGCCTTTTACAACCCAAAAGACATTGGTAGATAGCCTCGTTTTTGTATTTTGTATGCACGGTGTGTTACAAGCAATAAACAACTAATAGTCAACATATTGACAATTAGTCACTTAAATTATTTTTGTGATTTTTTGCTGGCTTTGCGTTATAAGATGTATGCTTCGGCTGGGATAATAATTAAATGAGGGGGGATCATTTCTTGTATACTGCAAATATATATTTTTATATTATAAAACGCCAATATAAAGGCAAGTAAAATTAAATAAATATTACTTTTCACGAATTTTCTTAAAAATTAATATTTCTTTTACATTAATTACTTATAAAATAGGTACGAAGTTCTCTAGGGTAAGAAAAAACCCGGTCTTATAAACCGGGTTTAAAAATGCAAAATAAGTTGATGAAAGAGAGTACGTTGCTTTTTCAAGCACCGTATGGGATTCTAATTGGTTGTAAAGCCTCATTATCGGCCTAAACGGCAGTTATTAAGAGTAGTTTGAACCAGCATTATATTGCATATTGCAAGCCAAAAGCCATATGTAATTGCCGATAGCTGGTATTTAATTGAACACTATTTTTGTTTGTAGGTGATGCCATTACACGGTAGGTAGGCCTCATAAACATTCTCAGTTGATCATTGAAATGGAGCTTAAATCCTATTGCTAATTCATAAGATAAATTAAGCCGTTTAAGAGACTCATCTCTATCAAAGTGGAAATCAGCAGGTTCCTGAATTGTACGTAGTTGATGACTTCCTTCTTTCACAGAAGTAAAATTTGCTATATCTATATGTACTCCCGCTTGAAGATATACACAATTACAAGGCAATCTGTACTGCAATCTCAACGGAATACCATAGTACTCTAAATCATAACGCTCTTCTTCATAATAATAGAAAGTGTATATTTCTTCATCTATTACCTCTTCAGCAGAATAACCTGTATATATCTGATTTTTAAAGGTACCATACACCTTATATATTAAGCCTGTTCCTATTGAAAATTTTCGATAAGGATATTCCATTGTGATTCCTGCTGTATACTGCGGGTTTTGAGACATCAAGGGTTCGAATTTCCGAAAATCTATACCCATTTCAGTACCGATAATCAGCAAAGGTTGAGATTCCTGGGCTACTGCATAGAAAGACAGTAGCAACAATAAGAGTAGCTGAAAGATTTTCATAATAATCCGGGGTTTTGACAGCAGATGCAATGAAATGCATCATTTTAGCTGCTGATGATTATAAAACGTTGGTTTTTAGAAGTCTTGTTAAAAGAGTTATTTTTTAACACATTGTAGTGAATCCATGAAAGGATAGCACAGGTATAATTTCTTTACCTCCTTACTTCATATCTCAAAAGAGCCTTTTTGTATGGTTTCTTTTCTCTGATAAATACGATAGTAATATTCTCCTCTTGGTAAATCTGTAATTGGCACGTATAAGGGAGTACTGTAATACTTCTTTCTCATTATCAGCTTAGCAGAAGTGCAATACAATTCAAACACCACTGGCCAGTCCTTCAGGCATTGATCAAGATTGATTGTTTGGTACCCTGCAAACAATTCCCACTCCAAACTCCACTCTTCTACACTCATTGAATAATTATTTTTCCTTCTTTAATCGCTAAGCCTTCTGCATTGACTCTAAAAAAGTATATCCCATCTACTAATTTTTCTCTTTTCAATTGATACTTATCTCCTGTAATTTGCTCTTCCCTTACTTTCCTGCCATTTGTATCATATATCTTCATATTTACAGGAAATACTCCTTGATAATTTTCCAATTCGATAATAGTATATTGACTAAACGGGTTGGGGTAAGTACTAATAGACGCAAGCATTTCTACCGGAGGAGCTGGTGCAGAAGGAATATAAAACGAGCCTAGATTATGGAAATAAGTATTGGTAATCACAGCCTCATTAAAATCAAAGAAAATAGCTGCTGTATTCTCAATGGTCAAGCCATTATAAGTAGTGGGTAGTTGCTGCACTTTAAACTTTATAAAACCGTGAGATAAGGGTTCATTTGTAGTACTATCAGGCAGCATGATGTTGTCAAAACGAAACTCTAATACTCTCCCGTCTACGATAGTAAATTCATATGGATGGCTACTAGCTCCCGGACGTACACTTTCTATATCCAGCCATTCTGAAAGTGGATCACGAATGACCACCATAAAAGCAGTATCTGTTCCTGTATTTTGAAAACGTATATGGTACTCTATTTCCTGTCCGGGATCGATTAAATGATCCGGCCCGTAACCAGCTGGATACGCTTTCTTATCATTAGGGTCAAAAGAGCCTATATTTTCCTGACAATCAATAGAGACAAATGGATCACTATCATTTTCATAATACTGACTCACATAACCAAGGCTAATATTATTTCCATTATTATTGGTACATCCTTCTACTGTTACTGTAGGTTGATCATGGCCAGGATGAAAAGGCTCCTGGTCTGTTTCCAGACGATAAGTAGAACCATTAGCAGGCACCTTAATTAAAAGTTGCTCTGATGGATCGAGGCCAAAATTTCCTTCCAGTAGAATCACTTCATCTTCTATTACCAGATAATCTAGATCTCCAAAGGTTGACTCTGGTCCTACATTTTGAATAATAAATAACACAGAATCTCCCAGGCAGGCAGCGTCCACTTCAACACTTGCTCCAGACCAGTTGGGAGTGGGCAAACATAAGCTATCGGGGTATATATGAGCTTCCACACAATGGGTTTGACCCAGTAATGTAGAATCACAATCTACTAATACTGTAATATTAAATGTATTGCACGCATTTACCTCTATTGTCCCCAGTTCAAAGCGTAGTGTTTCATCTGTACTTCCAGGTGCCAGAGGTAAAGAAGAAGAAACATATGACAAATAGTTATCCATTTCTATCTCCACATAAGCATCATAGGCTGGTGCTGTCCCTCTATTACAATAGCTTACAGTATAAGTGTTTTCAAAACAGCGGCGTAAAAAAGGAGTAGAGATATCTACCTCCAAATAAGGGCAAACTACATTAGCTTGTTGTGGCAAATCAATTGTGAGGGTATCATCTTCTGTCAAAAAGCCAAAAGCAGGATCAGCACATCCATCCCAATACAGCGGTTTGTTGTTAATGGACAACTGAAAAGTATCTTCTCCCATCTGTAGGCCATAATATCCTTGCTCATCCGTTACGAGGTATTGTGTTCCAGTACTGGTTTCTACTCTAAGTATCCAATCATTCATCCCTTCTTCTCCATTGTAATCACAATCGAGATCAAAATCATCGAAGACATTCCCTTCAATGCGATTGGTATAAATCAGTCCCTGTGCATTGGTCTTAAACAAACGAGGCAGACGGAAATTCTGAGGAATACCTGTGAGCAAATCTGGTTCGCCTATATATCCGGTAAGTAGGTATCCTCCATCCGGGTGATTTGTAATATATTTGCCACCATCATCACCTGAACCTCCATGCAAACGAGACCATATAATGCTACCATCAAGAGCATACTTTCGGAATAGAAGATCCCTTCCTCCCAGCTCTGAATCGTCCAACTCTCCAATCATCAAGAGTTGACCATCGGGTGAGGCTGCTACGTCCAATACATTATCATATAAACCACCAGCAATAGTATCTGCCCACTGAACAGTGCCTGCTTCATCTGTTTTTATTATGAGCATATCTTTATAAATACTGAATGCAGGCTCAACAGTATGAGTTGCTATAAAATACCCATCATCAGAGCTACGAACAAAAGAAGGTGCTCCCAAATAATTGACGGAATGAATCTCTGCAATTAAATTATCAGAAACGAGATCTCCAGCAGCAGTGATTTCTGCCAACAGCAATTGACGAGGCATAGACTCAAAGTGCACTGCACCTACAAGTTTAAAATTGCCGTTTGGCAAAGCCATTATTTCCTTGCCATGCTCTGATATGCTTTGAGGATAATCAAAATCTTTGGTCCACCCTTCTACTCCCTCATCGTCTATTTTCATGATGAACATTTGGGCGCTTAACTCTGATGAAAATTCATCATAGGTACCATATATCAAAAAACCACCATCAGGTAATACGGCTACCGAATTAGCATAATCCCGTCCCGAAAAAGCGCCTAGTTGTTTAGTAAACTCCCATATTAGACCTCCTTCTTCATCAAATTTTGCCCAGTATAATTCTGAACGATAAATATTACCATATTCATCAGGGGCTATTCTTTCTTTTACATATTTAGTACCAGTACACATCAGGCTTCCATCTATCAGTTCTATTACGTCAAACAAGTGTGAGCTTGTTGAGTCCGTTTCAAAGACAGAAACATCTCTTAATGATGTTGCCCATAAACGATTAGCTTCAGTATCATACTTAATAAATCCTCCATGCCCTACACTCAAAAAATGCTGATCTGATAATAAAATAGTCTTATCTCCGCCTCCCGGACGTATCCACCCCTGAGCAGATATATTTATATGGTTACCACAGAGCGCCAATAGTAAAACCCAAATAGTTAGAGTGTTTTTCATATGTCTAAATTTTTTCTACTACAAATATCCACTCCTCTCCTTTGTAGAACAAAAACATTTTTCAATAAAAATTAAACAAAACAATATCACAAATCCACCAAAAAATCTATATTCACTGCTATTCACTAGTAAAAAAATTAAACACAATAGATTAATCAGATGCATAAAAGCGACCTAATTCAAGCTTTTCGTTCGCTGAATAAGCAAGATATTCGAGAACTTAAAAAGCTGGTGCGTTCTCCATTCTTCAATCAGAGAGAAGATGTCATCCAACTTTTTGATTATATATGTGATACCATAAACAAAAGTGAACATAAGCTTGACAGAGTTAAAGCCTATAAATACATGTTTCCCCAAAAAGAGTACGATGATGCCTGGATGAAATCCATTATGCACTTCTTACTCAATAATATAAAAGAATACTTCGCTTTGCGCGAATCAAGAAAAGATGAAACAAACTGGCAACTACATTTATGCCGGGCATTGCGAAAACAGCAGCTAGACAAGTTATTTAATAAAGAGCTTCGAAAACTAGAAAAACAGCAGCAACAGCAAAATTTCCGAAATGTAGGCTATCATTATCATAAATATCAACTAGAGCTGGAACGCTATTCTTACAAAAATAAACAACAACGTTCAGCTCGTATGAATTTGCAGGAATTAGCATCAGAGCTCACCATATTTTATCTTGCTGATATTCTTCGGCACAGCTGTACAGTACTTACAGCCCAAAGCATGTCGCAGGAAGATTACGAGTTGGAATTATTAGATGAAGTCCTCCAGTATGTAGAGCGCTCTCCTGTCCGACATAGTCCGGCAGTTGCTATTTATCATCAAGCATACAAAGCCCTATCTGCTCCTGAGGAAGAAGAACAAGCTTTTCTTGAGCTAAAGCTGTTAATAGAAGAGCATTGGACTAAATTTCCTCCTGAAGAAGCAATGGACATTTATTTACTTGCCATCAATTATTGTATACAACGACTAAATCGGGGGGAGCGATCTTATATTCGCACAGCCTTTGAGTTGTATAAAAAAGGGCTGGAAAGAGAAATTCTTCTTGATCACGGTACGCTTTCAAAATTTACCTATAAAAATACCCTGATGTTAGCCATTGCATTAAAAGAATGGGAGTGGGCAGGCAATTTTCTCGAAGTTTACAAAAACTATCTCCCTAAAAAGGAAAGGGATAATATCTACCATTACAACCTGGCTATTTTTTACTTTCGTAAACCAGACTATGATAAGGCCATGCACTTACTTCAACGAGTCACTTTCCAGGATGTATTGTACAATTTGAATGCTCGCACTATGCTATTACGCATTTACTATGAATTGGAAGAACTTGACGCTTTAGATTCCTTACTTGAAAGCTTTAGAGCATTTTTGCGAAGGCATAAAGAATTAGGTTATCACAAAGCCAACTATGCCAATTTGATTCATTTTGTGCGGCAGCTTTTAAACCTTCCTCCTGGTGATAAGGATTCTCGAGAGCAGCTACGCCAAAAGGTTAATCAAACAGCTTCAGTAGCTGAAAAAGCATGGCTCCTAGAACAAATATAAGGGCTATTTATATCCCCTTAATTCGCTCAATTAATTCTTCAAAAACTTCTCCTATATCACCATCTCCAGGAGGATCACGTTGTGGTATCGCTACCATCTTCCCATCTTGCTCTTCCAATAAAAAGTGAAAAACAAATTCTGCCTCTCCTTCTTCATTTTCCCCAAAGGTTCCGAACCGCAAATCATTAAACTGAATGCTCCCATCAGGACCAGGCCGAGCCGCCCAATAGCCATTACTAAACCATTGAAGTACCTTTACAGACCGGTCTTCTTTGTAATCATCCAGCAATTCATGCCGTTTGGGTATTACAACCCACTCTTTTACTACTGGTTTTTCATCTAATATCGAATAAGTCCCATTATAATAAGCGGTATCTCCTTCAGCAGTACCTTGCCAAAGGAGATTATTTAAAATCGTAGGAGAGGTCATAAAGCGATCATAAGTATAACCTTCTTCCTGGAGAGAAGCTTTAAATACTTGATTCACCTTATATTTATTATAAAATGTAAACAACAAATAGATACAACTTATACCAATACCTACATAGTTGATGATGGACCGAATAGGATATCTCCTCCCTGCCAATAAAGCTATAATAACCGCTAATAGAAAAGGAAAAGTATAGGCCGGATCAGCAACAGATATATTATTGAATGCTACTCTATAATCCCAGAAAGGCTGGAATAATTGTGTACCATAAGTAGTACATGCATCTAACAAAGGATGTGTAAAGATAGCCCAAAACAATAACCAACTCCAATCTTTCCAACTTAGATCCTTAGAGATGTTGGGTTGTTTTTTTCTTAGAGATAATATCCCGTGAGCTAATAAGGGAAAAAATAGTATGGCTACGCATACCGCCAGGGTAATTTTAAAAACCTCCAAAGGCGGAATAGGCATAAAAATGGCACCTAATCCTATTAACAAAAAAATAGCCAGGCTGGATTTCCCAAAAGCACTGGCTACAGGTTCTCTTTTATATATCTTATACAATAAGCCCCCCAAAATAATGGGAGCAATAAAGGCGAAGGTAAAAGAATGAGTAATAGCCCGGTGAAAAGCCAAAGAACTTATCTCATCCGTTACCAGATTAGAAAAGACATCCAAATCTGGAATAGTCCCACCAATAGCTCCCCAGAGCATAGCACGATTTCCCAGTTTTTTTCCTAAAACTGCTTCTCCTACTGCTGCTCCCAGGGTTATTTGTGTCAAAGAATCCATAAAGTTGTTCTATCGTATTTACAAACACCATGAACAACGCCCACTATTTACTTTGGTTTTATGAATACTGCTCTAAATATAGAAATCTCTCCCCCTTCGTCTAAGAACTTGTTTAAACTTTATCCTATAGACCTGTCTTTATGCTTCGACAGACGAGCTTAAAAACGATCTTTAATCAAGGAACCTATAGAACATCCCCCTCAGCCCTGTGGGCAGCTCCCCCAAGGGAGCACAGCACTTATACCCCTCTAGAGGGGTCGGCTGAAAGCCGGGGGAGGAATAGATATTAAGGGGCTAAAAAAGATATTTTAATATTCTGATTTTTAGTGCCTTAACGAGAAAGATTTAAACCTTTTCAAGTTCTAAAATCGAAACCCAATAGTAAACACCAACTGATTGTTATCCGTATCTGTTTCTACTTGCTGCTCTATATAAGCATCAGAGACAATATATGGTACATAAGTTTCACGTACATTATTGCGCTGATAAGCAACATCCAGATAAAAGCCATCTTTAAACATTCCCAGGCCTCCACTGATCGTATTATTAAAGGTATCATCACCTTCCAGAGGAGATTGTAATAATTTCAACCCTGCACGCAAGCGGAAAATGTCTACTGCCAATTCTCCACCCAATCGCAATGTGATAGCCTGAGAAAGAGTCTGATTAATTTCTGAATTCACTTCTCTTTCAGCATCATTAAAGCCATCATAATTGAATTCATTATTGGTATAGTCTACGTATTCTATATCGGCGCTTACAAAACCTGACTTCCCAACAATATATCCTGCACTACCAATAAACCTCCAGGGAGTACGAAGTTTATATTCAAAAAAACCATCCGGAGAATTGGCATTACCAGTATATGGGCCTTCTGCATCTGTAAAACTATATTCCATCGTAGTGTTGAAATCGTCTTGCAGGGATATAGCAGTAGGAGTATGAATTGCCACCCCTAAGCGCAGTGCCTGATTAACCCTATAGATAGCTCCTAGTTTAAGGTTGATACCTGCTCCTGTTGTATTCAGCACTTCGGTATATTCCAGGTCATCAAAGAAAAGTACATTTCCATCAACTCCACTTCCCGGGTCATTTTCGCGATATGTTTTTTCTTCTCTAAAACTTACGAATGGAACCCCCAATGTAGCTCCCAGCATCAGCTTTTCCTGATAATTCCCGGCAAAGGAAAACACCAACTCATTAATGGCGCCTCGTCTATTCACATCCTGGCTACGAAATATGGATGCATCTGAAAAATCATCAAAATCTGATTCATATACTCCGTCATTATCCAAATCATATAAGGCACCTGCCTCTACCGCCACTTCTGATTCAAAAGTAGCAAAGCCCACATCACCATTAATCTGTTCTAGAAATCGGTTCACAATAGAGCCTTCTGAGGTTCCTTCAAAATAAAAATCATTGTGAAAGTTGGCCAATCTGTTAAACCCTAGTCCAAAATTGAAGGTAGACCAAGATGCATCTCTAGGCTGAGAAGCTACGACCATCCCAAAAGAGTTTAGGTTAAAATTGGTGCGATTTTCTTCATATAGCCCACTTCCTTTACCGTTCAGTAGTTCTGAAGTGGTGCTAGATCGATAAAATGAAGGTGTAAATACAAAATCAGAACTTCTATACCATGCCATACCGGCAGGATTGGTACTCAGTACTGAGAAGTCAGCTCCTAAAGCGCCTAGCGCTCCTCCTGCACCAATAGAACGGGCGGTCCCTCCCACTTCAAAACTAGAATACCGAAGGGCATCCGTAACGTTTTGACTAGAAAGGAAAAAAGGAGTAAAAACTGCAAATAATATAATAAGGGAAAAACGATTTATCATAAGTAGTTTGATTGGTACACATGAAATGAGCATGAACTTTTCATCAAAAGTTCACCAAACAAAATGATGAAAAAATTCTTGCAGGAGCGAAGCAGTGCCATGCGTTTAAAATTTTGGCATAAGCTTCGCTTTCTTTTTTACTAAAATTTTAGACATATGAAAATGGGTGGAAAAGCCGCGCTCCCCCACCCACTTCCTAGTTTATACTATTTTATAAATTAGTTGCCACGAGATGAGCGGCTGCTTCCTCCAGAGCGGCTATTGCTACTCCGGCTGCTTCCGCTGCTACGGCTACTTGAAGAACGGCTGCTTCCACTATTGTAGCTCCGCGAAGGGCTACTGCTACGGCTGCTACTCTTGTTAATTCCCGAAGAAGAACGGCTACTGCTGTTACTGCGATTCACTCCAGAGTTGCTACGGCTGCTACCGCGATTCGGGCTACTATAACCAGAGTTGCTACGATTTGAGCGATTATTATTATAACCAGAAGACGAATTACTGCGATTACGGCTTGAGTTGTTGTTGTAACCAGAAGAATTACTACGGTTACTACGATTTGGACTGCTATAGCCAGAATTATTGCGCTTCGTACGGTTATTGTTTGAGTTATAACCTGAAGAGGAGTTACTACGATTAGGGTTTGAGTTATTATTATAGCCAGAAGAATTGCTACGGCTATTATTTCGCTCATAAGTACGCGGCGTAGTTGACCTGCTTCTATCATTAGAACGTGTATTAGCTGGCGGGCGAGTATAATCGCGCTTAGGCTGCGTTCTAGGGTTATATCTATCTTGCTTATTCCTATCAGGGCTAGTACTAATATTCGGATTCACTCTTGAGCGATCTAATCCACTATTGGAAGGAGATATGCTTGAGCGAGTACGGTCCGTACCAGAAAGATTAGAATTAGGAATTGTAGCCTTGTTTTTATCAGTTCGTTCATTAGCACGCACTGTAGCACCATTTTCTCTAATTACAGTTTTTCCTGAACGATTTACATCTGCTGCTGGAGATTGCTTTTGTTTTGGCTTGCTTGTTGCAATTTGTGCCTTTTGGCGATCTGCATTTAGCGGTGTTACATCCTTAGAACCTGGTTTTGCTATTCCAATATCTCGTCTACTGTTATTAGGACGTGTTGTACCACCATTAGTACGAGGCCCATAGTAGGTACCATTACTATTGGAGTTGAGATTGTTGATGTTGTTGATATTGTTTACAGTAACGTAATTATAGTTGTTGCCCCAGGAAGGCGGACAATAGTAGTTAGAATAAAAACCACCGCCATAATAGTTATTATAACCCCAATTATTCCAGGATGGACCCCATGGATCATAATAATTATTATAGCCCCAGTTATTCCAACGGTTCCAGTTATTATATCTGTTCCAGCCCCAGCCACTATATACATTAAAGGATACACTTGGTCCCCAGGCATTCCAGCTATTCCAACGGTTCCACCTGTTCCATCTATTCCAACGATAAGGAGTATCATAAATCAATACAGTCATCCCCGGATTGATAAATGGATCATAGTAATACATATCTACATAAACAGGATCATAGTAATCGAACCCATGGTAAGGGCGGTGAAAACGACGAATACGAGAAGTGTACTGATAGTCATAATCATCTTCATAATATTCGTAATCATCATCGTCATAATCATACTCATCATTATATGCATAGGTATCACCTGTAGTAGTATTGGTAGTACTATAATCATAATAGGTAGCATCCGTATCAGGGTCATAGTACAAGTCGTCGTACTGGGCGACTGCCGTACTAACCCAGCCTACCACAAAAAGCGCGATGAGTAGTGCTGTTATTTTATAGCTTCTCATAAAAGATATTTTTTTAAGTAATTGCCGTAACTCTCTTACTCTATACAACCTGTAATTTATTACTTTTGTGCCTAATTTTTAGTTAAAGGTGGCTTAAAATGCCGTTGTTAGGCTGTTAAAGTCGGCACTAAAAGGCTTTAACTATTGTTAAGACGACATATAACTCTCTGGCCACGCTACTATTATAACAATTTTAGAGAGTAAATGATTGAAGCATTAGAGTCTATTAAATCGAAATAATTATAAAATGGCTAAGGAAATTACCAACAGGACAGACAACTATTCTCAGTGGTACCTGGACATAGTTAAAAAAGCTGGCCTGGCTGAAAATTCGGAAGTGAAGGGTTGCATGGTTATCAAACCAACTGGCTTTGCCCTATGGGAAAACATGAAAGATGAGTTGGACTATATGTTCAAGGAGACTGGACACGTTAATGCTTATTTTCCCTTGTTCATACCGAAAAGTTTTCTTAGTAAGGAAGCAGAACATGTTGAAGGCTTTGCAAAGGAATGTGCCGTTGTTACACACCACCGCCTAATGAATGATCCTAATGGCAATGGTGTTGTAGTAGATCCTAGTGCCAAGTTGGAAGAAGAACTTATTGTACGTCCTACTTCTGAAACCATTATTTGGGATACCTATCGCAATTGGATCAACTCTTATCGCGACCTTCCATTATTGATCAATCAATGGGCCAATGTAGTTCGCTGGGAAATGCGTACCCGTATGTTTCTTCGCACTACTGAATTTTTATGGCAAGAAGGACATACTGCACATGCTACTAAAATGGAAGCGATTGAAGAAACGCTCCGCATTTTGGATATCTACGCCACTTTCGCGGAAGATTACATGGCGATGCCTGTAATCAAAGGGATCAAAACTGCAAACGAACGTTTTGCGGGTGCTGATGAAACTTACTGCATTGAAGCACTTATGCAAGATGGGAAAGCACTACAGGCGGGTACTTCTCATTTCCTGGCGCAAAACTTCGCACGTGCATTTAATGTAAAATTCCTCAATGAAAACAATAAGGAAGAACTGGTATGGGCTACTTCCTGGGGAGTTTCTACCCGCCTGATTGGAGGACTAATTATGACGCACTCTGATGATGACGGGCTTGTGATTCCTCCTAAATTAGCTCCTACTCAGGTGGTCATTGTTCCAATTCCTAAACCAGACGGGATCATCAATGAGGCAGCTGAAAAAGTGATGAAAGCCCTAAAGGCTAAAGGAATAAGAATTAAATACGATGAAGATGCAAAGAAGCGGCCTGGCTTTAAGTTTGCTGAACACGAAATGAAAGGGATACCTGTCCGATTGGGTATAGGTAAGCGTGATCTGGAAAAAGGCCAAATAGAAGTTGCTCGTCGTGATACTAAAGAAAAAGTATCTATTCCAATTGATGGAGCTGTTGATTATGTGGTAAACCTACTGGATGAAATTCAGGACAATCTGCTTAATAAAGCAAAGACATTCAGAGCGGAAAATACAGCCAAGGTTGACAGTTTTGATGACTTCAAGGATATCCTTACTACTCCAAAGTATGATCTTGGAAATTCCTGGGGAGGTGGCTTTATTTCTGCCCATTGGGATGGAACGACAGAAACGGAATTAAAAATTAAGGAATTGACGAAAGCAACAATTCGTTGCATTCCTCTAGAAGGAGAAGAAGAAGGAGGAGAATGCATTCTTACAGGAAAACCTTCTGCTCGGAGAGTATTATTTGCAAAAGCATATTAACGTTCAACTTTTCCTGGTGATTTTAAAATTGCCCAAAAGAACAAAAAACCGTGTCCTCCTACTGAAGACACGGTTTTTTTATCTCAAAATCAGAGGATGATCTGAATACCCAAACAATTAATATGCTTTTTTTCATAACTATTTTATGCTTGCAACTCAATCTATTTTAGCAATTAAGTAACGCAAGTTGTGATGCAAATGCTGAATGTAAAATGCCATAGGCCCGTTTTCTATGGTTAAATCAAGGAATGATTAAGATTTTTTTCATACATAACTCCATTTCGTACTACTGCAAAAATACGGAGGATAATCTTGTTTCGAATGGCATTTACTACGCTCATATGTTCTTTACCTTCCTGTCGTTTTCTTTGGTAGAAAATAGCCAGTTCATTTTTAGTGCCAATTAAAGAAATCACTCCATTAGTTAGCAGTGAGTTTAGTTTTTTGTGC
>JAKSDI010000315.1 GCA_022360175.1 Chitinophagales bacterium
AAAACGCATTGAGCGATACAAAGAATAGATATTTAATCAGCGTTTGTTAATCCAACTACCCTACTTTGTGTGAGGGCAGTTCGATCAACAATCTCAGTTTCTTTGGCTAATGAAAAAATGAAATCGTATAATCAGACACAGCTTAATGAACTATCCCGTTTAGTAGGGTTAGAAGAGGGTGTGCGACTTATTATGACGATCATTTCAGAAAAAGAATTTATAATTTGAATACGGTTGCGGAAAAGATAAAAAAGGTTTATTTTTTAGGTTTAATTTTGGACATATGATTACATCACTGGATCAACTAGACCTGAATAAAAAATATACCTATGCCGATTACCTGACCTGGAGGTTAAAGGAGCGTGTGGAACTGATTAAGGGAAAGATATTTAAAATGTCGCCTGCGCCTAACGTGAGGCATCAAAAAATATCAAAAATTTTAGAGCGTGCTATAGATCAATATTTAGAAGGTAAAAAATGTGAGATGTATCATGCCCCATTTGATGTTAAACTCTCAATTCCTTCACAAGGCAGTAATGTAGTAAATACAGTTGTTCAACCTGATATTTTTGTCATTTGTGATTTATTCAAGTTGGATGAGCAGGCATATAACGGGGCCCCGGAAATCATTATAGAAATACTTTCTCCCGGGAATTCCAAAAAAGAAATGCAGGACAAATTCAAGTTATATGAACAGGCAGGTGTATTAGAATATTGGTTGGTAGACCCTATCCGTGAATTTGTTATTGTATATCATTTGAATGAAGATGGAGTATACTCAGGTAGCCAACTCTATCTAGCTAATCAATATATTCCCAGTAAAGTACTAGAAGGCTTTAGTCTGGATGCTTCTCAAATTTTAAATGAGCAGCCATTATGATTACATCACTAGACCAACTGGACCTGAATAAAAAATATACCTATGCTGACTACCTTACCTGGAGATTAAAGGAGCGTGTGGAACTGATTAAGGGAAAAATTTTTAAAATGTCGCCTGCGCCTAGCATTAGACATCAACAAATTGTGGGTAACCTTTTCTTTGCCTTTAAACTATTCTTAAAGAAAAATCCGTGCCAGGTATTTGTAGCTCCTATCGATGTACGATTAATGAAAACAGGGCAAAAGGATACAATAGTTCAGCCTGATATTTGTGTGATCTGTGATAGTAAAAAACTGGATAAACAAGGCTGCAATGGTCCTCCTGACCTCATTATAGAAATATTATCTCCAGGCAATAGCAGAAAAGAGCGCAAGGAAAAATTTGAGTTGTACGAAGAAAATGGAGTGCAGGAATATTGGTTGGTAGAAACATCAGAAGATAGTATAATTATTTATACGCTAAATGAAGAAGGTAAATATATAGGTAGCAAGCCTTATGTGCCAGATGAAATTATTCACTCGACTATAATTCCAGGGCTACAAGTCCCTGTAAAGGAAGTTTTTGAGTAATATGGAGGAGTATAAACCTGAATTTAAGTGCCATTTCTCCTAACTGCGCTTGCGATTTGAACTTGAACTTAACCTAAGCCTTATCTTGATACTTAACAATTTCCCATACCTTTACACCCCAAACCATACAATCTAAAGCGTGAAATATCAACTGATAATAATAATTTACCTGCTCATTGGTTTTTCTTCTTGTGTAACGCATGAAGAGATTGTCAATTTCAATCAGGGAGGTGATTTTCCACAGCAAGCACAAAATATTGCTGATATTCCTCCGATGAGGATACAAGCAGATGATTTGTTATCTATAAGGATAAAAACGCTGAATCCAGATGTTGCTATCCCATTCAATATTGATGGAGACAATGTGAATTTAGCTGCTGCTGGAGGTACCCGCCCTATTATTGGTTATCTAGTCGATGCAGAAGGAATGATTGATTTTCCAGTCATCGGAAAAGTAGAAGCAAAAGGATTAACAGTAAACGAACTCAAGGCTATACTTGCGGAGCAATTAGCCCCCTATCTAAAAGATCCTGTCATCATTATTCGTTTTATCAATTTCAGAATTACATTAACAGGAGAAGTAAGCAATCCAGGTAGCTATGTAATGCCAAATGAACGGGTGACTATCCTCGATGCTATCGGTCAAGCAGGAGATTTGACACCTTATGCCAATCGTACCAACCTATTAATTATCAGGGAACAAGATGGACAACGTTCGTTCGGAAGGATCAACCTACAAAACAAAGACATTTTTGATTCGTCCTATTTCTACTTACGTCAAAATGATGTCATTTATGTAGAACCCTTACAGGAGCGAACCGCTTCTATTCGAGATCAGTCACAACGCATCTTACCGTGGGTATCTGTAGTGACTGCCGTGTTGACCCTCACACTAACCTTAACAAATCTATAAACATTGAGTAATAATCTGCAACAAGAAGGCTTTGACTTCGGGCAGCAATCGGATGAATTGAGCTTTAACCTCAAAGCTTTTCTGCTTAGATATCTCCGGTATTGGTACTGGTTTGTTATTGCCTTGGCAGCATCCTTTTTCCTTGCTCGCCTTTATCTTAGATACGCAGTACCAGAATATGAGGCTAGTACAATTCTACTGATCAAAGATGGTAAAAGCGACAAAGTACTCACTGAAGAAGCCATTTTCCAGGATTTAGGCATTTTAAATGCAACCAATAATTTACTCAATGAGATTGAAATACTCAAGTCTCGTTCCCTGATGCATGCGGTAGTAGGGAAACTCAATCTTAGTACCTCTTATACCGCCATCGGAAGAGTAAAAGAAAGTATTCTTTACAAATCCAGCCCAGTAGTAGTAGATACTGCTTTTCTTAACGATAAAGATTTATTTGGTACAACAGTTACAATAAAAATGCTGGATACCAGCCGCTTTGTCCTCCTGAAGGATGGAGAAGAACAAGAAGAGTATCGTTTTGGTGAATTTGTCATACTCGAAAATGGTAATTTCAAACTTCAAAGGACTTCTAATACACGCGATAAATTTGAATTCCCTATTCAGATCAGCTTTCACAATCCCATCAAGATAGCTCAAAACTATGCTAATCGCCTAGATATACGGCCAGTGAAAGACCGTGCTAGCGTTATACGTATTGGTCTGGTAGATGAATCCGATCAGCGAGCGGTAGACATTCTCAACAATTTGGTAGAAGCTTACAATGCCGCTACTGTCCGAGACAAAAACCGCGTAGCTAAAAATACGTTGGAATTTATTGAAGAACGACTGGATTTTCTGACTGGTGAACTGGCTGAAGTAGAAGGAGGTGTTGAACAATACAAGCAACTGAATAATATTCCTATTGAACTGGAGGCAAGTGCTACTGAGGCCGTTGCTCGGCTTAATGAATATGAAAAAGGACTTTCAAAACTTGAAATTGACAAAAGCCTGGTAGAAGCAGTCAAGTCTAATATCCAAAATAGTGAACAGCCCTATACCCTATTACCTGCTGCCATTTCTTCAGAATATACGGAGATCAATAATCTCATAGATCAATATAATCAATTAATCCTACAAAGGGAACAACTCGTACAAAGTGCTAGTAGCAAAAACCCTAACTTAGTCCTTCTCGAAGGACAAATTGACGAGCAGAAAACAAATATTCTTACTTCCATCAACCAACTCCTTTCTGCTATCTCTTTACAAATTATGGAAGTAGAGGCTAAATATACTCAGCTACAACGTAGTTTGCGCAGCATTCCTCGAAAAGAACGGGAACTACTCGAAAAGCGCCGGCAACAGGCAATCAAGGAGAATCTGTATTTATACCTATTACAGAAACGTGAAGAAACTGCTATGTCTTTGGCAGTAGCTATTCCTAACTCTAGAGTTATTGACTCCGCTATTGATGGTTCTGCTCCTATATCTCCTAAATCGTTTAATATCTATACCATTGCAATTTTTCTGGGAATCAGTTTCCCGATCGGTATTATTTTACTGAAAGAAGCATTGAATGATACTATCTTGAGCTCAGATGAACTCAAGAAGCATACAAAAATTCCACTAGCTGGTAACATAGGCCTTGCTTCTGATAAAAAAAATGTAGTAGTTGGCAAACGTAGCCGTCCTGCCGTAGCAGAGATGTTTCGTTTGTTACGTACGAATCTGCAGTTTATGATCCAGGCATCTCCTCCAGTTATTCTAACAACTTCAGGAGCCAGTGGTGAAGGCAAAACCTTTATTACTGTCAACCTGGGCATGAGTATGGCTATTTCTAATAAAAAAACCATCCTGCTTGGACTGGATTTGCGAAAGCCTAAACTGGGCATATATCTCAACTCTGAAGACAGCCTGACAGGCGTAACCAATTATCTAGTTGGTAATACAGAATTCGAAGATATTATACAAGAAAGTGAGTTACACCCCAATCTACACTTTATCACCTCTGGGCCTATACCTCCTAATCCTGCAGAATTGTTAATGAATGATGCCATGGGTCAACTCATTGAGAGACTCAAAAAAGAATACGATTGTATCTTAATTGACAGCCCCCCTATCGGTTTGGTAGCCGATGCCTTCCTACTCAACCGCTATGTAAGTAACTCACTCTTTATCGTACGTCAAGGTATTACGAAAAAAGCAGTCCTACCCTATATTGATGAGTTGTACGCCCAGGACAAACTACATAAAATGGCTATTGTACTGAATGGTGTTAGTAAAAAAGGAAGCTATGGATATGGGTACGGATATGGATATGGGTACGGATATGGATATGGATATGGATATGGGTATTATGCGGACGATAGGAAAAAGAAGAAATGGTGGCGTTTTTTCAGATCTTAACACATATATATTAAATCATGAAAACAAGAGCTATTATTCAGGCCCGTATGTTAAGTCAACGACTACGAGGTAAATCCTTAATGTCCGTGGCAGGATCACCTTTACTATATCGAGTGGTTAATAACATCAAAGCTATTCCATTTATAGATGAGATCATGATCGCTACTACCCGTGCAGAAGCCGATGATCCTATTGCTGCAGCCGCTACCAATTTAGGCGTAGATATATATCGTGGTGATTCCATGAACGTCTTAAAGCGGTTCAAAGATGCTTCTGCTGATTTGGATGAAGAAGACATAGTCGTTCGATTTACCGCTGACAATCCATTCTACTATTATCCTGTTGCAATGGCAGCTTATAAGCTTCATCTAGATAAGAATGCGGATTATACACATGTTGATGGATTATCACATATTGTACCAGAATTCATTAAGGTGAGAGCGCTTAGAGAAGCAAATTCTCTCGCAGAAACTGATTTTGATCAAGAACATGTTACTCCTTATCTCAGAAAAAATAGTGACCAGTTCAAGATACAAATTTTACCTGCATCATTTGAAGGATTGAGAGATGACCATGACCGATATTTGACGATTGATACCCGAGCGGATTTAGATCGTTTTGAGGCAATGATCGAAAAACTCAACCTAGATGAAGAAGGCATTGATTTTGGTAAAATTTATCATTATCTCGACCAAGTAAAGCATCATCAGGAAAACGAACTCGGACTTCAAGCTAAATTAGGAAACACCTGGATAGGTGATGGACATCCTACTTTTGTTATAGCTGAAATAGGACAAAATCACAACGGTAGCATGGAAAACGCTAAAAAGTTGATAGATATGGCTGTACGTTGCGGAGCCAATGCTGTCAAATTTCAAAAACGGGACATACCCTCCGAATTAACCCAAGAGGCTTTTGACAAAGTATATGACTCTCCCAATTCCTTCGCACGCACCTATGGTGAACACCGAATGTTTCTAGAACTGGATGAAAGCCAACACAAAGAATTGAAGGAATATGCACTTGCCCAGGGGATTATCTATTTCTGTACCCCTTGTGATGTACCTTCTGTTGAGATGATGGAGCGACTAAATGTGCCTTTTTATAAAGTTGCCTCCCGTGACCTTACCAATTTACTCACACTTGAAGCAATCGCAAAAACGGGGAAACCTGTAATTATTTCTACGGGGATGGCAAGTATTCAGGACATAGAAGATGCTCTTAATGCACTAGGTAATGGTCCATCAGACATCATTATATTACAGTGCATTTCACAGTATCCTGCTGACTTGGAGCGAGTGAATTTAAAAGCAATGCATACCCTCCGCAAACGTTTTAATAAAATTATTGGATTCTCTGACCACACCACTGGCATCATAGCTTCAGTAGCAGCATCAATCATGAGAGCTGCCGTTATTGAAAAACATATCACGCTTTCTAGAGCTATGAAAGGAAGTGATCAGGCAGGTTCTCTGGAAGAAACAGGCTTAAAACTCATGATCAAATACATACGTGAATCCGAAAAGGCGATGGGAGATGGAATAAAAGAGGTAGATCCGGCCACTAAAGCCGCTAAAGAAAAACTAGCCAGAAGCCTTACCAGCAAAATAAACATTCCCAAGGGCACTATCCTGACGGAAGATATGCTCTGTCTTAAAAGCCCTGGTACCGGTTTAAAATGGATAGAGAAAAATCAGCTGTTGGGTAAAGCTAGCTTGCAAGATATTCCAGCAGATGTGACTTTGGTCAGTGAGATGTTTGAATAGATCAGGATATTATAAAAGCATTATGAAACTAATAGCAATTGAAAATGGATATCCGACTATTTATAACAGATATTGATGGAGTTTGGACAGATGGAGGTATGTACTATGATCAGACAGGAAATGAGTGGAAAAAATTTAATACTTCCGATAGTGCCGGCGTATTGTTTCTAAAACTGCTAAATATCCCCACAGCTATTATAACAGGTGAAGATACAGCTATTGTCAAAAGACGAGCTGACAAACTGGGTATTTCTTACCTTTATATGGGGATTCAAGACAAGGTAAAAATTGCGCACGAACTTTGTAAAAAATTGGAAATCCAGCTAAATCAAGTAGCCTATATTGGTGATGACATCAATGATCTACTCTTGCTTCAGGAAGTTGGTTTAAGTGCGGCTCCAGCCAATGCTCCGGTATATATTCAACGAGAAGTAGACTGGCAAATCCCAGTGAAAGGTGGAGATGGGGCTTTTAGAGCGTTTGTAGAACTTTTTTTGGAGAAAGAACAATTACTAGACAAAGCTCTACAACTTTATTTACAAAAACGCAGCTTTAAACAATAATGAATATACTCATAACAGGCGGAGGTTCCATTGGGAAAAGGCATTTGAAGAATTTACAGCAGCTCGGTTACTTAAATATCTGGGTACTTAAACGTCAGCCAGATAGTACTTTCGAAAATGAACACCGGGTAAAGGTAATCACCTCTTTTGAGGAAGCGGTTGGTATCCCTTTTGATATTTTAATAGTAGGTACTCCTACTTCCTTACACAATGAAAGTCTGCAATTTGCAGTAGAGCAAGGACTTCATGTTTTCATGGAAAAACCTCTTATAGACAATCAGGTCGGTTTAGCTCAAGCTAAAAAAATCTTGAAAAATTTTGAAGGCATTTTTTTCATTGGCTTTATGCTGCGTTTCCATCCACTAGTACAAAAGATCAAAAATATTTTGCATAGCCAAGAGTTAGGTAGCGTTTACAGTGCCCGTTTTGAATTTGGTAGCTATCTCCCCTACTGGCACCCGTGGGAAGATTATAAAATCAGCTATGCTTCCCGAAAAGAACTTGGAGGCGGAGTGATCAATACTATCACCCATGAATTAGACCTGATCCAATATTTTTTTGGTACCCCTGACTCTATCTATTGTGAAGCTTGTAATCTGCAACGTCTAGATATTGAAGTAGAAGAACTTGCCGAAGCCATATTCAACTATAATGACAAAACAATCACTTTACACCTAGATTATTTGCAAAAAGACTATGATCGAAACATTAAAATTCTCTGTGAGAATGGTAAAATCATATGGAACTGGCATGATAATGAGGTGAAAGTATATATACATAAAGAAGAATCTGTAACCTACTCTATCAATGAAACCTTTGATGTCAACCAACTCTATATAGACGAGTTGCAGGATTTTCTGCAACGTATCCAAAACATCGAAACAAAACACCCTCTCGATTTTGATCATGCAGTACAAAATACTGAATTGATGCTGTTAATGCATCAATCTGCCAGCGAGGGTAAAAAAATACATTTATGAAGCGTTTTCACCAACTTTTTGACTTGAGTGATCGTGTAATCATTGTAGCTGGAGGAGCCGGGCAAATCGGTTTTGCTTTCTGTGAAATCTTAGCCGATGCAGGAGCGAAGGTGGTCATTGCTGATATAGATACTGAAATGGCTGAGCAAAAGCGCGAAAATTTAGAGCCTGACTTGCAGGAACAAATCAAGGTACATGCACTGGATGTAAGCCAGAAAACTCAGGTAACAGAATTATTTGATACCATCCGGCAAGATGTAGGCTCCATCTACGGGCTGATCAATAGCTTTCACTTCAAAGGCAATACACGCAAACTGGATACCTCTTCCAATTTCTTTGCCGACTTCGAGCATTATCCGGAAGAAGCCCGGGATTTAGTACATGATGTCAATTTAAAAGGTGCCT
>JAKSDI010000125.1 GCA_022360175.1 Chitinophagales bacterium
ACAAAGAATAGATATTTAATCAGCGTTTGTTAATCCAACTACCCTACTTTGTGTGAGGGCAGTTCGATCAACAATCTCAGTTTCTTTGGCTAATGAAAAAATGAAATCGTATAATCAGACACAGTTTAATGAACTATCCCTAATAAGAAGGTTTATTTCCAGAGTGCCCCGTATTCTTCTACGAGGACATTATCAAAATAGTCGGCCCTTTCGAAAAGGTGCTTAAAAAGATGGGTACCGGTATCAAGATTCAGGTAACGATCAAAAATAAGAAGGGAAAGTATAATATCTTGTTCTTTAATACTAAATGTCAAACCATCTATACCATAATTCTGGCGGAGTAAAAATTCGTATATAGGTTGAATATTGGCGGAGGGTAAACGACACAAATAAGCATCTCCCATGATAAGTCCTGTATCTTCATGATAGGTAATATCGATACGGGCACTTCCCTGAAATATCTCCCAATTATTAGGCCCTTTTCGCGATAAGCGTACATCATGGCCTATGCTTTCCAATAACTCCTCTATTCGCAATGTAACTCCTGTTGGTTCATAAGAGGAAGCATAAGAAGCCAGTAGTACTTTAGCACCACAGTGGGGACAATATTTTTTATTATCAATAGTTTGCTCTGACAGAAAATTCTGGCAGGATATACAGCGGGCTTTTACAACTCCATTTACAGTGCCAATTCCATTCAGCGCTTCCTTGAGATAAGAAACAGGTAATGAGAAACCGATGTTATCCCCCTGATCTATGCTCAATGCATTCACCCCAACCACTTCTCCTTGCTGATTAATGAGCGGGCCACCGCTGTTTCCTGGATTTAGTGCTGCATCATGTTGCAGATAAGTAATCCCCTCATAGGATCTTGATGTATTGGAAATAACTCCTTTCGTTACCGAAAATTCCAAACCAAAAGGATGGCCTATCGATAATATGGGATCACCTTCAGATAAGTGATTATCATTTCCCAAAGAGATAGTAGGTAATTCGACGGATGCAGGAGCCTCCAAAAAAGCTAAATCGCATTTATCATCCGTAAAGAGTACCCGGGATAATTGCTTTTCAAATTGTTCTCCTTTAATAACAACTTCCTTATTGTCGTGTACAATGTGTTCGTTGGTTACAATCAAGTCGTGTGATTTCAAATAAAATCCCGTACCTGTATTGTAAGGGGTAGCAATTTGAACAATAACATCTCTGAATTGGTCTACAACTGTTCTCATGAATAAGTGTTCCTTCCACCCAAAAGTATACAATTCCCCGAATATTTCACTACTGAAACTCTCCATGAAAAGAATGAAGTATATATATCCTGACCTATCTTCTTTTTGGTAATTTATTCAAAACTGTATTCTACGGCTATATCTATGGAGCTAATCGTTCAATTTGCCAATTTGTACCTTTCTGCTTATAGACAAAGCGATCATGCAGGCGATGCTGTCGGCCTTGCCAATATTCAAAATGAGTAGGCGCTATTCGGTAGCCTCCCCAAAAAGATGGTAGTGGTACTTCTTTATTAGTGAATTTATTTTTCAACTCCTCAAATTTGGATTGTAGCAATTGGCGAGAAGTAATAACGGTGCTTTGCTGCGACACCCAGGCTCCAATTTGGCTTCCTCGTGGCCTACTCATAAAATACTTCAATGATTCTGCAGCTGTAATTTTGTGGGCACGGCCTTCTATTCGTACCTGACGTTCGAGTGCTAGCCAGGGAAAAAGCAAACTAACCAGGCCATTTTGTTCTATATCTCTGGCTTTTCTGCTCTCGTAATTTGTGAAAAATACGAGTCCTCTTTCATCAAAGTATTTCAGAAGTACAGTTCGTTGAGAAGGCTGTCCCTCAGCATTTACTGTTGCCAGGCTCATAGCATTAGGTTCAAACACTTCTGCTTCCATTGCTTGTTTAAACCACAATTCAAACTGCGCCATCGGGTGTTCCAGTAGTTCTTCTTTATTGAGCCCTGATCGGGTATATTCATCGCGCATGGTTGCCAGGTTCATAATCACTCGTTTTATTTGCAAACAAAACTATTACTCCCTGTTCATTAGCGGAATGATTTTCGTCAACTATGTTAAGTAAGTAATCAATATTACTTCAATAAAAAAGCCTCTCGGTGCTTAAAGCTCCGAGAGGCTGCAATTCTCCCAACACTTGTAAAATCCTTAGGCTCTAAAATGAATGGTACTTTAAAGCCCTTGTATTTTGTGCTAATTTGTTTGGTAATTAGCTTAACATATTTTAATGCGTGTTAGAACGCTTATATCTTTTCGATTTTATATTACAAAGTAAAGGTTTTTATACACTTACGTCAATTGCACGTTCATGTTAAAAATATGTAAATTTTTATATATTTCAACCACCGACTACATCATCATGTAGTAAAATCACATTTTCCTTTGCATTTTCATGTGATATACTTTATTTTTACAAGAGTAACAAAGGCAAATGAAGCACATTGCTCTAATAGAAGATGATCAGCTATTACTGAAACGCCTGGCTCTATTTTTAGATAGCCAGCCGGATTACCAATGTAGTTTAAGAGCCAGTTCTCTTGGATCGTTCTTTGAACAACTTTCTCCTGATACTCCCCCCGATCTACTTTTAATGGATGTAGAACTTTCTGATACCATTAATACGATCAATCACCTTAAGAAAATAAAAACGCTTATACCCGGCAGTAAAGTAATCATAGTTACTGGCCATAATCATCCAAGCTACATTTCACAAGCGCTTAATAATGGAGCAGATGGTTTTTACCTTAAAGGCTCTGGGCTTCGAAAGCTACTAGAGGCGATTGAAACCACTTTTGCAGGTGGTGCCTTTTTAGCTCCAGAAGCAGCTATTCATGTGCTTCCAATGCTACGAAACAACCCTGGTAACCCCAAAGAAGAACCAGTTCCGGAGCCATTACCAAAACAAGAAAAAAAGACCTTGCCTTCAGCAATAAATTTGCTTACAGCAAGAGAGTTAGAAGTAGCTCGCGGCCTGGTAAAAGGTGCGAGTTATAAGGAGATCGCGAATGACACCAATATCTCTATTAATACCGTTAGGCATTACGTCAAGGTATTATACAAGAAATTTGATGTCACAAATAAGATGCAACTAAGCCATAAAATTAAAACTTATCTATAATCCAGATAGGCCAGTTATAAATGAACATACGCACCTGCCATTATTTAATATGTCTGTTTTGTTTTATCCTATTGGGTAATGCAAAGACTATTTCTGCTCAAGATGCTGTTGATAGCTTGCTTGCTATTCTGGATGCATCGCCTGATTTCAGTGAAGAGAGAGCGGATGCTCTATTTGCACTTTCGGAATATTATCGTAATCTATCGCCTCTAGAATCAGCCTATTACTCTGAAAAACTGCTCGAACTAGGAAAAGCCATTAATGATCCTCAAAGAATATATCTTGGACATATGGCTACAGGGGTTGGTTATGCGATTGAAGGGTCTCAGATAGATAAAGCACTAGAGCACTTTATACAAGCGATGGAGCTCTCTAATACCCAGGAGGGTAGAGATTGGGAAATAAGGAGCATCAAAGCAGCAATTAATGTAGCCGGGCTGCATTGGCAAAGCGAAGACATTGACAAAGCCATTCATCTTTCTTACGATTACATTCCAAAATTAGAGCTTTTAAAAGATACCTTTACACTTGCTTCTTCCTATGAAGCTCTCGCTCTTATGCACAAGCAAAATGAAAGTTGGGACTCTGTTTTCCACTACCTGCACCTAGCAAGGAATCTTTATAAAAACATTGAAGCATCAGACCGCCTGGCGGCGATCAAAAGTATACAAGGAGAAGCGCTCGTTAATATAGGTGATTACCCTGCTGCCCTGGATACATTTTACAACCTTCTCCAAAAATCAGAATTAACAAAGGATACGCTGAGGCTTATGGATGCGCTCCACAGCCTTGCAGATGTTAACCTGGAACTAGGATACATTAGCAAAGCTAAGCAATATGCATACAGAGGACTTGCTTTGTCTACTCAAAACAAGCTACCTATCAGACAGGAGGATTACTATCGTACTCTTTATGAAATTTTTCGCAACACCAACCAATTGGACAGTGCCTTGCATTATTATCAAGCATTAACCAATATTCGGAATATTTTATTTGATGAGGAAAAGACTCGAGCAGTACAGGAAATGGAAGTTCGCTATAAGGCGAAACAAAAAACACAGGAAAACGAGCGCTTAAAAGAAACTGTCCAAGCGAAAAACACCCAAAACATTTACTTAATAGCTATATCGATCCTGTTCTTTTTATTACTACTCGCCATTGTCTTTTTCTATCAACGCTTACGCAAAAGACAGGCAGAATTGGAAGCTCTTAATCTGGAAGTGTATAAAATCAATTCTCAATTAATGGGTTTGATGAATGAAAAAAAGCATATGGTAAGCCTGATTGCTCATGATATTCGCAATCCATTATCTCTAATTCAGCTCAACACCCATGCACTTGCCAAAGAAGGGATGCTTGATGAAGAAGAACGAAAAGAAGTGATACAGGAAATTGAAAAAGCAACTAATGATATAGACCTGGCAAGCATCCGGATCATGGAGATCGAAAATAAATCTGAAGTTAGCTTACAGATCCAAAATGATACTTTTGATGTAATTCCTGCACTTCAGGATGCTCAAAGAGAGTTTTCCTCTTATGCGAATAGTAAAAATATCAAGCTCAAATTTCATCTCCCCGAGCAAAATAGCCACCTCATTAAAGGAGATCCATTTCTTTTCCGCCACATAATGGCTAATTTCATTTCTAATGCTTTAAAATATTCTCCACACAATTCGGAGGTCATCATTGGCTTACAAACCATTAACAATCAGCTTATTATTGACATCAAAGATCAAGGCCCTGGCCTTAATACCCACGAACAAGATCAAATATTTAAACAAGGCATTATATCCTCCAATGTTCCTACTGCCGGGGAAAAGCTCGAGGTGAAGGTTTGTACTTAACCAAGCGTTATGTCGAAGCAATGAATGGACATATTGAGCTTGAAAGCAAAAAAGGAGAGGGATCTATCTTTAAAGTAGTTTTCCCGAAGGTTGCATAGTACTCATTGAAGTGCAAGTCCAAGTGTAAACTCAAGTGCAAAGCGCAAGCGTAGTTAAGAAGATTCACTCTTGAACCTAAACTTAAGTTCGCATTTAATCTTGTACTTAAACCTGATATTGCGCTTGAATGTACCTTAACATGCTCCCGTTTTGATTTCATCAAAGTATCGCTCCATATCCAGTTTATTTTCGCTTTCCTTTAGGCATTTTAAAATGGGCCTCATCATTGCTTTTTCGGTAAAACTGCTAGCTGTTCTAAGGGCTTGATGAGACATAGATTGATATAACTCTCTATCTACAGACAACCGATGAATAGCTTCTATCAACTTCGGCTGATTAGATGGATGTATCAGATAACCATTTAAAGAAGAAACGACAATCTCACATGGTCCTCCAGCAGGTGGAGCAATCACAGGCAGGCCATACTGCATTCCTTCCAGCAAAGTAAGTCCAAATGTTTCTTTCCACTGATCGGGTTTAGATAAATTAAGTACCAGATTAGCCCTCCTATAAAAGGGTGTAACGTCTTTTTGGGAAGAATATATAAAAAGGTTTTTAGGTAAATTACGCTCTTTGAAATAACTATCAATAATTTCTCTATCTGCATTTAGGACCAATTCAAATCTTAGATGAGGCAGTTTATTACATAGTGAGATAAACTCTTCTACTCCTTTATAAGCCTTTAAAGAACATAACATTAACACATTAAAAACACCCTTTTTTTTAGCTCCAGGTTTTGCTTTATTTATAAATTCTGCAGACAAGGCATTATAAGCAACATGACCTGGCACTCCTTCAATTCTTTCTTCTTTGGCTAAAAAATGGGATACGTAAATAACATGATCTGCACAACAACTAACAACCCATTTCAAAAACCTCTTTAAAAGCAATGGCTTAAGTGAGGTTTCATGTAGATGATATACAAGATGTTGTTTTCTCAGGCGAGCCGCAATAGCAGCGCCAAAAGGTAAAAGTGTATTGACATATACTGTCACCGAAGAAGGTGGGTATGCCCATATCTTCATAAAAATGATTAGCTGGCTCCAAAAATAGGCCATTAAGCGTACTCCCCCTGACTGAAAAAAGCGATAAGTAATCCACTTATAATTGACAGGCAATAAGCTCAAAGCTCCTTCACTTCCTCCTGAAGTGATAAGGTCTACTTCATACCCCCTTTTCACCAGGTTTTTAATCACTGTAGATAGCACTTTCGGGCTTCCACTAAAATCATTGAATAGATGAACGGCTACTATATTAGACTTTACAAACATAGATTGAAGAATTTGAATTGGTTATTTCCTTATAGATTTCGATCAACTTGCAGGCTTTATTATTCCATGTATAATGCGTAGCATGTCGTAGTTTTGCAGCTTCCGATAGCTCTTGCCATTTTTCAGATGAATGCAATAGTGTATTTAAAGCACCTGCAAATTGAATAATCGTACTTTCATAGGGGCCGTAGGGAATTTTTATTCCAGCACTTCCAACAGTTTCTCCCGGGCCGTGATTGTCAAAACATATCACTGGAAGCCCATAAGCCATAGCTTCAGGCACGACCATGCCTGCTCCCTCAAAAGAAGGGAACAATAATGCGTTGGCCCTGCGATAATATGCCCATAGTTGTTCCTGAGGCATCCAACTGATAAACTGGATATTCTCTTCATTCAAACCAAACTGAGTTGCCAAAGATTTTAAGTGTGCATGCTCCGGGCCTTTCCCAATTAAAAGCAGGCGTATTCGCTGCTGTTTTTCTGGTGATTGTCTATGATAAAAAGCTGCAAAAGCTTCAATGGTTATATGGAACCCCTTCAATGGGACAAAACGTCCAATTGCCAGGACGATAAATTCGTTAGAAGGCACTCTTTCTGCATAAACTTGCTGGCTAGCAATAGCCGGCAGGTGCAATACTTTTTCCTCCGATAATTGCAACACTGCCGGCACTCCCCTATTTATAGTCAGAACTTTTGCTGCTAGTTTACGTGTCATCAATAATGTAGGGCTCAGTTTCCAAAAATATTGCTTCACTAACCAGCGTAACTGATCAGATATTCTTTGCTTTAAGCCTATATCTTTTAGATACTGTATTGGTATTTTTTCATGATGCCCAACGGGGCCCCATACAAAAGGCTTTCCCAGTAACCACAAGAATGAAGGCATCCAGTCACTATGAAAATTCAAGTGATGGGAAATGTCGAAACGAAATCCCTGTTGAAGTATAAAAAAGACAACTCCCAGGTGCCACAAATAATGGTATACTAAAGCTCCTCTTTCTCCTTTTTTCCACCAGCGCATCCAATAAGGCAAATCGAAATATGCCAGTTTTAATCCCTTCAAATTTTCTCCTTCGAAGGATAAGTCCTTTAAGTATTTTTCAATCGCCTTGCGATTATTTTTACGAGTGATGACAAGCAGACTTTCCTCAGCTCTTCCTAATGCTTCAATAATATTCCAGGCGGTGCCATCTTCAGAGCCCTTGTAAGGATTGGCGGCATAGGCTGTAATTAGTATAGTTCGCTGGTGCATAATCTTCTGTTTATTTGTTGAGTTTGAGGATAAACCCTGTGAGGAACCGACTTTAGAATACGAGCAGGTACCCCTCCAGCCACACTATTAGCAGGTATATTTTTTGTAACAACTGCTCCTGCCGCAATCACACAGTTGTCACCTATATGCACACCATCCAGGATGGTTACTTTGGAACCAATCCAGCAATTTTTCCCTATTTGAATGCCTTTGCGGTTTACTCCCTGCAGTCGAAAAGGTATATCGCCTATAGCGTAACAATGATTTTCAGGATGACATGAAAAATACTGTCCGATTATACAATCATCTCCTATTTCAAGCCCACCAGCTCCCCCCAGATAAGCATATTCGCCTATGCCTACATGCTTGCCTATTTTTATCCCCTTCCCTGGTAGTGAAAAATTGGTAGAAGTAATCAATCGGCTATAAGCTCCTATATGTACATTGTTTCCTAATTGTATCCCACTAGTACCCCAGGCACTTAATTGTACCTTCTCATCCAATTGCACCCATTTCCCCAATTGAATTTTGGAAATATTGAAAAAAGACACCCCTTTTTCCAAAAAAATCAAGCCGGGTTGCTTGCCTCTAAGCCAAAGTGTCTGCCCTCGCAGTAGTGCTTTCATTTTGACAAAGGCGAGTTGCATTAACATTCGAGTACTTGCTTCAGGATGTAACTTAAAGTGTGGATTCTTAAGCTGAACTATCCGATTAATGATTTGATGTATCATGTTGATTGAATTTGAATGTATTCGCGTTCTATTTCATTTAAAGTAGCAGGCAAGTGCATGTTTTCGATTGCCAGATACTTTTGAGAACCATTCAGTTGTAAGTCATTGAATAATTTTAGATAAGCAGAGGTCAATTGCTTAATATCAGTAGTGGATAACTCCTGCTTTCGTGCAAGAATAGTCTCTGCATCTGCATACAAGAATACGTTGAGGGCAGGCTTGTATACAAGGGAGTATAACATTTTCACAAAACCAGGGGATATTCTGATGTTGGTGCGAAGCCCATCTACAATAAAGTCAAAATAATAGCGATCGTATAGCACGACATACCCCTGTGCAATATATCTCCAGTAGATATAAACCTGGCCTATCAAATAATCCAGGTAGTAATACATAAATCGAAAAATAGAAGAAAGCAGATTTTTATTGCTTCCTGTTCTTGGCAAAGCACTGGTGGCTTGTATTTCGGCTTGCTCTTTGCCCATCGTAAAGCTACTTAAGATCGGAAACACTGCTGGCCTGTGACGCAAGCATACTACTCTGCGACGGTACTTAAAAGATAATACACTTGATACCTTTGACAATACCGTACTTTTACCAGCCCCATCAACCCCACTAAACGTAATAACTATTCCTTTATGTGTTCCTGCAAACTCCCTGATTTTAGACCATAAATACTTTGTCCGATTCCTGAGAAGTTTTGGAAAAGTATTTTCTTTCAGTTTCCTGATCACTCCCTTTATTTTTCTGCATGCTTCTTCATCATAATTTTTCAATGCTCCTATTTGATCAAATGCAGTACCATACTCATTATTAAAAGTATAAAGCAGACTTTGCTGCTCTTCTATAGGCATTTCCTGCCAATACTTGATATAGTGTTGTGGTACAGCGCTACCATTCAGGAAATTGAATAATACTACATGGGTAAAAAGCAGGTAATCATCCGTTTGATGAATACCTGCATGTTGGATTGTATGTTTGTTTATCGTGTTCTGGCTTATGTAAACAAGCCCTTTACGGGATAACTCCCATAATATATCAAGCTGTAAAAATCCCTGATCCTTAAAAAAGATATAACAGTGCAGTACATCGTTTCGGGAATAGGTATTAATTATTTCAATCCCAGACTGACGATAGCACCAGGATATGAATGCCTTTGCTGCATCTTTCTCTTTAGCCCAAAGATCAATGTCTGAGTATAAAGGCAATTCACTCAGCGAACCTCCCTTATACTTCAACAGAACAAGTGATGTCTGTGAAAGGTATTGTTCCAGTTTTTTCAGAAATTTTATACGGTACATTATCACTTTTTCCCAATACTAATTCATAGATAATGCCAAAGCAATACTCCTTGATAATCAACATCTTACAAAACAAGCAAGAAAATAAATTCCAAAAATGGTATTTCATGTATCATTTTGGGAAAAAAGAAGTATTATTATAAAGAATTACGGAGCCTTCCATATTAATGCCAAAAGACATGAAAAACAACTTCCGAATATTTGTGGTAGAAGACGATCCTATGTACCAACGCATGATTAAATATGTGATGGAGCTCAATCCCGATCATGAGGTGCATGCATTCACTACTGGCCAGGAGTGTATCCAGCATTTAAATATGCAACCAGATATTATTTCGCTAGACTATACACTTCCTGATACGACTGGAGAGGCAGTACTTAAAAAGATTAAAGCTTATGACGAGCAGATTGGAGTAATCATTCTTTCAGGGCAACAGGACATTTCCACTGCTGTCCAACTTCTAAAACAAGGAGCATTTGATTATATTACTAAAGATAGTGAAACCAAAGATCGTTTACTCAATACGCTCACTCATATTAAAAAACAAGCCAGGCTGCAAAAAGAAGTAGCATTCCTAAAACAACAATTAGAATCTAAATACGAGTTTAGCAAATCTATTATTGGCAATAGCCCCGCTATGCAACGAGTGTTTCGGCTAATGGAAAAAGCGGTAAAAACTCAGATTACTATTTCAGTTAATGGGGAAACCGGAACAGGAAAAGAAGTAGTTGCTAAAAGTATCCATTATAATTCTACCCGTCGTAAAGGGCCTTTTGTTGCAGTAAATATGGGAGCCATCCCAAGAGAATTAATTGAAAGTGAATTATTTGGCTACGAAAAAGGAGCCTTTACAGGTGCCAGCACCCGAAAACGAGGACAATTTGAATTGGCCCATAAAGGAACCCTTTTTTTAGATGAAATTGCAGAAATTGATTTGCCTTTACAGGCAAAACTACTAAGGGTTATACAGGAGCGGGAGTTCCTACGCCTTGGTGGTGAAAAATCAATTCAATTTGACACTCGAATTATTATTGCTACTCACAAAGACTTGGCAAAAGAAGTAGAAAATGATAACTTTAGAGAAGATTTATATTATCGATTACTTGGCCTAAACATATCACTGCCACCACTGAGAGAACGAGGGAATGATATTTTGTTGCTAGCCAATTTCTTTCTTCAATCTGCCATTAAAACGAATGGATTAGCTGCCATAACTTTTAGCTCAGCTGCCAAAAAAAGATTATTGGAATATAGTTACCCAGGCAATGTAAGAGAGTTGAAAGCCATTGTTGAGCTAGCGGCGGTAATGGCTACAGAGGATCAAATACAGGAAGAAGACATTCAATTCAATAGCATACGCAAAGAGGCAAATTTCCTTACCGAAGAATTAACCCTTGAGGCCTACAAACATCGTATTATTAAATATTTTCTGGCTAAATATGATAATGATGTATTGTTAGTAGCCCAAAAACTGGATATCGGCAAATCAACTATATATAGAATGCTAAAAGCAGAAGCTCAATCTTCTCAAAATGAGTAACTAAAAAACCAAAAAAATATGTACAATTTTAATACTACTAATGCTGAAATACTCCATCTTATTGAAGAAATAAACCCATCTGAACAGGAAATAATCACCATATATCTATCTGAGGTTTCGCTAGAAACAGATATTCCAAATTTAATAAGAACCCTTAATCAGCAAAATATTCAATTTATCGGAGGAATTTTTCCCGGGCTAGTCACTCAGGAAGGGAAAGCGGATACAGGAGTTATCCTAAACAAATTAAAATTAGCAGCTCCACCTCTGCTGTTTCAAAATGTATCGGCGGGTCAACTCAGCCTGCCTGATATCTCTTCCTGGGGCACTCCTCCACCTACTTGCCTCACTCTGGTTGATGGCCTTTCAGCTAATATTGGCCAATTACTCAGTTTTATAAATGACAATTTGGGCAATCATAGCAATTTTATTGGAGGAGGAGCGGGTTCGCTTAGCCTTGAACAAAAGCCTTGTCTTTTTTGCAATGAAGGCTTCTTCCAGGATGCAGCAATCGTTTGCCCTATACTTCAGGAATCTACATTAGGAGTACGCCACGGCTGGGAGCGTTTACATGGCCCGGTTGTCGCTACCCGTACAGAAGGAACCATCATTCATGAACTCAATTGGCAACCTGCTTTCCAGATATATAAGGAGGTGGTTGAAGCAGATTCTGGTAAAACAATCACTACAGATAATTTCTTCAGTATAGCTAAGGGATATCCATTTGGCATCTTCCGGGAAAACAGAGAAGATATTATCCGCGACCCTCTGTCTGTAGATTCAAATGGCGCTTTGATCTGTGTTGGAGAAGTTCCTCAGCATGCCGTGCTGAACATCATGAAAGGCAATACCGAAAAACTTATTGATGCTGCCAGGCAAGTTGTTAAAGACTGCTATCTGCAGGGAACATCCTCAGCTACACATACGATGGTTGTCGATTGTATTTCAAGAACGCTATTTTTGGAAGGCGACTTCACAAAAGAAATCAATGCATTACAATATCAGTTATCTCTAGATAAAAATGAAGTGCCTCCATTA
Organism: Chitinophagales bacterium; assembly: GCA_022360175.1. Taxonomy (GTDB): domain Bacteria; phylum Bacteroidota; class Bacteroidia; order Chitinophagales; family Saprospiraceae; genus JAKSDI01. The sequence continues at coordinate 12,217 of JAKSDI010000125.1, forward strand.
GAAGGTATTTTAAGTTTAGGAGAAATCTCTTCTCTCCACAAAGGCCTCATCGAGTTTTATAATAAAACGATTGTTGTAGGCTTGCTTCATTAGTAAAATCCAGAACTAAAATCTGATGGATAGTAATACAAAAATCATACAGGACTTATCATTACTTTATGAACTTTCATTGTCTATAGGTAGCTCTCTTGATTTACGTACCAATACAGAAGCATTTATTGACCGCCTGCTCAGCCGAAAAAATTTATCCTACGCTTCTGTATGGCTCAATAAAAATGGGAAGGCATATCAGATGGTTTATTCCAGGCCTACTTTCCGTGCCCAAAGTTCTTCACTATCTGACCCAACACACTATATACTACAAGAATTAAAGAACAAGCCCTATTTTTCTATTCATCATACCAACAACAATTTTGAAAAAGTAGTACAGGAATCCGAAATAAGCCAGGGAGCTTATGCCATATTTAAACTAGAAAATATTGGATTTGTGAAACTTCTGGACATTCAGGCTAGTGGTGATTTTGATCCTGTATTAATGGCCCAACTCTATAGCCTGATGCAAAAATTCAGCATTTCTCTTAATGGCTGCCTGGCATTTGAGCAAGCACAGGAAGAATCTATTCAGCGACATAAAATTCAACAAGTGCTCGCTGAAAAAGAAGAGCAATTATCAAGGGTAATTGATAGTTCTCTTGATGCAGTAATTACGATTGATGATGCAGGAAAAGTCATTCAATGGAGTAAGCAGGCACAACATGTATTTGGCTATAACAAATCAGAAGCGGCAGGAAAAAACCTGAGTGAGTTAATCATCCCCCAACAATACCGGCAGGCACATAAAGATGGAATGAAACGTTTTTTTAAAACGGGTAAAGGGCCTGTTCTAAATCAGCGTATTGAAATTTCTGCTTTGAGAAAAAATGGAGAAGAATTTCCTGTTGAATTGGCTATTAGTCACATAGAATTAGAGAATAGGCACATTTTCAGTTCCTTTATTCGAGACATCACCAGTCGTAAAAAAGCAGAAGACGCCATCAAAGAGAGCCAGGTAAGGCTGGAAGCACTCATCACCAACCTACAAGCGGGTATTTTATTAGAAAGTGAGCAACGCGAAATTGTGCTCGCTAATCAGTTTTTCTGCGATATTTTTAGTATTCCTTCATCTCCTGAAGATTTAGTGGGTATGGATTGCATAAAAGCAATGGAGCAAGCTAAGCACTATTTCACTCAAGCTGACGAATTTGTTGAAGGCGTCAACAAGCTTATAAGTGAACGCCGTCTTCGAGTAGGAGAAGAACTGTATACGATAGATGGTAAGATACTGGCCAGAGATTTCATCCCACTTTTTTCCGGTGAAAAATACCTGGGGCATTTGTGGCAATACAGAGATGTAACCATTAGTCGAAAAGCGCAAGAGGCGATACGAAAAAGTGAGGAAAAGTATCGCGGCATTATTGAAAACATGGAACTAGGTTTGATGGAAGTAGATACAGAAGGGGAAATAATTCGAGCATTTGACCGATTCTGTGCTATGACAGGATATGCCCCGGGAGAATTGGTAGGAAAAAATGCTACAACAACCCTCTTACCTCAGGAGTACTGGCCTATTTTAAACCAGCAAGCAGAAGACAGGCTCAAGGGAAAAGCAGGAATATATGAAGTCCAGCTTATAAAAAAGGACGGCTCTAAAATCTGGGCGTTAATTAGTGGTACTCCAATTTATAATAGTATAGGAGAAATTGTAGGCTCTATAGGCATTCACTATGACATCACTGAACGGAAAACACTTGAACAAGATCTGGCAAAAGCTAAACAAGAAGCAGAACTCGCCAGGTTAGCAGAGCAACAATTCCTTGCCAATATGAGTCATGAAATACGAACCCCGATGAATGCCGTTATCGGGATGACCCATCTACTCTACGAAACCAATCCAACTGAAGCTCAAAAGGAGTATCTGTATGCTTTACGTTTTTCAGCAGATAGCTTGATGGATATCATTAACAACATTCTGGATATTACGAAAATAGAATCCGGAGAATTAGAAATCGAAAAGCGCCCGTTTGATCTCAAACAATTATTCAACTCACTATTGCGCACCTACCAATTCAGAGCGCAGGAAAAACCCATAAGCGTCACATTGGATTTTGATGAACGGATTGAACATCTTATCATGGGAGATGCGACCCGGCTCAATCAAATTATCAACAACCTGATGGGTAATGCATTGAAATTTACTTCTCGTGGAACAATTGGCATGCAAACTAGACTTGTTCGAAGAGAAAATAAAACACTCTGGATTAGCTTTAAAATTTTCGATACTGGTATTGGCATCCCTAGAGATAAACTTAAGCTTGTTTTTAAAAATTTCAAACAGGTTGATGCTTCTATCACACGCCAATATGGTGGTACTGGCCTTGGACTGGCCATTGTGAAACAATTGATAGAAATGTTGGGAGGTACCATTTCTGTAGATAGCATCATAGGAGAAGGAACTATCTTCGAATTCATCATGCCTTTTGAAAATTCTCAACTCAAAGCTTCTCAAAAACAGGACTGGGATAAAGAATTGTCTGACCAACCACACCCGATTTTAAAATCTATCGATATTCTGGTTGTAGAAGACAACTCCATGAATCAAAAACTAATCTCTCAAATCCTGAAAACGTGGGGAAGCACATTCACAATAGCTGCCAATGGCCGTATTGCTGTTGAAAAAGCCACAGAAAAGCGATACGACATTATTTTCATGGATATCAATATGCCAGAATTAGATGGCTGTCAGGCAACAGAAGCCATTCGAAATAACAATAACAACCCCAATCAAAAAACACCAATTATTGGATTGACCGCTGCTGCTATGCTTGAAGAAAAAAACAGAGCCTTAAAAGCAGGTATGAATGAATTTGTCACCAAACCCTTCTCCCCTATTCTCTTAAGGAAAAGAGTCTACAAACTACTTGGTATTGATAGCGACGAGCAAAAAAGTCAATCTACAACAAAGCTCGCAATTTCTTCGATCAGTATTGATCTTTCCTATTTATACGACCTGAGCCAGGGAGATCCTATATTTATAAAAGACATGGTGCAGACTTTTATCAAGGAAGCTCCAATATATCTATCCAATTTATCAAAAGCAGTCAAAGAAAAAGATTGGGAAAATATCTATAAGGTGGCCCATCAATTAAAACCTAATTACATGATGTTGGGCATGACTGCCCAACAGGATATAGCCCTACAATTAGAAAAACTAGCTAAACAAAAAGAAAATCAGGAAAAAGCTCGGTTGCTTTATCAGCAACTAGAACAAGATACTCAAAAAGCACTCCCTATGCTAAGGGAAAAGATTGATTAAAGACCATAGCTTCTGTCCTTTTTATAGCAGCCCGAACTGTAATAAAAACAAAACCTGCTAAGAGGATTACTAACATCCAGGACAATTCCATATCCAATAAGCTTGGCAGTAATAATGTTAATTGCCAGCCGACTATAAAAATACTACTGTTGGGCATACTCATGCCGTAATCGACAAGGAGGTGATGAATATGATTTCTATCAGGCATAAAAGGGCTTTTGTATTGTGATACACGTATTAATACAACCCTCAACAGATCAAGAAAGGGAATACCTACAACCGCTAGTACAACTAATAAATGGCTATTAAAATCGCCTCCAAAGTTTACAAGTTGCAAACTTTGAACAGCTAGTGCCATTCCCAAAACAGCAGAACCATTATCTCCCATAAAAATTCGAGCATGATGGCCAAAATTAAACCGTAAAAATGCTAGAAGCCCCCCTACAATCATAAACGAAAAAACGGCCATTTTTAAATCGCCATTTAATAATAATCCCCCACCTAACACAACAGAAGCGACTACTCCAAGGCTTCCTGCCAAACCATTGATTCCATCTATAAAATTAAAGGCATTGATCATCCATACAATAAATAGAATAGTAAGCGGCATATTTATCCAAATAGCCCAGGCTTCATTTAACTGGATACCACCTATAAAAGCCATAAACGCTGCTATAATTTGTACTAAAAGCCTTAAATATGGAGCTACACCGCCTGAAATATCATCGATTAGGCTGATTAACCAAAGTAAAGTCATCCCTCCCAGAAGGAAAGTATTTATAGATCCCATCAGCAAACTCAGTATTATGATAGCAGGCCAAATAGCCATTCCTCCCAAAGGGCTCACCACTTCCTTATGAAGTTTACGTTCGTCATTTTGATCGACAATCTGATTACTCTTTGCCCAGTTGATAATAACAGGAATCAAAATCATAACTCCTGTCAAAGCCAAAAATGTAGATATTAGTATGTGCATAGTATGTTCTATTTAAATAGTAAAAAAGAAGGTACTGGCTTAAGCACTGATTCACCTGCAAGTGATACATAACGGTCCGTAATGATCTCCCATGTATAATGCTCATCGGCCAGTTCCTTCATGTTCTGTGCAATTTGTCTGAGCCTACGGCTAGGCAATTGTTGAAGGGTATAGAACAGTTCTTCTTGAGTTTTAAAATAGAGTGCTTTCTCATGAGTTGTCTTTCGATTATATATTACGTCATACGCGAGTATAGGCAGGCCTAAATTCATCGCTTCTACCAAAGATGGATTGGTCCCCCCGGCACTATGTCCATGAACATAAAGTGTACAATTAGATCGTAATTGATTGAGTATATTTTGATTGTAAATCGGGTCTAATAAATGAAGGTGAGGTATATGTCCAAACTCCTTTACCAAACCTCTCCCATAAAGACTGTGGGACCAGTTTCCAACTATTACCAAAGGAAAGTCTGACATCTCTTTGAAAGCTTCCAAAATGAGCTTAATATTATTTTCCGGTTCTATACGACACACCTTAAAGGCGTATGATTTATCTAGGAAAGGGTATTGTTCAAGTGTTTCATTTTCGATGATCACAGGCTTAGCATGATTTCCTCCATAAGCAATCATTTTGGCGAAAATCCCATATTCATCTTTTACATATTCCTGTATAGCTTCATTGTCGGTAATAATTTCATCTGCATAACGAATAGCCATGCGTTCGCTAAAAATCAGAAAGTGTTTAATCCAGGTATTCCATTTGGCACGGCGCCATTCTAAACCATCAATATTGACAATTATCCTCTTGCTTGAAAAGATTTTAACCAGAGGCAAAAAGATACATCCTGAAACGCCTAGTATGAGCAACACATCTACGTAGAGTAAAGCATGTATTATAGACAGTATATCATAAATGATGCTCTGCACACCATTTGCCTTGAATGGCCAATAAACAAGTCGCGCTCCGTTCCAGTGAGTAGGCCTGTCTTTTTCAGGATAAGCTTTACTACTGCAATAAACAATGGTATCAAATTGTGAGCTCCAGTTCAGTACTAAATGGTGAGCTAGCGTCTCAAATCCTCCATATCTGGCAGGTACTCCTACTGTGCCGATGAGACCAACTTTCTTTTTGTTTAATGTATAATTTCTCATAGTTGTTATTTTCGGTTCTTTTACTTCCAATTTGGCACCAAAAACACAACACAATGAATATCAACAGATTAAATACAAATCATTTTGATTTTTATTCTATTTTTGAATAAATATTCCAATTTTGGGAATGAGCTGAATTTTAATTCATATCACTCATATATGAAGTTGACGACCTGTCAATTCTAAAAAACAGAGTGCTATCAGAGCAATGATTTTGGAGAAATTGCAGCATACCGAATATGCGACCTCATCCGAAGTCGAAAGCTTTTTTGCCTAGGCCAAAAAGATACGATTTCTCCGAAATCGTTATCCTGACCAAACCTGGCTTTTCACAATTAACAAAACACTAATTTCATTCCCATTTTGAAACAAACGTCCTGTTTTGGAATAAAACCTAAATCACCACCTCTACACTAAGCACTGTATATCAACAGATTACAAAAAAGGCAAGCTTTTAGTACACTCATAAATTGAAAAGTGATAATTATGAGAAAGTACATTATACTAGCCTATATATCATGTATATACCTGAGTACATATGGACAAGAGATTAGCACCGTTGCAGGTGTACTGGAGACACCTGGCTTTAATGACGGGCCTGCATTGAGTGCCCGATTTTTTAATCCTCATGGCATCGCTACAGACAGCAGTGGAAATGTGTACATAGCTGATCGTTACAACCACACTATTCGCAAACTTAGTCCGGCAGGGACGGTTAGTACAGTTGCTGGTGTAGCGGGCCAATCAGGTAGTGCAGATGGGTGGGGCATTAATGCCCGATTTAATGAACCCTGGGGCATATGTGCGCTTCCGGATGGTACACTTTATATTGCTGATACGCGAAATAATAAAATTCGGCATATCAGTCCAGAAGGAGAAGTTAGCACATTGGCAGGCAGTGGTAATTTTGGGACGACAGATGGCTTCCAGCAAGCTGCAACATTTGGCAATCCAACAGGAATAGAATTTGGCCCTGATGGTTATATTTATGTAGCAGATCATCTTACACACATTATCCGAAAAATTAGCCAGGATGGATGGGTAAGCACCTTGGCAGGTACACCATATATACCTGGCAATTTGAATGGCCCAGGTAATCAAGCTCAATTTTGGCGCCCTTATGGGCTTACCATTGACCTGGAAGGCAACATCATCGTTGCAGATGAATGGAATCATCTTATCCGCAAAGTCACTCCTGATGGAATCGTAAGCACGCTAGCAGGTTCCGGGATAGTAGGAGCACAGAACGGACAGAGCTATAATGCCAGTTTTAATTATCCCTGGGATATGACGGTAGCACCAGATGGCAGTATCTATGTTGCAGATGGATACAATTACCTAATCCGGAAGATAAGCACGGATAGCCTGGTAAGCACTATTGCCGGTACCGTCCTAGAGTCTGGAGGAGTTGATGGAGAAGGGGAAGAAGCTTCTTTTAGTGGTGCTACATCTATTGCCCATTGCTCTTTTAGTAATAGTTTTTATATAGCAGATGCCTACAACCATCTCATTCGGCAGATGGCAGGGGAACAAGTACAAATAAATCTCATACATGTTAGTAATCAGGCGGTTTATTGTCCTGATGAGCAAATAGAAATAAGAGCAATACCGTCTAATCTTGATAATTATCAATTCTGGTTAGATGGCGAAATCATTCAAGCCGGTTCAAGTCCTGACCTGATACTAAACGGGCTGGATGCAGGGGCTCATACTATTTCATGCCAAACAATATATGAAGGGGTAACACTTATCACTACTCCTCTAAATATACAAGTCAGTAATTTTCCTACACCTTCGATCACAATAGTAGGTTTGGAAGAATTATTACCTGGAGATACGACTACTCTAATTGCCTCTGGAGGCACTGATTACAGTTGGTCTAATGGAATGACAGGTGCTGTAATTAATATCACGGAAGCAGGTGTTTATCAGGTAGAAGCGACTAATACAGCAGGATGTGTAGGCACTTCCAATCCTGTTACTATCACTGAAGGTACAATATATGCAGCACCTGCTATTTGGATAAATGGAGATAGTATTATTTGCCCAGGCAGCCAGGCAATATTGCAAACGGATGCTTCAGATAATATATTATGGTATAGAGATGGCTGGCCTATATCAGGTGCAACAGAAAGCACCCTTACCGTTTCTATCCCTGGCTATTATCAGGTGCAAATAACCTATTCAGATGGAGTGACCGCATTTTCCACTACTCAAAGCCTGGCATTTGCTGAGACTATTGAGGCAAGCATAATAGCGACTCCCAATACAGCTAGTCCAGGAACCCCTGTTTCCCTTTACGCTAGTGGCGAAAATATAATCGATTATGAATGGGAACTTAGCGGGTCTAGCAATTTCTTTGAAGTTGGCAACAATCCTGTTTTTATTATTGAACAGACAGGATGGTATGATGTATTATTAGTAGTTAGTTCTCAATGGGGATGCACCGATTCCATATTTGCCGAAAGGCTTATCCATATACAAGCAGATAACAACAATCCGCCTCCCACTACAACAATAGATACTGATTGGTGGATACCAACCGCTTTTACTCCCAATGGCGACGGACAAAATGATTACTTCCAGATAGTCGGCAATGCTCCGGATAATTACCAGCTTAACATTTATGATCAATGGGGAAGTCTGTTATACCAGGGTAATGCCCCCTGGAATGGCTTAAGTACAAATGGGCAAATCATCCCTAATGGTACCTATACCTACCTGATCTACTGGAATAGCAACAACTCTTCAGAAACAATTTCCGGACATATCACTCTTTTGCGATAATCTTTAAATGAGCTATCGATAATGAAAAATATTACCACTATTATATTTATCCTAATGATCATGCTACAAAGCTACTCACAGGATGCTCACTTCAGCTTGTACAATATCAATACTCCTTATCTCTCATCTGCATTAACAGGAATAGATACAGGAGGTATACGTTTAGGTATACAATATCGTAGCCAATGGGCAAACATACCAGATGCTTACCAAACTTATAATGTCTACGCTGAAGGCAGGAAAAAGGATTGGGGCTGGGGAGCAGTTGTACATCATAATGCTGCAGGTGATGCCAGCCTGGCTACAAGTGGAGGGTGGATAAGTGCAGCCTATCACAAAGCATTAAGTGATCAGGGGCAAATATTATCATTGGGCGTTGGCACGGGTTTTATCCAAAAACGTTTTGACCCTGCAACTTTACTCTTTGAAAGCCAATATCAGGATGGCGCTATACAGGATAATGCTGAAGAGGCTTTCATTCGAACATCTATACAAAGAGCCGATTTCAATATTGGAGTCAACTGGTCTGGTTATATCCCAACCGCAACAGCTGTTAATTATCGTCTGGGAATGAGCCTTGCACATATGCACCGCCCCTCCGAAAATTTTGCGCAGGCAATCAGTGAATTGCCAATGAAAAAATCTTTTTATGCGGTTTTTGATATCGGAGCAAGTAATGCCTTTATATTCTCGCCCCACTTCTTGTGGCAACAACAAGGAGTGCATAAAACAATAGTTGCCAAAACACAACTCAGCATACAAATGGCTGGCCGCAATCGATTTTTCCTGGGTATTGGAACCCGCCTAAATGATGCGCTACTATTTAATACAGGGATACAACTAGACGATTTACAAGTTCATCTTGGGTATGATGTTAATATCTCTGGCCTGGAGGTAGCTACTCAGCGTAGAGGTGCTTTTGAAATAGCATTGACTTATCAAATCAGTAATCAGGCAAAATATGTACAGAAACGAACACGAGCTTCTTTTCCTCCTCCTGAAGCAGTTCCTGAAAAAAAGGATTGTCATGCTTGCCCTGACAATCTAAAAGATACAGATGGAGATGGCGTAGTGGATGCTAAAGACCGCTGTCCTTATGATCCTGGTTACGTGTATCTAGAAGGATGCATGGATGCCGACAAGGATGGTATCAATGACCGTGATGACGGCTGCCCTTATTTACCTGGCCCAAAGGAAAATTACGGCTGCCCTAGTAAACAATTGGACTCCGATGGGGACGGTATTCCTGATACACAGGATCACTGTATTTATTTGAAGGGACTTAAAGCTTTAAACGGCTGCCCTGACACTGATCAGGATGGTATTTCTGATGTAGAAGATCACTGCCCTTATTTAAAAGGAGTCCTGACCAACAATGGCTGCCCTGCCAAAGGTACCCGCGCACAAAATGGATGGTGGCAGGTATTAATTGAATTTGACACAGATCAGTCCATTATCAAGCATCACTATTTCACCCCATTACAAGAAATAGCATGGCAGGCAATGGCACAAAACGATTATGAATTCATTATTTCAGGCCATACTGATACAGAAGGTACTGACTCCTACAACTATCAGCTTGGACAACGACGAGCACTTGCCGTACAGGGTTTTCTGATCCGCCAGGGTATCCCACCCAATAAGATTAAAATCTTTTCGTATGGTGAAGATGTCCCGGTTAGAGAAAACAGTACTTCATTTGGAAAAGCAAGAAACCGCAGAGCAGAGGTGACTGCTATCATAAAATAGACCGGTACTCAACAAATTACAGTTAACAACCCAGTTTACTTTTTCTCTAAACGCCTCCCAAAATGAAACAAACTGATTCAAAACGGGAATAAAAAGCGAGCACTCCATTTTACACACAATTCATTATCAGACACTTATAACCAAAATACCTTGTGGCATGATACTAGCATATTAATAATTAAGTGATAATGCAAATTAAAAAAATGAGAAACTTACACATTACTGCCATTATATTGGCCTTCGTGTTGAGCTCCTGCAGTAGTCCTGAAGGGCTTTTCAATAGTCAGGATTTCGCACAAGATACAGACGTCATCCTCCAACAATACTTTTATGCACATGATGCCATTCTTTCGCCTGGAGACAAAATAACCATTAGCATTTGGGGACATGAAGATTTGAGTATAGGATCTGTTAATAGTTCTTTCAGCTCCAATGAGGCGACAGGCCGCTGGCTCACACTAGACAATGACGGAGAAGTCAATCTCCCCAAACTTGGACGAGTAAAACTTTCCGGCCTCAATCTCAAGGAAGTCAACTACATGCTAGAACAGCGTTATGCTGTGTATTTAAAAAATCCTCTTATAACGGTAAAAGTTCTAAATCACTTTGTAACTGTTTTTGGAGAAGTGATGGCTCCTGGTAAATACGCGATTGATAATGAACGCCTTCATTTACTGGAAGTATTAGCAGAAGCACAGGGATTGACAAAATATGCAGCTGCCAAACAAGCTAAGGTAGTTCGCCAAAACAGAGGCAGAACAGTAGAATTAAATGTTGACCTAACGAACATCACAGCTATTTCAAAATACAATATTGTATTACAGCCTGATGATGTCATATACATTCCTGCTGGTACAGACAAAACTTTTGATGAAAAACTGCAGAGAGCTACTCCACTGGCAAGTATTGCTACCGGGCTTGCAGTTATTGCTTCCATCTTTTTAAAATAATCAGCCATGAATTTGAGAAAAGAATACCGCCAACTCATTCTACCGCTGATCAAAGCGATTCCATTATTAATATTACTGGTAGGAACAGCTATTTTCATCGCTCGCAGGGCAGTACAATACGTCACTCCAAAATACCGTGCGAATGGTGCCATCAAAATTAACAACCTGGACTATAGCCTGCCTGCATTTGAATTGTTTGGCAATGAAAATTCAGCTGAACACAGACAGAATGAAAATTTTCTTTCAGAGGTAGAAGTTTTCAAATCTCGCCAGTTGATAGAAAAAGCACTGGAAAACCTGGATTTTGAACAGGATATTTTCCGTGTAGGCGAGCTACGATTAACAGAGTTGTATACAGAACGGCCTTTTGAGTTGAGATTGGAGCAGATACGCCCGAATATGTATGACAAATTATTCTATTTGCGTTACGAAGGAGACCATGTCTTCAGTTTGCATGAACAAAAAGAAGCAGTTGATGCTGGCAGAATGGTAGTTCCGGAAAAACTAATCCGCACCAATCAGTTTAATATCCAACTCACGCTCAACCAAAGCTTCCTTTCGAAAAAACCGCAAAGCCTTCAACATGGTGATCTTTTTGCTTTTCGAATCAACAGCAAAGAACAACTCTTAGCTCATTATGGAGGCGCGGCCCTTTTTGTAAAGCCTATAGACAAAGAAATTTCCATTATCAAAATCTACTTCGAACACGAGCTGCCTTTAAAAGCACAATTGTTTGTAAACACCTTGATGGAAACTTATATATCAGAAGGGCAACGTAGCCGTGAATTACAGGCTGATGTCACGATTAGTTATTTAGACGATCGACTGGATAAAGTAAACTATGATTTGCGTAAAGCAGAAGCCGATCGTGCAAAATACCGCACAAAACATGGACTTATCAACTCAATACAAGAAACAGATGCTGCACTTCGCGAGCTTTCACAACTAGACCTTAATAAGGTCCAGATGGATATGCGCCAGGCAGAATTGCAGCGACTATACAACTACTTGCGCTCTGGAAATAATTTACAGGATTTTTCTCCCAATTTTGATGAATTGCAGGACCCTACCTTTCAGGAGACTTATCGAACTATACAGCGATACGAACTTCACAAACAGGATTTATTACAAAAATATGCGCCCAATAGTGAAGAAATTCATCATGTGGACCGCAAGATTAATAACCTACGCACCTTCATACATGAAAGTGTTGGCAGTACGCTGGATAACCTGGAAGTAAAACAAACTGAAATTACCCGTGCAATTAACAAAGTAAACAGTTCAATCAAGCGGTATCCGGAGAAAGAACGCCACCTGGCACAGTTAAATCGAGATGTACAACTCAATGAGCAGATGTATAATTATCTGATGCGTAAACGTACAGAGCTGGCTATTGCTAAATCTTCGAATCCTATTCCACATCGCATTATAGACCATGCCCTATTACCAGGTGATATTTCCTCTCCTAACCAGTTTTTAATAATTGGCCTTGCTGCTTTCATCGCATTATTGACAGGAATGATCATTGCTTATTTATACCATTTCTTCACCGCTAAAGTACAAAGCAAAGCAGATATTGAAGAACGAATGGATCAGCCCATAATTGCAGCAGTACCAAAGCTAAAAAGTGGTCTCCACAACGAATACGCTCTAATGAGCAATTTAATTGCTAATATCAAAAGAGTAGGAAAAGAAAGCCCAGCACGCGGACAATGGCTTGCTGTTACTTCCTTATACCCTTCGGAAGGAAAAACTTTTCTGAGTACACATCTGGGTAAAGCATTTGCCCAGTCTGGCAAAAAAGTATTATTAATTGATTTAGATCTCTACCGCCCCAGTGTTCACAGCCGTTTAAATCTACCAAATTATGGAGGCGTAGCAAGTATTCTCCAGAAGCGCAAGCATGCATTAGAAGCTATTATTCCCACCGATATTGCAGGCATGGACATCATACCTGCCGGAGAATTAGAGCCGCTGCAAGAAGCTTTGATTACTTCAGATATAACGATGAATTTCCTTCAGGATATGCGTTGGCATTATGACTATATCATTATCGATACAGCCCCTCTTGGTTTAAGCCCTGATGCTGCATATGTTATGCACCAAAGTGATATCAATCTCTTTTGTGTAAGAGCAGGAAAAACACATTTGAGATCACTAAAACGCGTGAAGGATGTAATTGCAGAATACGAACTTCCAAAAGTACACCTGGTATTAAACGAATCAAAAAATCGTGTCTGGATTCCCGCTTATCGCAAAATGAAGCGCCAATACTTAAATGTACAGTCGAAATCTGCAATAGCATGATCCATAGAACATTCAAAAGCCTTCATAATAATCAGCTAACAGCATATACCGGACAGGCTGTTGCCAGTGGAGGGAATTTCATTCTTTCATGGTGGATTGCCCGAACAATGGGTATAGATACCTTTGGAACCTTCGCATTGCTATGGTCCATATTACTTTTTGCCCTTAGCATGCATCAAGCATTCATCAGCCAGCCACTGCAAACATTTGCAGCAAAAATGGATGCCAGGACACAAAATAATTACCTGAAGCAATTGGTATACCTACAAGGTGTATACACTGTACTCGTAGTCCTATTAAGCATACTGGTAAGCCTGGGTTTACGCATTATGGAAGCTGGCTATACCCAGGAAGCTCTTTTTATGGGTGGGATCATCGCCAGTTTTCTTTTCCACGACTTCAACAAGAAAGTCTTTTACCTAAAAGAAATTTATTTTGCCCCTCTTTTACTGGATAGTTTGTTGTATGGCATCCTTTTTATAATAATCTATTTTCAGCCACAGCAATTAACAGATGTATTACTTGCGATAAATATTGCTTACGCGGGGGCCGTCTTAGTTGGTTTAAGATTTCTACCAATACAAAAGATCAGCAGTATATTTTCGACCAGTAAAATATCGGCTTTTAAGACTATTATAAAGAAGCATTATCACTTTTCAAAATGGCTGTTGGGTACTGCCTTGCTCCAATGGGCTACAGGCAATAGTTTTCTCATTGCTGCAGCTGGCACTTTGGGGGTAGCCGCTGCGGGAGCATTACGAATGGGACAACATCTTGTAGGTTTATGCCATGTGTTATTCTTAGGCATGGAAAACATAGCACCGGTCAGGGCATCCCAACAGCTTTTGAAAAATGGTATGTCAGGATTGTGGAACTACCTGCGAAATCTCAGCATCCTTACAGGACTACTTACGTTTGGGTTTCTGGCTGTTATTTCATTAACAGCTCCACTATTAGTTAGCTGGCTTTATGGAGCAGAATATGTGCAATATACTTATATCATCTGGGGGTACTGTATCCTTTATACAATTGCTTTTTGGGCCTACCCTTTGCGATTTGCACTTCGTACACTGGAAAATACTCGCCCTATCTTCTGGACCTATGTCTTCAGTGGAGGATTTGCTCTCATCGCAGCGCTCCCATTCGCCAGAGCATGGGGCATTAACGGTATACTTGCTGGCCTCATTATATCACAGCTCATTACAATACTGATTTATACCTTATCTCTCACTCACAAATTTTATGATCAACCCTTAAATCAAAGAGCATGAAAATTATACACCTCGTACTAGGAAAAGCCAATCCTAACCGAATGAATGGAGTCAATAAGGTTGCCAATCAATTAGCATCTATTCAATATAAACAAGGACATGATGTTCATCTATGGGGAATTGCCAGGGATATTGAACACAATTACCCTGCCCGTCCATACGCAACTGCATTATTTCTGCAATATCCCAATCCATTTAAAGTAGATCCGGCCTTAAAGGATGCTATTAAACAATTAAAAACCGATGCTATTGTACATATACATGGCGCATTTATCCCTGTATTTTATTACATAAGCCAATTGCTGAAGAAGCGTAACATAGCATATGTATTTACACCTCATGGTTCTCTGACAGAAGGAGCAATGCAACGTAATTCAACAATTAAGAAGATTTACCTACATCTTTTTGAACGCCATTTGATCCTGAATGCGAAAGCCGTGCAGGCACTAGGCATTATGGAAAAAAAATACATACAAAAAGTATTGCCTAAGGCAAAAATGGCACTTATACCAAATGGGCAGACAGTTTCAGAGATTCCTGAATTTCCTGCACCATCAAATACTCATATTAAATTTGGATTTTGTGGCAGGCTGGATGCCAATCATAAAGGATTGGACTTATTACTAAAAGGGTTCAAACTATTTCTGGAGGCTGGCAATAAAGGCCATCTTTTTCTAATAGGAGGTGGAAAAGACGCCAATGCCTTAAAAGCATTGACCCAACAACTCAAGATAAGCAAACACGTACAATTCTATGGAGTCAAATATGGTTTCGAAAAATTTCAACTCCTTTCAGAATGTGATGTTTTTGCACATACCTCCAGAATGGAAGGTTTTCCAATGGCTGTATTGGAAGCTGCTGCGATGAAAAAACCGTGCCTGCTAAGTGAAGCGACTAGTGTTATTCCTTTCATCAAAGCATACAATGCCGGCCTAGCTCTTGAAGAAAATAATCCAGAAGCTATATTTCGCAATATGCGCAAGGCAGCCCATCTGCATTCAACTGGCATGACCACGTTGCTTGGAGAAAATGCCCAAAAAATGGTCAGAGAAGTATTTAACTGGGATAAAATTTCCCACCAAATAAGTAAGGTCTATGCCAAGCCTCAACTCCACTAAGCCTTATACAGAGGTCATCTGGAAGAGCAAGCCTTTTCTATACCTGCTCATCATTATACTTGGATTGAGGATCAGTAGCTATTTTACCCTCTTTCCTGATTCGGTAGCAATGACTCAATTGGTTAAAACAGGTATGAGGCTTGTTCTTACGGCTCTGTCATTGGTATTAATCCTCTTCATTCGTGAAAAGCAGGTAGGATGGAAATTTCAGTATAAAAACATTTCTCCACTAGCACTATACATTGCCTATCTACTGTTAGGTATCGCATCATTGTTGTGGACGTCTTCAGTTTCCTACACGCTCCTTCAATTGAGTATGGTCATTGAAGCCCTTGTATTCGCCTGGTTTTTCTACAAGTTGGTTTTTCTTTATAATCAACTAAGCAATGGACATGCACGCTTTAGCAAAATTTTTGCCTGGGCGACGCTCTGGATACATATGGCATTCATTATTGGCCTGTGGATCGATCCCGACACCTATTATCGAGAAACCCACGGAGGAGAAGTAGCTCGCCTGGGAGGTTTTATTATCAACCCAAACGAATTGGGTATGTTGGCTGTATTAGGAGCAGTGATGACTTATGAAGAATTATTGGGAAGTGGACATAAGCTAAGTAATTTTATAATCCTTATTCTAGCAGTAGCCGTACTGCTACTTACTCAGTCTCGATCTTCACTGGGCGCCTTTTTACTGGTGAGTGGCCTGGCATTACTTCGTTCAGGAAACATCAAATTGATTGTATCTATAGGTATTGCGGCTATATTTGTTCTCCCATTTGTCATTCAGTCTATTGTTGTAAAACAGGGTGACCTTGAAGAAGTCATGAGTATGACTGGACGCCTCCCTTTTTGGCAAGACTTAATTGCTGATGGATTCACCAAGGAGCCTTTACTTGGCTATGGCTTTATGCGTATTAGTTATAGCGATTATTTTGACAGTGTACATGCTTATGCTGCTAAAATGACTCATAATACTTTTATTCAGGTATTACTCAACTTAGGCCTGGTGGGTGCTTTTATTGTTGCACTCCAAATGATAGCTACTACTTATGCTTTGATCATTGAAACAGATAAAAAAGTAAAAGCCTTAGCCATTGGAATGCTTATCCCTCTGGTCATCAATAGTATGACTGAATTCGGCATATTTGGTGAATCTAATTATGGCGTTCAGTTTTATCAGCTAGTGATTCTCTTTTTTGTAATTGATGGTAACTCCCCTAAAATTGGAAAATATGCGCCCACTAGTCATTGAGCCTAAACCCATATCCATTTTTTTCTCCGGCCCTAATTCCTGGCAGGTCATTTATGACCCCCAAAATATTGCTTGCCAAGCAGAGATACCTGTAATCCAGAAAATAGAGAGATTAAAATTGTTTATAAAAGAACAGCTTCTGCAAAAAGGATCTATTATAAATCTGTCGGAAGACTCACTCTCTGAATTATGGCAAATCCCTGAGGTAACTACTATAATTCATTTCTCCTGTAAAGAAGGACTGGCATTTGATTATATAAATAATCCTGATCAAACTATCCGCTGGTTTTATCCAACAGCAAGCAGAAAAGCGCCTTACCTACAGTTATTTAATGGATCTGGCTGGAAAAATAAATTGAAAGCAACAGGAGCTCGTTTATTAAGCAAGCTGGGGATAAATGCTCCAATAAGAGATGGGCAATTTCATGTTCAAATAAAAGATAATGCCTACATTCATAAATACTTAAAAGAATGCAATTCGGTCAATTATGCTGTGTTTACGGGTACAAAAGGAATTAATAGAAAAATAGTAGTTGCTTTATCTAGACATAAAAAGGCCGATTTCTTTCTTAAAATTCCTCTTACCAAAGCAGCAGAAGAGCTACTTGTAAATGAGCACAAGCAGTTAACGGTATTGAATCGATTGCCTTTGCGGCAAATGATCATTCCCAAGCTCCAGCCTACATCAGATGTTTTTATCAAAATATCCAATGTCAAGCCTACCAAAGCCAAAAATTCTATTCTTCTAACAGATGTACATCTTAAAGCACTGGAAGAGCTATATACACAAACAGCTACCACTCATAGCTTGCATGACCATAAGAGAAATATTGAAAAACGCC
This sequence comes from Chitinophagales bacterium, assembly GCA_022360175.1. GTDB lineage: Bacteria > Bacteroidota > Bacteroidia > Chitinophagales > Saprospiraceae > JAKSDI01. Next base: position 29,975 of record JAKSDI010000125.1, read on the forward strand.
TTATAAATCTGGCTTCTTTAGAGCCATCCAATGGTTTAGACACAGCTATTGTTCAAGCTGTTAAACCAATGTTGATGATGCTTTATCAGAAACTAAAAAACACTAACGTTATTTTCGCATTAGCACATGGCGATTTCACCCCCTGGAACACCTATCTAAATCAGCAAAATATACATACATACGATTGGGAGCTATCCGAAGATTTACCGATCCTTTATGATGCATTTCACTATATCTTTCAATCTGGTGTACTCATTCAAAAACTAAGTTTTACAGAACTACAACAGCAGATTGACCAATTGAGTCAACACTCTATTGTACAATCATTACTCAAAGAACATAATACCAATTTTGAGCAGTGTTATCAACTCTATCTGCTGCATGTAATTAGTTATTATCTACCTCGCTATATATTGCAGGATATGCTACACGAACAGGCAAATTGGTTATTGAAGAGGTGGTATGAATCACTGAGTTTATTGAAGCATTCTAGAAGTGATGTTTATCCTTCTTCCATTCCTGGGGATTGTTAATTATGTAGTTTGTGATGTTGTAAAGTGCTCTATCGTTTCGAATAATATGCTCGTAATAATTTCGCTGCCAAATGGATTTATCTAAATCCATTAACTCGGTTCGGGCGAATTGCAATTCGCCCCGACAGTGCAATTCGCCCGTACTATATTCTTTAATCCTCTTAGTAGTCGCCCCCTTATAGCCTCTTATGATAGCGCCAATAGTTTGAGATGGGCTTCGAAATTTCCCAATATTTTCATTATTGGCATTTTCAACAGCTTCTTTAATTTCAATAATGCCATGTAAATGATCAGGCATTACGATGAAGGCTCCCAATGCAATATTTAGCCGAATAGAAGGTGTTTCCATCCAGGTTTGATATGCTATACTGCCAAATGCATTAAGGCACATTATTCCATTTTGGATACTCCCGAATAGATGCTTCCTATCTCTGCAACAAAGTGTAATAAAATACAGACCCTCCTGACTATAATCATATCCCTTCAGACGAATACTTTTCCTATTACCATTTCTTTGATTTTTAGAATAATTTTTCATGCGCGCGCTAGTTTATAATTGATAAAAATTCTCTTTGAGAAAGCTTACTCAATATAATAATTTATTCCAGGAAAACATTTTCCCAAAATAGGAATACATATTCAAAATTAGACAAAAACTTCACTCACAAAAACAACAAACACCTACTAATCAACACTTTACACACCAGGCATCTTATTCGCTAGCATTTAATAAAATCTTTTAACATGCTAGCGAGAATAAATACACATACCCCCTTCTTTCTTTCACCAAAGCCATTAATACATTTATTTTGGTTGTTAATACTTAGCCTACTCAGTACTCAGGCATTAAAAAGCCAAATCATCATAGATGCTCAGGTAACAGCAGAAATAACCGTTTGCGGAACACCTACATCATTTCAGATTGGATTGGAGAATCCTTCCACAGAAGTCATTTCAGGTATTAATGTTAGGGTTACTTTTCCCGAAGGAATACTTTATATACCAGGCAGCCTGATAGCTACGACTACTGATATACCTATCACTGAAGCTGATATTTCACTACCAAATAGCCCTGTGTTTTCTATCAGTGAACTGCCTGCTCAAAGTGAACTCCTGTTTACGATTAATGCAGAAGCTTATGCCAGTGCAGTCAATGCTAATAGTAATACCGCAGAATTAAGAAACACTATCAGTATCACTAGTCCTTTGGGTAATCAGAATGAAACTTCTCCTCCGTACAATCTATTATACGGAGCTTTATCAATAACAGAAACCACTCCCTTGTCTAACACGGTTTATGCTGGTGAGGTGTTCTCACGCAGTATTACGGTTCTCAATGGGGGGTATGGTGCTATCAGCAATTTCACATTAGAAGACTTCCATGATAATGCTTTACTAACTGTTTTATCTACAGACATTGGCGATCTACAAGCCGACGGGCAAACCATCCTATTAAACTCCGGAGATTTCACCTCTATTGGAGACGGCGATGGATTGCTGGAGCGAAACGAATCTATCACTATTACCGAACAAATATTAGTATCAGGATGTAATGATGCCTCTTCTGTTATTAACGCAAGATGGGGGTGCGGAGGGACCACTTTGGAAAGCAACACAAAATATCCTTATACAGAAGTGCAGTTAAAAAAGCCGGTGCTTGCAGTAACTCCTGCTCCTACTTTTGACAATTGTTTAAATGCTGGCACACAAATACAGGAAATAACCATTTCGAATACAGGCCAGGGACCAGCTACATCTGCAGTTCTAAACATACAGCACTCTCCTAATGATGTGTATGCAGGAATTGATCTTAGCAGCATTGAACTGCAACAAGATGGGGGCTCCTTTGAATCCATTAATGCAAGCGATTATACCGCAGCTCCTAATTATAACTGCATGCCTTTAAATGCAGCATCTTCTTATGAAATAAACCTGCCTGATATTTCACCTGGAGCAAGCATCAGTATCCGCTGGGAACAGTTTAATTGTAACCCCGATGAATGTAGCCCTGCCAATTTAGCAGGATGGCAATACGCTCTAACATATACCGATGCATGTGATAGCAAAAATTATAGTAATGAAGGTACAGGCCAAGCTACACTGGGAAAACACCTCAGTCTTTTCGATGAATCGCCCAGTGATCTTCAAGATGGAGAAACAGGCATTTATCAATTTCTATTGACCGAAGCACGTATAGACCTTCCTATCATTCCCAAAAGCAGGCTTTATATGGTAATAGATGTACCTGAAAATATGACCTACAACCCTGATAATGTTCTTGAATGGTACAATGGTGCACAATATTGGACTCCTTTAGAAATGAATTTCAACTCCGTTACCCGGCAGTTAACAACTACTTATACAATGCCTGCTCCTTTTGAAATAAGGCGTTCTTCCATTTCAGCAAAACTCACAGCAGATTGCAGTGCTCAAACTAGCGATGTAACAACAGCAGCAATAGGACTACAACTCTTTTACCAAATTGATAATAGCTGTAGCGAAAACATCAGGTTGCCACTAAACTGTAAAGAAGTTTCCCTAACTGATATTCATTGTCCGGGAGATTGCTCGGAAGGATTAAGCTTTGAGCGTTTTGAAGTAAGCCGTACTAGTTTTGGAGCTCCGGATAATGATTTGGATGGATTAGCTGATCTCAGTGGTGTGCTTAGTGATGCTGTCAAGCATAATCGGGTAATGGCGCAGGATACTTTTCAAACTTCTTTTTTTGGTACTATAAAAACACAACAGCCAGATGATGATTGGGAGTTTGCATTTGCCAGGAGCCATATTCCATATGGCAATAAGATAGCAGCACTTTCAGCAAGCCTTACTATTCATCGCACCGATGGTAGTACGATCATAGCTAATCAGGTACCTATTTCTACTCAAATTGATGGAAATGGAGACTTAATTGCCGATATGGATATAAGCCCAGGCAGCCTTGTAAATGCTGGCAATTCTAACATGTCAGGTATTACTTATCAGGATGGAGATCAATTAGTTTTGCAAGCCACTTATCGTCTTGACGGCAATATAGGTGCTAAGATTGAACAGGTGAGAATTGAAAATGATTTTTATGTGCGTAAAACAGCAAATGGAAGTAACTATCAGTGCGACAGTTGGAGCGGACATCTCACTATGATTGGTTATTACTTCTCCAATCAGCAATCAGAACAGTACATTGCAAATGATTGCACCGTACAAATCAACCAGGATTTTATGATGAGTATTGGAGATTGCTGTAGCAATTATGCAGGAGGTAACCTTTTCCCCTATGAATACAGAAATTGGGCTATTTTGGAAAAAGCCAGAGTTCAAATCCCTGATGGTTATACCTTTATTACTGCCCAAATATCACAGCAACGAACAACAAATACCAATACCTATGTTACAGAATCTATCGATGGGCTTTCGCCAATAAGTACTTTGGATAATCAATATGATTTTGATATTGCTTCCCTTTACGGAAATGGAATTCACCCAGGAGATGATGGTTTCAGAGGAACATTTAGTATTACTTTAGATCCAGATTGCCAACTTAATCAATCTGCTAACTTAGCAGTAAACTGGACTTTCTTTTATCGGGAAAACGAATTTTTAGGAGGTCAGCCAACAGGGGGATATACGGCCACTCCAGATTATGTCAGATACCGCAGAGGAAGACTAAGAGTAAGTTCCAACCAACCAATACAAGATGGCTTATTAAACACAGTAAGCTGGAATATCAAAGTAAAAAATGCGGCTTCTGCCTATGTATATAATGGATGGATTCTGCCTGAATCATTATCAGGTTCACTGGAAGTCTTATTCGTAATTGACTTGCAAACAGGAGACACACTTCAAGCAATAAACAGTTTCTATCAATTAGGTAATTTTAATCCCCGACAGCGAAAGGATTATCAGATAACAGCCCGGCAGGCATCTTGTGACCCTTCAGAACTTTTAGTACATTCTGGCTACGATTGTGATAACTATCCCACTAGCCAGGCAGCAATTGAGTGCGGGTATGAAACCAGCAGCCTTCAGGTAGTGCCACTTCCTTCAGAACTTCAAACAAGGATATTCAACACCCCTTCTGCCAATGCTTGTGATAATGAAGTAGAAATCACTATAGAATTGCTTAGTGCCAAATTGGCTGCAGTTAAAGACATTGAAATACTGATCACCGTTAATGATATTAATAGCATCTCTTTAACAAATGATTTTGCTACTATTTATCCTGAAAACAGCAGCCCTGTCACTCATATAAGCCCTCCTCCTTCCGGTAATACTTATACTTTGCTGTTAAACGACTACATTCCTTCCATTATTGAAAATGGGCTCCCTGGCATAGTTGCTCCCACTAATAATCTGGTACAATTAAAACTTCAGGCAATCCTTAACCCAGGTTTTCGCCCTGGTGACTTCATTCGCTTCGAAATTAAATCCAAAGCTGCTTGTAGTGACGCTTTGCCCAATCTATTTATTGCTCATGATCCCAATGCTTTATTTACAGAGAAAATAGGAACTGGCATTAGTGAAGGTGGAGATAACTGGGCAGTAGCCTGGGGAGATTATAATGCTGATGGATTCGATGATTTATTTATCACATCCTATGACGCCAACTCTCCCAACCAACTTTTAAGGAATGAAGGAGATGGTACTTTCTCTCCTATATTAATAGCTCCTTTTACAACTGATCTGGCAAGCTCTCTGGCAGCAAGTTGGGGCGATTATGACAATGATGGTGACCTTGATTTATATGTTGCTAACAACATCGGCACTCCTAATTTCTTGTACCGTAACCAGGGAAACGATCTATTTGTGAAAGTATTAAATGACGATTGTGTTAATGACCTGGGTTATGCACATGGGTGTAGTTGGGTAGATTATGACAATGACGGATGGCTGGATATCTTTGTTGCTACCTATTTCAGCACTCAGTTCAATATTCTTTATCACAATAATGCTGATGGAACTTTTAGCCAGGCTGGAGATAATGCGATTGCTCTTGAAGCAGGCAATTCGGTCGCTGGTATTTGGGGAGATTATAATAATGACCTCCTCCCTGATTTATTTGTCGCCAACACCAATGGTAATGCCAACAGCCTTTATCAGAATATGGGTAATGGCCAATTTTTACGCATTAATTCAGGAGCTATTGTTACGGACATCAATCATTCTGTTGGAGGTAGTTGGGGCGATTATGATAATGACGGAGATATAGATTTATTTGTTGCCAATGCCGCCAATCAAGCCAACAACCTCTACCGCAATGATGGAAATGGTTCTTTTACCAAAGTAAATGCCGGCGAGCTCACTAGCCTGGAAGCTCATTCACATGGCAGCACATGGCTGGATTATGATAATGATGGATGGCTAGATATATATATTGCAAATGACCAAGGGCAAGCTAATGCTCTTTTCCATAACAATAGAAATGGACAGTTCACCTTAATTGAAAATGCTTCTTTAAAGCAACTTCACTCTTCTTTTGGAGTTGGGTGGAGCGATTATGACAAGAATGGCAGTCTTGACTTGTTTGTAGCAAACAGAGCCGGTGATAATAACCTTCTTATTTCAAATGACCGCGCAGCTTGCTCCAATTACCTTTGCATACAACTGGAAGGTAGTAGCAGCAATCGATCTGCTATAGGTGCCGCTGTAAAAGTAAAAGCTAATATATATGGTGAATCTATTTGGCAACATCGCGTGATAGAAGGACAGTCTGGAGGTGGTATTGGTGGTCAAAATAGCCAATCCCTGCACTATGGACTGGGAAATGCTGACAAAGTGGATTCTGTAATTGTTATATGGCCTTCTGGTTATGAACAAGCAATAGATGTAAACATCAACGATTGTAATTATATCAGTGAAAATAGCGGCACAAAAGTGAGAGGGATCGCTTATCACGACCTAAACGACAACTGTCTACTTGATAGTGATGAACCCGTCCTTGCTAATATGCCTATTAGGATAACACAAACTAATCAACTAATATTCACCAATAACAGTGGTCAATATGAAGCTGTATTACCACTTGGCAGCTACAATATTCAGCGAGAAAGTGTTACTAATTGGACTTCCACTTGTAATACTTCTCATAGTGTTGATGTGACGGAACAGGGAGGAATTATGGAAGGCTACAACTTTGCCTACAAAGCAAGCTGTTTACTTCCTGATCTCCAGGTGGAATTCTCCTTAACATCTAATCGGGTAGGTATGGAGAATTTGGCAATACTCGTCATCAAAAACATTGGTACTCAATCAGCAGAAAATGTGCAGATACTCTTTTCTCACAATGAGTTTTCACTGGTCAATGAAGCTTCTGAAATATGGGATAGTTATTCTGAAAGTAATGTCGAATGGAATTTAGACGCTCTACCAGCTGGTAATTCTCAAACAATCTATCTATCTCTTTTTGTGGAAGAAGCAACCCCTATCAATATTCCTTTGCAATATAGCCTAGCTGCTACTCATACTGAAGACGATTGTGATAATAACAATAACATCTTCCAGGATTATGCTCTTAGTACAGGGCCTATAGACCCTAATGATATACTTGTTACTCCCGAAGGGAATATTCAAGCTGATCAGGTCCTTTCCTATAAAATACGTTTCCAAAACGTAGGGACTTCTGTCGCACGCCAGGTCATTGTAGAAGATGAATTGCCTGTAGAGTTAGATGCCAGCACACTGGAAATAGGTAGTATTAGTCATGCTTTTTCACTGCGAAAAGAAGGCCGTAAACTAATATGGGAATTTCCTAATATCAATCTTCCCGATAGTTTGACTAATGAAGAAGGGAGTCATGGTTTCATCAATTTCCGTATTCGTCCCAAGGAAGGATTGTCAACAGGTACGAGTATTAAAAATCAGGCAATTATCTATTTCGATGGACAAGCCGGCCTTGTAACCAATATCGTAGAGAACACTATAGATATTCAATCCACTATAACAGATCAGAACAACCAGCTTATATGCTATCCTAATCCTGCAAGTGAATATCTCATCTTAGCTTTCAAAAATATGGAGGTGCAAGACCAATTTAGTAAAATAGAACTAGTCAACACCTCTGGGCAGGAAGTAACTAAGTGGACCCCTACCTCAAATCATCTACAAAGCCTGCGTTTACCTACTCTCCCTGAAGGCCCTTACTGGTTAAAGGTCATGGATCAACAAGGTAATCATTATGGATTTGCAATAATCATACAATAATGAATTCATAGTGCTTTGTCAAGTGTGAAAGGATGAGTGAAATGTCTGTGAATTTTATGCTTAATCCCTGCCCGCCGTCAAGACTTTGGCAGGCGAGAAGGCGGAGGTTCCCACGCATAGCAGCGCTACGCAAGGGGTTCTCTAACAAAGAGTAAGCATAAAAGATACCACAGGTTACTCGTTTTTTGATGCTTTACAAAGCAATAGTGATAATATGATAAACAAAAGCCGGGTGCTTCCAAAGAAGACACCCGGTACCAAATCATAGTCACTAGAATTTATGTTTCGAAGTTGGATATTGTCTAATACATTATTTGTAAACAGAGTTAATAAAAAGGAGGAGTCAAACGAGTGACGTTCAACTCTCTCCATAATCCCAATAAATTACTCCGTAATAATCATAGATTTCGTATCGGTGTATTGACCTGCTTTCACCGTGTACTGCAATACTCCTTTCGGTAAATTACGAGCATTAATCACCACCGAGTTGTATCCCTTCACAGCATCCAGGCGGATCAGCTTGATCACCCTTCCTGTGATGTCACTTATTGTCATTGTAGCTGTTGCTGCTTCTGGTAGGTTAAAGCCGATCAGTGTTTCTCCATTAGCTGGGTTTGGCTGGTTTTGATACAACTCAAACTGATCTGCTTTGGCTACTGGTGTAGACAAACCAAATGACAAGCCTACATCCATGAACTGGCCATCTACTGCATAAGCTTCTGCCTTGGTGATGCGAGAGCTCACACTCATCACTTCACTTAAGTTAACATCAACTTTTGCTCTTAGTACCAAACTGTACATTACGGTAGTTGGTAGTTCCTCTTCTGTATCTGGTACCCAATTCCAGCTTGTAGTTATTAGGCCTTCATCCAAATAAGTGAAACCGAAGTTGTCTTCACTAGCTACTCCTTCCAGGATATCCACCAGCTCCACTGCTTCTGTGTTGAAGTTCAGTGTTGCCTGATATCCATAGAGGCTCTGCAGCTCTTCTATAGTGAAGTTGGTGGTATACTCCTGTCCTGCTTTCATCGCCACTTCTTCTGCCTGTAAGTAAAGAGTGCTCTCTACAGTCCGGCCTTCCACTGCCAGTAAGCTAGTAGTCTCGGCATCTTCTGTCACATCCCCTATTTTCACTGCTATGAAATCCAACCCTGCAATACCATACTCTGACAAGTCATTCGCATTCACCAATTCTGGGAATACTTCCTGCCATGGGTCTTGTGGATTCGGGAATACATAAGCTGCATCTACAAAACGCCAGCTCGTGTTGTTGGAAAACTCGGTATCTATCGACAAGATCAACTTACGTAACTGGATCAAATCCAGGGTAGTGATCGACTCTGACTTGTTCACATCTGCTGCGATACGCTTATAGGGGCTATCCAGTAGCTGTACTCCAAGGATATGCTGGCTGATCAATACCAAATCAAAGGTGGATACACCATTGAGATAATCACCATCCCGCTCTGGAATGATGGTGTAATCATAGCCTTCTACCAGCCCTGCAAAGCTGTATGTTCCATCTGCACCTGTTTGCATGGAAGCAGCACCCTGCCCGCTCAAGCTGATTGTCACATCCTCTACTGGGGCTTCATACTCTGTTTCCACTGCTCCGGCTATAGCTGGGCTACTGCCTGTACAATTACCCATATTATCCTGTACATTGATATAGGTCTCACAGAAATCAGAGTTACCTGCTGCGTCCCATGCCCAGATCTCTACTACCAGTGTACCTAAGTCTGCACATGTCAGTACAATACCTGTAGAATCGATGTTCTTGGGCTCTCCTACTCTGTTCATCGAGTACACTACAGGTTCAGAACAATCTGTGATTGGGGAAGCTATGAAATCACTTGCCCAAATTGCC
>JAKSDI010000072.1 GCA_022360175.1 Chitinophagales bacterium
CACTAAAAATCTGCCTAGTAAATTTTATAACTGGACCGCCCGACAAATGACTGGGATCAAATTACATGATTTCAATTGTGGCCTTAAAGCGTATAAAAAAGCGGTAGTGAAAAGTATTGAAGTGTATGGGGAAATGCACCGCTATATTCCAGTTTTATCTAAATGGGCAGGTTTCAAAAACATAGGAGAGAAGGTAGTCCAACATCAGGAACGAAAATATGGTGTTACTAAATTTGGCATAGAGCGTTTTATTCGAGGGCCTCTGGATTTATTGTCCATTGTGTTTATCTCCAAATTTGGTAAACGGCCCATGCACTTCTTTGGAGTATTGGGGAGTATCATATTTGTATTGGGATTTTGTGCTGCCGGCTATATTGGGATTACTAAGCTATATTACCTGCAAAAGGGCTTGCCAGCAATATTAGTAACAGATAATCCTTACTTCTATATCTCACTCACTTGCATGATTATTGGCACCATGCTTTTTGTGACTGGCTTTCTGGCAGAAATGGTGTCGCGAAATGCCCCGGATAGAAATAATTATCAGGTAGAAACAAGAATCTAGAGATTTTGTATCCTGTTTAAGGCTCCTTGTATGTTACTCTGTAATTGTTTTCTGAGTAATTGTTGCATTTGAGGAAATGCTTCTTTCTGATAGGTTTTAATGAACTGTCCGTCATGTAAGTGGCTAATCTGATCACAGGTATGCGTTAGTGTTTCCATAATATGAGAACTGATGAGCAGGAATTTTTCCTGGGTCTTAAGAAAGTCAATTATTTGATAAATAATCTCACTACTTTCTAAATCTACGCCATTAAAAGGCTCATCCATGATGATAATCGGGCGGTTTGTTGCCAGTGTACCCATGAGTGCCAGCTTTTGTTTCATGCCAGTACTGTAAGTTTCAGTAAGCTGCTGTAGCGGGAGTTTGAAAAGCCCGTTCCATTCTGTGATATTAAAGTCAGGGTTCTTATTTGCGCAAAGCAAAAGGTATTCTTTCCCTGTGATATATGGGTAGAAATAACTCTCTGATTCCAGATAAGCAATATCGTTTCGAGTGAGAGGAGCATCATTAAAAATACAACTGCCTTCCAGTTTTGATAGCTGGCCATAGAGCGTTTCAAAAAAAGTAGTTTTACCAGCTCCGTTCATACCTAGTATGCCATGTGCAGTTCCTTTAAGTACTTTTAGGGAAGCCCCTTTAAGCACTTCGTGTTCGCCGTATGAAACTTTAATATTGTTTATTTCCAGCATGTCTTGTTATAAGGTTTTAAAGAAAGCAAGCCGAATTTTGGCCTTTCTGTAAAGTAAAATGACATAAATGATACATATAGGGGCAGTAAAAGGAATGCTTAGGCCAATCCACATAAATGCAGAAACCAGGCCTGTATGTAATTTATTTCTGCCAGGCCAGTAATTTGCGTATTTATAAAAAATAGCAAATAAAAGATAGAAAACAGAAATTAGGTTGCTTACCAATAATAAATACCAATACTCATTAGAAAACAAAAGAAATGCGATACCTAGTGGAGACAAAAAAAGCAGCCATATTCCTATATGCAATAAACTTACTTTGACCAGGCTCCCTGCTTGTAACATCCTGTTTTCCATCCACTCTTTTGGCTCGCAGTAATTGTAGATATTGGGCAGCAAGGAAGTGCTGATAAGAATAGCTATTAAAGGAGGAGCTACCCACTTGGATGCGATTAATCCCAATAAAATCATCAATAGAAGCAACCAGCCATATTGACGAAACCCCGCTTTAAATTCGTAAGCAGCGAGTGGGATAAATGATAATTGCCATGGGCGTTGTCCTTTAATCTTCGAAGATAAAGCAGGTAATAAGGCTAACAAGAAGCTACCAAGAGCAAGAAAGGGGAGTGCTGCTAGCTGTCCGTAAAGTGCAATAGCAGGTACAGTAATCAGGCTCCCTAGCATAAGATACTCTAAGGTGAAAAGTAATGGTAGAGCATATCCATGTTTTTTAAGAAACTTCCGATCCTTTCTGCCAAAGTGTAATGTAATAGGAATGAGCAATGAAATGCCTGCAATTTCTAATGGCGAAGCAGATTTTAGCCGATCGAGAAAACTGAGGTAAAAGATGAAAACAAGAGGCAATGCAATAAGGGTGATCCAGCCTGCAGCTCGTATGAAACGCCAGGATTGTAGTAATCTTGTTTTAATGAAATTTTGCCAATTTCCCATGCGCCAAATATAGGAATACGATCTGCGGAAAACATAAAACTTTAGACAAGTGGTTAAAAAAATGGTGACAAAATCATTTTTTTATATCTTTATCTCCTACCATAAAACCATCAATTGAAATTATACCATAAAGGGATTCCTTTATAAGTGTTTTAGTATTACTCACCCGCACCCACCCGCTGTTACTCCTAAATCAGTAAGACTTTTTTCTGTACGTATATGTACAGGCTTGGATAGTATGATTTTTTTATAAAACTTAATATTATGGCTAGTATTTACAAAACACTTGCAATTATTTTATTGATGTTGCCCTTTACTTTAATTGGGCAAATGGACACACTTCTGCATGAAGATTTTCAAGATCAGATATTGAGCCCTACACCAGTAGAATTTCCACTGGGAGCAGATACGACATGGGTGAATTATGATGAAGATTTTTTAGAGGATGCGAACTCCCGCCCCCAAGACTGGTATATTGATGTCAGTCTGGTTCAGGCTTTTGCAGATAGTATCCCCGCTGCAGATAGTAACTTCGTTTTTGCCAGCTCTTCCTGGCTTTCTGGCTTTCTGGATGGGAACCGCAACTGGTTGATTACTCCGCCTATTCAAATCATAGATGATCAGGCAACCTTCCATTGGAAATCAGCTCCTCGCCAGGGGCCTCGTTATATGGATGGCTACTCTGTCCTGGTTTCCACTACCGGCAATTTACCAAGCGATTTTACGGATACATTAGAGCGTGTACAACAAATGATTCCACCGCTGCCTAATGGTGCATCCGATGTAGCTATAAATGCCCTGAATGTAGATAGCTTTCTGTATGCTCCTGCCGATGGATATATACATGCAGATCGTTATACATTAAATGACTATTTCTTCCTGGAGGATTCTACCAGTACCGCTTATGTAGGTATTTTAGAGCCCCATAGTGTGAGCCTGGCTGCTTATGCTGGACAAACAATTTACCTGACAATTGTCCATGATTCGGATGACGACAATTACATCATCATTGATGATTTGTTGCTTTTAGGTACTAATCCGGTTTCATCTGTAGATGCTCCGGCAGTGAATGATATTCGTCTAGTTGCGTATCCTAATCCAGTTACCAACTTTGCTAATATTATGTTCCGTTTGGAAGAACCGGCTCGGGTTACTTTAGAATTATTTGACAGTAGGGGGCAGTTGTTAAAAGCGTTATCTCCTGAAGAGCGATTAAATGGTGAGCAAACAATGCGTATAACTACTTCTCAATTGCCAGCAGGAAACTATAATGTGGTATTGACAGTAGACGGGCAGCAATATGTTCGTCAGTTACTTAAACACTAGTACGTAAATGGTTGGTATATAGAACTTTTGAGAATAGATTTTACAGATTTCCCCGAATTCTGGCATTTGCCAGGGTTCGGGCTTTTTTCTACAGATATGTATGATATACTATAGGCATATGCCATTTGGCTGCACAATTATCCCAGTTCACTGCCTTCTTATGCCGATTAAAAACGGGAAAAAGGTATTTTGTTGTCGCAATATTTAGCTACACCCTATGAAAAAAAAGCATATTGCTCTAGCCTTTTTGGTATCATTTTGTCCATCTTTTTTCCTTTATGGACAAAAAATATACCTCCGTGGAGAGCATGAATCCATTGTTTTACATCAAAAAAATGTGATAGCTCGATCTTTTTCTGCATCCGAGCCGGATAGCACTCTCTTAGTAGTAGATGAAATATTTGCAAAGGCAGATTCTAATCAAATGCCTTTGACAATAGGGGAAGCATATATTTCACATGGCCTGGCTAATATGGCCAGAGGAAGGTGGGTCGAAGCAGAAGTCTCTTTTGATCGGGCAATTCCTTATTTCCGAAAAGGAGGAGATTCACTGGCTGTTGCCAATGCGTTGGATCTGCTTGGATATGCCCTGCTGGATCAGGGTTACCTTGATCGACAATTGGAACTACAGCTGAAAGCATTGGAATACAGACAACGATACAATGCCCCCCGCCATCGCCTTGGAAGATCCTATGGTTCTATTGGTAACGTATATTTGGAATTAGGTGAATTGGATAAAGCATTGGAAAATTTTGAATTATCACTTGAGATAAAGAATGAGTTATCCGGCATAAGGCCTCAAAATATTGGATTTTCTTTACGAAATATAGGTAGAGTCTATGCTGGAAAACAGCAGTATGAAGAGGCTATTTATTACTATGATCAAGCGCTGGAGCGTTTTGCAGTAGATGGAAATCAGCACTTTTTGATGAATACCTATCGCTTATTAGGGCAGCTGTATTACGATCAATCAGATTATGTAAAAGCAGAAGAAGAATTCGATAAAGCACTTGAAATAGCCCAAAATATCGATAATATTGGTTCTCAAGGATGGATTTATCTCGATTTGGCTTATCTGAGCGAGCATGAAGGAAATCGATTATTAGCTATCAAAAGGCTGAGAAAAGCAGAAGCACTGTTTCTGGAGTCTAATACGAGATTAGGGTTGAAAAAAGTGTATGAAATGCTCGCTCGGCTGACAGAGAATCTTGGCGATTTACAATCTGCTATACGCTATAGTAAATTGCTGGTTAGTGTAAAAGATTCGTTGATTTCTGAGGATTCAAATAAAAAACTGGCAGAATATAGAACGCGTTACGATCTACAACAAAAGGAGTATCTGATTGATTTATTACAGGAAAAACAGCAGCGAGACAGAAGCTTACGTATATTATTATTTCTGGGGCTGGTATTGGCTGTCCTGGCAATCTTGTTTGTCTATTTTGCTAACCGGCGCCGAAAGAAAGCTTACGACGAACTGAAGAAAGAAAAAGAAAAAACGGATACTTTATATAGTAATCTTAAGGAGACGCAAACCCAGCTAATACAAGCAGAAAAGATGGCTTCATTGGGACAACTTACTGCTGGGGTAGCCCATGAAATCAATAATCCTGTTAATTTCATTACGGCAAGTATTTCAGCCTTAAAAATGGATGTTGAAGATTTAGGAGAACTTATAGACCTGGTATTAAAATTACAATCAGAGCCGGATCAACAGATACATCTAACAGCTATACTGGAATGTGCACAACGTCTGGATTTAACCTATATCAAAAGCGAACTAGCAGAGCTCATAAAAAGTATAGAAATAGGTGCTCATAGAACGCAGGATATTATCAGTGCACTTCATCTGTATTCCCGTACTGGTGATCGTGAATATCAACTTTCTAATTTACATGAAGCAATTCGATCTGCTTTGCTAATCCTCAAGAATAAAATTTCTGACAAGGTTTTAATACATGAAGATTTTGGAGACATTCCAAAAATGTATTGTCAACCAGGCAAGATGAGTCAGGTTTTTGTCAATCTTCTGGACAATGCTATACATGCAGTAGGTGAAGAAGGTGAAATCGTGATTACAAGCTACTATGATACAAGCCGAAGCACGATATGTTTGTCGTTTAAAGACAGTGGCAATGGAATGAGCGACGAAGCTCAAAAGAATGCATTTAATCCATTTTTTACTACTAAAGAGGTAGGGCAGGGTACTGGCTTAGGGCTTTATATTAGTTATGGCATTGTAGAGCAGCACAGTGGAAGCATTCAAATAAATAGTGAAATAGGAAAGGGGACAGAGATGCTGATAGAATTGCCTGTAAAGGAATCAGCAGCGCTCTAAAATACTTGTATTCGCTTTGGATAAAGCTGTCTAAGGGTGTATCTTTGGATATACATTGTACGGTAATGGAAAAAAAATACAACATACTATACGTAGACGATGAACAGCAAAACCTATTGGCTTTTAGAGCAGTCTTTCGCCGTTTCTTTAATGTCTATACAGTCAATGGGGGAGAAGAAGCCATTTCCTTTCTAGAACAGCAAGACATTGACCTGGTCGTATCTGATCAACGCATGCCTGCTATGACAGGCCTTGAGCTCTGCGAGCATGTCATGGCAAAATATCCTGCTTTAGCACGCATCATTGTTACAGGCTATAGCGAAACAGAACCACTGGACCGGGCAGTTGAAGAAGGTAAAATTCGTAGTTTTGTGCTTAAACCCTGGGATACCCAAAACCTGAAAGTGGTAATGGAACAAGCCATTAATCAATAAATTTTTTCTTTGCATCTTAAGCAAACCGTTTCACTACTTAAGTTTCCCATTTCACTACAATCAAATGTTTTTCAGCCTTTTTGGTGTGCATCTTTGCATCGTCAAAGAAAACAATTAACACCAAAAGATTTATTACCATGAAAAACCTTATGATTTATTCTTTAGCACTTCTATTTACTACCAGCCTGTTTACCAGTTGTAAGAAAGATGGCGATGATGATGCGCAGGGTGGTGGCGCCCACTTTTCCGTAATGATGGACGACAATCCTTTTGTTGCTGAAGACCTCTATGCTTATGCGGTTGATTTTGATACCCACATTAATATTTATGGCGTTAATTCTCTGAATCAGGAAGAGGTGATCTACATTTCAGTACAAAAGGAAGTAGTAGCGGGTACTTACAACTTTGAAACCAATCCAGAAGCGGCTTTTTCACTAGTAAGCCTGGATGGCCATGATTATGCTACTTTCCTGGAAGGAGGTTCTGGACAGGTAACGATAGAATCCTTTGATGGACTTAATTTAAAGGGAACCTTTAGTTTCATTGCAGTAGACTATGAAGACCCTGCTCATACAACAGTGGCTACAGAAGGAGCATTTAATGTAAGTATTAGATAAGAGCATGTTTGGGATTTATTAATAGGACTTATTTCATCACTAATTGGTTTGTATTTTGTTGGAAGAACGCTCATTTAGCTTGCTCCTCCGCTAAAGCTACGGCGGCACGCGGATGGCTAAAATAGGCAGCCCATCCGCTAGCGGTTCACTCGCTCAAAAGTCTTCAAGACTTTGGCTCTACGAGTTCGCTCATTCATGCCTCATCCAACCCAATTAGGGACAAAATCGTCTCAAAGAACAAATTCCCAAACACGCTCTAAATTATCCCGACTCTATCTTAAGAAATCCCCGACAAACTGACAATTGAAACAAATGAGGAGAACTCAATTAATGGGTTCTCCTTTTTTTTATGCCATATGCTTTGTATGTTTGGCTTGTTGTGATTAAATAATTAGTCGCCGTGAGGCTACTATAGCTAGTTTGATTAACAAAGGTAAAGTCTTCTAAGAGTAGGTCCACTAATAGCACTTATTTCACAAATTCTGATAGCTTTCGTGCAATTCGAGTAATTCGTGGACCCCACCGTAAATTTACTGATACCTGTGTCTAGAAATCGGTGGTTATTTTTTGAATTTCAACAAGCCATACCTATACTGAATGATAGAAGCCAGGAAACTAACTCGCCATTTCGGAAATTTTATAGCAGTAGATAATGTTTCCTTTACAGTGGGAAAGGGAGAAACTTTAGTGCTGATTGGCCCCAGTGGCTGTGGAAAAACGACAACACTAAAAATGCTCAACAAATTAGTATTGCCTACTCATGGAAGTGTTTGGGTGGATGGTCAGGATGCAAATACTTTAGAGGTAGAGGAATTGCGAAGGAATATGGGATATGTTATTCAAAATGTTGGCTTATTTCCGCATTATAACGTAGCAGAAAATATTGCAGTTGTTCCTCGTTTATTGAAATGGGAGGCATCTGAAATTAATCAGCGTGTTGAAGAATTACTCCTACAGGTAGGCCTTCCTCCAAATCAGTACACTCATAAATATCCTGATCAACTAAGTGGGGGGCAGCAGCAACGGGTTGGTATTGCCCGGGCGTTGGCCGCCAGGCCGCCTATTCTCTTGATGGATGAACCTTTTGGTGCTTTAGATCCACTAACTCGACAACAATTGCGACGTGATTTTATGGAATTGGAAGCACTCAAGGCAACAACTATTGTAATGGTAACCCATGATATTGAAGAAGCTTTTGAAATGGGGACCCATATAGCAATATTAAATAAAGGTAGCATACAGCAATTGGCACCACCACGGGAATTGCTGACCCATCCTGCCAATGAGTTTGTGAAGACTTTTATTGCAGATCAGGCAGAACGCCTGGAACTACGCGCGCTGAAATTGAAAGATGTATTCTATCAACTCAATTTGGAAATGCCTGCTCAGGGAACAATCCTGAAAATGGATGCATCCGCAGCATTGTTGCACGCTATTTATATCTTGGGTAAGCAAACGAATCATTCTATCTCAGTTAGTATGAATGGAGAGATACGTTATGCGGATCGGAGCCAGTTATTCGAATTATTTAAAAATGGCTTGGGCTAATGGAATCTATCAACCTCTTTTTTGCTTTCCTTTCGGAAAACCGGGAGAAACTGTTGGAGCAAGTATTAGAACACATAGGACTTACCTTTGTGTCACTATTAATTGCTAGTCTAATCGCTATTCCTGCTGGCATATGGATAAGCCGTAAACCCAAATTAGCGGGTGGGGTATTAGGATTTGCCGGAATACTGCAAACCATACCCAGTATAGCTTTATTAGGGTTTCTAATTCCTTTTATGGGTATAGGAGTTAAGCCAGCTATCTTTGCTTTATTCTTGTATGCACTCTTACCCATCCTGCGCAATACCTATACAGGCATACAGGGAGTTCCTTCAGCGGTAAAAGAAGCAGCATTGGGAATAGGTTTATCCAATCAGCAATTATTGAAAAAAGTAGAATTGCCGCTGGCGTTACCTGTAATCTTTGCAGGCTTGCGTACTGCTACGGTGATCAATGTAGGAGTAGCTACTCTGGCTGCTTATATTGGAGCCGGGGGGCTGGGAGAATTTATTTTTGGTGGTATCGCATTGAATAATGGGGCGATGATTATTGCCGGGGCACTTCCTGCGGCTATGCTGGCTGTTTTATTTGATCAGTTGTTAGGATACTTTCAGCGGATGGAGGGGCGTCAAATCAGAAAATGGCCTCGTGCATTATTATTAATAATTCCGATCCTTTCCAGCGCGTATTTTTTGCCACAAGCTTATGCTCCGGGCTGGGCAGGTGGATTTCCTCCCGAATTTATGGGGCGCCCAGATGGTTATGAAAACGTAACGACCACCTATGGCCTTGAATTCAATACTACGATCATCAACAATTCTTTGATGTACAGAGCGGTATACGAAAAAGAAGTGGATGTGATAAGTGGTTATTCTACAGATGGCCGTATAGAGGCATATAATCTGGTAATATTGGAAGATAATCGCCATGCTTTTCCACCCTATTATTGTACCCCTATTATACGTGTAGAAACGGCTGAGAAATATCCTGAGCTATTGGCTGCCATTGATTTGCTAAGTGGGCAAATTGATGATCCGACAATGACCCAACTTAATTATCAGGTAGATTTCGAAAAGAAATCGCCAGAAGAGGTAGCTATCTCCTTTTTAAAAGAAAGAGGGCTATGGAAACCGGATCGTGCTCAGGGGGGAGAAGAAGTCGTCCTGGCTTCTAAGATATTTACAGAGCAATATATTTTAGTAGCTCTTTTTGAGCAATTGATCAATGCCTATACCGATCTGGATGTTAGTGTGAAGCCTGGCCTGGGAGGCACTAAAATATGTTTTGATGCGCTGCTTAATGGCGAAGTAGACTTATATGCAGAGTACACTGGTACAGGATTGCAGGTACTATTAGATACTCCCAAAGATAAAGTGCAAGAGATGATAGCAGACAATCAGGCAGTCTATGATCATGTAAAAGCAGAATTTGCAAAGCTTTATGAGGTCCAATGGCTGGAGCCCCTGGGATTTAACAATACGTATGCCTTGATGATGAGAGCAGAACAGGCAGAGCAATTAGGGATTAAGCGAATCGAAGATTTACGAAATTAATTTAAATACCTTCTTAAAAAACGCATAATAGGTAAGGCCGTGGATAAACACCTAACTCAACTCAGAAAAATTGCCGAAGTCATTTTAGCAGACGAACTGGATTATCAGGTATTATTAAATACAATGGAGGAGTACAAAACGCTACTCCTGGAATTGTCGACTATAGAATTGGAAGATATTGCGAACAGAAAGAATATCCAATCTGGAAATGGAGTTGCAATAGGTACTACCTGGGCAGCTCGTTGTGTTGATGATATAATGAGAACCAGGCAATTCATACGAGGAGCTTTTAAAGCAGTTGATGATAAGTTGGATAAAAAAGAGGGGGCTGTCCATGTTTTATATGCGGGATCTGGGCCTTTTGCCACCTTACTGCTGCCTTTATTAGCTACTTACTCGGATCACCAGCTTCAGCTCACTGTTTTGGAAATAAACCCAGGTAGTGTGGCCTTTTTGAAAAAGGTGGTTTCAAAGCTTGGTTTTGAAAAATACATCGTCAAAATTATAAATGAAGATGCTATCAGCTATAAAATTAAAGATGCTATAGATATACTGATTAGTGAGACCATGCAACATGCACTGGTGAAGGAACCGCAAGTGCCTATCATGTTGAATCTTGTAAATCAGCTTCCTCCTTCTGCTATTATAATACCTGAATGCATTAAGCTGGAATTGGCATATATGAATATCAATAGGATTGCTACCGGAACCGGAGATCGCTATAAGACAATAAACACGCTTTTACATTTCAATCAATCATTTATAAATCATCACCATCCTTCAAAAAATATTATTGATAAATCTGTTGAACTATCGATATCTGATAGCAAAGCTTTTAATAAAATAGTTGTATTGACAAGCATACAGGTTTACCAAAATGAATGGATAAAATATGATGAAAGTGGTTTGACTATTCCAAAAATCCTGCGTCCTACACCGGCAACAGATCAAACATTAAATATAAAATATGTTCTCGGAGAGATACCTGGTTATGAGGTAGCGAATTAATATACTGTGAAGATATAGCCAGCTTCCTAAGTTGTTTGGCAGTTTTTTTCCCTTTTTTGGCGGTTCTCTTCCTTTCTCTTGAGGTATCTTAGCGCCATTAACTACGCTGGTTGTGAAATAAATTGAATGATACACTACCGGTGGGGTTTATAATCAAATGAATTGGCAGGCATTTGCCAAATCAACAACGAATTATTGATCTTATGAAGAATGTACGCTACTTTATTAACCAAATTATAGGATTGGGTTTTCTCTCGTTTATAATTACGAATGTTTTGTCCGGTCAAAACTCATATACCACCCAAACCAACGGGGAAGTCTATCGCTTTGGTTATGCATGGGGGCAGGATAAATATCGTGACTTTCTTATAAAGGCAATTTTAGCACTACATATTTTATGCATTTTTACTCTTACAAATGAAGCTACGGCACAAACGCTGACCGCCGATGGTGCCACTTACGAAATTGATTATACTGGCAGTATAGAGACCTTTACCATTCCGGAGACAGGAAACCTAAATGGATATTCTGCTATTTCCTTCTTAGCAAAAGGAGGAGATGGTGGAAAGCGAAGGGTGAACAGCTTTACTAAAGCGAAAGGTGGAGGTGGAGCCAGTACAGAAGGAACTTTTGCTATAGGAACGGGAACTGGTCAGCTCAAACCCGGAGGGCGTATTCGATTTGTGGTGGGGCGAAGGGGTGAAAGCCAAACGCGTAATGGAGTAAGTGGATCAGGTGGCGGTGGCGGTACAGCCGTTTTATATACAGAAGCAGAGGATGCCGATATTACTTGTTTGAATCCTGCTATTAGTTTAGAGGATGCTGATGAGTGTTGGGTTGTACTTATGATAGCTGGTGGTGGTGGTGGCGCTTATGGCTCCGGATTTGGAGCAACCAGAGGGAAAAATGGTAGAGCAGAAGAGTGTGGTAACGATGGTGATGGTTCGCGTGGAGGAAATGGAGGATGCGGTGGTAGTGGAGGGAGTAGCGCAATTATAGCAGATGATGGAAATACTACCATTCGTAGAGCCGGTGGCGGTGGTGGCATGTTTACTAAAGGGCAAAATGAAAAATTGAAAGAAGCTGGAGGTAGAGGAGGATTTGATGGAGGATCGGGGGGGATCCAAAGTATAGATGATAAAAATATTAGGGGGGGCTTTGGATATGGCGGCGGTGGCTCCGGTTCATTTGGTAATCTTTTAACAACTGCTGGTGGCGGTGGCGGCGGTGGCTATTCCGGCGGTGGTGGTGGCGATACTGCTCGTGGTGGTGGTGGCGGGAGTTATGTAAACGCTGCTGCAGCCTTTCCAGATAAAAGAGATGGTAATGCAGATGGTAGCCCCGATAATGGTCGAATTACCTACCAATTTGAATCAAGCATCGGAGGGGCAAATGCGAAATGTCAAGACTTGGAAGTTACCTTAAATGGAGGAATAGCAGTGTTGGTCCCAGACCAAATAGATGATGGAAGCACTGCCAATGAGTTGTTTTTTTTAAGATTTGAAATTGGGACAAGCCTTGAAGAAACCTTTGCCGTATCTTGTAATGAACTGGGTGAAAATACGGTATCTCTGGTAGTAGTAACCGCATCTGGCTTCACCAATAAATGTACCGCTGTGATAGATGTGATTGATGATACTGCTCCTACAATTACGTGTAATACCACACCTATCACCGCATCTGTATCTCTGGGAGCACCTTATGTACTCGATCCTTCTACTATTATTACCTCCTTCTTTGATGGTTGTGGAACACAAACAGAACTCTATGCTACTCAAGAAGTATTTACGTGTGAGGATATTGGCACACAAACAATAAGCATTGTAGCAGAAGATGAAAGTGCCAATGAAGGAACTTGTGATGTTAGTGTGACGATTACAGGAGGTAGTGAACTGCCCTCAATCACTTGTCCAAATGATGTAGTAGTAAGTATTGACAATGTCAATGCTTGTCCAGCAATTGTATCAAGTGAAGAATTGATCCCTATGGCAAGTGCCCCTTGTGTATTCGACCTTTCCTACGAGATAAGCAATGCCAATGGAAGTGTATACCAAAGCGGTACAGGCTTTATGCCAAATACTTCTTTTGCTTTTGAGACCAATACGGTTACCTACACTTTGGGAGCCAATTTTCTTACTGACCCAAAGACTTGTACATTCACGGTATCCTTATCAGGCAATTTTAGAGACGACCAACCTTTTATATGCCTGGATGATGTAAACCGCAATTTGGTACCAGAGGACAACTGTGAGTATTTCTTATCCGGTAGTAATTACAACACCATTTTCTTCGCTTGCTATGATAATGTGGAAGTTGATTTTGAATATACAGATGCTACTGGGCAAGTGACTAACGAAGGGCCTTTTGATGGCTTTAACCCTCCAGATCGTATCTTTGGTGTCGGTGTCACAGAGGTGATTTTTAGCATGTATGTTGGTACACTTGTAGAGACCTGCTCCTTTCAGGTCAACGTAAATGATGTAACACCTCCTACAGCTATATGTAAAGACCTTACGGTAAATGTTAATAATAATTGTAAGGCTTCCTTCCCCGCCAGCGATTTCGATGCTGGTTCGAGCGATGACTGTGGTAATTTTACCTTTCTACGGCCTGGCTTTTCGGATATGAGTGGAGGGATCAGTATCGATATTCCTCCTAGTCCTACCTTTACCCTTTCAGGGACAGGAGCTCAAACGGTTACCGTATTAGTAACAGATGACAGCGGAAATGAATCGACTTGTACGCAGGTGGTCACTTTGGTTGATAATTCGCCCCCTACTGCTGTATGTGTGCCCTCCTTAACCATTGGTTTGTCAGAATCTCCTTTATTAGCTATACAATTGGACGGAGGAAGTACCGACAACTGTACTGAAAATGAGGATTTAAGCCTATTTATGGTGAAAACGACTTCCGGGTCCCCAGCTGGTGAGATGAGCAATCTTGGATGTGGTGAAGTTGGGGATTTACCTATCACACTTCATGTTTCAGATCAATCTAATAATACAAGCACTTGTACCGTAACAGTAGAAGTG